>NZ_JAJALF010000001.1:0-704715 GCF_020514995.1 Leisingera sp. McT4-56 | reverse complement strand
CGTCGCCGAACTGACCCGCCGCCTGCGGGCCAAGGGCAAGGAGGTGCGCTTTGCCATCCACCCGGTCGCAGGCCGCCTGCCGGGCCACATGAACGTGCTCTTGGCCGAGGCCAAGGTGCCCTACGACATCGTCCTGGAAATGGACGAGATCAACGAGGACTTCCCGCAGACCGATGTGGCGATCGTGATCGGCTCCAACGACATCGTCAACCCGGCCGCCCAGGAAGACCCCAACTCGCCGATCGCCGGCATGCCGGTGCTGGAATGCTGGAAGGCGAAACAGGTGTTTGTCTCCAAACGCGGCCAGGGCACGGGGTATTCCGGCATCGAGAACCCCCTGTTCTTCAAGGAAAACACCCGCATGTTCTACGGCGACGCGAAAGCCAGCCTCGATACGCTGCTGGGCCTGGTCCAGTAAGCGGATCCTCACCCTATGTGAAAAGGCGCTCCATCCGGGGCGCCTTTTTTGTTCCGGATCTTCTGTCAGGCCGGGCCGGTGCAGGGGAAGTGTATACCGTTGCATTCCGCTAACGTGTTGAAATAAAACATTTCTGTACATATTTCCTTGGCCAGAGTATCGTCCGCGGCATTGCCCCGGAGACCAAGAATGCCGCCGATCCAGGATCACCCGCTGCGTTACCAGCTGACCAATGAGCTGCACGCCCGCCCGTTCCCGACCATGACCAGCCCTTGCACGGTGGTCTACCTAGCTGTGAAACAGCCGCAGGAGGCGGTGCACCGCGACCGCATGCAGGACATGCAGCATCTGATCCAGCTCCTGGACCGGCACGGCGCGCCGCACCCCCAGCCGGGGGCGACCCACCATACCGCGCAGATCGGGCGGCACATGGTCAAATGGGAGCAGCATACCGAGTTTGTCAGCTACACCGTCTATTATGACGGGGTCAGCGCGCGGGCCTTCGATCCGGCGGATTTCGACGTCTTCCCGGCCGACTGGCTGGCGGAGGCGCCGGGCCAGCGGATCACCTCGGCGCTGATCCGGGTGGTGCCGCGCACGGAGCCGGATCAGCTGAAGGCGGCTTTGCATGACTGGTTCGTGCCGGAAAGCCTGGCGGTGTCGCAGGTGCTGGACGACAGCGCCGTGGTGGCCGGGGACTTCCGCATCGACCCGGCCGGCCACGTGCGCTTTGCCATTTTCCCGAACCCGGGCACCGGCAGCCAGCGGGTCGGCCGGGTGGTGCAGCGGCTGTGCGAGATCGAGACCTACCGGGCGATGTCGATGCTTGGGTTTTCCCGCGCCCGCGGGCTGACGCCGGTGATTGGGAAACTGGACACCCGTCTCAGCGAGATGATGGCGGAGATGACCACCGGCACCAAACCGGCCGAGGAGATCCTGACCCAGCTGCTGGCGGTGTCGGCTGAGCTGGAGGCGAAGGCGGCGCAGTCCGCATTCCGCTTCGGGGCCACCGGCGCCTATGACGCGCTGGTCAGCCAGCGCATCAGCCTGTTGCGAGAGGAACGCCACGAGGGCTTCCAGACCTTTGCCGAATTCATGCTGCGGCGGTTCGAGCCTGCGATGCGGACGGTGAACTCCACCGAGAAGCGGCTGGATACCCTCGCCAGCCGGGCGCGCCGGGCAGGGGAGCTGCTCCGGACGCGGGTGGATGTGGAGCGGTCGGCGCAGAACCAGGCGCTCTTGGCCAGCATGGACCGGCGCGCCGACATTGCGCTCAGGCTGCAGCACACGGTGGAGGGGCTGTCGGTGGTGGCCGTCAGCTATTACGCGGTGGCGCTGGTCTCCGACTTTCTGTTTCCGCTGGCCGAACGCTACGGGATGTCCCGGAAGGTGCTGATCGCCGCTGTCACCCTGCCGGTGATCGGGCTGGTCTGGCTGGGCATCCAGCGGATCCGGCGCAAGCTGCGCTGAGCCGCGCCGCGCAGGTGCAAAAGGAAAGGGCCGCCCGGCGGGGCGGCCCTTTATCGTTTCTGCGTGTTCCGCTCAGCGGCCCCGGATCCGCGGATCCAGCGCGTCGCGCAGGCCATCGCCCAGGTAGTTCACGCTCAGCACCGTCAGTGAGATCGCCATGCCGGGCCAGAACACCCGCTCAGGATACTGCTGCAGGTAATCGGTGGCATCGAACAGCAGCCGCCCCCAGGTCGGGAAATCCGGCGGGAAGCCGAGGCCGAGGAAGGAGAGCGACGACTCGGTGATGATCGCGGTGGCGATCCCCAGCGTGGCCGAGACCATGATCGGCGACAGCACGTTGGGCAGGATGTGCCGGGTGATCAGTTTCTGGTTGGTGGTGCCGATGGAACGCGCCGCCATCACGAACTCGCGCTCCTTCAGCGCCAGCACGTCGCCGCGCACGATCCGTGCGGTGGGCATCCAGCTGGTCACGCCGATGGAAATCACGATCAGGATGAAGATCCCCTGTTCCGGCCCGAAGGCGGCGTTCAGCGGCTCGCGGAACAGCAGCATCATCACCAGCAGCAGCGGCAAGAGCGGCAGCGCCAGGAACAGGTCGGTGAGGCGCATCAGCGGCCCGTCCAGCTTCTTGAAGAAGCCGGCCATCACCCCGATGAAGGAGCCGAGGAACAGTGCCAGCAGCATCGCCGTCAGGCCGACGGAGACCGAAGTCGCGCCGCCCGCCATCATCCGGGCCAGCATGTCGCGGCCCAGCTGGTCGGTGCCGAAGGGATGCGCCCAGCTGGGGCCCTGGTTGCGGGCGCGGATGTCGATCTTGGTGGCTTCCAGATCCCACACCAGCGGGCCGGCATAGACGGCCAGGATGATCAGCAGGAACAGCGCCCCGCCCATCAGCGCGCCGCGGTGGGATTTGAACTGGTCCCAGACGTCCAGCCACTGGCTGCGCGGCGGCTGGTGCAGCTCCTCCATCTGCCCGGCGGCGGGAACCGCGGTTGAGGCCGGAGCCATGCCTTCATCGGGCACAAAGCGTTCCTTGTCAGTCATAGCGGATCCTCGGGTCAAGAATGCCGTACAGCACGTCGGCGATCAGGTTGAACAGCACGATCAGCACCGCAAAGATGAAGGTGAGCGTCTGCACCATCGGCAGGTCGTTGGCCTGGATGGCGCCGATCAGCAGCTGGCCGATGCCGTTCACCTTGAACACCTGCTCAGTGATGATGGCGCCGCCGAAGATCGACGGGATGCCAAGCGCGATCACGGTAACCACCGGGATCATCGAGTTCCTGAGCACGTGGACCATCACCACCACATATTCGCTGAGGCCCTTGGCGCGGGCGGTGCGGACGTAATCCTGATTGAGGTTGTCCAGCATCGAGGCGCGCATGAAGCGGGAGAGCTGGGCGGTGATCTGCAGCGCCAGCACCATCACCGGCATGATCATCTGCTTCAGCTGGTAGACAAAGGCGTCCCAGCTGTCGACCACATGGGTGGTGTCATAGATCGACGGGAACCAGCCCAGCTGCACCGAGAAGATCACGATGACCAGCACGCCCGAGAAGAACGGCGGCACCGAGAAGCCGACCATCGACACGAAGGTGCCCATCTGGTCGAACCAGCTGTACTGGCGGTAGGCGGAATAGATGCCTATCGGCAGCGCGATCAGGATGGCGACCACATAGGCGGTGCCGACCACCCACAGGGTCTGCGGGATGCGCTGGACCACGATGTCCATCACCGGCGAGCGGGTCTGCCAGGAGATCACCCGCAGCTGGCCTTCGGCGAGGCTGGTGCCGAAGATATTGTCGATCAGCACCTGCGGCTCGATCCAGAAGAACTGCACCAGCCATTTCCAGAACCGGATATGCATCGGCTCGCCCAGGCCCAGGGCCAGGCGCATCTTTTCTTTGACTTCGGCGGGGACGGTCAGGGGAACCTGCGCCATCGGGTCGCCGGGGGCGAGCTCCAGGAGCAGGAAGATCACGAGGCTGATGAACAGCAGTGTCGGAACTGCCAGGATCAGCCGCCGGATTGTAAAGGTCAGCATCTGCTAAGCGCCTTTGCAACTTGTATTGAAATCGGAACAGGCAGGGCGGGAGCCCCGCGTCCAGGCCATGCGCAGCAGCCGGTGGCAGCCCCTGCAGATGGCAAGGGGCCCCGGCGTCGCGCCGGGGCCCCGGGGAAGCAAGCAGTGCTTACTTGATGCGGTACCAGTCGGCTGCGTTCCACAGCTCGCTGTCCCAGACGTTCAGGTCGACACCGCCCAGGGTGTTGGAATGCGCCGACAGGCGGCCGCGGTGCACCAGCGGGATCATGCCGCCGTTTTCGACCATGATGTCGTTCAGACGGCGGCCGATCTCGGCGCGCGCTTCCAGGCCGGCGGTTTTGGCCAGCTCGGCGTGCAGCTGGTCGAACTCCTCGTTGCAGAAGCGCGAGATGTTCTCACCCTGCCACTGGGATTCCGGCTTCGGCGCCTTGTCGCACAGGCCGTTGCCCAGATAGGACTGCGGGTCGGTGCCGTCGAAGTTGTTGGCGTACATCTCGACGTCGGCATAGAAGCGCTGGAAGGTGTCGGGCGAGCCCGGGTCGCCGCCGAAGAAGACGGAGGCGTTGATGTTGCGCAGCTCGGTTTCGATGCCGATCTGGCTCCACCATTCCTTGATCAGCGCCTGGAAGTCCTGGCGGACGGCGTTGGTCGAGGTCTGGTACAGGATCTTCATCGGCTTGCCGTCCGGGGTCTCCCGCACGCCGTCGCCGTTGGTGTCCTTGTAGCCGGCTTCTTCCAGCATCGCCTTGGCGCCTTCGATGTCCTGGGTGGAGCAGTCAAAGGTGTCGGAGGCGAAGGCCGCAGGCGCGGGCACCCAGTTGCAGCTGACCTTGCCGGCCTTGCCATAGCCGATTTCCACCAGCAGCGGGCGGTCGATGGCCATCGACATTGCCTTGTAGACAGCCGGATCGGTCAGGAACGGGTGCGGATGCTTGGCGGTGGAGCGCTCGCCCTCCGGCAGCTCCGGCGACGGGTCGGTCTGGTTCAGCATGATGCGTTCCACCAGCGAGCCGAAGCCGGCAACCGGCGTGCCCTTGCCGCCTGCTTCCATCTGCGCGATCACTTCCGGCGCCAGCTGCAGGTTCCAGGCATAGTCGAACTCGCCGGTTTCCATCACCGCGCGCCCCGCAGCGGTTGCGTCACCGCCGCCCTTGAACAGCACCTTGGCAAAGGCAGGCTTGGCCGGGTCGCGGTAGTTCTGGTTGGCGGACATGGTGATCACGTCGTTCGGCTTGAACTCATCCACCACAAACGGGCCGGTGCCGATCGGGCCAAAGTTGGCCTCGGTGCATTCCGGCGCCTTGGCGCCCATGCAGTTTTCGAACTGGGCCTTCTGCAGGATCGGGCTTTCGCCGCCGACAAACGGGCCGTAGGGGAAGGGGGTCGGCTTGTCGAATGTGACCTTGACGGTCAGATCGTCCACCACCTCGACGCCTGTAACACCCTGGAACTTGGTCAGCTGGGCGCAGCCGCCTTCGGGATGCATGCAGTAATCTGCGGTGAACTTCACATCATGGGCGGTGAAGTCGGTGCCGTCGGACCATTTGATGCCCGGCGCGACCTTCCAGGTGATCGAGGTGAGGTCCTCGCTGACGCCGCCGTTTTCAACGGTCGGGATTTCCGACGCCAGATAGGGGATCATGTTGCCCTGCGGGTCGTAGCGCGCCAGCGGCTCGATCACCAGCGATGCCGACTGCACATCCTTGGTGCCGCTCGACAGGAACGGGTTCAGGATCGACGGCGCCTGCCAGTAAATGATGTTGACCTGGCCGTCGGAGCCGCGCTCGGCAAAGGCCGCAGGCGCCAGCGAAGCCGTGGCAACAGCACCCATCAATAGGGATTTCAATTTCATCACACACTCCTTGTCGGACACGTTTTGTGTCTTTTTGTTGGCCGGGCCGGAAAAGGCCCGGAGGTTTGCCGCATTGCTGCGGAAGTGTTGCGTTGGGCTCTGCAAGCCCCGTTAAGCTGCTGAAAGCAAGCAGCTTTGACGGCGCCCCGGACGCACCGGCGCATGCCGCCTGCAGGCAACCACAGGGGTATCGAAAACCTTTTGCCGCGAAAATGCAAATTCCAATTTCGAAACGCTCATGCATAATTTGCATGAGCTTTTTTGTGCAAAGTAGAGTTTACTCCGAAACCTGAGGCCGCCTTTTCCGGCGGATCAGAGAAATAAAAACCAGGGAGCCGTCATGCTGGACAACGCCATTGCGTCCATAAGAAATCTGCGGGTGGAGTTTCAGACCAAGGACGGCCCGGTTGTCGGCGTCGAGAACGTCTCCTTTGACGTGAGCCCCGGCGAAACCGTTTGTATCGTTGGCGAATCCGGCTCCGGCAAATCGGTTTCTTCGCTGTCGCTGATGCGTCTGGTGGAGTTCGGCGGCGGCGAGATTGCCGGCGGCGAGCTGCTGTTCAACCGGCGCGAGGGCGGCGAGACCAATCTCGCGGACTCCGAACAGGAGATGATGAAGCAGATTCGCGGCAACGAGATCGGCATGATCTTCCAGGAGCCGATGACTGCGCTCAATCCGGTGTTCACCGTCGGCCGCCAGCTGACCGAGGGCCTGCGCATCCACAAAAAGATGTCGCAATCCCAGGCGGAAGAGCGGGCGCTTGAGCTGTTGCGCCAGGTCCGCATTCCGGAACCGGAACGCCGCCTCAAGCAGTATCCGCACGAGCTGTCCGGCGGCATGCGCCAGCGGGTGGTGATCGCGATGGCGATGGCCTGCGAGCCGCGGCTATTGATCGCGGACGAGCCCACAACCGCGCTGGACGTGACCATCCAGGCCGAGATCCTGGCGCTGATGGACCGGCTGAAGCGCGAGACCGGCACCGCGGTGATGTTCATCACCCATGACATGGCGGTGGTGGCCCAGATGGCCGACCGCGTGGTGGTCATGTTCCGCGGCAACAAGGTCGAGGAAGGCACCGTCGAGGAGATTTTCGAGAACCCCAAGCACGACTACACCAAGGCATTGCTGGCGGCGGTTCCGAAACTGGGCGAGATGCGCGGCAAGCATTACCCCGAGCCGATGAAGCTGATGGGGGTTGAGGACCAGAAGATCGAGCCGATCAAGGGCACCGACGAGGTGCTTCTGGACGTGCAGAACCTGACCACCCGCTTCCCGGTCAAGGGCGGCCTCTTGCGCCGCACCATCTCCAACGTGCACGCGGTGGAGGACGTGTCCTTCAAGGTCTTCAAGGGCCAGACCCTGTCGCTGGTCGGGGAATCCGGCTGCGGCAAATCCTCTGCCGGGCGCTCGATCCTGCGGCTGGTGGAGCCGCTGTCGGGCAAGGTGAACTTTGAAGGCCGCGATGTGCTGCAATTCAGCCCGTCCCAGATGCACAAGGCGCGCCAGGACATGCAGATGATCTTTCAGGATCCGTTTGCGTCCCTGAACCCGCAGATGCAGCTGATCGACCAGGTGGCGGAACCGATCCGGAACTACGGCCTGGCCTCGGGCTCCGAACTGCATGACCGGGTTGCCAGCCTGTTCGACCGCGTCCACCTGCCGCGCAGCTTCATGCGCCGCTACCCGCACGAGATGTCCGGCGGCCAGCGCCAGCGGATCGCCATCGCCCGCGCGCTGGCTTTGAACCCCAAGCTGATCGTCGCGGACGAGGCGGTCTCGGCGCTCGATGTGTCGGTGCAGGCGCAGGTGCTGAATCTGATGATGGAACTGCAGGCGGAACTGGGCCTGTCGTTCCTGTTCATCAGCCACGACATGGCGGTGGTGGAGCGCGTCAGCCATCAGGTGGGCGTCATGTACCTGGGCCGCATCGTGGAAATCGGCCCCCGTGAACGTGTCTTCGAGAACCCGCTGCACGCCTATACCCAGGCGCTGATGAAGGCGGTGCCGATCGCCGACCCGCGCCAGCGCAAGTCCGAGAAGGAACTGAACTTCAAACCGATCCCGTCGCCGATTCACGAGGTCGGCTATCAGCCGGAGCCGTCGGAGTACCTGGAACTGGAGCCCGGCCATTTCGTGCTGACCACCGACAGCGGCTACTGATCATGGCTGCCAGACTGACGCCGCTGGAGATCATGCAACAGCTGGTCTCCTTCCCGACCGTGAGCCGGGACACAAACCTGCCGCTGGTCGATTGGGTGCAGGAGTATCTGTCGTCCCACGGCATCGAAAGCCACCGCTGGGTGGATCCTGACCAGCCGCACAAGGCCGCGGTTTTTGCCCATGTCGGCCCGTGGGAAGAGGGCGCCGTGGTTCTGTCGGGCCATACCGATGTGGTGCCGGTGGACGGCCAGCCCTGGGACACCGATCCCTTCACGGTGGTGGAGAAGGACGGCAAATACTTCGGCCGCGGCACCTGTGACATGAAGGGCTTCGATGCCCTCGCGATTTGGGCCTTGGTCGAGGCGCATACCCAAGGTGTCGTACGCCCGCTGCAACTGGCGCTGAGTTTCGACGAGGAGATCGGCTGCACCGGTGCGCCGCCGATGATCGAGGCGATGCAGCCCCTTTTGCCCAAGGGGTCGGCGGTGATCGTCGGCGAACCGTCGATGATGCAAGCAGTGACCGGCCACAAGGGCGGCACCGGCTATGACACCCATGTGGTCGGGTTCGAGGTGCATTCCTCCCTCATGCACACCGGCGTCAGCGCCATCATGCAAGGGGCCAGGCTGATCGACTGGGCCAACCAGAAAAATGCCGAAAACATGGCCAAGGAGCCCGGCGAGGTGCAGGCGATGTTCACCCCGCCCTGGACAACCTGCCATGTCGGCATGATCGAGGGCGGCACCGCCCATAACATCACCGCCAAGGACTGCCGCTTCATGATGGATTTCCGGGTGGTGCCGGGAGAAAACCCCGGTGATTGGGAAGCCGCCTATCTCGCCAAGGTGCGCGAGGTAGAGGCGGAGATGCAGATGATCCATCCGGAAGCCCGCATCGATGTGTCCAAGCGCTTCGACGTGCCCGGGCTGGTGCCGGAACAAAACGGCGAGGCCGAGGCGCTGGTGCGCCGGGTGACCGGCGACAACGGCTCCCATGTGGTCAGCTACGGCACTGAAGCGGGCCAGTTCCAGCAGGCGGGCTACTCTGCGGTGATCTGCGGCCCCGGCGACATTGCGCAGGCGCATCAGCCCAACGAATACATCACTGTTGCCCAGTTCGACGCGGGCCACGACTTCATGCGCAAGCTGGTGGAAAAGCTGAGCGGATATTTCCCTTTGCCTTGAAACCGCGCGCTTCGTGCTCAGATTGATGCCAAGGGATGCACGGGCGGTGCACAGGGGGTGCACGCATGGTGCCGGCTCTCTGGCAGGCTCAGCCGCGTCCCCGTGGAACCAGATACTTGCGAAGCTAAGTTTTTTCGCGGACAGTTTGCCGCACAGGAACTGAAACAAAAAAGGGGAGGGGAATATGCCGGCCAAAAACCGCTTTGCCGAGATGCACCAGGAGATCACCGCTTGGCGCCATCACCTGCACGAGAACCCCGAACTGATGTACGAAGTGCACGAGACCGCTGCCTTTGTGGTGGAGCGGCTCAAGGAATTCGGCATCACCGATATCACCACCGGTGTCGGCCAGACCGGCGTGGTGGCGGTGATCGAGGGCAAGACCAATGCCTCGGGCCGCGCCATCGGGCTGCGGGCCGACATGGATGCGCTGCCGATCCCCGAGGCTTCCGGCGTGGACTATGCCTCCAAGACGCCCGGCGTGATGCACGCCTGCGGCCATGACGGCCACACCTCGATCCTGCTTGGGGCGGCCAAGTACCTTGCAGAAACACGGAATTTTGACGGCAGGGTCGTTCTGATCTTCCAGCCGGCCGAGGAGGGCGGCGCCGGCGGCAAGGCGATGTGCGACGACGGGCTGATGGACCGCTGGGGCATCCAGGAGGTCTATGGCCTGCACAATATGCCAGGCCTGCCGGTGGGCGAATTTGCCATCCGACCAGGCCCGTTGATGGCGTCCTCGGACGAATTCATCATCACCGTCACCGGCAAGGGCGGCCACGCCGCCGCCCCGCATGAGGCGATCGACACGACGCTGGCGGCCTCGCAGATCGTGGTCTCGCTGCATTCCATCGTGTCGCGCAATGTGGACCCGGTCAAACGCGTGGTGCTGACCGTCGGCACCTTTGAGACCGACAGCACCGCTTCGAACGTAATCGCTCATACCGCCAAACTGCAAGGAACCGTCCGCACCCTGGATCCCGAGTACCGCACTCAGGCCGAGGACTGGGTGCGCCGGGTCGCCGAAAGCACTGCCGCGGCCTTCGGCGCCACGGCAGAGGTCGAGTGGCTTCCAGGCTACCCCGTTACAATCAATGATGAAAACGGCACTGCACATGCAGTGGAGGCGGCGCAGGCGGTCTCTGCCAAGGTCGATGCCGAGACCCCGCCGATCATGCCGTCCGAGGATTTCTCCTACATGCTGGAGCAGCGCCCCGGCGCCTATATCTTCCTCGGCAACGGCGACACCCAGATGTGCCACCACCCGGCCTATGTCTTTGACGACGAGGCGATCCCGCTGGGATGCAGCTGGTTTGCCGAGCTGGTGGAACGAAGAATGCCCGCGGCCTGAGGCTGCGGGGAACAGATAACCAAAGGAGTGAGAAATGCCGGTCAAGAACCGCTTTGCCGAACTGCAGGATGAAATCACCGCCTGGCGCCGTGACATCCACGAAAACCCGGAAATCCTGTTCGAAACCCACCGCACCAGCGCGCTGGTGGCTCAGAAGCTGCAGGAATTCGGCTGCGACGAGGTGGTGACCGGCATCGGCCGCACCGGTGTGGTCGGCGTGATCAAGGGCAAGGCGGACACCTCCGGCAAGGTGATCGGCCTGCGCGCCGACATGGATGCGCTGCCGATCCATGAGCAGACTGGTCTGGACTATGCCTCCAAGACCCCCGGCGCGATGCATGCCTGCGGCCATGACGGCCACACCGCGATGCTGCTGGGCGCCGCCAAGTACCTGTCGGAGACCCGCAATTTCGACGGCACCGTGGTGGTGATCTTCCAGCCCGCCGAAGAAGGCGGCGGCGGTGCCAAGGTGATGTGCGACGACGGCCTGATGGACCGCTGGGGCGTGCAGGAGGTTTACGGCCTGCACAACTGGCCGGGCCAGCCGCTGGGCTCTTTTGCAATCCGCCCGGGATCCTTCTTTGCCGCAACCGACCAGTTCGACATCACCTTCGAAGGCCGCGGCGGCCATGCGGCCAAACCGCATGAGACCATCGACACCACCGTTCTGGCCGCGCAAGCCGTGCTGGCGCTGCAGACCATCGCTTCGCGCAATGCCGACCCGGTGCACCAGATCGTGGTCTCCGTGACTTCGTTTGAGACGTCGTCCAAGGCGTTCAACGTGATCCCGCAGAAGGTGCAGATCAAGGGCACCGTGCGCACCATGTCCAAGGAGATGCGCGACCTGGCCGAAAAGCGGATCAATGAGGTATGCACCGGCATCGCCGCGACCTTTGGCGGCACCGCGGACATCACCTATCACCGCGGTTATCCGGTGATGGTGAACCACGAGGAGCAGACCGAGTTTGCCGCCAAGGTGGCCGCCAGCGTGTCCGGCTCCTGCGGGGATGCGCCGCTGGTGATGGGCGGCGAGGATTTCGCCTTTATGCTGGAGGAGCGCCCCGGCGCCTATATCCTGATGGGCAACGGCGACACCGCGATGGTGCATCACCCGGAGTACAACTTCAACGACGAGGCCATTCCCGCGGGCTGCAGCTGGTGGGCGGAGATCGTCGAGCAGCGGATGCCTGCGGCCTGAAGGATATCGGGGAGGGGGCTGTCTGCCCCCTCTTGCGCCAGCGGCGCAATTCACCCCCGAGGATATTTCCGGCCAGATGAAGAGGGATCAGGTTTTGCGCCGCGGCAGGCGTCAGTGCTCCAGCAATTCGCGGTAGATGGCGACCAGGGTCTCGGCCTCTTTCTCCAGCGCGAAATTGGTCATGGCGTGTTTGCGGGCGGCCTCTGACCATTGCGCCAGCCGGCCTTCGGTGGACAAGACCTCGTTGATCGCGTCCACCATCTGACCGGTTTCGCCCGGGTCGATCAGCAGGCCGGTCTCATGCGGTGCAATCAGCTCTTCAAAAGCGCCGACACGGGTCGCCACGGCCGGCACGCCGCAAGACATCGCTTCGAGCGGGGTGAGGCCGAACCCCTCCCAGCGCTGCGGGGCAACGTAAAGATCCAGCGCCTGGTACCAGCGGGAAACCTCCCAGACCGGCACCTCCGGCGGGAACAGCAGACGGCCCGACAGGCCCGCGGCTTCCACCTTGGCGCGCAGGCCCTTCTCAAACGCCACATGTTTTTCCGTCGCGCGGCCCATCACGACGCCAGCCGCTTGCGGATGCGCCTTCAGCACCTCCAGCATGGCGTCGACAAAAACGTCGGTGCCCTTCTGCGCCCGGATGCGGCCGTAGCAGCCGATCAGGATCGCATCCTCCGGCAGGCCCAGCGCGCGCCGCAGCGCCGCCTTGTCGGCAGGCGGGGAGAATTCTTCGGTGTTGATCCCGTGGTGCACCACCTGCGCAGGTTTCTCAAGGTAGGCCGCGCCCTTGGCCGAGGTGGCGATCACCCGGTCCATCTGAGAGATCAGCCACTTGGTATAGCCGGAGTGGTGGCGCTGCGACGCGGAGGTGAACAACAGCTTCAGCCGCTTGCCCAAGAGGTATTTCAGCGCCAGCCCGCCCAGCATTTCCACGTTGCGCCGGGCGTGCCAGACGCGGGCGCCTGCGGGGCCGTTGCGGCCCATCAGGATAAGCTGGGAGGCCGACAGATGCGGCATGTCCCCCGGCAGGCCGCTGCCCGCCGTGGCGATGGCGATATGCTGCCGTTGCAGCGGCACCAGCCGCACGATGGTGGAGGTGACGCCGGACAGGCGGCGCTTGAA
This sequence comes from Leisingera sp. McT4-56, assembly GCF_020514995.1. Taxonomy (NCBI): domain Bacteria; kingdom Pseudomonadati; phylum Pseudomonadota; class Alphaproteobacteria; order Rhodobacterales; family Roseobacteraceae; genus Leisingera; species Leisingera sp. McT4-56. Next base: position 691,912 of record NZ_JAJALF010000001.1, on the reverse strand, counting down.
GTTCGGCGCGATAACCTCGACCGTGCTGGCGTCCACTTCAGCCATCCTGGCCTCCTTTGCGGGGCAGAAGCGCCAGCAGGGCGTCCACCGTCTTGTCCAATTGATCCGACTGCCGCGAGATGAACGCCTTGGCGGCATCGCGGGCGGCCTGGAAGACCGCGGGCTTTTCAAGCCATTCCGAAACCTGCGCCGCCAGCTCCGCCGCAGCAGATTGTACTTCCACCGCGGCGCCAAGAACGGTCAGTTCGGCATAAGTCTCGGCGAAATTGTAATGCCCGGTGCCGGTGACCACCGCGGCGCCTGCCTGCATCGGTTCAAACGGGTTGTGGCCGCCGATCTCGCGCAAGGAGCCGCCCAGGAACACCAGCGGGGACAGCGCGTACCAGGTGCCGACCTCGCCCAGGGTGTCGGCCAGATAGACTTGCGTTTGGGTGCCGGGCAGCACGCCTTTGCTGCGCCGCGCGCAGCTGAGACCTGCGTCCTTGACCAGTGCTTCTACTGCATCGCCGCGTTCCGGATGGCGGGGGGCGAGCAGCAGGCAGAGGTCAGGGTGCGCCTTCAGCAGCGTCTTGTGGGCCTCCAGCACGGTTTCCTCCTCGCCGTCGTGGGTGGAGGAAGCGACCCAGACGGGGCGCTCGCCGATGCTGCCGCGCGCCTTGGCGAGGGCATCCTGATCGACCGGCAGCGGCGCTGACACTGCCTTGAGGTTGCTGCCGGGGCGGATGCGCTCCGGTGCGGCCCCCATCGCCTGCAGGTTGGCAGCGGTTTTCTGGTTCTGGGTGACCAGCAGGTTAAACTGGTCGAGGATGAACTGCGCGGTGGCCGGGCGTTTTGTCCAGCCTTCCACCGAGCGGTCCGAAAGACGCGCGTTCAGCAGCACCAGGGGGCAGCCCATATTGCGGGCGCGCACCAGCATCTGCGGCCACAGCTCGCTTTCCACGAACACTCCCAGATCGGGCTGCCAATGGGCGAGGAAGCGGTCCACGGCGGCAGCGGTGTCCAGCGGCGGGAACTGGTGGCGGCAGCGCGGCGGCATCCGTTTGGCGATCAGCTCAGCCGAGGTGGGCGTGCCGGAGGTAATCAGGAATTCTGCATCCGGCGCCTGTTCGCCCATGCGGGCAATCAGGGTCAGCACCGACAGGCTTTCGCCGACAGAGGCGGCGTGGAACCAGATCAGCCGCCCGGCAGGGCGGGGCAGGGAGGCGTGGCCGAGGCGTTCGCGCACCCGTTCTTCCGGCAGGCCGTAATCGCGCAGCTTGCCTGCGACCTTGCGCCAGGCAAAGGGGGCAATTAGCGCGCTGGCGCCGCAGTAAAGGGAATAGAGCAGCGTCCTGCGCGCTGGAGCGGTCCCGGACATAGTTAGCCGCCGGTGTGGCTCATGTGGCGGGACATCTGGCCGCCGGCCTCCTGCCGGGAGTAGTCGAAATCATGGCCGCGGGGCTTGTCGCCGATGGCGGCGCGGATCGCGGCCTCCAGCACGCCGGTGCCTTCCTCATTGGCGCGCAGGGGCGCCCGCAGGTCGGCTTTGCCCTCCTGGCCGAGGCAGGTGTAGATCTCGCCGGTGCAGGTCACCCGCACCCGGTTGCAGCTTTCGCAGAAATTATGGGAGAGCGGCGTGATGAAACCGATCTTCTGGCCGGTTTCCTCCAGCCGCACATAACGCGCCGGGCCGCCGGTGCGCTCGGCCAGATCGGTGACGGTGTAGTGGCTTTCGTATTCCTTGCGAACGTCCTTCAGCGACCAGTACTGGCCGATGCGCTCCATGGCACCGATATCCTCGCCCATCGGCATCACTTCGATCCAGGTGAGGTCAAGGCCGCGTCCGGCGCACCATTCGGTGATGCGGGGCAGTTCCTCTTCGTTGAACCCCTTGAGCGCAACCGCGTTGATCTTGACCTTGAGGCCCGCCTTCTGCGCCGCATCGATGCCCTTCATCACCTGCGGCAGGCGGCCCCAGCGGGTGACATCGGCAAACTTCTGTTCGTCCAGCGTGTCGAGCGATATATTCACCCGGCGCACCCCGGCGGCGTAGAGGTCATCGGCGTATTTCATCAGCTGCGAGCCATTGGTGGTCAGCGTCAGTTCCCGCAGGGCACCGGTTTCCAGATGGCGGCTCATTGCGTTGAAGAAGGTCATGATGCCGCGCCGCACCAGCGGCTCGCCGCCGGTGATCCGCAGCTTCTCGACGCCCAGCCGGATGAAGGTGGAGCACAGCCGGTCCAGTTCCTCCAGCGTCAGCAGATCTTTCTTGGGCAGAAAGGTCATGTTTTCCGACATGCAATAAACGCAGCGGAAGTCGCAGCGGTCGGTGACCGAGACACGCAGGTAAGTGATTGCGCGGGCGAAGGGATCGATAAGCGGAGCCGTCATGCCTCCTAGGTAAAGCGGGGCACCGCCCGCGGCAAGGGGGGACAGCTTTTGTGACTGGCAAAGAGTTTCGCGGCTGGCTAGGGTTTGCCCATGCGTATGACAGTCATTTCCCTTGCTTCAATTTCCCTGCTGGCCGCCTGCAACGGCATCCAGCTGAACTCCTCCATTCTGAACGGATCCGGCGTGCCGGTTGCGGCTGAGCCGCAGGACCCGGTGCTGCAACCCGCGCCGGGCGTTGATGTGGCAGCGGCTGAACCGCTGGCGCCATCGGTGCCGTCCTTCCGGGGGGCTGCGTCTACTGTGGCCTCGCTGGGCGATCCCTCGCTGCCGGGCATGTGGATGGAAACACCGCTGGTGGCGGCAGAGCAGCAGGCTCTGATCCGGTCCAGCCGCAATACCCAGGCCGTTGTCACACTGAAGCCCATACCAGGCGAGGCCACGGGCGGCAGCCGCCTGTCAATTGACGCCATGCGGGCGCTGGGCCTACCGCTGACGGAGCTGGCTGAGGTGCAGGTGCTGCCTGCGGGCTGAGCGGTTGTTTGAAGCCGGGGAAGCGCCCGCCCGCTTGGGGCGTTCGCGTGCGCTGCCCGGCGGGTGCCGGGTCGGCCAATGGCAGGCCTAAGCGTCTTTCAAATACTTCGCCGCTTCCTTGCGGGCAAACCCCTTCATGGAACCGCCATGTTCCGCCAGAAACGCGCGGGTGCGGTCCGCGTCGTGCTTGCTGAGGTCGCGCAGCCACCAGGCGACGGCCTTTTGCATGAACCAGTCACGGTCGGGCACATAAGCCGCAGCCCAGCCCAGAATGCGCTCGCGGGCCGCGCTGTCGGCGGGTTTCAGATTGTTCATCTTGGCCCAGGGCAGGGTTGCCACCAGTGCCGCGCGGCGGGTCCACATGTGGTCCGATTGCGACCAGGCTTCCACTGTGTCAAGCCGGGAAGGGTCCGCCAGCAGGCGTTTTGAAATGGCAGAGCAGGCATGATCGGCAATGGCCCAGCTGTCGAACTGGGGCACCCAGGATTGCAGCAGCTCCCAGACCGCCTGGTCCTCCTTGATCCGCGCCTGGGTCAGCAGCTTGCCTGCGGCAATGCGGGCCTCGAAGATATCGGTGTCCCACAGGGCGCGGGCCAGATCCACGCGCTCTGTCACGCTTAGGGACTGACGCCAGGACTTTGTCAGGTCGTTGGTGGCCGGGTTCGGCACCCCCAGCACTTCGCGTGTCTGCTTGTGATAGGCAGCCATCTGCTCTGCCCGGCCGGGTTCGGCCTGGGCTTTCAGCGCATCAAGATAGGTTTCGAGCATGTCGTTCCTTGGCTTGGGACGTCACACCGGCACGCCGGTCGGCTTGCCGTCAAGGGTGGTCTGGTTCTTTTCCGCCCAGTAGGCGCGGATGTCCGCGTCCGACTTGCCGTCGACCCATTTCTGCATGGTGTCGCGGTCGGACTGGTATTCCATGAAGGGCACCGCATAACCGCAGGAGGTCTGCACCAGATCGACCGAAACATCAAAGATTTGCCGGGCGCTGCGGTGGGCGGGGAACAGGGCGGCCAAATCCTCCCAGCCTTCATCGCCGGAATGCAGCACCTTGGCGGTGCCATAGGCGCGCAGGATTTGCGGGCGGGTGGTGAAAGAGCACCACATCAGGGTAATGCGGTTCACCTCCAGCAGGTGGCCCGCGGTTTCATTGCCGCTGCCGGTCAGGTTCATCCAGACGATCCGGTCCGGCCCCAGCACCCGCAGCGAGTCCATCCCCTTGGGGGAGATGTTCACACGGCCCTCCGGCCCGGCGGAGCCGGTGAAGAACATGTGCTGCTCTTCAATGAACCTGCGGTGCGCCTCTTCGATCTGCGGGAACTGCTTGGACATGGCTCACTCCACTGTCACCGATTTCGCCAGGTTGCGCGGCTGGTCCACATCAGTGCCTTTGGCGACTGCGGTGTGATAGGCCAAGAGCTGCGCCGGGATCGCGTAGAGGATCGGCGACAGCGCTTCCTTGATGCGGGGCATCCGGATCGCGCACCAGACGTCGTCGCCGGCCTCGTCGATGCCATCCTGGTCGGAGATCATCAGCACCTTGCCCTTGCGGGCTAGGACTTCCTGCATGTTGGAGACGGATTTGTCGAACAGCGTGTCCTTGGGTGACAGCACCACCACCGGCATGTTCTTGTCAATCAGCGCGATGGGGCCGTGCTTCAGCTCGCCGCTCGCATAAGCCTCGGCATGGATGTAGCTGATTTCCTTGAGCTTAAGCGCACCTTCCAGCGCCAGCGGGAACATCAGGCCGCGGCCCAGGAACAGCACGTCGCGGGCCTCGCTCACCTTCAGGGCAGCCTGGCGGATCGCCTCGTTCTGCTCCAGTGCGGCAGACATCACATTGGGCAGACCGCGGATCGCGGTGGCGTAGTCCGCCATTTCCTCGGGCGAAAGGTGGCCGCGGTCGCAGGCTGCCTTGAGCGCCAGCGACAAGAGAACCGTCAGCTGGCAGGTGAAGGCCTTGGTGGAGGCCACGCCGATTTCCGGCCCTGCAAAGATCGGCAGCGCCAGATCGCTTTCCCGCGCGATGGAGCTTTCGGGGACGTTTACTACCGATAGGATCTTGTCCGCCTTCTCCTGGCAGTAGCGCAGCGCCGCCAGGGTGTCGGCGGTTTCGCCCGACTGGGAGACAAACAGCGCCAGCGTATTGCCCGGGATCGGCGGCTCGCGGTAGCGGAACTCCGAGGCGATATCGACCTCGACCGGCATCCTGGCGATCTGCTCGAACCAGTATTTCGCGGTGACACAGGCGTAATAGGCAGTGCCGCAGGCGACCATGGTCAGCCGCTCGACATTGGAGAAATCCACCTCTCCGGGCAGGCGCACCGCGTCTTCCTCGACCGGCAGATAATGGCGGATTGCCTCGGCGATCACATGCGGCTGCTCGGCGATTTCCTTGGCCATGAAGTGCTTGTGGCCGCCCTTGTCGACCTGGGTGGCGTCGATCTGGATGGTCTTGGTTTCGCGGTTCACCAGCTCGCCCCGGGCATTGCGGATTTCCGCGCCTGCGCGGGTGACGACGGCGCGGTCGCCTTCTTCCAAATAGGTGATCCGGTCGGTCAGCGGCGCCAGCGCGATGGCGTCGGAGCCTACGAACATCTCGCCATTGCCGTGGCCGATCGCCAGCGGCGAGCCCTTGCGGGCGGCAATGATCAGGTTCTCCTCACCATCAAACAGGAAGGCCAGCGCAAAGGCGCCCTCCAGCTGGTCCAGCGTCTTGAAGGCGGCATCCACCGGAGAGTGGCCCTCTTTCAGATAGCGTTCCGTCATCAGGGCGACGGTTTCGGTGTCGGTCTCGGTGCGGAACTCCATGCCGCAGTTCAGAAGCTCTGCGCGCAATTCCTTGTAGTTTTCGATGATACCGTTGTGCACCACCGCGACGGCACCGGCGCGGTGCGGATGGGCGTTGCTGACAGAGGGCGCGCCATGGGTGGCCCAGCGGGTGTGGCCGATGCCGGCCTTGCCGGCCAGCGGCTCATGCACCAAGAGATCGCTGAGGTTCACCAGCTTGCCCACCGCGCGGCGGCGGCGCAGGGCGCCATTGTTCACAGTGGCAATGCCTGCGCTGTCATAGCCGCGGTATTCCAGCCGTTTCAGCGCCTCGACCAGGATAGGTGCGGCTTCGTGATTACCCAGAACACCGACAATTCCGCACATCACTTAGTCCCCTTTTTCAGGCGGGCCTTCTTGGCGCGCAGCATGTCCATCAGCTTGCGCGCATGGCCCGGTTTGTTGGTCTGTCCGGCCCGGCCGATGGCCAGATCGCCGTCTTCGACATTCTTTGTCACCACCGTGCCGGACGCCGTCATCGACTCGCTGCCCACGCGGACCGGGGCCACCAGCATGGTGTTCGAGCCGATGAAGGCGCGCGCTCCGATCTCGGTGCGGTGCTTCAGAACCCCGTCATAGTTGCAGGTAATAGTGCCTGCGCCAATATTCGCGGCCTCGCCGACAAAGGCATCGCCGATATAGCTAAGGTGGTTCACCTTGGCGCCTTCGGCAATCTCAGAGTTCTTGATTTCCACGAAATTGCCGATGCGGGTGTTTTCGGCCAGCTCGGCACCTGGGCGCAGGCGGGCAAAAGGCCCCACCTGGGCGCCTCGGCTGATATGGCAGCCCTCCATATACGAAAACGACCGGATCAGCGCTCCGCTTTCCACCGTTACGCCCGGGCCGAACACTACATTCGGCTCAATCACCGTGTCTCTGCCAATGACGGTGTCAAAAGCCAGGTAGACGGTTTCCGGCACCATCAGGGTAACGCCCAGTTCCATCAGTTCCGCCCGCGCCCGCGCCTGGAACAGTGCATCCGCCTGCGCCAGCTCAGCCCGCGAGTTGACGCCCAGCGTCTCTGCCTCGTCGCAGTACACGGCGGTCACCTTGAAGTCCTCATGCCGGGCCAGTTCCACGAGATCGGTCAGGTAGTATTCGCCGGAGGCGTTTTCATTGCCGACCTTGGCAATCAGATCGAAGACTACGCTGGCTTTGCCCGCCATCAGGCCGGAATTGCAAAAGGTAATGGCGCGTTCGGCTTCGCTGGCGTCCTTGAATTCGACAATCCGCTCCAGGCTGTCGCCGTCCATCACCAGGCGGCCGTAGCGGCCCGGGTCGGCGGCCTGAAACCCCAGAATGACCAGATCGGCGCGCTGGCGGGCGTCGACCATCCGTTCCAGCGTCCCGGCGCTGACGAAAGGCGTGTCACCATAAAGGACAATCACATCACCCGCGAACCCTTCCAGTGCGGCGCGGGCCTGATCAACCGCATGGGCGGTGCCAAGCTGTTCCTCCTGCAGCACAACTTCGGCGGTCTCGTCGAGTCCGGCCACGGCTTCGCGCACTGCCTCGGCCCCGTGGCCTGCCACGATGATGGTGCGCTCCGGCTCCAGCGCACGGCCTGCGGCCATCGCATGCTCCAGCATCGGCGCATAGGCGATCGGGTGCAGCACTTTGGGGAGGTCGGAGTTCATCCGCGTGCCTTTTCCGGCCGCCAGGATGACAAGGGCAATGCTCATAATCGCTTTTCTCTTTGTCTTTTTAGCGCTCCCGTTTTATCCGCTGGGGGGCGGGGCGCAAGGGACCGCGCCATCAAACAAGATTGCGGGCTGCAATATGCGGCGGCGGAAAAGTGCCGAAAGGGCAGGATATGCGAACGGTTATCTTCGATCTGGACGGCACGCTGGCGGATACCTCCGGCGATCTGCTGGCGGCGGCCAATGCTTGTTTCCGGCAAATGGGGCTGGGCGATGTGCTGAGCCATCCGCAGGATGCGGCAGTGTCGCTGCGCGGCGCCCGGATGATGCTGACGCATGGGTTGAAACGTGTGGGTCAGTATGATCCGGCGGTAGTGGAAGAATTCTACCCCGTGTTCCTGGATGTCTACCGCGAAGCAATCGACCTTCACACCGTGCTCTATCCCGGCGCGATGGAGGCCGTGGAGGTGCTGAAAACCGCAGGTTTCGGCGTCGGCATCTGCACCAACAAGCCGGAGGGGCTGGCAGACCAGCTGATGCGCAGCCTCGGGGTGCGGGATGCCTTTGCCTCGCTGGTCGGTGCAGACACGCTGCCGGTGCGCAAACCAGATCCCGAACCGCTGTTCGAGGCCGCCCGCCGCGCGGGCGGCGATCCGTCCCGCACACTGCTGGTCGGCGACAGCGACACCGACCGCAACACCTCGGCCAATGCCGGCGTGCCTTCGGTGCTGGTGACCTTCGGCCCCTCGGGGGATGATATGGCGGCCCTCAAGCCAGAAGCGCTGTTGCACCGGTTTGAGGACCTGCCGGAAGTCGCCGAACGGCTGATTGCGTGATCCCGCAACTTAGTTTCGGGATATTCGTCTGCCGGGGTTCGCACTTGACGCGTCGCCGGCGGCGGCTCACAAACGCCGCATGAGCGAGACATTTACCGGGTCTTTCACCCAGCAAGAACCCATTCCCGAAGACGCGATCGAGGCCGCGCTGGCGGTGCTTCGCCACGGGCGCCTGCACCGTTACAACGTAGCGGAGGGTGAAGAGGGCGAAACCGCCCTGCTGGAGCAGGAGTTCGCGGCGCGGATGGGCGCGAAATACTGCCTGGCGGTGGCGTCCGGCGGCTACGCGCTGGCAACCTCGCTGCGCGCAGTCGGAGTGAAGCCCGGCGACAAGGTGCTGACCAACGCCTTCACGCTGGCGCCGGTGCCCGGATCGATCGCCTCCGTCGGGGCGGAGCCGGTGTTTGTCGAAGTGACCGAAGACCTGACTATCGACTTGGAGGATCTGGCGGCCAAGGCGGGCCTGGCCAAGGTGCTGATGCTGTCGCACATGCGCGGGCATCTGTGCGACATGGACCGGCTGATGGAGATCTGCGACGCGGCAGGCATCACCGTGATCGAGGATTGCGCCCATACGATGGGGGCGTCCTGGAACGGGGTGCTTTCTGGCAGACATGGCGCGGTTGGCTGCTATTCCTGCCAGACCTACAAGCATGTGAACTCGGGCGAGGGCGGGCTGCTGATCACCGATGACGAAGAGATTGCCGCCCGCGCCATTATGCTGTCCGGCTCCTACATGCTTTACGGCCGCCATCTGGCGGCGCCGGGGCCGGAGGTGTTCGAGCGGGTGAAATACGAGACCCCCAACATCTCGGGGCGCATGGACAATCTTCGCGCCGCCATCCTGCGGCCGCAGCTGCGCGACCTGGGTACCCAGGTGGAACGCTGGAACGACCGCTACCGCGCGGTCGAGGACGGCCTGCGCGGCACCCCGGGGCTCACCGTAGTGGAGCGCCCCGCGCAGGAGGTCTATGTCGGCTCCTCGATCCAGTTCCTGCTTTTGGACTGGTCCGAAGAAGCGGTTCAGGAGGCTGTGCGCCGCTGTGCCGCGCGCGGGGTGGAGCTGAAGTGGTTCGGCACGCCGGAGCCGGTTGCCTTCACCTCCCGCTACGACAGTTGGCGCTATGCGGACACCCCGCGGCTGCCGCAAAGCGACCGGATTCTGGCAGGCATCATCGACATGCGGGTGCCGCTGACCTTCAGCCTGGAGGACTGCGCCCAGATCGCCCGCATCATCCGGGCAGAGGTTTCCGCCGTCTATCAGTCCGCCTGATAAAGCGGCACCGTCGAGATCGAGACCTTGGCCGACCCGTCGGTCAGCTCTGCCGCGTGGGCGGCATAGATCAGCGTCTGGTTGGCCTCGTCAAAGATGCGCTTCACCCGCAGCGATTTCAGGATGATGGAGCGCGATGCGCGGAACACGTCCTCGCCGTCGCGGCCGCGGTCGATATCGCCCACGGTGATGGGGCCGGTCTGACGGCAGGCGATAGAGGCGTTTGACGGATCCTCGAACCAGTTGCCCTTGGACAGCCGGTCAATCAGCCCGCGCTCGAAATAGGCGATGTGGCAGGTCACGCCTTCGACCTTGGGGTCGGCGATGGCCTCGATGATGATGTCGTTGCCGACCCAGTCGACTCCGATCTGGCCGACCTCCTCGGCGGCGGCGGGCAGGCCCGCCAGGCAGAATGCAGCGGCCAGGGTGCGGTTCAATCGTGTCATGTGGTGCTCCTGATGGCGTTGGGGCGGCTGTTTCCCGCTCATGCCAACTCTACGCGCAGATGCGCTCAAAAGATCCCGGGAACCTTTCAGGAAAAGCCGGCGTTGTCTCTCCGCAACGGCGCAAGGAGGCGCCTTTTAACAGAAATTGCATTGAGGAGAGAACGGTGCACACGTCCAAAATCGCCCTGACGGCTTCCGCTCTGGCCCTGCTGGCCGCACCGGTCTGGGCCGGCGCTGAAGTGCAGGCTGTGACCGACCTGAACCTGCGCGCGGGTCCGGGGCCGCAGTACGAGATCATCGGCGTCATTTCGCCTTCGGGTTCGGTCGGTCTTGAGGGCTGCATCGAGGAAAGCAACTGGTGCAAGGTGAGCTACGAGGGCGCTGACGGCTGGGCCTATGGCGAATATCTGACCGGCACCGTTGCCGAGAAATACGTGCCGGTGGTGGCAGAGGGCAGCCCGGTGGAAATCAGCACCGTGACCTATGAAAAAACCGGCGAACACGATGCTGAGCTGGGTGCCGTAGGCGGTGCCATCACCGGCGGCCTGATTGCCGGCCCGGCCGGTGTCGTGGCCGGGGCGATTGCAGGCGCCGCTGCGGGCGAGGCCGCCGTGCCGGACGAGGAAATCGTGACCTATGTGCGCAGTCACGCCACCGAACCTGTCTATGTTCAGGGCGAAGTGGTGACTGGCGTCATGATCCCGGAAGAGGTGCAGCTGACCCCGGTTCCGGAATCTGACTACCGCTATGTCTACCTGAACGGCCTGCCGGTCCTGGTGGGGGCGGACAGCCGCACCGTGGTCCATGTGGTCCGCTAAGCCAAATTGAAACTGCCGGATGCGGGCGGCCCCACGCGGGTCGCCCGCTGCCCTTCGGGCGCCTCAAACAGGAACACGATTGACCCGAATCGCGGGCTCCTCTATTGAATTGAACAACTGTTCATATAATCGGCTCTGGCCTGGAGGATCTGCGGGATGTTCAACGCAAGCATGACTTTCGATCTTGGTGAGGACGTGAACGCGCTGCGCGATGTGGTTCACCGCTGGGCGCAGGACCGCGTCAAGCCGATGGCGCAGGAGATTGACCAGAAGAACGAGTTCCCGGCGGAGCTGTGGCGGGAGATGGGTGACCTGGGCCTCTTGGGCGTCACCGTGCCGGAGGAATTCGGCGGTGCCGGCATGTCCTATCTGGCCCATACCGTCGCGATTGAGGAAATCGCCCGCGCCAGTGCCTCCGTGTCGCTGTCCTACGGCGCGCATTCCAACCTCTGCGTCAACCAGATCAAGCTGAACGGCAACGCCGAGCAGAAGGCGAAATACCTGCCGCGGCTGATCTCCGGCGAGCATGTCGGCGCGCTGGCCATGTCCGAAGCGGGCGCCGGTTCCGACGTGGTGTCGATGAGCCTGCGCGCGGAAAAGCGCAACGACCACTTCCGCCTGAACGGCAACAAATACTGGATCACCAACGGCCCCGATGCCGACACTCTGGTGGTCTATGCCAAGACCGATCCGGAAGCGGGCTCCAAGGGCATCACCGCCTTCCTGATCGAGAAGGAATTCAAGGGCTTCTCCACCTCCAAGCACTTCGACAAGCTGGGCATGCGCGGCTCCAACACCGCCGAGCTGGTGTTCGAGGATGTCGAAGTGCCGTTCGAGAACATCCTGGGCGAAGAGGGCAAGGGCGTGCGCGTGCTGATGTCCGGTCTCGATTACGAGCGCGTGGTGCTGGCAGGCATCGGCACCGGCATCATGGCTGCCTGCATGGACGAGATGATGCCCTACATGAAAGAGCGCAAGCAGTTCGGCCAGCCGATCGGGAACTTCCAGCTGATGCAGGCCAAGATCGCCGACATGTACACGGCGATGAACACGGCGCGTGCCTACGTCTATGAGGTTGCCAAAGCCTGCGACAAGGGCACCGTGACCCGCCAGGACGCCGCAGCCTGCTGCCTCTACGCTTCCGAGGTCGCGATGACCCAGGCGCACCAGGCGGTGCAGGCCTTTGGCGGTGCGGGCTACCTGTCCGACAACCCGGTGGGCCGCATTTTCCGCGATGCCAAGCTGATGGAGATCGGTGCAGGCACCAGCGAAATCCGCCGGATGCTGATCGGCCGGGAGCTGATGAGCACCATGTAAAAAGCAGACCCCGCAGCTCCAGAGGGGCGGCGGGGTCTTTCAGCGGGCCCGGCGGCGCAGGAGCAGCCGCCGGACCGGAACCGGATCACAAAGGATCAGAAGCGGTGCACGTAAGCGAGGTTCACGACAACCGGATCGATCTCCGCGGTGCCGAGGTAGGCGCCGTCCAGGGATGCGTCGGTGTCGATGTCCATCCAACGGACGTTGAGCCGCAGCGCACCGTTGTCGGAGATCTGGTAGTCGGCGCCGGCATTGACCGCGATGCCGAAGCTGTCGTCCAGCTCAAGATTGCCGAGGGCGGTCTCTTCCTCGAAGAAGGTGGTATAGTTCACACCCAGGCCAAGGAACGGCTTGATCGCGCCCTGGGTCGGGAAGTGGTAGTTGATCGACAGGGTCGGCGGCAGCTGTTTGGCCGAGGCGATCTCGGTGCCGCCCAGGCTGATGTCATGCTCAAACGGCGACGCCGCCAGCAGCTCGACACCCCAGTTGTCGCGGAAGAAGTACTCGACGGTCAGCGACAGCGCGGTGCCGTCGTCGATGTCGGCGTCGAAACCGGCCAGGGTGCCGTTGCCGGATTTCGGGTTCACGTTGGCGATGCCGACGCCGACGGTCCAGTCGCCTTGCTGCTGGGCAAAGGCAGGGGCGGCCAGGGCGGCCAGGGCAGAGGTCAGCGCAAGTGCGGAAACCATACGTTTCATGGGGTGCGTCCCTTTTCTTGTGTTCACGCTGAGGTGATGCCTGCCAAACCCTGTTCCAGCCCTGATCTGGATCAAAACTGCGCCGTCTTAGTCATTGATTATGCGCTGAAAAACTGCATATCTGCTATGCGTTTCGGGAATGTCTAAACATGCATGAGGATTGTAACATTCCGGGACTCCGCAGCGATGGCAGCTGGCACTTGCCGGACCGGCTGAACATGGCGGCGCAATGCCTGTCACGGCCGCAGGACGCGACCGCCGTGATCGACATGACCGGCCCGGCGCGCCGCGACATCTCCTATGGCGAACTGGCGGCGATGACGGACGGGCTGGCGCGCTACCTTCTGGCGCGCATTCAGCCCGGCGACCGCGTGGGCGTGCTGCTCAGCCAGTCGCCCTGGTGTGCGGCGGCGCATCTGGCGATCTGGAAGGCGGGCGGCATTTCGGTGCCGCTGTTCAAGCTGTTCAAGCGCGACGCGCTGGCGTCGCGCGCTGGCGACGCCGGGGTGCGGTTTGTCCTGACCGATCCGGAAGGCGCGGAGCTGCTTGGCGATCTGGCCGAGGCGGTGATGGCAGACAGCGCAGGTTTCGACGGCCCGCCGGTGCCCTTTGCGGATACCACGCCTGAAACACCTGCGGTTCTGATTTACACATCCGGCACCACAGGCAGCCCCAAGGGCGCGCTGCACGGCCACCGGGTGCTGACCGGCCACCTGCCGGGGGTTGCCATCAGCCACGACCACCTCGGCCAGTCAGGCGATGTTCTCTGGACCCCCGCCGACTGGGCCTGGATCGGCGGTCTTTTCGACGTGCTGATGCCGGGCCTGGCGCTGGGCGTGCCGGTGGTGGCCGCGCGGCTGGACAAGTTCACGCCGGAGGCCTGCGCGGCGCTGATCGAACAGGCAGGGGTGCGCAACATCTTCTTCCCGCCAACCGCGCTCCGGATGCTGAAGGCAGCCGGGCAGGGGCTCAGCGGCCTGCGTTCTGTTGCCAGCGGTGGAGAGCCCCTGGGCGCCGAGATGCTCGCCTGGGGCCGACGGCGCTTGGGCGTGACCATCAACGAGTTTTACGGCCAGACCGAATGCAACATGGTGGCTTCCTCCTGCGCCGCTGAATTCGAGCCGCGCCCGGGCTGCATCGGCAAGGCGGTGCCGGGGCATGAACTGGCGGTGATCGACGCGGCAGGCAACCCAACGGAGGACGAGGGCGACGTCGCCATCCGCCGCGGCTCTGCCTCGATGCTGCTGGAATACTGGAACCGTCCCGAGGAGACGGCGGCCAAGTTCCGCGGCGAGTGGCTGGTGACCGGCGACCGCGGCATCTGGGAGGGCGGCTACCTGCGCTTTGTCGGCCGCGAGGATGACGTGATCACCTCCGGCGGCTACCGCATCGGCCCGGCGGAGATCGAGGATTGCCTGCTGACGCACCCGTCAGTGGCGACAGTGGGCGTGGTCGGCAAGCCCGACAGCCTGCGGACAGAAATCGTCAAGGCCTATGTGGTGCTGAAGCCTGGGGCGGAAGCCTCTGAGCAGGAACTGCAGGACTACGTCAAGGACCGCCTCGCGCATTATTCCTACCCGCGCGAAGTGGCGTTCCTGGATGCGCTGCCGATGACGGTGACCGGCAAGGTCATCCGCAAGGAGCTGAAGGCGCGGGCGGCGGGAGAAACTGAATGACTCAAGGTGTTGCATACCCGGCGTACGCTGCCCCAACCGGAAATAAAGATCTCAACCCTATAACGGGAGAGTGGACATGAAACTCACATCCAAGGCGATGCCCTCCTCGGAAGGCTTCAAGCAGAACCGCGAGGCGCATCTGGACGCGCTTGCGCAGATCAGCGAGGCGGCTGAGGCCGCGCGCATGGGCGGCGGCGAGAAATCCCGCGCCCGCCATGAAAGCCGCGGCAAGATGCTGCCGCGCCGCCGGGTGGCGAACCTCTTGGACCCCGGCTCCCCGTTCCTGGAGATCGGCGCCACCGCGGCGCATGCCATGTATGACGGCGCCGCACCCTCGGCCGGCGTGATTGCGGGCATCGGCCGGGTGCACGGGCAGGAGGTCATGGTGGTCTGCAATGACGCCACCGTGAAGGGCGGTACCTATTACCCGATGACGGTGAAGAAACACCTTCGCGCGCAGGAAATCGCCGAGGAAAACCGTCTCCCCTGCATCTACCTCGTAGACTCCGGTGGCGCCAACCTGCCGAACCAGGACGAGGTCTTCCCTGACCGCGACCACTTCGGGCGCATCTTCTACAACCAGGCCCGGATGTCGGCCAAGGGCATCCCGCAGATTGCGGTCGTCATGGGCTCCTGCACCGCGGGCGGCGCCTATGTGCCGGCGATGTCGGATGTCACCATCATCGTGAAGGAGCAGGGCACCATCTTCCTGGCCGGCCCGCCGCTGGTGAAGGCCGCCACGGGCGAGGTTGTCAGCGCCGAGGATCTGGGGGGCGGCGACGTGCACACGCGCCTCTCCGGTGTGGCGGATTATCTGGCCGAGGATGACGCCCATGCGCTGGCGCTGGCCCGCCGTGCGGTGCAGTCGCTGAACATCACCAGGCCGCTGACGGTGAACTGGGCCAGCCCGGAAGAACCGGCTTACGACCCCGAGGAAATCCTTGGCGTGGTGCCGGGCGATCTGCGCACGCCTTATGACATCCGCGAGGTGATCGCGCGGCTGGTCGACGGCTCCCGCTTTGACGAATTCAAACCGCGCTTTGGCGAGACGCTGGTCACCGGCTTTGCCCACCTCAAGGGCTGCCCGATCGGCATCATCGCCAACAACGGCGTCTTGTTCTCCGAAGCCGCCCAGAAAGGCGCGCATTTCGTCGAGCTGTGCAGCCAGCGCAAGATCCCGCTTGTGTTCCTGCAGAACATCACCGGCTTCATGGTCGGGCGGAAGTACGAAAACGAGGGCATCGCCCGCCACGGCGCCAAGATGGTGACGGCGGTGGCGACCACCAATGTCCCCAAGATCACCATGCTGGTCGGCGGCTCCTTCGGTGCCGGCAACTACGGCATGTCGGGCCGCGCCTATTCCCCGCGCTTCCTGTGGACCTGGCCGAATTCCCGCATCTCGGTGATGGGCGGCGAGCAGGCTGCAGGCGTGCTGGCGACGGTGAAACGCGACGCCATCGAACGCCAAGGCGGCAACTGGAGCACCGAGGAGGAAGCGGAGTTCAAGCGCCCCACCATCGAGATGTTCGAGGAGCAGAGCCACCCGCTTTATGCTTCTGCACGCCTCTGGGATGACGGCATCATCGACCCGCGCAAATCCCGCGACGTGCTGGCCCTGTCTCTGAGCGCCGCCCTGAATGCCCCGATCGAAGACACGCGCTTCGGCGTCTTCCGGATGTGAGGATCTCCCATGTTTGACAAAATCCTGATTGCCAACCGCGGAGAGATTGCCTGCCGCGTGATGGAAACCGCCCGTGCCATGGGGGTGCGGACCGTGGCTGTTTACTCCGACGCCGATGCGGCTTCGAAACATGTGGCGCTGGCGGATGAGGCCGTGCATATCGGCGGCCCGGCCCCGGCGGACAGCTATTTGAAGGGCGACGAGATCATCCGCGTCGCAAAGGAAACCGGCGCCCAGGCGATTCACCCGGGGTACGGCTTCCTGTCGGAAAACCCGAAATTCGTCGAGGCGGTGGAGGCCGCGGGGCTTGTCTTTATCGGTCCGTCGGCAGACGCCATTCGCAAGATGGGTCTCAAGGACGCAGCCAAAGCACTGATGGAGGAGGCCGGCGTGCCGGTGGTGCCGGGCTATCACGGCACCAATCAGGACCCGGAGTTCCTGGCCGGCGAGGCGCAGAAGATCGGCTATCCGGTGCTGATCAAGGCGGTTGCCGGCGGCGGCGGCAAGGGGATGCGGCTGGTCGAAAAGCCTGCCGAATTTGCCGATGCCCTGAAAAGTGCCCAAGGCGAGGCAACCACCGCCTTTGGCAACCCGGATGTCTTGATCGAGAAATACATCCAGCAGCCGCGGCATATCGAGGTTCAGGTCTTTGGCGACGGGACCCACGCGGTGCATCTGTTTGAGCGCGACTGCTCCCTGCAGCGGCGCCATCAGAAGGTGATCGAGGAAGCGCCCGCGCCGGGCATGACCGCGGAAATGCGCGAGGCGATGGGACAGGCCGGCGTGCGCGCGGCGGAGGCCATCGGCTACAAGGGTGCCGGCACGGTAGAATTCATCGTCGACGGCTCTGACGGGCTGCGTCCCGACGGGTTCTGGTTCATGGAAATGAACACCCGCCTGCAGGTGGAGCATCCGGTCACGGAGCTGATCACCGGCGTCGATCTGGTGGAGTGGCAGCTGCGGGTTGCCTCTGGCGAGAGCCTGCCTGCCAAGCAGGAAGACCTCACCATCACCGGCCACGCGTTTGAAGCGCGGCTCTATGCGGAGGATGTGCCCAAGGGCTTCCTGCCCGCAACCGGCACGCTGACGCATCTGTCCTTCCCGGCAGAGGCCCGCGCCGACAGCGGTGTCAGGGCAGGGGACACAATCAGCCCCTGGTACGACCCGATGATCTCCAAGGTGATCGTGCATGGTTCCACCCGCAAGGTGGCGCTGTCGCGGCTGGCCCGCGCGCTGGAGGAAACCGAGGTCGGCGGAACCGTCACCAACCTGGCCTTCCTTGGCGCACTGGCGGCGCATGAGGGCTTTGCCAACGGCGAAGTGGACACCGGCCTGATTGCCCGCGATCTGGACGCGCTGACCGCGGCGCCGGTGGTGGAGCTGCGCCATAAGGCGGCGGCCGGCATGGTGGCGCTGGACCT
This sequence comes from Leisingera sp. McT4-56, assembly GCF_020514995.1. NCBI lineage: Bacteria > Pseudomonadati > Pseudomonadota > Alphaproteobacteria > Rhodobacterales > Roseobacteraceae > Leisingera > Leisingera sp. McT4-56. The sequence continues at coordinate 674,376 of NZ_JAJALF010000001.1, read as the reverse complement.
GGCGGAGGCTGCACCGGACACCGGCTTTACCCTCTGGGCGCCTTTGCACCGGGCTGTCACCCTTTCCCATGCGGGCGAGGAGTTCACCGCTGACGTGCAGGTGGACGGGCCGGACCGGCAGCTGTGGACCGTTGATGGCGAAACCGTCGTGGCCGAACGCAGCCAGGGCCAGTGGCGCATTGATGAGCGCCGGATGCCCGCGGTTTCGCAGTCGGGAACGCTGATCACCGTGCATGATGCCTACGGTCTGGAGTTCACCGCGATTGACCCGCTGGACCGCGATGCGGCAGCAGGCGGCGACAGCAACGTCATCGAGGCGCCTATGCCCGGTCTGGTCAAGGCGGTCTTTGCCGAAGCCGGCCAGGCGGTGAAAGAGGGCGACCGGCTTGCCATTCTGGAAGCGATGAAGATGGAGCATTCGCTGCTGGCGGCCCGCGACGGCGTGGTGGCCGAGGTTTTGGCCGCAGCCGGCGACCAGGTCGAGGCCGGCGCGGCGCTGGTGCGGCTGGAAGAAGAAGACGGCTGACCCGGGTCCGGGGCGGCGCGCTTGCCGCCCCCGCTGCAGTTTGAGTATTTTTGGAAAGATGAAGCCGGAGGGCATTCCATGGGCGAATTTGCCGAAATCTTCGAGGTTGGCCCGCGCGACGGGCTGCAGAATGAAAAGCGCGAGATCCCGGTTGCGGAAAAGGTGGCGCTGACCGACTGCCTGAGCCGCGCCGGGTTCAAGCGCATCGAAGTGGCAAGCTTCGTCTCGCCCAAATGGGTGCCGCAGATGGCGGGCAGCGCGGAGGTGCTGGCCGGCATAACCCGCGCGCCCGGCGTGCGCTATGCAGCCCTGACCCCCAACATGCGCGGCTATGAGGATGCGGTGGCGGCCCAGGCGGATGAGATTGCTGTCTTTGCCTCCGCTTCCGAAGGGTTCTCGAAGGCCAATATCAACGCCACCATCGAGGAAAGCATCACCCGCTTCCTGCCCATTCTAGACGCGGCCAAGGAGATCGGGCTGCCGGTCCGGGGCTATGTCTCCTGTGTGACCGACTGCCCCTATGACGGAGCCACGGCGCCCGGGAAGGTGGCAGAGGTGGCCGAACGGCTGTTCTCGCTCGGTTGTTACGAGATCTCGCTGGGCGACACCATCGGGCAAGGAACGCCGGAGGCGATCACTGCGATGCTAAAGGCAGTCACTGCGCGGGTGCCCGCGGCACAGCTGGCGGGCCACTATCACGACACCGCGGGCCGGGCGCTCGACAATATCGAGGCTTCGCTGGCGCAGGGCGTGCGGGTGTTCGATGCGGCGGTCGGCGGCTTGGGCGGCTGCCCCTATGCGCCGGGCGCGGCGGGCAATGTGGCAACGGAAGCGGTGCACAAGCGCCTGACCGAACTGGGCTATGACACCGGCCTGGATGCGGAGGTGCTGGAAGAAGCCGCGGCGCTTGCCCGGATGATGCGCGGCCTGCAGTAAGAATTCAGCGGAGACAGAAGATGTTCGAGACAATCACCCTGGACACCGACGCCCGCGGCGTCTGCACTTTGACCTTGAACCGCGCCGAGAAGCACAACGCCATGTCCGGCCAGATGCTGCAGGAGCTGACCCAGGCGGCGAAACAACTGGCCGGGGACGACACCGTCCGCGTGGTGGTGCTGACCGGTGCCGGCAAAAGCTTTTGCGCGGGCGGCGACCTTGCTTGGATGCGGGCGCAGATGGATGCCGATGCCGAAACCCGCGCGCGCGAGGCGCGGGTGCTGGCGGAGATGCTGATGGCGCTCAACACCCTGCCGAAGCCGCTGATCGGCGCGGTGCAGGGCAACGCATTCGGCGGCGGTGTCGGAATGGCGTCGGTTTGCGACGTGGCCATTGGTGCGGATCATCTGAAGATGGGCCTGACCGAGACCAAGCTGGGACTGATTCCCGCCACCATCGGGCCCTATGTGATCGCCCGCATGGGGGAAGCCAAGGCGCGGCGGGTGTTCATGTCGGCGCGTCTGTTTGGCGCAGCGGAAGCGGTGGAGCTCGGCCTGCTGGCCAAGGCGGTGCCCGCGGACCAGCTGGCCGAGGCGGTCGAGGCAGAAGTTGCCCCCTACCTGAACTGCGCCCCCGGCGCGGTTGCGGCGGCCAAGAAGCTGGCCCGCGATCTGGGGCCGCGGCTGGATGACAGCGTGATTGACCATACAATCAAGGCGCTTGTCGAGCGCTGGGAAGGGCCGGAAGCCGGCGAGGGTATCGCGGCGTTCTTCGACAAACGCAAACCCGCCTGGCAAAGCTGAAAACCGGCATAATTGACTCACGTTTTTGCGGCGGCCGCGGTTTTCCCTGCGGCCGCTTTTCTTATGAAAACGCTTGGGAATTCGCCCCGCACGGCAGCCGTGCTTTTTCTGTCCAAACCCTTGTGGATTAACGTCGCTTCAGTTGACGCTCCCCGGGCGCGGGGGTATGCACAGTCCAAATCAACACGCCAATTGACGCCGCGCGGAAATCCGCCCGGGGAAAGGAGCTGCTCTTGGAAGAGATGTTGAGGGAATACCTGCCTATTCTGGTCTTCCTGGCCGTCGCGGCAGGTTTGGGGATTGTCCTTATCCTGGCAGCCGTGGTGCTGGCGGTCCGCAACCCGGACCCGGAAAAGGTCAGCGCCTATGAATGCGGTTTCAACGCCTTTGACGATGCCCGCATGAAATTCGATGTCCGGTTCTATCTGGTCTCGATTCTCTTCATCATTTTCGACCTGGAAATCGCCTTCCTGTTTCCCTGGGCCGTCGGTTTCAAGGACATCAGCGACCTCGGCTTCTGGTCGATGATGGTGTTCCTGGGCGTGCTGACCATCGGCTTTGCCTATGAATGGAAGAAAGGGGCCCTGGAATGGCAGTGATGACCGGACCCAACACGGCGGGCGTGGACAAGGAAGTTGTCACCCGGGCCATCAATGCCGAGCTTCAGGACAAGGGCTTCCTGCTCACCTCGGCTGAGGACATCATCAACTGGGCGCGCACCGGCTCGCTGCACTGGATGACCTTTGGCCTCGCCTGCTGCGCGGTGGAGATGATGCACACCTCGATGCCGCGCTATGACGCCGAACGCTTCGGCATCGCGCCGCGCGCCTCGCCGCGCCAGTCGGACGTGATGATCGTCGCAGGCACCCTCACCAACAAGATGGCGCCGGCCCTGCGCAAGGTCTACGACCAGATGCCCGAGCCGCGCTACGTGATCTCGATGGGCTCCTGCGCCAACGGCGGCGGCTACTACCACTACAGCTATTCCGTGGTGCGCGGCTGCGACCGGGTTGTGCCGGTCGACGTCTATGTGCCCGGCTGCCCGCCGACGGCTGAGGCGCTGCTCTATGGCCTGATGCAGCTGCAGCGCAAGATCCGCCGCACCGGCACCCTGGTGCGCTAAGGAAGGGCGGAGACAACATGACTGAAGCACTGAAAGAGCTTGGCGCCCAGATCGAAGCCAAACGCCCCGACTGCGTGGTGGCCTGGGATGTGTCCTTTGATGAACTGAACATCGACGTGACGCCCTCGAACATCGCCGGTCTGGTGGAGTTCCTGAAATCGGACGCCAACTGCAAGTTTTCAACCCTGGTGGACATCACCGCGGTGGATTACCCCGACCGCGCCAAGCGGTTCGACGTGGTCTACCACTTCCTGTCGATGTACCGGAACCAGCGCATCCGCCTGCGCGCCGCCGTGCGCGAGGATGAGATGGTGCCCTCGATCGTGGACGTGCACCCCTCGGCCAACTGGTTTGAGCGGGAAGTCTACGACATGTTCGGGATCCTGTTCTCCGGCCATCCGGACCTGCGCCGGATCCTGACCGACTATGGTTTCCGCGGCTACCCGCTGCGCAAGGACTTCCCGACCACCGGTTACACCGAGGTCCGTTATGACGAGGCGCAGAAGCGCGTGGTCTACGAGCCGGTGAAGCTGGTGCAGGAATACCGCCAGTTCGATTTCATGTCCCCGTGGGAAGGTGCCGAGTACATCCTGCCCGGCGACGAGAAGGAGGGCGCAAACTGATGTGGTTTGAACCTCTGGCCGAAGTAGGGGCGTTGCTGGCGGGCTGTGCAGCCATGCTGGGTGTCGCTATGTCCTTTTTAAAAAATGAGAAGTTTTCTACGAAGCGCTCCCTTGTTGTAGTGCGTTCAAATCGTGGGAGAGCTATCTCGCATGGAGGTTCAAAATGATGGACGGCTCCAAATTTGACGACGGCAGCGTCGACGCGCTGAGCGGCGAGCAGAAGATCCGCAACTTCAACATCAACTTCGGCCCGCAGCACCCTGCGGCGCATGGGGTTTTGCGTCTGGTGCTGGAACTCGACGGCGAGATCGTCGAACGCTGCGATCCGCATATCGGCCTGCTGCACCGCGGCACCGAGAAGCTGATGGAAAGCCGCACCTACCTGCAGAACCTTCCGTATTTCGACCGCCTCGACTATGTGGCGCCGATGAACCAGGAGCACGCCTGGTGCCTGGCCATTGAAAAACTGACCGGCACCGAGGTGCCGCGCCGCGGCCAGCTGATCCGGGTGCTGTACTCGGAAATCGGCCGGGTGCTGAACCACCTCTTGAACGTCACCACGCAGGCGATGGACGTTGGCGCGCTGACCCCGCCGCTCTGGGGCTTTGAAGAGCGCGAAAAGCTGATGATCTTCTACGAGCGGGCCTGCGGCGCGCGCCTGCACGCGGCCTACTTCCGCCCCGGCGGCGTGCATCAGGACCTGCCGGACGAGCTGCTGGATGATATCGACCTCTGGGCGATGGAATTCCCCAAGGTGCTGGACGACATCGACGGCCTCCTGACCGAAAACCGCATCTTCAAGCAGCGCAACTGCGACATCGGTGTGGTGACTGAGGACGACATCCAGAAATACGGCTTCTCGGGCGTCATGGTGCGCGGCTCCGGCCTTGCATGGGACCTGCGCCGCGCGCAGCCCTATGAATGCTATGACGAGTTCGAGTTCCAGGTGCCGATCGGCAAGAACGGCGACTGCTACGACCGCTACCTTTGCCGGATGGAAGAGATGCGCCAGTCGACCTCGATCATCCGCCAGGCGATTGCAAAGCTGCGCGAGGCCACCGGCGACGTGCTGGCCCGCGGCAAGCTGACCCCGCCCAAGCGCGGCGACATGAAGACCTCGATGGAAAGCCTGATCCACCATTTCAAGCTGTACACCGAAGGCTTCCACGTCCCGGCGGGCGAGGTTTACGCTGCCGTCGAGGCGCCCAAGGGTGAATTCGGCGTCTATCTGGTGGCGGACGGGTCCAACAAACCCTACCGCTCCAAGATCCGCGCGCCCGGGTTCCTGCACCTGCAGGCGATGGACCACGTTGCCAAGGGCCACCAGCTGGCCGACGTCGCCGCCATCATCGGCACAATGGACGTCGTATTTGGAGAGATTGACCGCTAATGCTTCGCCGTCTGCATTCCGAACAACCCGACAGCTTTGCCTTCACCCCGGCCAACCAGGCCTGGGCCGAGGCGCAGATCACCAAATACCCCGAAGGGCGCCAGGCCTCCGCGGTCATTCCGCTTCTGTGGCGTGCGCAGGAACAGGAAGGCTGGGTGTCCAAGCCCGCGATCGAAGCCATCGCCGACATGCTCGGCATGGCCTATATCCGGGTGCTGGAGGTTGCCTCCTTCTACTTCATGTTCCAGCTGCAACCCACTGGTTCCGTTGCTCATGTCCAGATTTGCGGCACCACCTCCTGCATGATCTGCGGGGCAGAGGACCTGATCGCCGTCTGCCAGGAGAAGATCGCCGAAAAGCCGCACACCCTGTCGGCGGATGGCAAGTTCACCTGGGAAGAGGTCGAGTGCCTGGGCGCCTGCACCAACGCGCCGATGGCACAGATCGGCAAGGACTATTACGAAGATCTGACGGCAGAGGGCTTTGCCAAGCTGCTGGATGATCTGGCCGCGGGCAAGGTGGTTGCCCCCGGGCCGCAGAACGGCCGCTATGCAGCAGAGCCGAAAGCGGGTCTCACCTCGCTGACCGACTTCGACAGCGGCAAGACGCAGTACAACGCGTCGGTGCAGCTGGCGATGGACATCAAGGACGGCGTGAAGCGCATTCAGGGGGATGAAGTGCCGCTGCTGACCCCGTGGGTCGGCAAGGATGGCATTGTTGCCGGCCGTGCCGCCGAAGGCCAGCCGCCGAAGGCGCCGGAAGCACCCAAGCCTGCTGTGAAGCAGGCGGAGGAAGCAGCCAAGGCCGCCCCCAGGAAATCAGACGCTGCAGAGCCGGCGTCGCCGGAAGGGGCGGCTGCAAAAGCCGCAGAGGAAAGCCAGCCGGAAATCCTGAAGGAAGCCCGCGGCGGCCTGCCGGACGACCTGAAGCTGCTGAAGGGCGTTGGCCCAAAGCTGGAAGAAAAGCTCAACGAACTGGGCTTTTTCCACTTTGACCAGATCGCCGAATGGACCGAAGCCGAAGTCGCCTGGGTTGATGCACGGCTCCAGTTCAAGGGCCGGATCGAACGGGACGGCTGGATCGAGCAGGCCAAGCGCCTGGCGGTGGGCGACGAGACCGAATTCGCGAAGCGTGCCAAAGAAGAGCACCTCTACGACGAAAAAGAAGACTGATCGGATGCGGCCCCGCGGGGCCGCCTCCGGGTGATAGGGAACAGATGAGCAAGGAACAGGACCAGGCCATTGCAGCAAAGGGCCGGCACATCGCATTGGTGATTGCCGGGACCATTTCGCTGTGGATCGTCCTGTCGCTGTTCATCGGCCCCATGATGGGGCTGCCGGGGCGCTACGCGCTGCTGTTCGACTTTGCCGCGCTGGCGGGCATGATCTATGCCCTGGTCAACATATTTCAACTCTGGCGCATGCGCCGGGACAGCCAAAGGTAGGCACACATGCTGAAGGATCAGGACCGGATCTTTACCAACCTTTACGGGATGCACGACCGCAACCTGGCGGGCGCCAAGGCGCGCGGCCATTGGGACGGCACTGCCGGCATCATCGAAAAGGGCCGCGACTGGATCATTCAGACCATGAAGGACTCAGGGCTGCGCGGCCGCGGCGGCGCGGGTTTCCCGACCGGCCTCAAATGGTCCTTCATGCCCAAGGAAAGCGACGGCCGCCCGGCGTATCTGGTGATCAACGCCGATGAATCGGAGCCCGGCACCTGCAAGGACCGGGAAATCATGCGCCACGATCCGCACACGCTGATCGAGGGCGCGCTGATCGCCTCCTTCGCGATGAACGCGCATACCTGCTACATCTACCTGCGCGGCGAATACATCCGCGAGCGCGAGGCGCTGCAGGCGGCAATCGACGAATGCTATGACAAGGGCCTGTTGGGCAAGAACGCAGCCGGTTCCGGTTGGGACTTCGACGTCTTCCTGCACCACGGGGCAGGGGCCTATATCTGCGGCGAGGAAACTGCCCTGATCGAAAGCCTGGAAGGCAAGAAGGGCATGCCCCGGATGAAGCCGCCGTTCCCGGCGGGTGCGGGCCTTTACGGCTGCCCGACCACCGTGAACAACGTGGAATCGATCGCCGTTGTCCCGACCATCCTGCGCCGCGGCGCCGACTGGTTCGCCTCCTTCGGGCGCCAGAACAACGCCGGTACCAAGCTGTTTGCGATCTCCGGCCACGTCAACAACCCCTGTGTCGTTGAAGAGGCGATGTCGATCTCCTTTGAGGAGCTGATCGAGAAGCATTGCGGCGGCATCCGCGGCGGCTGGGACAACCTGCTGGCAGTGATCCCTGGCGGCTCTTCCGTGCCCTGCGTGCGCGGCGAGAACATGCGCGACGCGATCATGGATTTCGATTACCTGCGCGGCGAACTGGGGTCCGGCCTCGGCACTGCGGCGGTGATCGTGATGGACAAGCAGACCGACATCATCAAGGCGATCTGGCGCCTGTCCAAGTTCTACAAGCACGAGAGCTGCGGCCAGTGCACCCCCTGCCGCGAAGGCACCGGCTGGATGATGCGCGTCATGGACCGCTTGGTGAAGGGCGAGGCCGAGCTGGAAGAAATCGACATGCTGTGGGACGTGACCAAGCAGGTCGAGGGCCACACCATCTGCGCCCTTGGCGATGCGGCGGCCTGGCCGATCCAGGGCCTGATCAAGAACTTCCGCGAGGAAATCGAAGACCGCATCCGGGCCCAGAAGACCGGCCGCATGGGCGCGATGGCGGCTGAGTAACAGATGGAAGCCTTCGCTGCATATTCCCACGCTCTGGCCGCGCTGGTGATCTTTACCCTGATCACCCTGGCGCTGTCGCCGTTTTCGGCGCTGGCCAAGCAGAAGGCGGGCCTCGCACCGGGGGCCACGCCGCGGGAGGATTATGCGGAAAAGGCGTACCGGCTGAACCGCGCATACCTGAACGGCTGCGAGACGCTGCCTGCCTTCCTCACCGTGACACTGGTGGCAATTCTGGCGGGTGCAGCGCCGTTCTGGGTGAACCTGCTGGCCTCGCTGGCGCTGGCGGCGCGGGTCATCATGATTTTCATTCACCTTCAGGGCATCGGCAAACCGCACAGCGGCCCGCGCTCTGTTTTCTATGTTGTCGGCTGGGCCTGCATGGCCGGCTTGGCGATCCTGGCATTGGTGGCAGTATTTTGAGCATCTTGAAGACATACCGGATGGCCGTTCCTGCGGCTTGCCTGGCGGCTCTGGCGCTGGTTTCGGCCTGCGGCACCTCCGTTACCAACAAGAGCCGCACGCTGTATGACGGCGTGCCGTTCAAGGCCAAGGCTAAGCCCATCGACAAGAAAACCGATCCGGCAGTGTTCCAGATCGACATCAAGGGCGTCGAACGGTCGCTCACGGGCGCGCGCGAAGCTGCGGCACATGGCGGCACCACCTACTGCGTGACGACCTATGGTTCTTCCAAGATCGAATGGGCCAACGACCCGCGCAACGAGGATATTCCGCTGACCATCACCGATGGCCGCGCCGTCTTCCAGGGGACCTGCACTCCGTGAGCGGATTTCCGGCATATCAGGGCCGTGCGGCCCGGCTGCTATTGCATAGCAGCGGCGCGGCCTTGCGCATGGGGGCTTCGAAACTGAAGGAGTCCCATGCCATGCGTGCCCTGATTGCTGCTGTTCTGACCACCTTTGTTGCCCTGCCTGCCCCGGCCCTGACCAAGCCGTCGCTGCGCGAAGTGCAGGAAATCGAAGACCCGCTGTTTGCCGTCGCCGTGGCCAAGGAAGTCTCGGATTATTGCGAGGAGATTTCCCCGCGCTACCTGAAAGGGCTGGTCGAGTTGCGCCGGCTCAAAGCGCGGGCAAACGAGCTGGGATACTCGGACACGGAAATCCGCAGCTACATCGAATCTGATGCCGAAAAGGCCCGGATGCGCGCCAAGGGAGAAGAACTCCTGGCGCAGAACGGCGTTGACTACGGCGAACCCGAAACATTCTGCGCCTATGGCCGCGCAGAGATTGAGAAAAACAGCGCGATCGGCGTGTTACTGAGGGCGAAATAGACCATGTCTGACCTCCGCAAGATCAACATTGACGGAACCGAGATCGAGGTGGATGGGGCGATGACCCTGATCCAGGCCTGTGAGGAGGCCGGCGTCGAGATCCCGCGCTTCTGCTACCATGAGCGGCTGTCGATTGCCGGCAACTGCCGCATGTGCCTGGTGGAGGTCGTCGGCGGCCCGCCGAAGCCCGCCGCCTCCTGCGCGATGCAGGTGCGCGACCTGCGCCCGGGTCCCGAAGGCCAGGCGCCGCAGGTCAAGACCAACTCGCCGATGGTCAAGAAGGCCCGCGAAGGCGTGATGGAATTCATGCTGATCAACCACCCGCTGGATTGCCCGATCTGCGATCAGGGCGGCGAATGCGACCTGCAGGACCAGGCGATGGCCTATGGCCTGTCGGGCAGCCGCTTCAAAGAGGCCAAGCGCGCGGTGGACGATCTGGACCTCGGTCCGCTGGTTTCCACCACCATGACCCGCTGTATCTCCTGCACCCGCTGCGTGCGCTTCACCACTGAGGTGGCAGGCATCACCCAGATGGGCCAGACCGGGCGCGGCGAGGATGCGGAGATCACCTCCTACCTGAACCAGACGTTGCAATCGAACCTGCAGGGCAACATCATCGACCTGTGTCCGGTGGGCGCGCTGACGTCGAAGCCTTATGCTTTCACCGCCCGCCCGTGGGAGCTGACCAAGACCGAAACCATCGACGTGATGGACGCGCTGGGGTCGAACATCCGCGTGGATACCAAGGGCCGCGAAGTGATGCGGATCCTGCCGCGCAACCACGACGGCGTGAACGAGGAATGGATCAGCGACAAGACCCGCTTTGTCTGGGACGGCCTGCGCCGCCAGCGCCTTGACCGTCCTTACGTGCGCGTCGACGGCAAACTGAAGCCCGCCACCTGGGCGGAGGCGCTGTCTGCTGCTGCAAATGCCATGAAGGGCAAGAAGATTGCGGGCCTGATCGGCGATCTGGTTCCGGTCGAGGCAGCCTTTGCGCTGAAGCAGCTGGTCGAGGGCCTGGGCGGCAAAGTTGAGTGCCGCACCGACAACGCCCGCCTGCCGATCGGCAACCGGGCGGGCTATGCCGGCACCGCCACCATCGAGGATATCGACAACGCCAAGTTCATCCAGCTGATCGGCACCAACCCGCGCGACGAGGCGCCGGTGCTGAACGCCCGCATCCGCAAGGCATGGCTGAACGGCGCACAGGTCGGCCTGGTCGGCCAGCCGGCGGACCTGACCTATGAATACGCCCACGTCGGCACCGACCGCGCTGCGCTGGAAGGCCTGCTGAACAAGGACTACGGCGCCGTCAAGGACGCACCCTCTGTCGTGATCGTCGGGCAGGGTGCCCTGCGCGAGGCCGACGGCCTGGCGGTTCTGGCCGCCGCGCAGAAACTGGCTGCCGATACCGGCTCCAAGCTGATGGTGCTGCACACCGCCGCTTCCCGCGTCGGGGCGATGGACATCGGCGCTGTGACCGAAGGCGGCATGGCCGCAGCCATCGACGGGGCAGAGGTGATTTACAACCTCTGCGCCGATGAGGTGGAAATCGACGCAGGCACTTTTGTGATCTACCAGGGCAGCCACGGCGACCGCGGTGCGCACCGCGCCGACGTGATCCTGCCGGGCGCTGCCTACACCGAGGAGAACGGCCTGTTCGTGAACACCGAAGGCCGCCCGCAGCTGGCCATGCGTGCTGCATTTGCACCGGGCGAGGCCAAGGAGAACTGGGCCATCCTGCGCGCGCTGAGCGCCGAAGCTGACGCCAAGCTGGGCTATGACTCGCTGGCGCAGCTGCGCCAGGCGCTGGTCGCGGAAGTTCCGCATCTGGCCCGGATCGACGAAGTGGCCGAAAAGGACGGCGAGCCGCTGGAGCAGGACAAGCTCGGCAGCGCGTCCTTCCTGCCCGCGGTCAAGGATTTCTACCTGACCAACCCGATCGCCCGCGCATCGCAGCTGATGGCGGAGCTGTCGGCAGGCGTGAAGGCCCGCGAAACCGGGAAACTGGCCGCCGAATGATCCGCTTCGCCCTCATAACCCCTTTTCTGCTGGCCGCCTGCGCAATGGCGCCCGGCACTGAAGGCGCGCAGCCCGCTCCTGTCTACGAAGGGGTGGAAACCAGTCTGCTGGAGGGCGATCTGGTGCAATTCAACGTCTCCATGCGCGGCGCTGCCGCGCCTGGCGACCTCGACAAATATGCGGAATGCGCCGCCGCGCAATATGCGCTGATCCGGGACTACGGGTTCGCGCGCCATGTGCGCACAACAACGAAACAGGCAGGGGGCAGCCGGACCGCTGATGCGGTCTATCTGATTTCGCCCTCTCTGCCGCGCGGCCTGCGCACCATCGACGCCAGCGTCGCGGTCGCGGATTGCGCGGCAAACGGAATACCCACGGTGTGAGGACCTATGGCTGATTTCTTTAACACTCCAGGCGGCATCGCTGTTCTGATCCTGGCGCAAGTGCTTGCAGTTGTTGCCTTTGTGATGATCTCGCTCCTGTTCCTCGTCTACGGGGACCGCAAGATCTGGGCTGCGGTCCAGATGCGCCGGGGCCCGAACGTGGTGGGCGTCTACGGCCTGCTGCAATCGGTGGCCGATGCGCTGAAATACGTGGTGAAAGAGGTGGTGATCCCGGCCGGCGCCGACCGCACCGTCTTTATCTTGGCGCCGATGACCTCTTTCGTGCTGGCGATGATCGCCTGGGCGGTGATCCCCTTCAACGACGGCTGGGTGCTCTCTGACATCAACGTCGCTATCCTCTATGTCTTCGCGGTCTCCTCGCTGGAGGTTTACGGTGTGATCATGGGCGGCTGGGCGTCGAACTCGAAATACCCGTTCCTGGGCAGCTTGCGCTCTGCGGCGCAGATGATCTCCTACGAGGTCTCCATCGGCCTCATCATCATCGGTGTGATCATCTCTACCGGTTCCATGAACTTCGGCGACATCGTGCGCGCGCAGGACGGCGATCTGGGCCTCTTGAACTGGTACTGGATCCCGCATTTCCCGATGGTCTTCCTGTTCTTCATCTCGGCGCTGGCGGAAACCAACCGGCCGCCGTTCGACCTGCCGGAAGCGGAATCGGAACTGGTCGCAGGCTATCAGGTGGAATACTCGGCGACTCCGTTCCTCTTGTTCATGGCCGGTGAATACATCGCCATCTTCCTGATGTGCGCGCTGACCTCGCTGTTGTTCTTCGGCGGCTGGCTGTCCCCGATCCCGGGCCTGCCCGATGGCGTCCTGTGGATGGTCGGCAAGATGGCGTTCTTCTTCTTCCTCTTCGCAATGGTGAAGGCGATCACGCCGCGCTACCGCTACGACCAGCTGATGCGCCTGGGCTGGAAAGTGTTCCTGCCGTTCTCGCTGGCCTGGGTGGTCTTCGTGTCCTTTGCTGCAAAATTTGACTGGTTCTGGGGCATCTTCGCCCGCTGGACCGTGGGAGGCTAACTGATGGCGAACATCGACTACACCCGCGCCGCCAAATACTTCCTGCTGCAGGATTTCTGGGTCGGCTTAAAACTGGGGCTGAAGTATTTCTTCGCCCCCAAGGCCACCCTGAACTACCCGCACGAGAAGGGCCCGCTGTCGCCCCGTTTCCGCGGCGAGCACGCGCTGCGCCGCTACCCGAACGGCGAGGAACGCTGCATCGCCTGTAAACTCTGCGAGGCGGTCTGCCCGGCGCAGGCGATCACCATCGACGCGGAACCGCGCGAGGACGGCAGCCGCCGCACCACGCGCTATGACATCGACATGACCAAATGCATCTACTGCGGTTTCTGCCAGGAAGCCTGCCCGGTGGATGCGATTGTCGAAGGCCCGAACTTCGAATTCGCCACCGAAACCCGCGAGGAGCTGTTCTACGACAAGGAGAAGCTGCTTTCGAACGGGGAGCGCTGGGAAGCCGAGATCGCCCGCAACCTGGAAATCGACGCGCCGTACCGATGACTGATCCCAAGAACCCTTTCGAGGCCATGATGGCCCAGGCCCAGCAGATGGCCAAGGCGTTCAACCCGGCGCTGGAGAACTTCTCGCCCTCCGAGGCTTTCAAGGAGTTCGAGGCGCTGTGGCCGACCATGCCCAAAGAGGTCATGGAAATGATGTTCGGCAACACCGTCAACAAAGACGGGCTGGATGCCAAGACCCGGCTGCTGCTGACACTGGCCGGGCTGACAATGCAGGGCGCGCAGGCCGACAGTGCCGTGCGCCAGACCGTTCGCCACGCCCTCGCGGCCGGCGCCAAGAAACAAGAGATCGTGGAAACGATCGGACAGATGTCGGTGTTTGCCGGCATTCCGGCCATGAACCGGGCGCTGGATCTGGCGCAATCGGTCATGGACGACAAAAGGGACGATGAGACATGAGCGTTTTTGCCTTCTACCTCTTCGCCATCAGCGCCATCACCGGCGGGCTGTTCACCGTGATCAGCCGCCAGCCGGTGCATTCGGTACTGTGGCTGATCCTGGCCTTCCTTTCCTCGGCCGGGCTGTTTGTGCTGTTGGGGGCGGAGTTCGTCGCCATGCTGCTGGTCATCGTCTACGTGGGCGCGGTCGCGGTGCTGTTCCTGTTTGTGGTGATGATGATCGACGTCGACTTTGCCGAGCTGAAGGCGGAGATGGCGAAATACATGCCGCTGGCGCTGCTGATCGGCCTTGTGATCCTGATGCAGTTCGTGATGGCCTTCGGCGTCTGGGAAACCGCCCACAAGGCGCCGGAGCTGCTGGCCAATCCGGTGCCTGCGGACCGCCACAACACCGAGGCGCTCGGCCTCATCATCTATGACCAATATTTCCTTCTGTTCCAGCTGGCGGGCCTGATCCTGCTGGTGGCGATGATCGGCGCGATTGTGCTGACCCTGCGCCACCGCACCGACGTCAAGCGCCAGGACGTGGTTGCGCAGATGATGCGCGACCCGGCCGCCGCGATGGAGCTTAGGGACGTGAAACCGGGGCAGGGGCTGTGATCCAATGATCGGACTTGAACATTATCTGACCGTCGCGGCGACGCTGTTCGTCATCGGCATCTTCGGGCTCTTCCTGAACCGCAAGAACGTGATCATCCTGCTGATGAGCATCGAACTGATGCTCTTGGCGGTGAACATCAACCTGGTCGCCTTCTCCAGCTTCCTGGGCGATCTGGTGGGGCAGGTCTTTACCCTGTTCGTGCTGACCGTGGCCGCCGCAGAGGCCGCCATCGGCCTTGCGATCCTGGTCTGCTTCTTCCGCAACCGCGGCACCATCGCCGTGGAAGACGTCAACGTGATGAAGGGCTAAAGAAACATGGAAACCATCCTTCTCTTTGCCCCGCTGGTTGGCGCAATTATCTGCGGCTTCGGCCACAAGATGATCGGCGAGAAAGCCGCCACCGTGACCGCCACGGCGCTTTTGTTCCTTGCGGCGCTGCTCAGCTGGATCACCTTCCTGTCGTTTGACGGGGTGACCCAGAACATCGAGATTTTCCGCTGGATCGAAAGCGGCTCGCTGTCGACCTCCTGGGCGATCCGCCTGGACCGGCTGACCGCGATCATGCTGATCGTGATCACCACGGTTTCGTCGCTCGTGCACCTCTATTCCTTCGGCTACATGGACCATGACCCGCAGTGGAAAGAGGGCGAGAGCTACAAGCCGCGCTTCTTTGCCTATCTGTCGTTCTTCACCTTCGCGATGCTGATGCTGGTGACCTCCGACAACCTGGTGCAGATGTTCTTCGGCTGGGAAGGCGTCGGCGTGGCCTCCTATCTGCTGATCGGCTTCTACTACCGCAAGCCTAGCGCCAATGCAGCGGCGATGAAGGCCTTCATCGTCAACCGGGTCGGCGACTTCGGCTTTGCGCTGGGGATCTTTGGCCTGTTCTTCCTGACCGACAGCATCAACCTGTCTGACATCTTTGCAGCGGCACCCACGCTGGCGGAAACCCAGGTGTCCTTCCTGTGGAGCGAATGGAATGCGGCGAACCTGCTGGCCTTCCTGTTGTTTGTCGGCGCGATGGGCAAATCGGCACAGCTGATCCTGCACACCTGGCTGCCGGACGCGATGGAAGGCCCGACCCCGGTGTCGGCGCTGATCCACGCCGCGACCATGGTGACCGCGGGCGTGTTCCTGGTCTGCCGCATGTCGCCGCTGATCGAGTTCGCGCCTGAGGCCGCGGCCTTCATCACCGTGCTGGGGGCTGCCACTGCCTTCTTCGCGGCCACCGTGGGCCTGGTGCAGAACGACATCAAGCGCGTGATCGCCTATTCGACCTGCTCGCAGCTGGGCTACATGTTCGTGGCGGCTGGCGTCGGCATGTACTCGGCGGCGATGTTCCACCTGTTCACCCACGCCTTCTTCAAGGCGATGCTGTTCCTCGGCGCCGGTTCGGTGATCCACGCCATGCATCACGAGCAGGACATGCGGAACTACGGCGCGCTGCGCAAGAAGATCCCCTATACCTTCTGGGCGATGATGATCGGCACGCTGGCCATTACCGGTGTTGGCATCCCGCTCAGCGGCTGGGTTGGCTTTGCCGGCTTCGTGTCCAAGGACGCCATCATCGAAAGCGCCTATGCGGGCGGCTCGATGTTCGGCTTCTGGGCGCTGGTGATCGCCGCCTTCATGACCTCCTTCTACTCTTGGCGCCTGATCTTCATGACCTTCTACGGCGAGGCGCGCGGCGACAAGCACACCCATGACCATGCCCATGAAAGCCCCTGGACCATGCTGGTGCCGCTTGGCGTGCTGGCGGTGGGTTCGGTCACCGCGGGCATGATCTGGTACAGCAGCTTCTTCGGTCACGCTGATCAGGTCGGCAAGTTCTACGGCATCCCGGTGGCGGAAGCATCCGCTGCGGCACATGGCGAAGAGGCCGGCCACGGTGAAGAGGCTGCGCATGGCGACGACGCTGCGCACGGTGAAGAAGCCGCCCACGGCGAAGACGCGGCACATGGCGGTGAGCACCACTATGTGTTTGCCGGCAAGCCGGGCGAGGGCGCGCTGTACATCGGCAAGGACAACCACATCCTGGAGGATGCCCATGCGGCGCCGAAATGGGTGAAGCTGTCCCCGTTCGTCGCAATGCTGGGCGGCCTGGTCCTGGCGCTGTGGTTCTACATCTGGAACCCGTCGCTGCCCGCGCGCCTGGCGCAGCAGCAGCGCCCGCTGTACCTGTTCCTGCTCAACAAATGGTATTTTGACGAAATCTATGACGTGATCTTTGTCAAACCGGCCGTGGCCATCGGCCGCTTCTTCTGGAAACGCGGCGATGGCAGCACCATCGACGGCTTCCTGAACGGCCTGGCCATGGGCGTTGTTCCCTTCTTCACCCGCCTCGCGGGCCGGGCGCAGTCCGGTTACATCTTCACTTATGCCTTCTGGATGGTGCTGGGCATTGCAGCCCTGGTCACCTGGATGTCGATCGGCGGAGGAACGCACTGATGGACAATCTCCTTTCTATTGTCACCTTCATCCCGGCGCTCGCGGCGGCCATTCTGGCCCTGTTCCTGCGCGGCGAGGATAGGGCGGCGCAGCGCAACGCCAAGTTTGTTGCGCTCTTTGCCACCACGATCACCTTCCTGGTGAGCCTGGGCATCTATTTCGAGTTCGATCCTGCCAACACCGGCTTCCAGTTTGTCGAGGACCGGGAGTGGATCTTCGGGCTCAAGTACAAGATGGGCGTCGACGGCATCTCGGTACTGTTCGTGATGCTGACCACCTTCATCATGCCGCTGACCATCCTGGCCAGCTGGTCGGTCACGGCCCGCGTGAAGGAATACATGATCGCCTTCCTGCTCCTGGAGACCCTGATGCTGGGTGTCTTCATGGCGCTGGACCTGGTGCTGTTCTACCTGTTCTTCGAGGCGGGCCTCATTCCGATGTTCCTGATCATCGGTATCTGGGGCGGCAAGGAGCGGATCTACGCCTCCTTCAAGTTCTTCCTCTACACCTTCTTCGGCTCGGTGCTGATGCTGGTGGCGATGGTCTTCATGTATGTGGATGCCGGCACCACCGATATCGAGACCCTGCTGACCCACAGCTTCTCGGCGGCGTCGTTCGACGTCTTGGGCATCCATGTGCTGGGCGGCGCCCAGACGCTGATGTTCCTCGCCTTCTTTGCCTCTTTCGCGGTAAAGATGCCGATGTGGCCGGTGCACACCTGGCTGCCGGACGCGCACGTGCAGGCGCCGACCGCGGGCTCCGTGGTGCTGGCGGCGATCCTCCTGAAGATGGGCGGCTACGGCTTCCTGCGCTTCTCCCTGCCGATGTTCCCGGTGGGCGCGGACGTGATGACCGATGTGGTGCTGTGGATGTCCGCGATTGCGGTGGTCTACACCTCGCTGGTGGCGATGGTGCAGGAAGACATGAAAAAGCTGATCGCCTATTCCTCGGTTGCGCACATGGGCTTTGTCACCATGGGCATCTTTGCCGCCAACCAGCAGGGCATCGACGGCGCCATCTTCCAGATGCTGTCGCACGGCTTCATCTCCGCCGCGCTCTTCCTTTGCGTCGGCGTCATCTATGACCGCATGCACACCCGCGACATCGACGCCTACGGCGGCCTGGTGATCCGGATGCCGGCTTATGCGCTGGTCTTCATGTTCTTCACCATGGGCAACGTCGGCCTGCCGGGCACCTCGGGCTTCATCGGTGAATTCCTGACCCTGATGGGCACCTTCCAGAAGAACACCTGGGTGACCGCAGTGGCGGCAACCGGCGTGATCTTCTCGGCCGGTTACGCATTGTGGCTCTACCGCCGCGTGGTGTTCGGCGACCTGATCAAGGGCAGCCTGATGGGCATCAAGGACATGTCCGCGCGCGAGCGCTTTGTCTTTGCGCCGCTGGTCGTGATGACCCTGCTGCTGGGCGTCTACCCGGCGCTGGTCACCGACATCATCGGCCCCTCGACCGAGGCGCTGATCGCAAACTTCAACCAGTCTCTGGCGGCGGCCGATACCTCGGCAGCCACCCAGATTGCTTCGCATTAAGGGAGCATCAGGCAGATGATCCAAGCTGATCTTACTGTAATCCTGCCAGAGATCGTTCTGGCGCTTTACGCCATGGCGGCGCTGATCGGCGCCGTCTACACCGGCAAGGACAAGCTGGCGGTGCCGATGGTCTGGGCGACGGCGGCGCTGCTGGCGCTGCTGGCATTCTGGATCGCCTCCAGCCCGGACGGCACCAGGACCGCCTTTGGCGGCATGTTCATCGACGACGGCTTCTCGCGCTTTGCCAAGGTGGCGCTGCTGCTGGGCGCGTCCGCCGTGCTGCTGATCGGCCAGGACTACATGGCGCGCCGCGGAATCCTGCGGTTCGAGTTCCCGATCCTGGTGGCGCTGGCCGCTGTCGGCATGATGATGATGGTCTCCGCCGGCGACCTGATGTCCCTCTACATGGGGCTGGAACTGCAGTCTTTGTCGCTCTACGTCGTGGCCGCCATGCGCCGGGACAGCGTCAAGTCGACCGAGGCGGGCCTCAAGTACTTCGTGCTGGGCGCGCTGTCCTCCGGCCTGCTGCTTTACGGCGCCTCGCTGGTCTACGGCTTTGCCGGCACCACTCAGTTCGCGGGCATCATCCAGGTGGCGGAGCAGGGCCATATGTCCATCGGCATGCTGTTCGGCCTGGTCTTCATGATCTCCGGCATGGCGTTCAAGGTCTCGGCGGTTCCGTTCCACATGTGGACCCCGGACGTCTACGAAGGCTCGCCGACCCCGGTCACCGCCTTCTTTGCCACAGCGCCGAAAGTTGCGGCCATGGGCCTGTTTGCACGCGTCCTGTTTGACGCCTTCGGCGGCGCGGTCTCCGACTGGCAGCAGATCATCGTGGTGCTGTCGGTGCTGTCGATGTTCCTGGGTGCCATCGCGGCGATCGGCCAGCGCGACATCAAGCGGCTGATGGCGTTCTCCTCGATCGCCCACATGGGCTATGCGATGATCGGCCTGGCCGCTGGCACCGAGCAGGGCATCACCGCGATGCTGGTCTACCTGGCGATCTACGTCACCATGAACATCGGCACCTTCTCCTTCATCCTGATGCTGGAGAAAGACGGCAAGCCGGTGACCGACATCCTGGCCCTGAACCAGTTCGCTGCGCGCGAGCCTGGCAAGGCGCTGGCGGTGCTGATCCTGATGTTCTCGCTGGCAGGCGTGCCGCCGATGCTGGGCTTCTTTGCCAAGCTGGGCGTGTGGCAGGCCGGTGTGGCTGCAGACCTGATGGGTCTGGTCATCGCCTCCGCCGTGGCCTCCGTCATCGGTGCGTTCTACTACATCCGTATCGTCTTCTACATGTACTTCGGCACCGGCGAGGACGACGTGGAAGCCAAGGGATCGCCGGTTCTGGGCGTGGCGCTGATGGCCTCTGCCGCGCTGATGCTGGTGGGGGTGGTTTACCAGTTCGGCATCGACGGCGCCGCCGCTGCCGCCGCAGCAACCCTTGTAAATTGATCTGCTTTTCAGGCAGGCTGGAAAGGCCCGGTCACGCGACCGGGCCTTTTCGCACTTTCTAAGGATTGCAGATGAGCTGGCCAGCAGGATACGGAAAACGGGTGCTCGCCGAGGTGGACAGCACCCTGAATGAGGCAGCCCGCATCGCCGGGGAACTGGCAGGTCCGGAATGGATCCTGGCCCTGCGCCAGACCCAGGGGCGCGGCCGCCGCGGCCGCGACTGGAAGGACCCCAAGGGCAACTTCGCCGCCACCCTGGTGATGCGCCCCGAAGGCGCGCCGGACCAGGCCGCGCTGCGCAGCTTTGTTGCCGCCTTGGCGGTCTATGACGCCTGCGTCGCGGTCACTGGCCGCAGCGAAGGGCTGTCCCTGAAGTGGCCCAACGATGTGCTGCTGAAGGGCGGCAAGCTGGCCGGCATCCTGCTGGAAAGCGCCGGCAACGGGCAGGGGGTCAACCACCTGTTTGTCGGCATCGGCGTCAATCTGGTGGAAACCCCGATGAAGGAATGGCTGGAGCCCGGCGCAGTCTGGCCTGTGTCGCTGTTGTCTGAGACCGGCGTGCAGGTCACGCCGGAGGAATTCCTGGAAGCCGTGGCCGAGGCCTTTGCCCGCTACGAGCAGCAGTTCGCGACCTACGGGTTCGAGCCGATCCGCACCGAATGGCTCGCGCGTGCGGCCAAGCTGGGCGAGGTAATCACTGCCAAGACCGCGTCGTCAGAGACCGAAGGCACCTTTGAAACGGTGGACGCCAGCGGCAACCTTGTCCTAAACACCGCCAAGGGCCGCGTCAGCATTCCCGCGGCGGACATCTATTTCTAGGAAGGAGCAGCAATGCTTCTGGCAGTTGATTGCGGCAATACCAATACCGTCTTCTCGATCTATGACGGCGAGAAGTTCATCGGCATGTGGCGCACGGCCACCGAATGGCAGCGCACCGCCGACCAGTATTACGTCTGGCTCAACACGCTGATGCGGCTGCAGGGGATCGAGGCGGATATCACCGACATGATCATCTCCTCCACCGTGCCGCGGGTGGTGTTCAACCTGCGTGTGCTGGCGGACCGCTATTTCAACACCCGGCCTTTGGTTGTTGGCAAACCCGAATGCCTGCTGCCCGTCGCGGTGCGGGTGGACGAAGGCACCGCGGTCGGCCCCGACCGGCTGGTCAACACGGTGTCAGGCTTCGACACCTACGGCGGCAACCTGATTGTGGTGGACTTTGGCACCGCCACAACATTCGACGTGGTGGCCGAGGACGGCGCCTATGTCGGCGGGGTGATCGCACCCGGCGTGAATCTCAGCCTGGAGGCGCTGCACCAGGCCGCCGCAGCGCTGCCCCATGTGGACATTTCCAAGCCGCAGAACGTGATCGGAACCAACACCGTCGCCTGCATGCAATCCGGTGTGTTCTGGGGCTATGTCGGCCTCGTGCGCGAGATCTGCGAGCGCATCAAGGCGGAACGCGCGGTGCCGATGAAAGTAATCTCAACCGGCGGGCTGGCGCCATTGTTCCAGCAATCTGCCGATCTGTTTGACGCATATGAGGATGATCTCACCATGCATGGGCTGCAGATCATCCATAAATACAACAAGGAAAACGGTACTGACGCATGAGCAGTGATAGATTGATCTACCTGCCCCTCGGCGGGGCGGGTGAAATTGGCATGAACGCCTATGTCTACGGCTATGGCCCGCAGGGCAAGGAACGGCTGGTCCTGGTGGATCTGGGCGTGACTTTCCCGGATATGGACACCACGCCGGGCGTGGACCTGATCATGCCCGACATCACCTGGCTGAAGGAGCGCGCCGACCGGCTGGAAGGCATCTTCATCACCCACGGGCATGAGGACCACATCGGCGCCATTGCCCATCTCTACGCGCATCTGAACGTGCCGGTCTACGCCCGCGCCTTCACCGCCAACCTGGCGCGCCGCAAGATGGAAGAGGCCGGCCACGACCCGGCCAACGTGCACACTGTGCAGGCCTGGCCCGAAGTGACAAAGCTCGGTCCCTTCACCATCGGCGTTGCGCCGATGAGCCACTCGATCCCGGAAAGCGGCGGGCTGGTGATCGACAGCCCGGCGGGGCGGGTGGTGCACACCGGCGACTTCAAACTGGACGCAAACCCCCTGGTCGGTGAACCCTTTGACCCGGAGATGTGGGCGGAGATTGCCAAGGACGGCATCCAGGCGCTGGTCTGCGATTCCACCAATGTGTTCTCGCAGCACCCGGGCCGCTCGGAATCGGAACTGCCGGAGGAGATCACCAAGCTGTTTTCCGAGGCCAAGGGCCTGGTTGCGGCCACCACATTCGCCTCCAACGTGGCGCGGGTGAAAACCCTGGCCGTGGCCGGGGTGAAGGCGGGCCGCTCCGTTGTCCTGCTGGGCCGAGCCATGCGCCGGATGATCGAAGCCGCGGTGGAAACCGGCGTTCTGACGGATTTCCCGAAAACGATCAGCCCCGAGGACGCCGCCAATGTGCCGCGCGACAACCTGATGCTGATCACCACCGGCAGCCAGGGCGAGCGCCGCGCTGCCACCGCCCAGCTGGCGCGCGGCAAGTACCGCGGGCTGGAGCTGAAAGAGGGCGACCTGTTCCTGTTCTCCTCCAAGACCATTCCGGGCAACGAAAAGGGCGTCATCCGCATCATCAACCAGTTCTCCGAAATGGGCGTGGATGTGGTTGATGACAGCTCCGGCCTGTACCACGTCTCCGGCCACGCCAACCGCCCGGACCTGGAAGCGGTTCACAAGCTGCTGAAGCCCAAGATGCTGATCCCGATGCATGGCGAGCACCGCCACCTGCGCCAGCACGCCCGCCTGGGCGAGGAAAAGGGCATCGCCAGCGCCGTGGTCGTGAACGGCATGATGATGGACCTGACCGGCGATGCCCCCTCTGTGACCGAGTGGATCGAGACCGGCCGCACCTATCTGGACGGTTCGGTGAAATACGGCGCACTGGATGGCATCGTGCGCGACCGCATCCGCATGGCGCTGAACGGCCATGTGCTGGTGACGGTGATCCTGGACGAGGAAGACGAGCCGCTGGGCGAGCCCTGGTGCGATCTCAAGGGGCTGCCGGAAACCGGCACCTCCAAGGCCGCGCTGGTGGAGGTGATGGAAGAGGACCTGAACCAGTTCCTGATGCGCGCCGGTGCGAAAACCCTGCGCGACGACGACAAGCTGGAGCAGGAGCTGCGCCGCATCGCCCGCCAGACTGCACAGGCCGAAATCGGCAAGAAGCCCGAAGTGACGGTGGTGGTCAGCCGCATGCGCTGATCCTGCCGGAAGGGCAGGGCGGTTCTCCCGCCCGGCCCAGGCTGCACCAAAGATGCAGCGGGCCCAAACTGCCACCGCTTGAAAATGAGAAACGCCGCGGCCCCTGAGGCACGCGGCGTTTTCAATTCAGATGCAGCTCCAGTGGGAGCGGCGGACGTCTCAGCCGTGCAGCGGGCGGGCGCAGCTGGGGCAGGAGACCACTTTGCGCGGGGCGCTGAAAACGGCGCGGAACAGGCTGCGCATCATGGCGGCAAAGGCCTGGGCGCGCAGTTCGTGGGCGCGGGCTTCGATGGCCTGGTACTGGGAGATGGTCAGGGTTTTGGTGTCGTTGGTATTCATGGCTTGGCCCATCATCAATGGCGCGTTTCTCAGTGTTGCGAACCCTATACGCCTGTTGCGGCGGGCTGACACCGGCCAAGATCGAAGACCCGTTATGCTGCAAATGCAAAGGTGGCTATGCTGCGTGTGCATGGTGCGCGGCGCCGGGTGCCACGAAAAAGGCCGCCCCGGGGGGCGGCCTCAATTTCCATCGGATGGGCCGGATCAGCTGGCGCGGCGCTCTGCAAAGCTGAGGGCGATGAAGCTCGGCAGGTGGTCGCCCATGCCGACCACAACCTTGTCGTCGCGCTTGCCGTGCTTGCCGCGGCCCGAGGTGGACCGGTCGGTCTTTTGTGCGGGCTTCTCGTCCTTGCGGCCGCCGCGGGTGTCTTCCGTGCGGGGCTCGCGGCTCTCGCGGGCCTCAGCCTCCGGCTTGGCGGACCGGGCGGGCTTTTCCCGCTTGGGTTCCGGCTTGACCGGGTTCTCCAGGCGCGGGATTTCCTTCTGGAACAGCTTTTCCACCGCATCCAGCGCCTTGTCGTCGCGCGGAATGCAGATGGTGATCGCCTTGCCCTCGCGGCCGGCGCGGCCGGTGCGGCCGATGCGGTGGACATAGTCCTCGGCATGGCCGGGCACGTCGAAATTGAACACATGGCTGACGCTCGGCACGTCCAGGCCGCGGGCCGCCACATCCGAGGCCACCAGGATGCGCAATGACCCTTCACGGAAGGCGTCCAGGGTTCTGGTGCGCTGGCTCTGATCCAGATCGCCGTGGATCGCGGCCGCGTCATAGCCGTATTTCTTGAGCGATTTCGCGCAGATATCCACATCCGTCTTGCGGTTGCAGAAGATGATGCCGTTGGTCAGCTTGTCGCCCTCGGCGTCGATCAGCGCCCGCAGCACCTTGCGCTTTTCGCTGCCCTCGCGGTCGCGGCGCGATGCCTTGAACTGCACCACGGCCTGTTCGATGGTCTCCGACGCGGTGGCCTGACGGGCCACTTCGATACGGGCAGGGCCGGACAGGAACGTGTTGGTGATCCGTTCGATCTCCGGTGCCATGGTGGCCGAGAAGAACAGGGTCTGGCGGGTGAACGGCGTCAGCGAGAAGATGCGCTCGATATCCGGGATGAAGCCCATGTCGAGCATCCGGTCGGCTTCGTCCACCACCATGATCTGCACGCCGGTCAGCAAGAGCTTGCCGCGCTCGAAATGGTCCAGCAGGCGGCCCGGGGTGGCGATCAGCACGTCGACGCCCTTGTCGATCAGCGCGTCCTGCTCCTTGAAGGAGACACCGCCGATCAGCAGCGCCTTGGTGAGCTTCACATGCTTGGCGTAAGTGTCGAAGTTTTCCGCCACCTGGGCGGCCAGCTCGCGGGTGGGGCACAAGACCAGGCTGCGCGGCATCCGGGCGCGGGCGCGGCCGCGGGCCAGAAGCGTGATCATCGGCAGCGTGAACGACGCGGTTTTGCCGGTGCCGGTCTGGGCGATTCCCAGTACATCACGACCCTCCAGCGCCGGCGGGATGGCCCCTGCCTGAATCGGAGTGGGGTTTTCGTACCCGGCTTCCTCAATAGCCTTGAGGACCTTGGGATTAAGGTTCAGATCGGTGAATTTTGTCATATGCATCCGTGATTGCGGACACTGACCTGGCCCGCGCGTGTGTGTTGCAGCCGGCTCCGCAAAAGGTCATGCGGTGTGGCAGCTGCCGGCTCGTGGCGGGGCATAGCAAAATCCCGTGCGCAGGTCAATTAATGGCGGATTTTACAAGGTTTTCGTTCCCGGGGTGGGCAAAATGGAAACAAATCAGCCAAAACCGGGGAAGTGTTTTTGCCGTTTCTCTTCCAAGCCGAGGCGGCGAATCCTCAGCAGCCCGCGGTCCTGCAGCTTGCGGTAGACATCCGGGTCCCGCGCGCTGACCTCGTCGAAGAAACCGCGCAGTCCCTCGGCCCCGTGCTCCTCTTCGATCAGCGACAGCAGCTCATGCGCGCTGAGCCCGCCCAGCAGCCTGGAAAAGCCGGCACTCAGCCCGGGCCGGTAGGAGCCGCGCTGCAGCCGGAACCGGTAGACGGACTGCCAGTGCTCCCAGCTGGCGGCGTGGCAATGGCACAGGTCCGCCTGATCCAGCTCGCAGGTAGCGGCGGCCTTCTCGCCGTCCAAAAACAGATTGTGGATGCGCAGCTCGGCGTTTGTCAGGCCGGTCCTGGCAAAGACCTTTCCGGTGGTATGGCTCAGAAAGCCGCCTTTGAGGAAACTGCCAAAAGCCGGGTAGAGCGCGCGCACCTCGGTTTCGCGGTCCGGCCCTTTTGGCACCATCGCCTTGAATTCCCCGTCCCGGCCCGCCAGCGCTTCGACCGGGCGCACCCGGGCGCTCTGGATACCGCCGGGCAGGGCGGCCAGCATCTGCCCCAGATCCGTTTCCGGCCACAGAAACTCATCCGCGTCGATATGGGCGATCCAATCCGTCTGAATCCGCTCATAGGCGTGGGTGGCGTTCAGCGTCTGGCGGAACTGGTGCTTGGCGGGGCGGTTCCTGTTATGCCGTTTCCAATAGGCGCTGTCGCAGACCGTGACCCGCACCTTGGGGTGCTGCTTCAGATGCCCATAGGCTTCGGGGTTGGGTTCATCCAGATAGATGTGCAGCCGGTGGGCGCCCAGGTCGAGGTGGTAGGCGGCAAACTCCAGAACCGTCCTGGCGTCAGCCTTGATGGTGCTGACGATGCCCCATTTGACATCCCGGTCCGCCATTGCCTGCCTCTTGCCCTGCTGTTCGCCCCAACCATTTCCCTAGGCAAAGAAAAGCGCAAGCCCCGCAAAGAAAAACGCCCGGGCGATCCGGGCGTTTCATTCAGACCATCATTTCCTTGGTCGCTGTCAAATTCAGCTCGGGGTAATCCCGCACCACCCGGTCGATGTCCCATTGCAGGCGGGTCAGATAGACGATGTCGCCGTCGTGGTCATGGGCAATGTGCTGCTTGTTGGCGTTGATGAACTTGTCCACCGCCGCCTTGTCGCCGCTGACCCAGCGGGCGGAGGTGAACTGGCTTGCCTCAAACCGAACCGGCAGGCCGTATTCCATCTCGATCCGGCTGGCCAGAACCTCGAACTGCAGCTGGCCGACCACACCGACGATGAAGCCGGAGCCGATCGATGGTTTGAACACCTTGGCAGCGCCTTCCTCGGCGAACTGCATCAGCGCCTTTTCCAGGTGCTTGGCTTTCATCGGGTCGCCAGCGCGCACGCCCTGCAGCAGTTCCGGCGCAAACGACGGGATGCCGGTCACGCGGATCGCCTCGCCCTCGGTCAGCGTGTCGCCGATGCGCAGCTGGCCGTGGTTGGGGATGCCGATGATGTCGCCGGCCCAGGCTTCCTCCGCCAGTTCCCGGTCGGAGGCCAGGAATAGCACCGGGTTCGACACCGCCATCGGTTTCTTGGTGCGCACATGGGTCAGTTTCATGCCGCGCTTGAAATGGCCCGAGGCCATCCGCACGAATGCCACCCGGTCGCGGTGCTTGGGGTCCATGTTGGCCTGAACCTTGAACACGAAACCGGCGACTTTCTTTTCCTCCGGGCTGACCTGGCGCGGCTCGGCGGACTGCGGCTGCGGCTCGGGGCCGTATTTGCCGATGCCGTCCATCAGTTCCTTGACGCCGAAGGAGTTGATGGCGGAGCCGAACCAGATCGGGGTCATGTGGCCCTCAAGCACCGACTGCGGGTCTAAGCTGGGCAGCAGCTCGCGCGCCATCTCGACCTCTTCCAAGAGTTTGTCCAGCAGATGCGCAGGCACGTGTTCGGCCAGCTTGGGGTCGTCCAGGCCCTCAATCGCGATGCTTTCCGCCACCTTGTTGCGGTCGGCGCGGTCCATCAGTTCCAGCCGGTCGCGCAGCATGTCATAGCAGCCGATGAAATCGCGGCCCACACCAATGGGCCAGCTGGCCGGGGTTACGTCGATCGCCAGCATCTCCTGGATTTCGTCGATGATCTCAAAGGTGTCGCGGCTTTCGCGGTCCATCTTGTTACAGAAGGTCAGGATCGGCAGGTCGCGCAGGCGGCAGACCTCGAACAGCTTCTGGGTCTGGCTTTCCACACCCTTTGCGCCGTCGATCACCATCACCGCCGCATCCACCGCCGTCAGCGTGCGGTAGGTGTCCTCGGAAAAGTCCGAGTGGCCGGGCGTGTCCACCAGGTTGAAACGGAAGCCGCTGAAATCAAACGACATTGCAGACGCCGAGACTGAAATCCCGCGGTCCTTCTCCATCTGCATGAAGTCCGAGCGTGTGCGCCGCGCCTCACCCTTGGCGCGCACCTGGCCGGCCATCTGAATCGCACCGCCATAGAGCAGGAACTTTTCAGTCAGCGTGGTCTTGCCGGCGTCCGGATGCGAGATGATCGCAAAGGTCCGGCGCCGCGCGATTTCGGGCGGCAGTTCGGGGCGGTTTGCAGCGGTGTCCAACATGCGGCTGGCTGTAGCCACAAACCGCGAAAGAGGCAAGGAAAACGGCGTCCCTGTGCCCCGCTGCAAGACCGGGGCGCAAGCGGGCCAAATTCAGTTTGGCCTATAAATTGCTAACGCTTTTCCTGTAACACGGGCGCCAGGACCGTGTGTTACAGGATTTCAAAGGCCTCCCCGTTTCAGGAACGATACGTGCAACAAGATGAATTTTCATATCATTTTGAAGTTCTCGACGCCGTAGAGCTTGCGGTGATCGTTCTGGAAGTGGGGGACGACGGGCTGCCGCGCTACATCGCCATGAACACCAAGTCGCGTGAGTTTACCAAGCTTGAGCACAAGGACTATGCCGGCAAGACAGCGCTTGAACTCTATGGCGGGGCAACTGGCCGCCGTGCCTTGAACCAGCATCTGGCGGTCATCAGCAGCGGCAAGGAAGCAACCTACGACATCGTCCTTCCCACGCAGCACAAGGAAAAATACCTCAGCACGACGCTCAGGCCGGTGTTCAACGCAGACGGCCGCCTGGTCTATCTGGTGGGTTCCTCCAGCGACATAACCTCCGAACGGGAGCGGGACGAGGCGCTGGAACTGACCAGGATGGCCCTGGACAAGGCGGAGGAGGCGAGCCAGGCCAAGGAACGGTTTCTGGCCAACATGAGCCATGAAATCAGGACGCCGATGAATGGCATCATCGGCATGTGCGAATTGCTGCAGGAGACGGATCTGGACGAGCAGCAGCGGCTGTTTGCAGACACCATCCTCAACTCTGCGACTGCGCTGCTTGGCGTCATCAACGATGTGCTCGACTTCTCCAAAATCCAGGCCGACAAGATCTCGCTGCACGACGCGCCGTTTTCGCTGCAGGACCTGGTGCAGGATGTGGGAACCCTGCTGTGGGCGAGAGCCGCCTACAAGGGGATCGACCTGCGCACCGATTACCCTGCGGACGCGCCGCACGAGTTCACCGGCGATGCCAGCAAGATCCGCCAGATTCTGATGAACCTGCTCGGCAATGCCATCAAGTTCACCGAAGACGGCCACGTGGCCGTCAGCGTCAGCTATGATCCCGGGGCGGCAGCGCTGCCCCTGCGCATCCAGGTCTCCGATACCGGCATCGGGATTGAGCCGTCGCAGCTCAAATGGATCTTCTCCGCCTTCGAACAGGTCGACCGCCGGTCCGCCCGGGTGATCGAGGGGACCGGTCTGGGGCTGGCGATCACCCAGGCGCTGGTGGAGCGGATGGGGGGCACGATCACCGCCAGTTCCGTGCCCGGGCAGGGATCGGTCTTCACGGTAGCCCTTGACCTGAAACAGCCGGATCACCATCTTCCGCGGCCCACCGATGATGCGGCTGCCGTGTTCCGGGACCACAGGCAGGCGCTGAACCTGCAGCCAAGCCAGCCGGTGCCGGAGCTGCCGCCGGGCGCGCTTGCGGGAAAACGCATTCTCGTGGCCGAGGACAACAGGACCAACCAGCTGCTGGTGCGGAAAATGCTGAAATCCACCGGTGCCGAACTGCGGTTTGCCGAAAACGGCCGGATTGCGCTGGAGGCTTATAAATCCGAGGGCTGCAACCTGATCCTGATGGACCTGTCGATGCCGGTCATGGGCGGTCTGGAGGCCGCCCGCAGGATCCGCGCCCACGAGCGCAGCGCCGGACTGCCGGAGTGCCCCATTGTCGCCCTGACCGCCAACGCCCAGCCCAGCGACGTCGAGGCGTGCCTGGCCGCCGGCATGAATGACTTCCTGTCCAAGCCCTTCCGCAAGAACGAGCTGCAGGCCCGGATCCTGCGGCAGGGCGGGTAGGGCTGGCAGGCTCCGCCGGGCCGTCTGGCGGGGGCCGGGGCCTGGCCCGCGATACGCGGAAAGAGACGGGAAAGACGGGGGCGGCATGCGTGCACCGCCCGTGCACCCCTTGTGCACCGGTTGGCGGACGAAACCGCCCGCCCTGCCGTGTTGCGCGGGCACCGTACGCACCGCTGGGGCGGAATTAACCTGATCGGGGCAGGCTGGGATCAGCGCGGGAGGGCCGCCCGCCGGAACCGCTGCTGCCAAGGGAGGGTGCGATGCCCAGTAAGCGATATTACGACAACGAAATGCAGCTGGAGCTGGACGCGCTGCAGCAGGACCTGCGCCGCGACTGGCTGGACAAGAGCCTGCCGCGCGAGTGGGACGGCATGGACAGCTGGGAGCGGATCGACAAGCCGAAGACAAGGGTGACGATCCGGCTGGACGCGGACATGGTGAAATGGTTCCGCAAGCTGGGTCCGAATTACAGCCGCCGCATCAACTCGGTGCTGCGGACATACTGGATGGCGCTGATGGCGGGCCAAATCCAGGCCCATGACAAGGACAATACGATCCTGCGTTTGAGTCTTGCGGCACGATACATCGCGATGGGGCGAAATGCGGATGGGACGGAGCGGGAGTGAGGGTGTTGGCGGAATTGCGGAGCGCGCGCTTTGAATCGCCTGGCCATTGTCCGGGAGCCGACCTTCAGCAATAGCGCAGCCAACAACGGTTTCGAGCCCGAGGCAGCTATTGCCATTTCTCACTGCGTGCGCTCGCAGCATAAAATCGCCGCGGCCGCATCATTTTCAGAGACGCCGTGCGGCGTGACGAGCGGCCATTCGTTCGGGATGCAGCGAGGCCGTAGGTGGCAATCTACAGGATGCGGGACCTTCCCGGCTTTCACCGCGAGAGCAGCAGGGATGGTCAGGGACGACAGCATAGAGCAGTAATGGCCCCGGATCTCTTAGAGCAATGATGCTGAGCTTTCTATTGGGGGGAAATCCGCAATTCGACGAAGACAATGAAACGCCTGGTAGAGGAATTTGGGGCCAATCAGTTCTTCCGGTCCAAGATCGAAAGTTGATCGTTAAGGGTTTGAAACACCATCAATTTTTAAACAAGACACCGGTGGCGGCTGGGCGCCACCGGTTGGTTTTTCTGGAGGCTGTCAGGATTTCGTCTGACCCTTGACTAGCGCGTTGTAGATCACGCCGCCCAGGACCGCACCGATCACCCAGCTGTAGCCCGACAGGAAGGCGAACCACGGAACCCAGACCGTTGCGACCGAGAAGACCGCTGCCAGCCCAAAAGCTTTCACCGCAGCCCGGTTCCAGCCATTGTCGTAGTGATAGATGCCGCCGTCCATGTTGTAGAGGTCATCTTCTTTCAGTTGCTCTTTGCGCAGCAGGTAGTAGTCAACGATCATGATGCCAAAGACCGGCGCCAGCGTTGCGCCCAATGTGTTGACAAAGCCGCTGATGCCGAACTGGCTGATGAAGCTGTTCCAGAAACCGCCGATCACCAGGGCGAAGATGGATGTGATGAGGCCAGCCTTTCGGAAGCTGATTTTCTCAGGCGCCAGATTGGCGATACCGTTCACTGCGGGAATGAAGTTCGCCACCAGATTGATGCCGACAGTAGCGGCAAAGAAGGTGATCGCAGCAACGATGCCTAGCAGCACGCTGTCGGTGCGCTCGACGATCTCAGTCGGGTTGATGATCTCTTCACCAAACACCACGGCCGCACCGCCGGTGGTCAGCAGTGCCAGCGCCGAGAACAGGATCATGTTGAACGGAAGCCCTGCCAGGTTGCCCATGATCATGGCGGGCTTGTCCTTGGCATAGCGCGAGAAGTCACTGAAGTTGATCATCACTGCGGCAAAGTAGGCGACCATGGTGCCGACGATGGCAATGAAGCCTGTGACTTCGGTCCAGAAAGTGCCCTCGGGGTTGGCGAAAATTGTGGCGGTGGCTTCCAGCAGCTGCCCATCCGAACGCTGCCACAGCACGACGACCAGGCCGATCATCACCAGATAGACGAAGGGACCCGCGATATTCAGGAAAGTCTCAACCCAGCTCATACCGCGCCAGAAGATCACGATGTGAAAGCCCCAGACGATGACGAAGGACAGCCAATCGATACCGGTGAGGCCAAGAATTTCCGTCCCGCCACTTATGCCTGTGACCGAACGGATCAGGAGCGCCAGCGCGGTTGAGGCAAAATAGACCTGCACGCCGTACCAGAACACGGCCACTGTGGCCCGCAGCACCGCTGGCAGTTTGGCGCCCTCGGTACCCATGCTGGCCCGTGCAAGGACAGGATAGGGGATGCCGTATTTCTCACCTGCCGCACCTGACAGGTTCACCATCCACATGACGAACAGCCCGGCTGTGATCAGCGCTGCAAAGGCAGTCCAGCCCCCAACGCCATAGGAGATGAACAGCGACGCCACCAGCGAATAGCCAAACAGCGACTGCACATCGTTTGCCCAGATATTGAAGATGGCGAACCAGCCCCAGGTTTTCTCGTCGCTGCCAACGGGGTTCAGCGCATTGCCTTCGGGGTTCAGTGTGCCCCCATGCACGACATGCATTTCATCAGTTGCGGTCATGTTTTCCTCCCTTGAGCCCAGTGTGCGGGCGGCAGGTGTTCAACCGCCTGGCCGCGTAAGAAATTGAGCTTGCAACTGACATGTTAGAAGGTATCTTACGAAGTGGACTATAAAAAACTTCAGATAGGACTTTAAGGCATCTGCGGGTAATGAAGGGGGAGAGCGGTCATGAACAAAGCACAGGATGTCCAGCTTCTTGCGGATCAAGCCCAGGATGCCCTGTGGGCTGCTTTGCGGAGCGGGCAGCTGCGGGCCGGGCAATTCCTGTCGATGTCGCAGCTGGTGACGCTACTTGATCTCCCTTTGTCCGCGGTTCGTGAAGCGGTTAAGCAAGCCAGTTCACAGGGGCTGGTAGTTACCCTGCCCAAACGCGGTATCCAAGTGATGGAGGCGCATCCGGTAACGATCCGCGAATGCCTCGATTTCCGCATGGTACTGGATCAGGAGGGGGCCCGGCGCCGGGCGGCCGGCGGAAATTGCGACGATCTTGCGCCACTGCGGGAACAGCATCAGGCAATGCTGGACGCCGCCCGCGGCAATGCTGGCAGTGACCTGCCACCGCAAGCGATCCAGGTTGATTTGTCGCTGCATGACTATCTGGCTGCTGGGCTGGAAAACTCCCAGCTGGCTGCAGCTTACAATGCCAACCGGATGCGCATCGCGATTATCCAGAACGCACGGCCGTTTCTCCAGCTCCGCATCGTCTCGGCAATGGAAGAGCATCTTGCGGTCATTGATGCCTTGCAGCGCCGTGACGGCACTGCAGCTGCAGAAGCAATCCAGTACCACTGCGAGCAGACGAAGCGCTGGTGGGGTGTTGCCTGACGTCCAGCACCCTCCCCGCGGCAGATCCATTTCTTACCCCAAATCACAGGATTGTTGCGGTCTTGTTCGTCACCAGGTGCTCTCAGCGAAAGTGTCCGTTGAAGCAACCATATCTTCGGCGTGTATTTCCAACAGCAAATCTCGTTTTTGCCGCAATCGCAAAAGCACACATTGCTGACCTTGGGGCTGCGGTCTTTTGTTGGCGCCCCCACGAACGGCTGCCATGCTCCGTTCCTGGCGTGCTGTACACTCGATGGGGTGCCAGGCGATCAACAACCGCAATGGGCTCAAGGCGTAGGTGGTCTACGCAGCGGACACATGTACGGCCGCTGGAATGCCTATGCAGCAAGCACCACGGAACCAGTTGTCGGCAGTAACGGTCAAGCCTCTGACTATCCGCCGTTTGGTTCGACGTGCCGTCCTTGACGCTGCAAGAACCGACTATTGCGCCGAAAACGGTGAAACCTGGCTGTGAGCCCAAAGCGGAACTGTCAAAATCTTGCTGCGCAAGCACGCAGCGTGCCGCCTCGCCGCGCCGCCCAAAAACTACCGCCGCATAGCAGGGGGAAACCCGGCCATTCAGGCAGCGTGCAGAAAGTTATGGGCCATGAAAAAATACTGCCGGGATCTGGCAGCCTTTCGCCGTGGGCGCGCGGCTCTTGCTGACACTGGTATTGCGGCCCGGTCTGTGCTCTTGCGCGATGCTGCCAACGTTTGGGTCAAATTGCATCTGCTAAGCTTCAAGCGCCGCGAAATTGTGCCGGCGTGATACCCAAGCGCCTGCGGAAAGTGGTCGTCATGTGGCTCTGCGACGAAAAGCCGGTGGCATAAGCAATGCTGGCTATCGGCTCATTTGTTTTACTAAGCAGCCTGCGCGCTTGCTCAATCCTTCTCGACAAGACGTAATTGTGCGGCGTTTCACCCGTTTTCTGTTTGAATGCGCGGGCAAACCGGTGCGCCATCACCCCGGAAAGCCTAGCCAGCTTCTCCACTGTCAAATCCGTTTCGAGATTTCCATCAATGTATTCAATAACTTTGTCCAAGATGTTTTGATCAAGCAGATCAGTGCGGCGGGTGCGTTGCTGCTCCGGCGGCAAGGTCAGCATTTCCACAATCAGCGCGAAACAGAGCGCGCGCAAATAGTCGCCGGATATGTCATCTGCCAGGATGTGCCGGCGGATGCGGTTTGCGAGTTCGGTTGTGAACGGCTTGGGGCCGCCAATGACGACGCGAGGTTCAAGGAGGTCCTCCGGGATTTGCAAAGCGGCCGCCAGATCTGTTCTCAAGGCTTCGAAACTGAATATGAGCGCGAGCACTTCCGGTGCAGACTCCGAAGTGCCGCGCAGGGGAAAGCATGGGGGCGCGACAATATACTCGTAAGGCCGGCGGTCATAATGCCTTAACCGGCCGCCGGCGAGCGAGCTCTGCCCCTCATCGCCAGAGAAGCTGATACTTGCGAAGCTGTCACGCAAGCGGACGTTGAAGTGCCTTTTGCCGGCCGGCACCAGCTCAACAAAAAAATCTCCAAACGCAATGCGCTTGCCCCAGACCGGCAGCTCTCCGAGAGGTGGCGCAGTTATGTCGAGCAGCTGTTTCAAGGCAACTCCTCCCCCAGAAACACCTTCAAGCCGAGTGTAGCAAAATCTCGCAGGATCTTCTCCTGAACGCCCTTGCCGGAGCATTCCGCCGGTCTGCAGAATTGTGAAACGTGCAAATCTGAAAGAGATGGGCCGGCTAGTCTGGCATTCTTCCTGACATCCCCTGGCCACCTACTCAGGCCTGGCGCAAACGCAAATGGGAGACGTCCGATGACTGGTATTTCTGAACTGGAGAAACATTCTACTCTTACCTCTCCTGCACTGAAAATCCGGGGATGCCGGAGAGGCGCGAGAGCCATGAAAAACCTCCTGCGCCGCCGCGGCCTGGCAGACACCGTGCTTCTTCCCGCGGATCTGCAACTGCTGCTCACCCGCGCCAGCAGGCTGGAGTATCTGATCGGCAATGATGCGCCAGACATTGTCTTGCGCGCCGAACTGCGCCTCTTGCAGGCCGCCGTTCGCCCCTGAACGCATCAGCGCAGGACAGCAGCTCTCTACGCGGGAAATCCGCCCCTCCAGCGGCCGCTTTCACTCATCTCAACCAAGGAGACTGACATGAGACCCAAAACTGCTATGGCTACCGCCGTGCTGGCTGGCTTTGCCGCCTTTTCCGAAAGCGCCTTTGCTGCCGATGAATACAATGTCTCTGCCGGGTTGACCGCCGCTGGCGCGCCGCTCGCACTGCA
Organism: Leisingera sp. McT4-56; assembly: GCF_020514995.1. Lineage (NCBI taxonomy): Bacteria > Pseudomonadati > Pseudomonadota > Alphaproteobacteria > Rhodobacterales > Roseobacteraceae > Leisingera > Leisingera sp. McT4-56. Next base: position 638,969 of record NZ_JAJALF010000001.1, on the reverse strand, counting down.
CGGCACGGATCCTGTCGCCTTTCTCGAACTTGGCAGCCAGTCAGCGGGCTCCGCCCGTTACACCGCAGTCCATGACGGTGCGGCCTATTATTTCACCTCTTCCGGCAACAAGGATGCCTTCGAGGCCAATCCCAAGGCGTACCTGCCGCAGTACGGCGGCTTTTGCACCTTTGGCGTTTCCAAGGGCAAGAAATTCGACGGCGATCCCCAATATGCGGAGATCGTCGAAGGCAAACTCTATGTATTCCTGAATGAAGAGGTGCTGCGCGCCTATCAGGAAGACCGTGCCGGCACCATTGCGCGCGCCGCTGAGAACTGGCCGCGTATCCGCCATGCTGCCGCGGCTGAACTCTGATCCGTTTCGATGCCGCGCTCCTTAGACCGCCTGTATCCAAACTTTTGAAAGGGAGATGGAAATGCCCTCTGACGCACTGACAAAAGGGGCTCATCACATTGGGCTGACAGTTCGCGATCTTGGCGAAACCCGCGACTTTTTCACTGGCACACTTGGCTTCGCCCAAGTTGGCGAGTTGCCGGACTATCCTGCCGTATTCCTGAGCGACGGCACCACGATGATCACGCTTTGGCAAGCGCAGGATCCGGCAACTGCAGTTCCGTTCGACCGCAAGAACGTGATCGGGCTGCACCACCTCGCATTGACTGTTGACGGCAGTGCCGCGCTGGCCGCGCTGCACGAGACACTGGCGGTCACCGCCGGCGTGGAAGTTGAGTTTCCGCCTGAGCCGCTGCTAGGCGGCCCGGCCCAGCACATGATGTGCGCGATCCCGGGCGGAATCCGGATGGAGCTGATTGCCCCGGCGCCATGATGCCCAAAGCGGCGCAGGCCATCCTGCGCCGCTTTGCCGCCCCTCCCGGGCCCTTTCTTACCGATGCAACCGCCCGGTCCGGGACGGTTGAACAGGAGGCATAGATGACCAAACCGATCGCTATGATTACCGGTGTCGGCGAAGGAACTGGCGCCGCCATCGCCCGGCGCTTCTCCAAAGCCGGCTACCGCGTCGCCATGCTGGCGCGCGGCAAATCGCGGCTGGAGGCGCTGGAACGGGAGCTTGACGGCGCCGTGGCCTTCCCATGCGACGTGTCAGATCTCGATGCGCTGGTTAGGGCATGCGAGGCCGTCAAGCAAACGATGGGGCCACCCTCCGTCCTTGTCCACAATGCCGTGCGGGCCACGTTCGAACGGTTCGACGAGGGGGATCCGGAAGACCTGGAGCGCAACTTCCGCGTCAACACCACTGCTCTCCTCTACCTGGCACGCGCCTTGGTCCCGGACATGCTGACCCGCGGTGAGGGCGCCATCATGGTCACCGGCAACACCGCAGCCTTTCGGGGTGTGCCGGGCTATGCGTTGTTCTCGCCGACAAAGGCGGCTCAGCGCAACCTGGCGCAAGCTTTGGCGCGCGATCTTGGCCCGAAGGGAATTCACGTTGCCTACTTCAACATCGACGCTGTCATCAACGTGCCGTGGACACGGGACAGGTTCCATCCTGATAAGCCGGATGACTTCTTCATCGAGCCCGCCGACATTGCCGGCGAAGTGCTGAATGTGGCGCAGCAACCCCGCTCAGCCTGGTCGTTCGACGTGGAGATCCGTCCGTTCGGCGAACGCTGGTGATTGCCATGCCGCCCCGCCGTGGCTTGCCGCGGGACTTTCGTGCGGAAGGAACCTGAAAGGCGGGGCCGCCGGAGCGCTCCGGACAAAGGGCGGCACAAGACATGTCCGCTGCCGCTGGGAATTTGGCGCCAAGGCGGATCTGCCGTCTCCTCCGGCACCAGAAACCTTAAGAATGGAGGTTCCTATGAACATGACAGAAGAAACCGCAAAATTCTCTAACGGCAGCCCGGAGACTTCACGCGCAGAAGCCGAAGGCTCCCCGTCTCCGTTCCATGCCGGTGAGCAGGCGGTCCAGGAAAGGCTGGGCGTCCGCGATATCGAGGACTGGGCCCGTCAGGTCGTGCGCGGCTATCTGCCGGAGCAGCACCGCGAGTTCCATACGGCTCAGCCATTCCTCGTTACCGCTGCCAGAGACCGCGCCGGCCGTCCCTGGGCGACGCTGCTCGATGGCCCGGAAGGATTTGTGACCTCGCCCGACCCGCACCGCATGGTCCTGGCCTCGGAACCGCACCCCGGCGATGCCCTGTCAGGCGCATTTGTCCCTGGCGCGGACATCGGCATCCTCGGGATCGAATTGGAAACACGGCGGCGCAACCGCGTGAACGGCTGCATCGGCCAGGGCGCAGCGGGTGCAATTACGGTTAACGTCGCGCAGTCGTTCGGGAATTGCCCGCAGTACATTCGCGAACGCCGATGGCGCCGGGCCCCGGCAAACCAGCCCGGTAAAACCAAGCGCTGCGCCTCGCTGACAGAGGCGCAGCGTGTCTGGATCGACACTGCGGACACCTTTTTCATCGCCAGCGGCTACCGTAGCGAGGGCGGCAACCCCGCCTTCGGCATGGACGCTTCGCACCGGGGCGGCGACCGGGGCTTCGTGCGCACGCTGGATGGCGGATCGCTGCGGTTTCCCGACTATGCCGGCAACAACCATTTCAACACGGTTGGCAATCTCGTCCTGGACCCGCGTGTGGGCCTGTTGTTCGTCGAATTCGAAACCGGCAGCCTGCTGCAGGTGACAGGCGAAGCGTCAATTGAATGGGATCCGGCAGACCTCGCCGATTATCCCGGCGCCCGGCGCCTGATCACCGTACGTGTCCATGAAGCTGTCGAAACCCGCAACGCCATTGCGCTGCGCTGGGATGCCGACGCGGAGTCGGTCCGGTCGCTGCGCCTGTCTGAAAAGATCAGGGAAAGCGCCGACGTAACTTCCTTCGTGTTCGAAGCACGCGACGGCGGGCCGCTCGACCAATTCGAGGCAGGGCAGCACCTGCCGATCGAGGTTGCCTTGCCAGATGCGCCCGCTCCCGCCAGGCGCACTTACTCGCTCTCGGGCGCACCCGCCGATGCGCGATACCGGATATCCGTGAAACGCGAACCAAAGGGTCTCGTATCGCGCTATCTGCACGACCATGCCGAGCCAGGCACAATCATCGAGAGCCGCAGGCCAGCCGGAATATTCACGCTTCGGTGCAGCACGTGCCCGGTTGTGCTGATCGGTGCCGGGGTGGGCATCACGCCAATGATCAGCCTGCTGCACGCCATTGCCGCGGAGGACGTTGGCCGCCCGGTTTGGTTTATCCACGCAGTCCGCGACGGCCGTCACCATCCCTTTGCCGGCGAGGTGCGCAACCTCGCCACGGCGCACCCCAATATCCACACGCATTTTGCCTACAGCAGGCCAAGGAACCAGGACAAGCGCGGCACGCACTACGACAGCGAGGGCCGCCTTACCCCTGAAGTGATTGGGGCGCTGGTGGATCGCGCCGACGCCCAATACTTCCTGTGCGGGCCACCGGCTTTCATGGCTGGTCTCGAGAGAGGATTGGGTCAGCTAGGCGTCTCAGCGGAACAAATCCACGTCGAGTCATTTGGGCCGCAGATGCTCAGTTGATAAAGCGTGCGGTCAAGGGCTCCGGCGTCACGGCCAGCTGTTCCCTGCTGGCTTGGATCCGGTCCCGAAACGGGCCGCGCGGCCTCGGGCAGAGTGGGGGCAGAACCTCATGCCGCTCGGCGCATGCCCAAACAAGCACTCCTTCCGCGACGACGGCGGCCTCGCCGTTCCAGCGGATTGCCTGCCTCTTACAGCACGAAGATAGGACGTCTGCATTGTCCGGCGTGTAGATAGTTGAGGCCGGCTGCAACGAATGGCGGTTTGAAATGCGCCCTACAGCCTGCCTCTGAAGGTCTGGTCTGGGGAAACTGCGACACCGCTGAAGGGCCGCTGCTGTGGGCGCAAAAAAGTTCTGATGCTTTCTGCAACCGCATCCGCCGCGGCGGCAAATGTCCGCTTTGTCCGGCCTCGCTGCCAGTCCAAGCCCGACCAAGTGAACGGCCTCTGTCTCGGAGGTCAGCCATTCACGCCCGACGCGGCGAACTTGAGGCATGAGCCCACACCGGAAGTGCTGAAATCTTGCTGCGCGCGCTCGCAGAACGAATTACGCCGCGAATGCATCCTTTTCACCGCCGCCGCGAGGCATGAAGAGCGGCCATTCTGGCCAAGCGCCGCGAAGTCTTGATAGGCAGGGAAAGTCCGGACCTAAGCCACCGATGCGAATACACGTGCAAAGTGTGTCAAAACATCTTTGCGCCCGCTTCAGCCTTCCCAAAATCGGTCATTCAAAGCCAAGCTGCAGGGCGGATTTCAAACCGTCCATGCGCTGCATCTAGCTTCAACATTCGAAACGCGGGACAATCCGGGCTCATGCTACCGCAGCGAATTGGGTGCGGGAACACTGCATCACTTCAAATCACTGACCAATCGCTTCATCTGCATCGGGCACTTCTCCACACCATTTCTGAGCGCGTAGTTCACGCGGCGAAAGCTGATATCTTTCCTTTATCAGACGAGAAAAGTGGTTTGGTGTCTTGAAGCCGGTCTGATACGCGATCTGACTTATGCGCATGCCGGTGTGCTGGAGCAAATAGGCTCCGCGACGCACCCGCAGCCGCCACAAATAGTCCAGCGGGTTCTCTCCGAAGGCGGCATTGTACAGCCTGTTCAGATGTTGAGGCGACAATCCTGACACTTTGGCCAAGACGGCAGATGTGACTGGTTCGCTCAGGTGCTCTTCGATGTAACGGCGGACCAGCTGAGCCTGGCGGGGGATGTCAGCCGAGGTTGTCTCCAGAGTCTTGCGTGCCAACAGTTCTTCAAGAACCGCAACGCCCAGAGCGGATGAAAAACTCCGCATCTCTCCGTAGATGCCAGTGGGGATATTTGCGCCTATCTTCATGAGCGAAGCGGCTGCCGGCGAAACCTGCATTGGACCGCAGAAAGGGGCGATAGCGACAACCCGAGCAGCGTCCAGGCCGCCCGAGATATACTGGCACCACAATACATTGCACATGCTGGCCGGACCGTAGCGGTATTCCAAAGTGTGCCTAGAGGCAACCAACGCGATACCAGGCGAGGACAACTGGAAGGAAGCGCCATCAGCGCGGATTTCGACTTGTCCAGTACGAAGATAGACGGCCTCCATTTGAAAGCCGGTCATGGGCCCAAAGACTTCACCTTCCCGGTATGTGCTTTCTCCAAAGGCGAAGGTGGCGTCTGGCCCTACCAGGTTCGAAATGGATAAGGTGGCAGAGGCGGCGCTCATCTGTGACTCCTCACTGAATCAAGTAATGAAATACTGTATTTGCGTAGTATACTTGGCAATGGCGGCGTTAAGCAACATAGCTACTTGGCTCCTGAATGTTCACCACAGACAAGTAATAACGATGAGGGATACGTTAATCCCGTTGAGAAAACCACGTCTCTCGCTGACTGTTTATGAAAACGGGAGAACAGTATCGTGGAAATCAAAGAACTGATCCGAGCCGGACACGGCGAAGTTAAAGCCGATTTGGTGATAACCAATGGCCAGTTAATCAATGTAGCCTCCTCCGAGATTTATCCGGCGGAAGTTGCGATCAAGAACGGGTATGTCGTGGCGATCGGCGATGTCGATCACTGCAAGGGTCCTGAGACCCAGTTTCACGACGCCGGCGGCCGCTATCTGGCGCCGGGCATGATCGACGGGCATCTGCATGTGGAATGCTCAAAACTGTCGGTCTCCGGCTTTGCTGATCTGGTTGTGCCGTACGGGACAACCTCGATTGTATCCGGGCTGGACCAGATCCTGGTTGTCTCTGGACTCGAGGGTGTGCGCCACTTCCTGGATGAAGCCAACGCGGGGCCCATGACAATCCACTGGGGTGCGCCTTGCAAGACGCCCTACACAATGCCGCGTTCTACCGTGAACCACTATTTCAGCCCCGATGATCACCGCGCCACCCATGACTGGCCGGAGTGCATCGGGATCTGGGAAACCGTGCGTGAGTTCATCCAGGAAGAAGACGATCATGTGATCGAAGCGCTGGAGATCGCCCGCAAGAACAAATTGCCGGTGTTCGGCTGCTCACCGATGTGCAAGGGTTCCAAACTGGCTGGCTACGCCAGCGCAGGTATCCGGCTGGATCACGAAAGCTATGAGGTAACCGAGGCGCTGGAGAAGCTGCGCAATGGCTTGTTCATCCTGATCCGCGAAAGCTCGATCAGCCATTTCCTGGACGAAAACATTCAGCTGGCTACCAAACACGCGCCGGAAGCTGCGCACCGGGTCAGCTTCTGCACCGACGATATAGTGGCCACGGATGTCCTGGAACGCGGGCATCTGGACAACATGGTCAGAATGGCGATCCGCGCAGGCGTGGAGCCGATGGAAGCCATTCAGATGGCCACCATCAACAGCGCTGTCGCCTGCCAGATCGACCATAAGGTCGGCCTGATCGCGCCGGGCCGCCAAGCGGATATCGTGCTGGTAGACAGTCCGCAGAGCTTCAACGTTCAACAGGTCATCGCCAAGGGCAAGTTTGTGGCGCAGGACCTCAAGATGCTGGAACCCGTGACCCGTCCGGATCGCCCGAAGTTCCTGACCGAGACCATGAAAGTCGCTCCCGTCTCCCCTGCCGACCTGCGGGTCCGCACGGATGAGGATGCAGTCAAAGTTCTGTCAATGAACATGTCAACGGAAGTGCCTTTTGTACGCAACCGGCGTGAGGCGGTACTGCGGGCTAGTGACGGGGTTGTACTGCCGGATACCGAACAGGATGTGCTCTATGTCAGCGTGGTCGAACGCTATGGCAAGACCACTAACAAGCCGGTCGCCTTTGTTTCGGGATTTGGTCTGAAATACGGAGCCATGGCCACCTCCACCGCGCCGGATGACAACAACATCGTCTGCATCGGAACCAATCCTGAGGACATGGCCGCGGCGATCAATTGGGTGATCGAAAAAGGCGGCGGACAAGCTTTTGTCAAAGAAGGTGAAGTGACCGTAGGCCTGGAACTTCCGATTGGGGGGATCGTCTCGGATATCGACCCTGTCGAAATGGCCGCCAAGGAAGAGGCATTGGACGCGGCTGCTCGTGAGGCGGGCTGTCGGCTGGAGTGGCCCTTCATGAACATGTTCGTCCTGTCCATCACCGCCATTCCGGAATTTGCGATCACTGATCTTGGTGCCGTCGACTGCGTAGCGCTCAAGACCTTCGATCCGGTTCTGGAACCGGCCTGATCACGGCCGCGGCCCGGATCTTGCGGAGGAGAGGGCAAGGAGGGGCCGCAGCCAGCGAAGAAATGACAACAACGGGAGGAAGAACCTATGAACATTCGCAAACACGCAGCCATTGCTGCCTTGTCGATTGCCACAGCGGCGGGAAGTGCCACCGCCGAAGAGCCAACGGAACTGGGCATCGGCCTGATCCTGGCTACTGGCCCAGAGGCGGCCTGGGACGCCACATTGCTGCGAGACCTGGAAGGGGTGGTGGAATCCGCTCCGCACGGCCTTGATATCGCTTTCAAGAATATCAATGGGAAATGGGGTGAAGACGCTGGCGATGCAATGGAGCTGCTGGCCAAATCGGGCCGCTACCAAATCATCTGGGCGCACAGCAGCTACTCCGACCAGGTCAAGGCACTGCAGGAGAAGTATCCGGAAATACTGTTTGTCCTGGTGGGGGCCGGGAACGAAGGTTTGGGCGGCAACGCCTATTGGGTTTACAAGCGCGCGCACGAGCCCTCCTACCTACTTGGCGTGCTGGCTGGCCGACTAACCGAGAACAATGTTGTCGGTGTAGTCGGCCAGTTCCCTTCCGAAGACGTGAACGACCAGATCAACAGCTTCTTTGCAGGTGCTCGCTCGGTAAACCCGGAGGTCCAGCGCAAAGTCGCCTTCATTGAAAGCTGGTACGATCCGGCCAAAGCCGAACAGTTTACCAACGCACAAATTGCCGCCGGGGCGGATCTGACATTCCAAATGGTCGAAAGCTTCGAGACCTGTGAAAAGGCCAGCATCATGTGTTTTGGCAACTATGTCGATCACGGTGAGACTTCGCCGGACTCGGTCGTTGCCAGTGCGCTGATCTCCTGGACCGAAGACATCAACTGGGTCATCGGTGAATGGTACGACTATGCCGCCAATGGCACACCTTATGACGGCAACACCTCCGAGAAATGGGTCCCTATGGCCGACGGCGGCAGCGCGCTATCCAGCTTCCACGCTTATGAGGACAAGTTGTCCGCCGAGCTGAAGGAGGAGATTGCCACCTTGTCCGCGCAAATCGCCTCAGGCGAATTGGCGATCCCTGTCGATCTGTCACTGCCCACTTCCGACTGACCGATATCCCGGCTTCCCGCCGCGCGGGAAGCCGGCTTACCCAGGATTCTGACGATGCCCATACCGACCATAGAAGCCCGCGGGCTTTGCAAAAGTTTTGGCCCGGTCCGCGCCAACCACGACATTAGCTTTTCTGTGCATGCCGGGGAACTACTGTGCCTCTTTGGCGAGAACGGAGCCGGGAAATCAACGCTTTCGGCCTGTCTGACCGGCCTGTTCCCGCCGGACAAAGGCGAGATTATCTACAAGGGCGCACCGCTCAAGATGAGCTCAGCTGCCGATGCTATTCGCGCAGGGATAGGGCTGGTTCATCAGCACTTTGTGCTGGTGCCGGACTTCACCGTGCTGGAGAACATTGTCATCGGATCGGAAAGGCGGCTGGTGGTTAACTACGGCGAGGCAGAAGCCAAGCTTCGGCAGATCTGCGAGACCTACGGCATCGATATCGACCCCAATGCGCTGGTGCGAGACCTTTCAGTAGGCGAGCAGCAATGGGCCGAACTGTTGAAGGCGCTATATTTTGATGCTGACCTGCTGATCCTGGACGAACCGACCGCCACGCTCGACATCGAAAACTCCAAAAAGCTGTTCCGTATCATCGAAAAGCTCAAGGCAGATGACGTGGCGCTTATCCTGATCTCGCATTTCCTTGACGAGGTAATGCAGTCTGACCGGGTGGCCGTTCTTCGCCAAGGCGAGGTGGCCGGCATCCGCTCCACGTCTGAGACCTCCCCCGAAGAGCTGACCAGGATGATGGTTGGTCGCGATTTGGAGCCGAAGGTACGGCAGGCCTCTTCTGTCGGCCCGGCACGGTTAATGCTCGAGAATGTCACTGTTGGTCAGAAGGGGCAGAAGCCGGAACTGAGCAATATTTCGCTAACAATCCATCAAGGCGAGATCTTCGGGATCGCCGGCGTTGCCGGCAATGGCCAGAACCCGCTGATGGAGGTGATCGCCGGGGTACGCGTGCCTGCTTCCGGGCGGATCACTCTGGATGGGACCGAGATTAGTGGCTTAAATGCTCGCGTCATTAAAGACATGGGGCTGGGGCACATCCCCGACGACCGCTTTGTCGAAGGGCTGGTGCCAGAACTCTCGATCGAGGAGAACTTGATCCTAGGCGATCACCGCGGTTTCTATTCCCGCGGCGGGCTGCTTGATTTCCCCAAGATGCGTATGAGCGCGGAGCGGATGATCAGGGAGTACCAGATCTCGGCCCCCTCCGCGGAAACTCCTACTGGTAACCTGTCGGGCGGTAACGCCCAGAGGGTGATCCTGGCCAGGGAAAAGCGGCTTGCGACACGAGTGCTGCTCGCCAACCAGCCGACACGCGGGCTGGATGTAGGTGTCATCGAATACATCCATACCAAACTGCTGGAGAAGCGCGCTGAAGGCGTTGCGGTGCTGATTGCCTCCTCCGAATTGGAAGACTTGATGAACCTTTGCGACCGGATCGGAGTGCTGTTTCAGGGCCGCCTAATGGGGATCGTCGAGGCCGGAAGAACCAATCTCGAAGAAATCGGCCTGCTGATGGCAGGCCAAGCGATGGAGGAGGCCGCATGATCACCATTACCCCCCGCACATCCGCAGGCTGGCAGGCGCAGCTTGCAGCCTATGTTCTAGCGCTGCTCCTGGGCTTTAGCGCTTCGGCCCTGCTGATAACAGCAAGCGGCGCCAGCGTTTCCGAAGGGTTTGGTGCGCTTTACGAAGGCGCCTTTGGCAGCTGGGAGGCAGTGCTGCAAAGCTTGGTTGCAGCGACGCCGCTGATATTTACTGGCCTGGCTACCGTGATTGCCTTCCGGGCTGAGATCTGGAGTATCGGCCAGGAAGGGCAAATGTTTGCCGGTGCCATGTGCGGCTATTGGGCCAGTCTGTATCTGGGCGGCGCCCCGTGGCTGATCGCAATTCCAATTATCATCCTGGCCGCGATGGTCGGCGGCGGCGCTCTCGGCGGACTGTGCGGCTGGCTGAAGACCCGATTCAGTGTCAATGAGATCATCTCAACTGTGATGCTGAACTATGTGGTTGTCTATCTGCTTTCGTACTTGCTGGCAGGCGGGCCGTGGACTGCAGAAGGTTCCACCTCTTACCACCAGACACCGGTGTTCGCTGAAAACTTCCACCTGCCGCTTTTGGTCGGCAGTGTGAAGCTGCATATCGGTTTCCCGCTCGCCCTGGCCGCGGCGGCGGTGTGCTGGGTGATCATCAAGAAAACGCCGCTGGGCTTTGAGATCCGCGCCCTTGGCTTCAACCCCACAGCGCTGCGGTTCAAGGGCGTAAATGTCACCCGCACCGTGCTGATTGTTATGTGCCTCAGCGGTGCGTTATCAGCGCTGGCAGGGGTTTCCGAGATTTTTGGCGTCAACTACCGTTTGCGCGGCGATGTGATGGCAGGCCTTGGCTTTACCGGCATCATCGTCGGCATGATTGGTGGGCTGAACCCCATTGGCGCAGTGATCGCAGCGCTCTTGTTCGGCGCCTTGGCCAACGGTTCACTATACATGAGCGTGCTGTCCGACATCCCTCCGTCTCTGGTGCCTGCAATGCAGGGCATCCTGCTGCTTTTCTTCCTCAGCGCATCAGTTCTGGTCCGTTACTCAATCAACATTGTGAGGCCTGTTCATGTCTGAGCTGCTTGCCCCCGATATCCTTATGTCGATCATAACCGCCGCTATGGGTGTGGCCACGGTGATCCTGCTGGCCGCTCTGGGCGAATTGGTAACCGAACGCTCAGGCATCTGGAACATGGGTGTCGAAGGAGCCATGCTATTCGGCTGCCTGATTGCCTATCTGGTAATGGCGGAAACCGGCTCTCCCGTCCTTGCAGCCATGGCGGCAATGGCCTCCGGGCTGGCGGCCGGATTGCTGATCGGCGTCATGACCGTAACCCTGCGAGTAGATCACTTTGTCACCGGTCTTGGCTTCAATCTTCTGGCCAGCGGCCTGACACTGTTCTGGTTCCGCAGCTATGTGGGCGGCGGCAAACCGCCCAGTTATTCGACTATCAATGAGTTTCCGGTGCCGCTTTTGTCTGAAATTCCAGTGATCGGTCCGATCCTGTTTGACCAGCACCTGCTGACCTACGCGGCTTTCCTGAGCGTGCCCTTCATCGCGTTCTTCCTGCGGCGGACTACCTACGGGTTGGAAACTCGCGCCGCGGGCGAAAACCCGCAGTTCTTGGAGGCCAAAGGCCTGTCGGTAGCGACCCGCCAGTACAGCGCGCTGCTGTTCGGTTCGGCGTTGACTGCCCTAGGTGGCGCCTTCTTGATGATGGCCTTTGCTGATCAGTTCCGCCCGGATATCTCCGGCGGCCGAGGCTGGCTGGCCATTGTGGCGGTCATTGCCGGCAACTGGCGCCCGGTCCGCACCATGATCGCGGTGCTGATCTTTGCCTTCCTGGACAGTGCTGCAGTTCATGCGCAAGGCGTCGGTGTCGACATTCCTTATCAGTTCTTCCTGATGCTGCCTTACGTGGCCTCGATCTTGCTTCTGGTGATGATCCGCAGCCGCTCAGGCCAGCCTGCAAAACTTGGCGTTCCCTATCTCAAGCACTAACGACAGGAGTTCCCATGTCTATTCCTTCCTGGACAGAATCCGCACCGCGCCTGATCGACACCGCAATGGGACGTACCCCAGCCGACAGTGTCATCCGCGGCGGCAAATGGGTGAATGTGTACTCGGGCGAGATCATCCCTAACACAGATATTGCCATCGCCGCCGGACGGATAGCCTATGTCGGCCCGGACGCAAGCCACGCGATCGGCGCTAATACCAAGGTAATCGAGGCCAAGGGCCGCTACATGGTGCCGGGTCTGTGCGATGCACATATGCACGTCGAAAGCGGCATGGTCACAGTGACTGAGTTCGCCCGCGCGGTAATCCCGCACGGCACCACCTCAATGTTCATAGATCCGCATGAGATCGCTAATGTGTTGGGCCTGGCTGGAGTTCGGCTGATGCATGACGATGCCGCTAGCCTGCCGATCAACGTACAGGTGCAAGTGCCCTCCTGCGTGCCCTCGGCACCTGGGTTGGAGAACGCAGGCGCAGAGTTCAGCATCAGGGATGTAACCGAAGCGCTTGGGTGGCCACAGACCTGTGGCCTTGGTGAAATGATGAATTTTCCCGGCGTCGCCATGAATGATCCCAAGATGATCGGCGAAATCGGCGCCACTCAACTGGCCAACAAGACCGTTGGCGGTCATTTCGCCTCGCCGGATCTTGGGCTGATGTTCCATGGCTATGTGGCCGGCGGTCCGGCGGACGATCATGAGGGCACCCGCAAGGAAGATCCCGTCGCCCGCATCCGTCAGGGCATGCGCGCCATGCTCCGGCTTGGCTCGGCCTGGTATGACGTGGCCGAGCAGATCAAGGCAGTCACAGAGGATGGAATGGACCCGCGGAACTTTCTCCTCTGCACCGACGATAGCCACTCCGGAACGCTGGTGAACGACGGTCATATGAATCGTGTGGTCCGCCATGCCATCCAGCAGGGGTTGAAGCCCATCACCGCCATTCAGATGGCCACTCTTAACACCGCCCAGCATTTCGGCATGGAAAAGGATATCGGCTCCATCTCCCCTGGTCGCCGGGCTGATATTATCTTGACCTCCGACCTGCCGACCCTTCCGATGGAACTTGTGATGGCTGCTGGCGAGGTGCTGGCGGAAGATGGCAGGCTTACAGCAAATATTCCCTTCAACGACTACCCGGAATTTGCCAAGAACACCGTCAACCTTGGCAAGCGCCTGGCTGCGGATGACTTTGACATTTATGCCCCTGAAGGCGCGGCAGAGGTGAGAGCCCGGGTCATTGGCGTCATTGAAAACCAAGCCCCGACACGGGCGCTGGAGGCCAATCTCAGCGTCGAGAACGGGTTGGTCAGCATGGATGCCGGAAAAGATGTCTGTCAGATAGCGCTGGTCGAGCGCCACCGAGGTACCGGCGGTGTGGTGAATGGCTTCGTGTCCGGTTTCGGCTATGACAAACCCTGTGCGGTGGCCTCAACTGTCGCACATGACAGCCACCATATGATTGTTGTTGGCACCTCCAAGGAGGACATGGCGGCAGCGGCCAATCACCTGGGAAAAGTCGGCGGGGGTATCACCGTCTTCTCCGAAGGCAAGGAGCTGGCAACAGTTGAACTGGCCATTGCCGGTCTGATGTCAGAGGAACGCGCGGAGATTGTCGCCGAGAAAGCCGCGGCAATGGTCGCCGCTATGGGCACATGCGGCTGCAAGCTGAACAATGCCTATATGCAGCATTCGCTGCTGGCGCTGGTTGTGATTCCCGAAATCCGGATTTCAGATTTGGGGATCATTGACGTCTCAAAATTTGAAAAGGTCGATCTGTTCATCTGAATCAGGAGGAGAACGGCTACCGTAACCACCCTTCTGGAACCTTAAGCGAATACTCACTTGGTTCTGTGTTCTATGAGATTGGCTTCTGGTTTTCATTGCGAAGGAAATAAACTGCCGTATTCCCTCCCGTCGCAGCGCGAATTGAGAGCGGGTGCAGCAAACTTTCGCTGCACCTGCGATCAACGAGAATTCAGCGTGAGCTGCTCGCCTCAAACGTCTGCAGTTTGAAGTTAGCCTGTTCTCCAAGCCAGGAGACAAACAATGCTCATAAACCGTTTCAGCGAAGAGCAGATTACAGGCATCCTGAAGGGAGCATCAGGTCGAATGACCACAAACGGGAAGTTCGCCGCGCGGCCGAAAACCTCGCGCTGCAGGAGCGAGGGGTTTCTGCGGCAGCAATAGCTGCAAGAGCAAAAGGCGGCTCCGTCCGCCCACCAGTCAGCCGGCGTCCATTCACTGAAGGTCTGCTTTTGCTGACTTGGCCATGCAGCCCGATGACGGATTCCAGCTGGAAGCGGACTATTTGCAATTAAGCAGGCCTACCGCAACGACGCCCGCTTCAACAGCCGCACCGCATCCGGCCGGTCCAGCAGCGACCGGCTCACGTCCAATCCGTGGGCGCCTTGCTTGTGGGCGGCGGGCAGGGAGACCTGTCGGTCTCCGGGGCGGGCGGTCCAGAAATCCTCGGGCAGCACCGGGCGGGTGACGGGATCGAGGAAGGTGCTCTCGGCGGCGATCCCCTCGGCGTAGATGATATGGTGCTGGTCAAAGAGGATCTGGAAGTAGTCGGCAAAGCCGCCGTCCAGCACCACCACGCTGTCGCCGTTCACCAGGTCGCGGGCGCGGACCAGGATTTCCGGGGCGCCGGCGCCGATCTCGTCACGGCGCTGGTAGACCATCAGCCGGTGGCCGGGGCTGACGATCAGGTCCTCGGCGTTGTTCAGGGCGCCCTTGCGGATCAGGATCGGGGCTAGGTCGCCCACCGCGCGCAAGGTCGACTGGCCGACCCAGCGGACCTCCTGGATGCCGTCGTCGCGGGTCAGCACCCGGTCGCCCGGGCGCATGTCCTCGATCGCGCGCTGGGCGCCGGTGGACAGCGTGATGCGGGTGCCGCGGGTGAAGGAGACGCAGGCCGACTGCGCTAGCTTGCGCCGGGCCGGCTCGCGCTCTGCCTTGACCAGCGTGTAGGGCATCTGCGGCTGCAGCGGCGCCAGCGGCACCAGGTAGATGGCGGCGATATAGCCCTCGGTGTCGGCCTCGACCATCACCAGGGTTTCGGTGTTGGGGCCGCGGTCGGGCATCAGGGTCAGCAGGCAGTCGAGATGCAGCACGGCGCCTGGAGTGCCAAGCGCGCTGTCGCCGGCGATTGTGAAGCTGCCGTCGTGATGGGCGGCGATGCCAAGCCGCTGCGGCGGGGCCGGGCTGTCGAGCAGATAGATGTCATCCAGCACCAGATCCTCGAGCACCCCGAGCGGGTCGCCCATGTTGGCGCCGTATTCAACGCGGAAACGCTCGGCCGGGTAGGCCTGGACGGAAGAAAGGCTGGCGGTCACTGTCTGTCCCATCTGCGTGTGTTTTCAGATCCATATGCGCATGGCGCAGGTGCTGTCCAACGGGTTTGCCCGCTGAATGTGGCACAATGGCGGTGGAACGGGGCTGATTTTCCGGCAGCTTCACGATTGCGTCAGGCACCGGGCGGGTCTGGCCTTTGGCGGGCGGGCGGTGCAAGCTCCGGCAAACGGTGAAGATTCCGGAGGGAGGACAACAATGGATCTGGGTATTTCGGGCAAGCGCGCGCTGGTCTGTGCCAGCAGCAAAGGGCTGGGCCTTGGCTGCGCCGAGGCGCTGGCAGAGGCTGGTGTGAACCTGGTGATGAACGCCCGGGGGGCGGAGGCGCTGGAGGCCTCGGCGCAAGCCATCCGCGACCGGTACGGCGTCGATGTGGTGACGGTGGCCGCGGATGTGGCCACGCCCGAGGGTCAGAAGCAGGTGCTGGATGCGGCGGAGGGCGTCGATATCCTGGTGACCAATGCGGGCGGGCCGCCGCCGGGCATGTGGACCGATTGGGACCGCGAGGATTTCATCAAGGCGCTGGATGCCAACATGCTGGCGCCGATTGCGCTGATGAAGGCGCTGCTGCCGGGGATGATGGAGCGCGGCTGGGGCCGGGTGGTCAACATCACTTCGGTCTCGGTCAAGTCGCCGGTGTCGGTGCTGGGGCTGTCGAACTCGGCCCGCGCGGGGCTGACCGGCTATGTCGCGGGCACCTCGCGGCAGGTGGCGGGCTTTGGCGTCACCATCAACAACCTGCAGCCGGGCATTCATGCCACCGACCGCGCCGTGGCGCTGGATGGCGGCGCGGCCAAGGCGCAGGGGATCACCCCCGAGGAGGCGCAGAAGCAGCGCTTCGCCACCATTCCCGCGGGCCGCTACGGCACCCGCCAGGAATTCGGCGCCGCCTGCGCCTTCCTGTGCTCGCAGCACGCGGGCTTCATCGTCGGGCAGAACATCCTGCTGGACGGCGGCGCCACCAACACCACGATGTGACGAGGGGCGGCGCAGATGGATGGCGGGTTTTCCCTGAAGGACCAGTTGTTTAACCGGGATAAGGTCCGCTATCTGGCGGGGCTGTTCGCCGCGGCGGACAGCGGCTTTGATGCCGGCGGCTTCGAGACGCGGGTGATGGCAGACCTGCCGGCGCTGGAACTGAAGCAGCGGATGACGCTGATTGCCGGTGTGCTGGCGGACCACCTGCCGGAGGATCTGCCGGAGGCCGCGCCGGTGCTGCTGAAGGCGCTGCCGCCGCCGCTGGACCCGTCCAGGACCGACGATGACTTCGGCGATTTCATCTTTGCCCCCCTGGGCGAGTACGTGGCGGCCAGGGGTGTCGAGGCGCATCCGGAACTGTCGCTGGACCTGCTGGAGGAAATCACTCAGCGGTTCTCCATGGAATGGGCGATCCGCCCCTTCCTGAACCGCTGGCCTGCCGAAGTTCTGGCGCGGATGGAGGCGTGGGCCAGCCATTCCAGCTATCATGTGCGCCGCCTGGTGAGCGAAGGCACACGGCCGCGGCTGCCCTGGGGCGAGGCGGTGGGTTTGCAGCTGGAAGAGCCGCTGCCGCTGCTGGACCGGCTGCACGGGGACGGCACCCGCTATGTCACCCGCTCGATCGCCAACCATCTGAACGACATTGCCAAGAAGAATCCGGATCTGGTGATGGACCGGCTGGAAACATGGCGCGCCGCGGGGGCGCAAGCGGCCAAGGAGCTGGACTGGATGACCTCCCACGCGCTGCGCGGGCTGGTCAAGGCAGGCCACCCGCGGGCGATGAAGATGCTGGGCTATGACCCGGATCTGGCGCTGGGCGCCGAAATCGCGCTGCAGTCGGAAAATGTGCGGATTGGCGATGCTCTGGAGTTTTCGGCGCAGCTGGAAGGGCAGGCAGGCGCGCCGGTGCTGGTCGATTATATCCTGCATTTTCAGCGGCCTGGCGGAAAGGTTTCCGCCAAGGTGTTCAAATTGAAGCAGGCCAAGATCACCGGCGGAAAGCTGGAGTTGAGCAAGAAGCATAAGCTGAAAGGCAACGCCACAACCTTCAAGCTGGTGCCGGGACCACACCGGATCGAACTGATGGTGAACGGCAGGGTGCGGGCCGAGGCGGCGTTTGAGCTGCTGCCGGAGGGCTGAGCCTCAGCCTCGTCATCGAAAATATGTTCCGCCTGGCCGAAGGCCAGGCAGCGCCCGTCCCGCCCCCCTTCATGCCGGAGGCGTGCTTCCAGCACGACGCGGGCGCTTCGCTTCCTGCCCCGCCGGGCCGGGCGCTGCCCTAACCGAACTACCGCAATCCCCACGTTCTATCACAGTTGCGTCAAGCCTCCCGCCGACCCGATTGCCGGAGGGCCTGAGGGGCGCTATCCGGATGGTCCGGAACCATCAGGAAAGGCGCCCCCCATGAAACATGAAAACGTGCAGGCCTATTACGGCGAGGTGCTGCAGGGCAGCGATGACCTTCAGACCAATGCCTGCTGCACGCCGGACGACATGCCGGATCATGTGAAGGCGGTGCTGTCGAAAATCCATGACGAAGTGCTGACCCGCTATTACGGCTGCGGCCTGATTGCGCCCGAGGCGCTGGAGGGGGCGCGCATCCTCGACCTTGGCTGTGGCGCGGGGCGGGACGTCTATGCGCTGTCTGCGCTGGTGGGCGAGCACGGCAAGGTGGTCGGCGTCGACATGACACCCGCCCAGCTAGAAGTGGCCAAGCGCCATCAGGATTACCACGCCGAGGCCTTCGGCTATGCCAGGTCCAACGTCGAGTTCCACCATGGCTACATCGAACAGTTGGAGGAGCTGGACCTGGAACCGGGCTCGTTCGACATCATCGTCTCCAACTGCGTGATCAACCTGGCCACCGACAAGGGCGCGGTGCTGCGCGGGGCGCATCACCTGCTGAAAGAGGGCGGGGAGATGTACTTCTCCGACGTCTACGCCGACCGCCGGGTGCCGGAAGAGATGGCAAAGGATGAGGTGCTCTATGGCGAATGCCTGTCCGGGGCGCTGTATTGGAACGATTTCCTGACGATCGCGAAGGAGTCGGGCTTCAAGGACCCGCGGATGGTGACCTCGCGCCTTCTGACCATTGAAAACCCGGTACTGGAGAAAAGGGTGCAGCCGCTGAAATTCCTGTCGGCCACCTACCGGCTGTTCAAATTGCCCGCGCTGGAGGCGGCTTGCGAGGATTACGGGCAGGCGGTGATCTACAAGGGCACCATCGGCCACGCACCGCATCGTTTCATGCTGGACGACCATCATGTGATCGAGGCGGGCAAGGTGTTTCCGGTCTGCGGCAACACCTGGATGATGCTGCAGGACAGCCGGTTTGCCCCGCATTTCGAGTTCATCGGCAGCTTCGATACCCACTATGGCGTCTTTGCCGGCTGCGGCGGCAATTCACCCTTCAACGCGCTGGAACAGGACAGCGCGGCGCCGGGCTGCTGTTAGAACGGTCAATTTGCCATTGAGACTTACCGCCCGGCGGCACCGCCGGGCAGCGCCCGTCCGCCCCCACGGGCGGACGCTTCGCTTCCCCGCCCTCGGACGGACGCTGCCCTCAGCGCGATTTGATGGCCGTCCGCTGCTTTTCTCACCGCTTGCAGCTCTGCCGCTGGGTTGCTATCCCGGCGTGAACCCAAGCGTTTTCATCGGAAACAGCACTGAGGCCCCATGAACACTGCCCCCGCCGGCATCAGCCGCACGATTGCCCCGCCGCGGCTGGAAATCCGCAACATCCGGCGCTTCTTCGAGGGGCGCGCGGTGGTGGATGATGTCTCGCTGCAAATTCAGGCCGGGCAGGTGACCTGCCTGCTGGGGCCGTCCGGCTGCGGTAAATCCACGACGCTGCGGATGATCGCAGGCGTGGAAATGCAGGACAGCGGCGAGATTTACGTTGATGGCAAGCTGATCTGCGACACCGTGTTCCGGGTGCCGCCGGAACGGCGCGAGATCGGGCTGATGTTCCAGGACTTCGCCCTGTTCCCGCACCTGAGCGTCGCCGACAACGTCGGCTTTGGCCTGAAGGGCAGCAAAGACGAGAAACGCGCCCGGGTTGAGGAACTCTTGAACCGGGTGTCGCTCAAGCGCTTCATCGACGGCTACCCGCATCAGCTGTCGGGCGGTGAGCAGCAGCGGGTGGCACTGGCCCGCGCGATTGCGCCGCGGCCGCGCATCATGCTGATGGATGAGCCGTTCTCCGGCCTCGACAACCGGCTGCGCGACGGCATCCGCGACGAGACGCTGAGCCTTTTGAAGGAAGAGGACACCGCCGTCCTGCTGGTGACGCATGAGCCGGAAGAGGCGATGCGCATGGCCGACGAGATCGCGCTGATGCGCGGCGGCCGGATCGTGCAGCAGGGCGCGCCCTACAACGTCTATACCCACCCCGTTGACAAGGCCGCGGTTTCCTTTTTCAGCGATGTGAACGTGCTTAAGGCCGAGGTGAACGGCGCCTTGGCGCGCACTGCCTTTGGCGAGTTTCTGGCGCCCGGCGTAGCGGATGGCACCGCGGTGGAGATCGTGTTCCGCCCGCAGCATCTGCGCATCGACTTCGACCGCGGCGGCCAGGGGCCGCTGCCGACCCCCAGCGACGGCGTCCCGGCGCGGGCCGTGGTGGAACGCGCGCGCTTCCTGGGCAGCGAGAGCCTGGTCGAGTTCCGGATGGATTTCGACGGCTCGATCCTCAGGGCGACGGTGCCCAACGTGTTCCTGCCGGAAGCCGGCCGGGTTATGTGGCTGACAGTGCGCCGCAACCGCTGTTTTGTCTTTCCCGCCTGACCGTTAGCGGGCATTCTGCAGCCAGCGAAACGGGAGGTGCAGATGCGGGGCAGCTATCAGATCCGGGCCTTGCTGCCCGCGGAAATCCGGACCGCCGCGGACTGGGCCGCGCGCGAGGGCTGGAACCCCGGCCGCCAGGATGCGGCCTGTTTTGCCTCTGTGGACCCGCAGGGGTTCTGGGGCGGGTTCCTGGACGGGCAGATGATCGCCTGCATTTCGGTGGTGAACTACGGGCAGGCATTTGCTTTCCTGGGCTTCTACATCGTGGCGCCGGAGCATCGCGGCCAGGGCTATGGCTATGCCCTGTGGCAAAAGGCGCTGGAGCATGCCGGGGGCCGGGTTGTCGGCCTTGACGGGGTGGTGGTCCAGCAAGAGAACTACCGCCGGTCCGGATTTGAGCTTGCCTACCGCAATATCCGCTTTGGCGGGGTGCCGTCAGCCGGGCTGGCGGTTTCCACCGGGTTTGAAGTGCAGGTGCTGACCGCCCCAACGGCGGAGCTGGAAGCGCTGGACGCCCGCGTCTTTCCGGCGCCGCGCCGGGCGTTCTGGCAGCAGTGGCTGGGGGCAGAGGGGCATCACTCCTTTGCCGCGTACCTGGACGGGAGTCTTGCCGGTTTCGGCACCCTGCGGCCCTGCGGCAGCGGCTGCAAGATCGGGCCGCTGGTTGCAGTGTCCCGCCCGGCGGCCGAGGCGGTTCTGGCGCGGCTGCTGCGGGAGCTGCCGCCCGGGCAGGAGGTGTTCCTGGATGCGCCGGAACCCCATGCCGCGGCGGTTGACGTGGCGCGCGCGCTGGGGCTGGAACCGGTGTTCGAGACCGCCCGGATGTACCGAGGCGCTGCGCCGCAATTGGAGACGGATCTGATCTTTGGCGTGACGAGTTTCGAACTCGGGTAGGGGGCTCTACCCCCGGCCCTGTGGGCCACCCCCGGGATATTTTCAGCCAGATGAATAAAGGATCTTAGGAGCCGTAAGGATCGTAATCCTGCAGCCGCTTGCCGGGCTCGTCCACGAATAGCTCGGGCAGGGCAGAGGCATCCTCGATCAGGTCTACCCGGAACACCCGGAAATCCCCGCGCGTCTCGCACCAGGCGGTGAGGGTCCAGACCCGGCCCCAGTATTCCATGTGAAGCGGGCGGATTTTCCGCTCTGTCAAAGTGCCGTCGATACGCCGGTAGCTCAGCTGCAGTTTCTGCCGCGCCTTGATGGCGGCGCGCAAACTGGGCATGTGCGCGAGGGCGCGGGCGGCGTCCGAGAACGGGTAGACCGCGAACTTCCAGGCATCGGCCTCGGCGATGGTCTGCTCCGGCAGCACTGCGTCCACCTTGGCGGCCAGCGACAGGGCGGCGGCCTTCAGGTCCGGATCGGCGGCCTCAGCCACAATGGCCATGCCGAGGTTCAGCGCCTCCAGCTCCTCCGGCGTCAATGTCAGCGGCGGCAGGCTGATCTGCTCGCGCACCATGTAGCCGACGCCGCGTTCTCCCTCCACCGGCACGCCGGACGCCACCAGCGTGTCCATGTCGCGGTAGATGGTGCGGGTGGAGACCTCCAGCCGTTCGGCAATGTCCTGGGCGCGGTGCAGCTTCCCGTCGCGCAGGATCTGGATGATTTCGAAAAGGCGGTCGGTGCGGCGCATGGGTCTAGCCTTCGCGCGGGGAAAGGGGGAGGTCAAGGGCTGCGCCCGGCCCGCAGGCGCAGCCTGCAATTCCTGTGGCCCCCAGGCGCAGCCCCCGGTGATTAAGGCGCCATCTGCCACAGCACCTCTTCATGGCGCATGCTGGCGCTGTCCGGCGCAAGGGCCGCCACCACCTCCGGCGCGAAGTCCTGCTGCATGAACTCCTGCGCCACCTTTTGCGCCGTGGCCATGTCCTTCCACACAACGTAGTCGGTCCACTTGCCGTCCTCGCCCTGGCTCAGCTGGCGGGTGACAAAGCCGTCCTGGGCGCGCACGAACCCTTCGGTGCGCTGCATCAGGGCAGTGAAATCCGCCGGACTCACGCCCTCGGCCAGTTTGAAAGTCACGATTTCGGCGACATGTTTGCTCATCACGTTTCTCCTAATGTGCTGTGATGGGCTGGATTTACCGCCTTGCAACTGACATAAACCTGTCAGTTGGATGCAAGCCATCTGTAAAAAATGCGGAAACCGCCCCTTGCGGAGCATTCTGGAAGACGGAGTTGCTTTCGCTCAAGGCGGGCCGCGCGCTAAACCCGTAGCGAACAATTCCACCGGCGCCCGCAATCCGCGCCGGATCAAGTAAGGAGAGACTCACATGCTCAACAATATCGGCCTGCCTGGCCTGCTGCTCATCGCCGTCGTGGTTCTGGTCCTGTTCGGCCGTGGCAAGATTTCCTCGCTGATGGGTGAGGTCGGCAAGGGCATCACCTCGTTCAAGAAGGGCATCAACGAAGGCACCAAGGAGCTGGAAGAAGACGCTGCGGCATCGGCCAAGGACGTGACCCCCGAGGCCGAGAAAGACAAGGCGTAAGCGCGGATGTTCGATCTTGGGTGGACCGAACTGCTGGTCATCGGCGTTGTCGCGCTGATCGTCGTCGGCCCCAAGGACCTGCCGGTTCTGTTCCGTAACATCGGGCGGTTCGTCGGCAAGGCCAAGGGGATGGCGCGCGAGTTCAGCCGGGCGATGCATGACGCGGCGGATGAGGCCGGGGTCAATGAGGTCGCCAAGGGCCTGAAGGCTGCAACCAATCCCGTCGGCACCGCCATGGACGGGGTCAAGCAGGCCGCGCAGGACATGGCCAAGTCGATCGACCCCACCAAATACGACCCCGATAGCGAGACCGGCAAGCTGGCGGCTGAGCGCGCCGAGGACGCCAAGAAGATCCAGGCGTCGACAGCGCGCGCCGCAGCCGAGCGCAAGGCGCGCGAGGCCGAGGAGGCGCTGGCCAAGGCGGAGGCCGCCGAGGCGGCGCTGAAGCCTGCGGCACCGAAGGAAGAAGAGGCCAAGTCATGAGCAAGACGGATGAGATCGACGACTCAACCGCACCGCTGATCGAGCATCTGGCCGAGCTGCGCAACCGTCTGATCCACTCGGTTGCGGCTTTCATTGTCGGCATGGTGATCTGTTTCACCGTGGCGACGCCGGTGTTCAACTTCCTGACCGCCCCCCTGTGCCAGGTGCTGGCCGAGAGCGGCCAGGACTGTGCGCTGATCTTCATCAGCCCGCAGGAGGGCTTCTTTGTCGCGATCAAGATCTCCTTCCTGGGCGGCTTTATCCTGGCGTTTCCCTATATCGGCTTCCAGCTGTGGCGGTTCGTGGCACCAGGGCTCTACAAGAGCGAGAAGGGGGCGTTCTTGCCCTTCCTGATCGCCTCGCCCTTCATGTTCCTCTTGGGCGCAAGCTTTGCCTTCTATGTGGTGACACCGCTGGCCTATGACTTCTTTCTGGGCTTCCAGCAGTTCGGCTCTGGCGGCGAGGCGGTGACCAGCGAGGAGGTGAACCAGGGTCTCAGCGTGGTGTTCCAGGGCTCCGCCCAGGAGTACCTGAACCTGACGATCAAGTTCATCGTGGCCTTTGGCCTGTGCTTCCAGCTGCCGGTGCTGCTGACACTGATGGGCAAGGCCGGGCTGGTGAGCGCCGAAGGCCTGGGCTCTGTCCGCAAATACGCGGTGGTGGCGATCCTGGTGCTGGCCGCGCTGGTTACGCCGCCGGATGTGATCACCCAGATCATCCTGTTCGTGGTGGTTTACGGGCTGTACGAAGTCTCGATCTTCCTGGTCGGCCGGGTAGAGGCCAAGCGCGAGGCGCAGCTGCGCGCGGAGGGCTACTATGACGACGAGGAAATGGAGGCCCATCCGGATGATCCGGCGGCCGCCGAGGCCGGGGACGGCAAGGGCTGACGGGCCTGAGAGGGTTTGAAATGGAAAAGCGCGCCTGAGAGGGCGCGCTTTTTTCTTGCTGCAGGAAAGGTCGAGAGTTCAGAGCCGCAAGGAGACCGAATCTCAATCTTGTGATACGCTTGCGCTGCGCTGAGAAATACGAACCGCACGTTGTTGAACGAGGGCTGCCATGTTCCGGAAAGCCGACCGGTCTGTAGAAAATGAGGTGCTCAGCGCTTTGACAGTGGGCTTCTCCGCCGATCCTTTCATGCGCTGGCTGTACCCCGAGCCGCACGCGCTCCTGAAACATTTGCCGCGGGTGATGAATTTCTTCGGCGGGCGCGCGCTTGACCACGGAGGCGCTTACCGGAACGATGACTTCACTGCCGCCGTCTTATGGCTTCCGCCGGAAGTGCATCCAGACGAGGAGAGCCTTGTGGCGTACTTCGAGGAAACGGTTGCCCCGGAAAAACACGCCGCACTGTTTGCCACATTCGAACAGATGGACAAGTTTCACCCGCAGAATCCCTGCTGGCATCTGGCGTTCATTGCGGTCGACCCCTCCCGCCAGGGCAAGGGCGTTGGTTCGGCTCTGCTGAAGGCATCGCTTGAACAATGCGACGCCGACGGAAGGCCGGCCTATCTGGAATCCACCAATCCCGCCAACTTGACGCTGTACCGGCGCTTTGGGTTCGAGCAGATCGGGCTGATCGAAACAGGGGAAGCACCTCCGTTGTTTCCGATGCTCAGACAGCCGGCCTGATCTATTGGCGTGGCGGCAGCATAACTTCGGTCTGTGAGTGCAAGGTAAGCTGTGCGGCGGCGGGCGTCTCGACGCAATCGTATTTTGGGCCAATCCTGCTTCCACCGGCAAGGAGGATGGGTTCGTCAAAAACGTTCGGCCCGGTTATTCCGGTCATCTTCAGGATCTGCGGTATACGCCTGCCGCTGTTTGCTGCCATTGCTCAGCTCTGTTCGCCCGGGGACTTGCCCCTCGAAAGCCTGAAAATTGGGTTTCACAACCCTGCGGACGAAAAAGCACGCAGCTGCCCCAGGTGATGGCGGGGCAGATCACTCCTCCGCTGGTGACACCGCCCGCTTATAGAGATGCCATGTGGTGTGGCCAAGGATTGGCAGGGTGAAGATCAGGCCCAGAAACGCCGGCACCAGCGACAACAGCACGGTGACCGAAATGATTGCCGCCCAGACAAGCATGACCACCGGATTTTCCGTGACCACGCGAATGGACGTCAACATGGCGGAAACGAAATTGGTTTCCTGGTCGAGCAGCATGGGCATGGCGACGACGGTCACCGTGAACAGCACAGCCGACAGAAAGGCGCCGACGCAGGTGCCAATCGCAAGGAAGATCCAGCCCTGCGTTGTGAAGAATACCGCGTTCAAGAACCCGTCAAAACCCGAGAAGGACACGTCCTGCAGGGTGATCGCCAGCCAAAGCCGGACCTGATACATCCACACCCAGAAAATGAACAGGGTAACAAAGGCCATCCAGCCCATTTCGCGCTTGCGTTGATTGGCCATGACGGTGAGGATTTCGAACCAGCCGAAACTCTCCCCCTTCTGCAACCGGCGGGACATTTCATAAAGCCCGGCGGCGGCAAAAGGCGCGACCAGCGGAAATCCTATAGCGGCGGGAATGATCATCCAGATCTTGCCGAGCCAGACCAGGATCCAAACAAACAGAATTCCGAAAACCGCATAGAACAGGCCGAAGAAGCCGCTCATGAGGGGGCGGGCCAGAAAGTCGGAATACCCGGCCTTCAGCGACGCGGTGATATCATCCGCAGTCACCTTGTTGACCTTGGGCATGGCCTGCGGCTGCGGCGTCAGCTTGCCCGGCGGTGTAGAACCTGCAGTCTTGGATGTCATGACACACTCCTCCCAAAGCATGGCACCGCGCTGGTCCGTTTGCCAACAGGCCCAGCAGAAAACAGGCATCCCCCCTCCGCATACAAGTCTGCATCAGGTGAGGCATGCGGGCAAGGGGGGAGTATGGCAACTGGGTCGCGCTCATTTTTCCTCTAGGGTTTCAGCGTATTCAGTCGCCGCCCGCATCAGCGAAACGCCAAATCGCCGAACCGGTCCCCCCCAACAATCTTTCGTGAAACCCCGCCCGCCAGCGTATCCTTGCGCCGCCCCATGCGGCATCCTGCGGCCAGTCCTGGAGAATGGGAGGTTTCCATGAACAAGTTTCTCGCAGCCCTGACCTGCACCGCGGCCTGCGCGCTGGCTTCCGCGTCGATGGCGGAAGACCCGCCGATGGGGTTCTTTGTCACCTCCGTCGGCCTTGGCGACGGCGGCAATCTTGGCGGGCTGGAAGGGGCGGACGCCCATTGCGCCAGCCTGGCAGAGGCTGCGGGCTCCACCGGGCGGACCTGGCGTGCCTACCTCAGCACCCAGGAAGAAGGGACACGCGGCATCTCCGCCCGCTCGCGCATCGGCACCGGCCCCTGGTACAACGCCAACGGCGAGCTGATCGCGGTGGATCTGGACCAGCTGCACATCATGCCCAACCTGTATCTGCGGACCGCGGTCGACGAGAACGGAAACCGGATCAAGGGCCGCGGCGACGATGTCAACGAGCATGACATCCTGACCGGCACCCAGGCTGACGGCACCGCCTATTTCCCCTGGCAGGAAGGCGATAAGACTTGCTCGAACTGGACCTCCAACGGCGAAGGCTCGGCCACGGTCGGCCACCACGACCGGCATGGCGGCGGCAACACGTCGTGGAACGCCGCGCATAACTCGCGTGGCTGCAGCGCGGAAAACCTGCGCTCCACCGGCGGCAACGGCTATTTCTACTGTTTCGCAGCGGATTGAGGCGGCCGGCGGCGGCAGGGCAAGCCGCGAGACGTGATTGAAGCACCGGGACGCGCCTGATCAGGCGCATCTTTCTATGCGCCGGGGCCGCGCAGGCAGAACACCTCTATCGGATCGGAAATCCCGCGCACGCTGTGGTATCCGCAACTGGCGAACAGATCCGGGGCAGCCGCGGCGACAGCGGTGGATGCAAGAACGGAATGTCCCGTGGATTTCGTCAGCCCCTCGATCCGGCTCGCCAGGTTCACCGCGGCGCCGAGCACGGTGAAATCAAGCCTGCCGGGGCTGCCGATGTTGCCATAGCTGACCCGGCCCGCATTGATGCCGATGCCGATGTCCAGCGGCGGCCTGCCGGTTTCAGCGCGGGTGCCGTTCACTCTGGCCAGCCCGGACAGGGCCTCTTGCGCCGCCCGTGCTGCCTGTCGGCACTGGCCTGCGCGGCTGCTGCCGTCAGCGACGCTGAAGATGGAAAGAATGCCGTCTCCCATGAACTTCAGCACGTCGCCGCCTGCTTCCTCAACCGCCTGCACGACCGCATCGAAATAGGTGTTCAGGGTCTCGAACACCTCTTCCTCGCTGGCGCGGTCGGACAAAGCGGTAAAGCCGCGCAGGTCGGTGAACATGACGACGGCCTCCAGCGATGTGCGCTCGCCGCGCTTGATCGATCCGTTCCAGACCGCGTCTGACGGGCCATCGCCCAGATAGGTCCGCAGCAGGCTGCGCGAGGACTTGCGCATGGTGACGGGTTCCAGGGCGCAGGAAAGGCCGGGCAGGGAGGCCTCGATCATCTGCAGGTTCTCCGCCGTGAAGCCGCTGTCCGACTGGGTAACAAAGGTGCAGCCGTGCATCGACTCGTCGCCGTAATACAAGAGCGTGGCATAGTAGTCGGTGCCGCCAGCCTCCGCGAACTCATGATAGGAAATGTGATCGGCCTCCGGGTCGAGCCCGCGCAGGCTTTTGTGCAGCGGGCGGCGGTGGGCCAGGATGTATTCGAAGGAGCTGCCGACATAGCTGTCCGTCAGCATCACATCATGGGTGACGTCGTAGCTCTCTGTGCTCTCTGGCGTCCAGACCACCCCCCAGGCAATCAGCAGCGGGTTCGCGAACCGCTGCCCGATATTGACCCGCCACAGCGGCACGCCGGCCGCAATCAGTTCCGTGCAGAAGCGGGACACGACCTTGACCGGATCGCCGGACCGGCGGCCTTCGGTCATCATCCAGCGGGAGAGTTCGGTTACGGCATCCATGGAAGCAGACTATCCTTTGAACCGGCATCCGAACAGGTGTTGAAGTCTGGCGGCGGTCCAAGACCGGATGCGGCGCGGGGCTGCTTTGCAAACGGGGCCGCCCGGATCCCACCGGCGGGAACATCGAAGATACTTCTGCCCAGCCGGGGGTTCTCCCCCTTGCCGCTTGCCCCTGAACATGCTTTGAAATCCGGCAACTGACGGCCCGATGACGAAGGGAGGCACCCCATGGACCAGATCGCATTGACCCGCATTGCCGAGGCGCTGGAGCGGATGTCGCCCGCGCCGCTGGAAACCCCGGATTTCAACGCGGCCAGTGCCTTTGTGTGGCATGTGGGGCCGGAGCGGCTGGAGCCGGTGGAGGCCGTGAACCGGGTTGATCTGAACCTCCTGGTGGGCATCAACCGCTCCCGCGATACGCTCTTGGAGAACACGCGGCGGTTTGCCCAAGGCTTTGCCGCCAACAACGCGCTTCTGTGGGGCGCGCGGGGGATGGGCAAGTCAAGCCTGGTGAAGGCCGTGCACGGCGCGCTGGCGGCGGATCACCCGGACCTGAAACTGGTGGAGCTGCAGCGCGAGGATCTGCCCTCGGTGGCGCGGCTGCTGGGGCACCTGCGCGGCTCTGAACACCGGTTCATCCTGTTCTGCGACGACCTGTCGTTCAGTCATGACGACCAGCATTACAAGAGCCTCAAGGCGGTGCTGGACGGCGGTATCGAAGGGCGGCCGGAAAACGTGGTGTTCTACGCCACCTCGAACCGCCGCCACCTGATGCCGCGGGACATGATCGAGAATGAACGCTCCAGCGCCATCAACCCGTCGGAAGCGGTAGAGGAGAAGGTCTCGCTGTCGGACCGGTTCGGGTTGTGGCTGGGCTTCCACCCCTGCGATCAGGACGAATACCTGGCGATGATCGAGGGTTACTGCGCGGCCTATGGCGTCAAAGTGGACGCGGAGGACCTGCGCGCCGAGGCGATCGAGTGGCAGGCCACCCGCGGCGCCCGCTCGGGCCGGGTTGCGTGGCAGTTCTTTACCGATCTGGCCGGGCGGCACGGGGTGGCATTGCGCTGACCCGGCGGCATTGGCCTGCTTGCGCAGGGCAAAAATAAAAACAAGAAAACCCGGTCAATCAGCCGGGCTTTTGTTTGTTAACAGGTCCTTGCCGCCGTCAGTTCAGGTAAGTCAGCGGGTCGATGCTCTCGAACCCGTCGCGCACCTCAAAATGCACATAGGCGTCGTCGCCGCCGCGGAGCGAAGCGATGCGCTGGCCGCGGGCCACGCTGTCGCCCTTGTTGACGGTGATGTTGTCAACGTTCTGGTAAACCGTCAGCAGCTTCTGGCTGTGGCGGATCACCACGATCGGCACGTTGTTGGAATCCTTGGTGATCGCGGCGACGGTGCCCGCCTCGGCGGCGATCACCGGCGCGCCGGCAGCGGCGGCGATGTCGATGCCGTCATTGCGGCCCTTGGCGTAGGTCTTGATGATCTTGCCCTGCACCGGATACTCCATCGCCGCGCTGCTGGCGCGGGTGGGTTCCGGCAGCGCCGGCTTGGGCAGGCTCTCAGCCGCGGGCTTGACCGCGGCCGGCGTGACCTGTTCTTCCGGCAGCGGCTTGCTGGCGCTGGGCGGCACCGGCGTCTGGCTGCCTGCGCCCGGCTCGGTCACCGCCACAGGCGCTGCCGCCGGGGCCAGCTGTGCCGCCGGTTCCTCCTTCAGCGGGATCAGCAGGAACTGGCCTTCGCGCACCGCGAAATCGCTGCCCAGGCCGTTCCATTCCGCCAGCGATTTCACCGGCACCTGGTAAAGCCGCGAGATGGTATAGGCGGTTTCGCCGCGCTTTACCTTGTGGCGCACCGGTTCCGGCCCGGCCTGCACATTGGCGGGCTGCGGCTTGGGAGCGGGCTGGATTTCTGTGGTGGTCACCGATCCCGGGTTAGGGGAGGTCAGCGGCGCGGTGTCGATGGCCTGGCCCGCCAGGGTGGCGATATCCACCGATCCGGGGGTGCCGCCTCCGGGCAGGCTGCCGGGCGCGCGCCGCGGCAGCGCCAGCACTTCGCCCTGGCGCATCTTGTCGCCGGTCTGCATGCCGTTGAAGCGGGCGACTTCCTCCGGCGGCAGGCCGATGCGGGCGGCCACATCCGCAACCGTGTCGCCGCGCTGGGCCACCGCCACCTGGTAGGAGGGGTAGGTGATCAGCCCGCGGCCATCCGGGGACGGGCGGTTGGCGGTGGCGGTCTGCGCCGCGCTGGTTGTGTTGAAGGCGCCAAGCTGGCCGCGCAGGTCATAGTCCAGCGGGCCCTGGCAGGCGGCCAGCACCCCGGCCAGCGGCAGCAGCGCCAGCAGCCGTGCGCGGGGCAGCCCGCGGAATGCGGTCCGGGAGTGGGGGGTCCGGGTCATTTCGCTCTCCTCAAAACACGGTTCCCCTTTTTCCCGGGGATTCTCTCGCGTCAATCACTATAGCCCATGCGGTTTGCGCATGCGCTGAAATCCGCCGCCAGTTTACGTGTCTTTCCCCAGACCCTCAAGCAGGGGCACGAACCGCACCGGGCGCAGCTCGTCATACTCCAGCCCGTCTTCCGTCTTGCGCACCCGGATCAGGGTCTGGACGTGGTCCGACTGGCCCACCGGCAGCACCATGACGCCGCCGGTCTTGAGCTGCGCCAAGAGCGGGCCCGGCGGGTCCTCGGCGGCGGCCGTCACGATGATGCGGTCAAAAGGCGCCTGCTCGCTGAGGCCGTGGCTGCCGTCGCCCACCAGCGAGGTCACATTGGCAAGCTGCAGCTGCTCGAACACGGCCCGTGCCTCGCGCACTAGCCGGGCATGGCGGTCGATTGTATAGACCCGGCGCGCCAGCTTCGACAGGATCGCCGCCTGGTAGCCGGAGCCGGTGCCGACCTCCAGCACCGTGTCGCGGGGGGAAATCTGCAGCGCCTGGGTCATCATGCCCACCACAGAAGGCTGCGAAATGGTCTGGCCGCAGGCAATCGGCAGCGGCACGTCCTCATAGGCGCGTTCCGAGAAGATGCCGCGCACGAACAGCCCGCGGTCGATCTCCTCGATCGCCTCCAGCACCTTCTGGTCGGTCACCCCGCGCGAGCGCACGGAGTAGACGAACTGCATCTTGGTTTGCGCGTCGGGCCCGCTCATGCGCCGGTGCCCTCAATCGCCTTCAGTGCGTCCATCGCGTCCTGGGCGGTCAGATCGGCGCGCATCGGGGTGACGGAGATATAGCCGTCGAGGTTCACCGCCGCGTCGGAGCCGGGGGTGGTCTCCACATGCTGGTTGCCGCCGCGGATCCACAAATAGCGGCGGCCGGTCGGCGACAGCTGCTCCTCAGCCGAGAAATGGGTGCCGCGCCGGAAGCCCTGGGGCGCGACGCGGGCGCCTTTCACATCCGCCGCCGGCACCGGCGGGAAATTGATGTTGTAAAACAGCCGGTAATCCTGGCTTTCCTGCGGCTGCGCGGCCAGGATCCTTTTGACCAGCGCCGCGCCGTGCACCGCGGCGGCTTCAAACGGATTTTCGGTCTCGCGGTTGGCGGGGCCGTAATACTGCGACAGCGCCATCGCCGGGATGCCCTGCAGCGCCGCCTCCATCGCGCCGCCCAGGGTGCCGGAATAGAGCGCGTTCTCAGCAGAATTGTTGCCGCGGTTTACCCCCGACAGCACCAGATCCGGCTTCTGGTCGTGCATCGCCACATGAATGCCGGCCAGCACGCAGTCGGCAGGCGAGCCTTCTGCGGCAAAGCGGCGCTCGCTCAGCTGGCTCAGCATGGTGGGGCGGGTGTAGCTGATGCAATGGCCGACGCCGGACTGCTCGAACGCAGGCGCCACGGTCCAGACCTCGCCGTCCGGGCCTGCAACCTCATGGGCGATGGCGTCCAGAACCTTGAGGCCTTCGGCGCTGATGCCGTCGTCATTGGTGATCAGAATGCGCATGGGGTGCCTGCCGTCTTCAACCGGGTTTTCGATTGAATAGGACCTGTGCCAGAAGGGGGCAAGGTTTTCGCAAGGAGAAGCGGCATCCGCCGCAAAGCGGGGCAGGGAGGCAACAGGCGGGGCGGGCTCCCGCCCCTTTTGCCTGCATCAAGAGATGCCGTCCAAAGCGTTGGGCCAAGCGCCGCGCAGAAGCGCGGCGCGGCGCTGGTCTCAGGCGTCAGTCCGCCAGGATCTGCGGCAGCAGGCGCGCGGCCTCGTCCTGGATCGGGGTCAGCGCATCGCGGTCCTCGCCCGGGTGGAAGCGGGCGCGCAGCGCCGTGGCCATCGGCTTCGGCTCCAGGATCTTCACCTTGGGGCCGGTGCGCTCCGTCTCGGCCTGCCAGCTGCGGGCCAGCGCCATCTGCGCCGCCTTGGTGGCGCCGTAGGTGCCATAGAACTTCTCGCCCGCCCTGGGGTCGTCAAAGAACACCGCGCGGCCCAATTGGCCCAGGAGCGGCGCCACATAGGGGATCAGCACCGAGGTGGCGGTGGCGTTGATCGCCACGGCCTTGGTCCAGTCCTTGGGCGCAACCGACGGCGCCGGGCACAGCGCGGTGGCATGGATCGCGGTGTGCAGCCACAGGTCCAGCTTGCCCCAGCGGTCATGGATGCCGCGGCAGAGCGTCGCCATCGCCTCCGGCACGGTGATGTCCATCGGCGCCAGGGTGGCAGAGCCGCCGGCCGCCTTGATGCGGTCGTCCAGCTCTTCCAGCGCGCCGGTGGTGCGGGCGACGGCAACGATGTGGTGGGTGGGCGCAAGCGCCTCGGCCAGGGCCGAGCCCAGGCCGCGCGATGCACCGGTGATGAGAGCGATTTTGTCTGTCATGGCCGCCTTCTTGGGCCGCCCGCGCGGGCAGGTCAAGAGGCGGCGGGCCGGGCCGGGAATTTTCGGAAATCCCTGGCAAATACCGTTGCAGGAATTTGCGGCAAACGCGGCGTGATCAGCTGCCCGGCATCACCAGGCGCTTGGTTTCGCCGCGCTGGTTCAGCACCAGCCCATGGGCGTCGATGGCGACGACCTGGCCCTGCGACAGGCGGGTGCCGCGGGTGACGGCGCGGGTCCGGCCCGAGGGCAGGCGGATCAGCGCGGTCATGCTGTTCTCAGGCCCGTAGAGGCCCAGCAGGCTCAGGTTGCTGCGGTTCACCGCGTTGGTCTGTGTTGCAAGCCCCGCAACCTTGGCGGAGGTCTGTTCATTCGCCATGTTTTCCGTCCTTCGTCGATCCGGGCGTATCTGGCGTGCCGGGACGGGCGCATCAAGCGGGGCAATGCTGCGCCGACGGGCCTCGGCGGAAAGCCGCGGGGCAGAGGCGGAAAATGAGAGGAACAGCGCCGAAACCAGCGGGCGCGGTCAAATGCCGGGCCGGGCAGCCCTTGAATCAGGCGTCAAACACCAGTGACGGCAGGTCGTGGCCGTAGGCATAGAGCAGCTCCAGCAGCTCCTCCAGCGCGGCACCGTCCTTTTGCAGCGGATAGAGCGGGTGGTTCTGTTCGTTCACCTTCAGCTCCGGGTACTGGCCGCCGGGGCGCATTTCCAGCATGCAGCCTGCAGGCATCGGCATATCCGGCGGGATGGCATTGGCCAGCCAGGCCGGGCGGTCGCCCAGGCTTTCGGTCTCGCGCATCTCGAAGAGGTCGAGATAGGCGTCGAAATCATCGCGGCTGAGGCTGGCCCAGGTGCCCAGGATGAACTCCTCGCCGCGGGTGCCGGACAGCGGTATCGCCAGCACCGCGCGGACAAAGCGCAGATCGCCGAGGCGGCAGAAATCCTCGGTCAGGATGTCGCCGCGGGTGGCCAGCACGGCGGAGTTGTCCTCCACCTCCATATCCTCGGCGCAGATGTCGGGCCGGTCGCAGCTGAGGCTGAGCAATTGCGCGAAAGTTGCGCCGCAGCAGCGGCACTGGCGCGGAGAGGTCAGCATGCGGGCAAGATGCGCGTCCAAGGGGCGGCCTTTCGTCAGGATCATAGGAAAAGGCGCGGGCCGTCACGGCCAGCGCCTCCCCATGCAGAATTCCAGGCCCTCATACGCGGATGCGGCCGGAAGTTCAAACCCCTGTTGGCAGGGGGTCAGCCAGTGGCCAGCTTGGATGCGTTCCAGGAGGCGCCGGGCGCCGGCATGTCCTTGATCTTGGCGCTGACGCGGCTGCTGCCTTCCAGCGCCGCCAGATACTCCTCGGTGACGCCGGTGATGTAGTTGCCGTCAAAGCAGGAGCAGTCGAAGCCCTGGATGTCCGGGTTGCCTTCCTGCGCCGCCCAGATCAGGTCCTCGAGCTTCTGGTAGAACAGCGCATCCGCGCCCAGCTCCTTGCGGATTTCCTCGATGCTGAGGCCGTTTGCGATCAGCTCATGCTTGGTCGGCATGTCGATGCCATAGACGTTCGGGTACACAACCGGCGGCGAGGCAGAGGCGATATAGACCTTCTTGGCGCCGGCCTCGCGGCACATCTGCACGATCTTCTTGATGGTGTTGCCGCGCACGATCGAATCGTCAATCAGCAGCACGTTGCGGTCCTTGAACTCCAGCGGGATCGCATTGAGCTTGCGGCGCACCGATTTTTGCCGCTCCGCCTGGCCGGGCATGATGAAGGTGCGGCCCACGTAACGGTTCTTCACCAGCCCCTCGCGGTAGCGGATGCCGGTGGAGTTGGCGACTTCCAGCGCCACGGGGCGGGCCGAATCAGGCACCGGGATGATGCTGTCGATTTCGAGCCCTGACTCCTGGATCTGCTTGGCCAGCGCCTGGCCCATGCGCAGCTGGGTCTTGTAGACCGAGACGCCGTCCATCATCGAGTCCGGGCGCGCCAGGTAGACATATTCAAAGATGCAGGGGGTCAGCTTGCCCTCGACCGCCTGGAAGGTATGCAGGTTGCCGTCGAGGTCGATCAGCACCGCTTCGCCGGCCTTCACATCGCGGACCTTCTCGAACCCGTTGATGCCGAACGCCACGTCCTCAGACGCAATGCAGTAATCATCGCCTTCGCCTTGCGCGGGGCGCTTGCCCAGCGACAGCGGCCGGATGCCATGCGGGTCGCGGAAGGCCAGCATGCCGACACCGGCAATCATGCACAGCACCGAATAGGCGCCCTGAACCCGCTCCATGGTCATCTTGACGCCGGCAAAGATGTTGCGGATCGGCTCGGCGTTGCCATTGACCTTGATCGCATCGGCCACCTTGTCGGCCAAGACATTCAGCAGGATTTCGGAATCGGAGGTGGTGCGCAGGTGGCGGCTGTACTTGCCGGTCACTTTCTCGCGCTGCTCGGCTGTGTTGGTGATATTGCCGTTGTGGACCAGGTAGATGCCGTAAGGCGCGTTCACGAAAAACGGCTGCGCCTCTGCGGCGCTGAGGGAGCCCGCGGTGGGGTAGCGCACATGGCCCATGCCGACGCGTCCGGTCAGGGTTTCCGCGTCCGACGGCCCGAACACATCCTTGACCAGCCCGTTTGCCTTGCGCTCGCGGAAGAACTCGCCGGTGTAGGTCACGATGCCCGAGGCGTCCTGGCCGCGGTGCTGCAGCATCAGAAGCCCGTCATATATCTCCGCAAAGACTTCCGTGTCCCGGCTTGCGATCCCCAAAATCCCGCACATTGGCTGGCTCCAATCCCGATTAGGCTTTGCTGTTCGATGGCTGATGGAAGCGGTGCTGGCGGCAGTCTAGCGCATTTTTCCGTGCCTGCGCCAATCCGGCCGCGCCAAAGGCCCCTGCCGGCCATGCGTCCGGAGCCTGATGGCCGGTTGCAGCCCTGTGCCCCGGCGCCGCGCGCATCAGGTCAGGTCCACAAGGGCAGGCGGGCAGCGTCTGCAGCAGCGGCAAGGCGGTGTGGCTCCGAATCCGTTTCCTGTTCGCGCCCTCACATAGAGGCTTTCGCCGCTGCTGTCATCAAAGGATCACATTTCCCTTCTGCGCTGCGGCAATAGGGGCGGTTTGGCGAATGTGCGGGCAGGACAGGCCGCCGGCATCAATGCAGCGTCAGCAGCGACACCGCCCCGACCAGGACCAGGCTCAGCGCCCAGACCAGATCCAGGTTGAACCAGCCGCGGGACAGGAACTTCAGCCCCAGCCAGTGATAGACGCCAAAGGCCATGGCACCGCCCGCGAGCGCCATCGCCAGGGTATGCGCCAGCGCGACCAGCGCGGCGATGCCCGCGCTGCCGGTCATCAGCGTCCCGGCGGCAGCATGGCCCGCGTCGGTCTCCGCCGTGGCGCATATCCCCAGATAGATCGGCACCAGCATCAGCCCGGCGCCATGCGCCATCGCCGCCAGGAACGACCACAGCGCCAGCCGCGACGGCGGCACCCGGGCCAGCATGCGCGGGTGGCGGCGGTTCCACAGCAGATAGAGCCCCAGCGTTATCACCAGGCAGGCGGCGCCGATCTGGATCTCGCGCTGCCATTCGGCCAGCACCAGCAGCGCCGAGAACGGGAACAGCACCGCCGCCATTGCCAGCAGATGCCCTGCCGCCAGCGCGGCCAGCGCCCGCCACAGGCTGCCCTGCGACCGGTCCATCAGCGCCGCCGAGACCGCCAGCGGCCAGCCCATGCCGGGGTTCACGCCGTGATACACACCCGAAAGCGCAACGGCCCCCCAAAGGGCCGCCGCCGTGCTGATCTCTGCCACGCGTCAGACGGAGGGGTAGCAGAAGCTGTCGGTGGAGCAATCGCCGCCTTCCAGCCGGATCTGGTGGCTGCGGTAGCCCTCGGGGAACTCGACATAGAAGTCCTTGTCCAGCTCCAGCCCGCCGTTTTCGCCGACGTTGGCCATCACCATCTGGCCGCCGCCGCTGTCCGGGTAGAACTGGTCGTCCCAGGTGGAATAAAGCGAGTTGGTCCAATAGACCCGCTTGCCGTCGCGGCTGATCTCCACCATCTGCGGGCCATAGGCAAAATCCTTGCCGTTCGGGTGCTTGGCGCCGCGCGCGATGCCGCCAAGCTCGACCTTGCCGGCCAGCTTCGGGCTCATCGGGTCGGAGACGTCGTACTGATGCATCTCGCCCAGCCCCCAGCAGGCCACATAAAGGTATTTGTCGTCCAGGCTCAGGTCGATGTCGGTGACCAGGGGCGGCACCGCCTCAAACCCCTGCAGCAGCGGCGGCAGGTTTTCGGCCTTTTCCGGGCGCGGGTCGATGGTGATGGTCTTCTTGGCATCAAAGGTGCCGTCGTCCTTCTGCCACCAGGTGAAGATTGAGCCTTGCAGGTTGGTGGTGTCCACCACCACGCCGCAGAACCCGTAATCGCGCGAGGGATCATGCGCGGGGCGGATTTCCAGCGCCATCTGGTGGTTTTCACCCAGATCGATGGTCTGCACGTTCTTGCGCTGGCGCAGGTTCCAGAAATGGATCGAATGGCCGTACTTGTTGCTCAGCAGGTCCTCCGCCACGATGCCGTTCTCGAACTGCGGCGGCAGTGCCCACTCCGAACTCACCATGTAGTCGCGCGGCAGGTTCCACCAGAAATCATAGTGCTTGTCCTGCTTGCCGCGGTCCATCTCGTAGCGGCCTAGGATCTCGAAGGTCTCGCAATCCATGATGAAAATGCCCGGCGGCCCGTCAGTGCCGTCTTTACCGCCGCCGCCCAGGGTGGAGACATAAATCCCCTCGGGGCCGCAATGGATGGTGTGCGGGCGCGAATAGCCGGTCTTGGCAA
The DNA here is from genome assembly GCF_020514995.1 of Leisingera sp. McT4-56. Taxonomy (NCBI): domain Bacteria; kingdom Pseudomonadati; phylum Pseudomonadota; class Alphaproteobacteria; order Rhodobacterales; family Roseobacteraceae; genus Leisingera; species Leisingera sp. McT4-56. Next base: position 601,441 of record NZ_JAJALF010000001.1, on the reverse strand, counting down.
AGACCTCCTCCGGCTCGATGATTTTGTGGATCTTGGCCTTCAGCGGCTCCTTCACGTCCACCACGTAGATCCGGCTGGAGCGGATGCCGGGAATGATCAGGTAGCGCCGCTCCAGAAACGCATGGCCCGACAAGGGCGACAGGGAGGAGGAGCAGGCGTTCCAGCCGAAATGATGAAACTCATCGCCCTTGTTGGGCATGATCAGCTGGTGCACGATCTGGCCGTAGGTGTCTGACTCCGGGTCGACATCCACCACCGCCAGCCCGTCGGGCTGGGAAAAATCGGGGCTCAGCATCAAGGTGAAGGCCAGCTTTTCCGCCGGGGCTTCCATAGCAAGCTTGGGTGTTGCGTGAAATGTTGGGTCAGGCCGCAAGTTCATCGTCAAATCCTCCCTAAATACCGGGCGCCGGTTGCTCTGCGGTGCCTTTGGCGCCTGAGGGGATGCTGGCATACATAATTTCCCCGGGCAAATTTTTTTGGGAAACACCCTGTATGCGGAACGTGCGTTCTGTGCGCGGCGCCGCTGGGCAGGCTTTTGAAGATGCTGTCCCCCGCCGGAAATGAAGCCATTGCCTCCGGCAGCTGCACCAAAGGAAAGGCCCGCACGAAGGCGGGCCCGAGGGGGGAGGGAATGTCTTGCAGGCTGGCTCTGGGATTAGGCCGCCAGGATACGGTCCAGCAGGTTGTCCAGCGGACCGGGCAGGCGGGCGTCAACTTCGCCCATGCCGGTCTGCGACAGCGCGCGGCCTTCGTCGCTGGCCAGAACCTGGCGGGTCTCGGTCAGCGACAGCTGGTGGAAGGCGGAGTCCTCGGCGGTGTCACCGGCGGGCAGCAGCATGCCGCTTTCGGCCCAGACCAGCTCTTCCTCTTCGAACTCGAAATGAATGCGGCCCAGGCGTTCCGGCGCCGCGGCCCTGATGCCCTTGTAGCCGCTCAGCGCGATCAGTTTCGCGACCACAACCGGCAGGCCGAACAGGCGTTCCGCGGTGTCCATCTCCAGCGCCACCTTCTGGTCCGACGGCAGCATCAGGTCGGTGTCGTTGCCAAGCGCGCCGGCCGGGATGTGCATCAGGGTGGTCAGGCGCGGCACCGCGTGCTTCACCGCTTTCACTTCTTGGGCGCCGCCGTCGAAGGTGAACACCATGTCGCCGGGTTTCACGTCGCGGGCCTGCTTGAAGCCTTCTTCGGTTTCCACCAGCGTATCGGGCAGGAAGCCGCCGCTGCGGATGCGGGCGCGCTTGGGTGCAGGGGCAGGGGTGCGCGGCAGGGGATTGGCCAGCAGCAGCACATCAACCGGCAGGTAGTCGGCGAAATCTGTGGTGTGATCCAGCTGCATCTTGGTGTCCCTTCTGAGCGTCTTTGGCCTGGCGTTTTGCCGTTGAAGCCATGTGGCCCCCGAATTGGGACCAAATTGGGGCAGGCTTGCGTCCCATTTCGGGATGACGCGATTTTTTGGGGACAAAAGCTGGTTTTTCAGCGGGATTGTTAACCTTTCGGCCGGCCAGGGTGAGGATTTGTTAAGACTTGACGCAATTATTGAGACGCCCGGGAAAGCCCCTCAGAGGCCGATTCCTTTTGGTTAACAAGGTGTTAATGCGAAATTGCCGTGTTAACTGCTTTACAGGCGTCCTGTGGATAACCTTGTGAACACATTGAAATCAAAGCAAAACGGGCGCCCATGGGGCGCCCGCGTTACAATCCTATGGTGGTAATCCCTTGGAATTACTGGCCGCAGGCGCCGATCAGCGATTCATACTGCTCGGTAACCCAGCCCAGGGCCTGTTCCGGATTGCGCTCCTCGATCTTGCCGGTCATGCGTTCGAACACCACGGCTGAGCGGCTTTCGTCAACAATTGTGAAGCTCTGCCCGGTCATCACCACATCATACAGGAAGAAGGCGATGGCGACCAAAAGGATGCCGCGCAGCACGCCAAAGAAGAAGCCCGCGCCCTGGTCCAGCCCGCCAAGCGCCGAGCGCTGCACCAGGGTGGAAAACAGCGGCGTGAAGAAGGAGACCACGATCAGCGCCAGGGCGAACACTGCCGCAAAGGCGGCGATGATCGACAATTCGCAGCTGTCGGCGATGAATTCGCCCACCACCGGGATCTCCGCCATCAGCGGCTCCACCTGAGGGGCAAAGATGAAGGCCAGGACGCCGGCGGCGATCCAGCCGGCAATTGCCATCGCCTCGCGCACGAAACCGCGCGAATAGGCCAGCAGCGCCGATACGACAATGACCAGGGCAACGACCCCGTCGATGATTGTGAAACCTTCCATGTCCCTCGCCCGTTTGCCTGCGATCTCAAATTTTTTGCGACTTTAACCGGCCCCGAAGAATTCGCCAACAAAACCTGCCAGATCGCCCGATTTTCGCAAATTCAGGCCGTTCACGGACACGGTTTTGCTGCCGCCAGGGGCAATCGCCGCCGTGAAACCAAGTTTTTGCGCCTCTTTCAACCTGTTTTCGGTCTGCGGCGCCGGGCGGAGCGCGCCGGATAGCGAAATTTCTCCGAAAACCACCGTATCGGCGGGCAGCGCGACGTCCTCCCGCGCACTCAGCAGCGCTGCGGCCACGGCAAGGTCGGCGGCCGGCTCGGAAATCTTCATGCCGCCGGCCACGTTCAGATAGACGTCCAGCCCGGCAAAGGGGATGCCGCAGCGCGCCTCCAGAACCGCCAGGATCATCGCCAGCCGCGAGCTGTCCCAGCCGACGACGGCGCGGCGCGGCTGCGAATGGGGCGAGGGCGCAATCAGCGCCTGCATCTCGACCAGCACGGGCCTTGTGCCTTCGATGCCGGCAAACACCACCGAGCCGGGCGAGGGCTCGCCCCGTTCCGACAGGAACAGGGCAGAAGGGTTGATCACCTCGCTGAGGCCGCTGCCGGTCATTTCAAAGACGCCGATCTCATCCGCCGGGCCAAAGCGGTTCTTGACCGCGCGCAGGATGCGGAACTGATGGCCGCGCTCGCCCTCGAAATAAAGCACGGTGTCGACCATATGCTCGACCACCCGCGGGCCTGCGATCTGGCCCTCCTTGGTGACATGGCCGACCATGATCACCGAAATCCCGTGCCGCTTGGCGAATGTGGTCAGCTCATGCGCCGCCGCCCGCACCTGGCTGACGGAACCGGGCGCGCTGTCCACATGATCCGCCCACATGGTCTGGATGGAATCAATAATGGCCAGCTGCGGCTTCTCCGCCTCCAGCGTGGTCAGGATGTCGCGCAGGTTGGTTTCCGCGGCCAGCTGCACCGGCGCATCCGCCAGGCCCAGCCGCTGCGCCCGCATCCGCACCTGGGCCGATGCCTCCTCGCCGCTCACATAGACGGTCTTGACGCCGGCCTGGGCAAACCGCGCCGCCGCCTGCAGCAGCAATGTGGACTTGCCGATGCCCGGATCGCCGCCCACCAGGATGGCCGAGGCGGCGACCAGCCCGCCGCCCAGCACCCGGTCCAGCTCGCCGACGCCGCAACAGGCGCGCGGCGGCGGGGTTTCCCGCGCCGACAGATCGGTCAGCTGGATGGTGCGGCCGCGCTTGACGCCCAGCGACTTCTTGGAGGGGCCGGAGGACAGCCCCTGATCCTCGGTGATGGTGTTCCATTCGCCGCAACCCTCGCAGCGGCCCGACCATTTCGAAAAGCTGGCCCCGCAGGCGGAGCAGGAGAAAGATGATTTTGCCATGGCACTGATCAGTGGCAGATGTTTCCCTTTTGTTCAAGAGGCTGCGCGTGCGGCGCCGCAGGATGCGAGGCTCTGCCTCGCGCTCCGGGATATCTTGGGCCAGATGAAGAGAGGATCCCTTTTTCATCCGGCTGAAAATATCCCGGGGGAGGCCCGTCCGGGCCGGGGGCAGAGCCCCCCGAAAGTTGCGGTGGCAGAGATTCAGTCGGCGCGGCGCGGCGGCTGGATCGGCACCACGCTGCCGCCTTCGGGGTCCGACCCGTCCGGCTGGCCCTGCAATTGGGCCGACAGTTCCGGCAGCAGTTCGAACAGTTCGCCGCGCAGCCGGACCAGATGCGACTTGGCGATGCTTTCCTCGATCTCCACGTCTCGGGTCCACTGGCGCAGCTCTTGCATGATGATCTGGGCATCCTCCAGCCGCGCCTTGAAGGTCTCCAGCTCCTCCTGCCGCTGTTTCAGGAACTGGCGGGCGCGGGCCACCTTGGCATCGGAATAGGTCTCCGCCAGCTCGCGGCTCACCTGGCTCATCTGCGCCGCCACCTCCAGCACATCCGGCTCCAGTCCGGAAAGGTCCGGGTGGCTGCGCAGAAACGCCAGCCGCTCCTTCACCGCGTCAAATTCGGAGGCCAGGGTAAACACGCCCGCACGGTCGCCGGCATGGGCCAGCTGATAGGCCTGCAGCACATCCTCCATGCTGAGCGCAAACCGCCGGTGCGAGGTCTCCAGCGCCAGGATGCGCCCGTTTGCGGGCAGGAAGAACACCAGCATCACTGCCAGAACCGTGAGCGCGATCTGCGCAATCATGCCGGCCTGCGGGTGAACGCCGCCGTCCAACCCGGCCTGCAGCGACAGCCAGGGCCATACCCCCAGCGCCGCCAGCGCGGTTGCCGCCAGCGCCGCTGCGGCGGCGAGGCAGATCAGCAGGAAGGACAGCCGCATCAGCACGGTCTGCGCGGTGAACAGGATGGGTTGAATGCCGGACATAGCGCCCCCTCCAGCAGCAATACGAAACAGTTGCCGGGCCCGGTGGCCAGAGGGGGAGCCCTGCAGGAGGGCACAGCATGCCGGTTCCGTGCGGTAAACGAGTCGAACTCTATGAAATGGCGCGGTTTTGCCCCGGATCAAGGGGTCAGCCGGTTTCCCGCTGCGCCTTGGCGGCGTGCTCCGTCAGCATTCCCAGCACGATGGAAGCGAGGATACAGGCGGTGAACAGATACAGCCCCCAGGCGGTCTCGATGGTGGCAAGGCCAATGCCCTTGGCCAGCGTGATGTAGAGCGCGATCAGAAAAATGTCGGCCATCGCCAGCTTGCCCAGCACATGCAGCACTTTCTGCACCCGCGCGTCCAGCAGATCCCACTGCACCAGCGCGGTGCCGATGGTCTTGAGGTAGGGGGCGAAGATCGCAAAGAAGGTGACGATCAGCGCCAGCACCGCGTCGCTGCCCCAAAGGCTTTGCAGCCCGGTGATCACCGAAATCTCGCTGAGGCCGAAGATGGGCAGCAGCCCCGCCCGCATCAAGGGCGCAAACCAGGCGACGGGGTAGAGGATCAGCAGCGACAGGGTGAGGAGGCGGAGGGTCATGGCGGCTCGTTATCTGCGGTTCTGCCAAGACTTGTGTGTTTCCCTGCTGATTTGAAAGGGGGAAAACGGGAGCGGCCGGCATCAGCCGGGACGCTTGCGGTCCGGCCAGCGCCCGTCCGCCCCGTCAAACCGCAGGTTTGCCTCCGGCAAAACGGCGGGCGCTACGCTTCCGCCCGCGGACAGGCACTGGCCTCGTGTTTGATGCCTTCGGCGGGAGTAGTTGAGCGAAGAAGAAGCGGGCGTTACCGCACCGCCTCGATCGGCCCCTCCGCGCGGCCGTGGATGAACTGCTCCACATAGGGATCGCCAGAGTGGTCCATCTCAGCCACCGGGCCGGTCCACTGGATCACCCCGCCATGCAGCATCGCCACGTTGTCGGCAATGGCGCGCACCGAGGTCATGTCGTGGGTGATGGTCATCGCGGTGGCGCCCATCTCCACCACAATCTCGCGGATCAGGTCGTTGATGACGCCGGACATGATCGGGTCGAGACCGGTGGTCGGCTCATCAAAGAAGATGATTTCCGGCTCCGCCGCAATCGCGCGGGCGAGGCCGACGCGCTTTTGCATGCCGCCGGACAGCTCCGAGGGGAAGAGGTCGGCGACATTGGCGCGCAGGCCCACCCGGCGCAGCTTCTCGATGGCGATCCCGCGGGCTTCCTCCACCGGGCGCTTCAGCGCGCCGCGCAAGAGGCGGAAGGCCACGTTCTGCCAGACCGGCAGCGAGTCAAACAGCGCGCCGCCCTGAAACAGCATCCCGAAGCGCGCCAGGAACTTGTCGCGGTCGCCGGAGCCGGAGGGCTTGCCGTCGACATAGATCTCGCCCGAATCCGGCTGGATCAGGCCCAGGATGCTCTTCAGCGCCACCGACTTGCCGGTGCCGGAGCCGCCGATGATCACCATCGAGGTGCCCTTGGCGATCTCCAGGTTCATGCCGTTGAGCACGCGGTTGTCGCCAAAGGCCTTGTGGACGTTTTCCATGCGGATCATAGCGAGAAGAATACCCCCGTCAGGACAAAGTTGGCGGCCAGGATCAGCACCGCGGCGGATTCCACCGAGCCCTTGGTGGCGCGGCCCACGCCCTGGGCGCCGCGGCCCGACTGCATGCCGTAGTAGCAGCCCATCATCGCCGCGATGGTGCCAAAGGCGGCGCCCTTGACCAGCGAGGAGATGATGTCGAGCGGTTCCAGGAAGTCGACCGTGTTCTTGAGGTAGGCGGCGGCGTTGAAGCCAAGGTTCTGCACCGCCACCGTATAGCCGCCCATGATGCCGATGATGTCGCCGGTGCCGACCAGAACCGGCACCGTAATGAGGGCCGCCAGCACTCGCGGCGCCACCAGGTATTTCATCGGGTGGGTGGACAGGGTCACCAGCGCGTCGATCTGCTCGGTCACCTTCATGGTGGCGATCTCTGCCGCGATGGAGGAGGTCACGCGCGCGGCGATCATCAGGCCGACCAGCACCGGGCCGAGCTCGCGCACCATGCCGATGGCAACGATCTGCGGCACCACCGCCTCGGCATTGAAGCGGGCGCCGCCGGCATAGATCTGCAGCGCCAGCGCGCCGCCGGTGAAAATCGCGGTGAGGCCGACAACCGGCAGCGACAGCCAGCCGACGTTCAACAGCGCCTGCAGGAACTCGCGCGGGTAATAGGGCGGGCGGACCATGTGGCTGAAGGCGGAAAGCGCAAACAGCGCCGCACGGCCAACCGCGGCCAGCGACGCCAGCGCCGTGCGGCCCAGCCGGGCCAGGAGGGCAAGCGGGTTCATCCCAGATAGGTCCGTGCGGAGCGGTGGCCGGAGGAGGTCAGGATCTCATAGCCGATGGTGCCTGCCGCATCGGCCAGCATGTCGACCGTCTGACGCTCGTTGAGGATCGCCAGCATGTCCGGCACCTCTGCCAGATCGGTGACGTCGACGGTGATCATGTCCATCGAGACCCGGCCCACAACAGGGCAGGGGGTTTCGCCGGCATAGACCTGGATGCCGCCCGCGCCCATCGCCCGGTGCAGCCCGTCGGCATAACCGGCGGCAACGGTGGCGATACGGCTCGGGCGCCGGGCGGTCCAGGCGTTGCCGTAGCCGGCGGTCTCGCCCACCTCCAGGTCGCGCACCTGAATGACCGGCAGGTCCAGCTGCACCACCGGCACCGCGTCCTTGAACGGCATCCCGCCATAGAGGCCGACGCCGGGGCGGCAGAGGTCGAAGTGGTAGTCCTTGCCCAACAGCATGCCGCCGGTTGCGGCCAGCGAGCGGGGAATCTCCAGCCCGTCGGTCATTTCGCGGAACACCTGCAGTTGCTGCGCGTTCATCGCGTGTTCTGGCTCGTCGGCGCAGGCCAGATGCGACATCAAGAGCACCGGGTTCTGGCCCAGGGCGATTTCCGCCACCGCGGCCCATTCGCCCGGCTCCATCCCCAGCCGGTTCATGCCGCTGTCCAGCTGCACCCCGAACGGGTGGCCCGGCAGCGCCTCGAAATGGCTCAGCATCTGATCCAGCGAATTCAGCATCGGCGTCAGCTGGAAATCCTTCAGCAGCTTGGCGTCGCCCTCCATGTGGCCGGAAAACACCGAGATGCCGGGACCCGGCCCCAGCGCACGGCGCAGCGCGCCGCCTTCCTCTGCCGCTGCCACAAAGAAGTTGCGGGCGCCCGCCTTGGCCAGCGCCTTGCCCACCCGGCCTGCATCCAGGCCATAGCCGTTCGCCTTGACCACGGCTGCGGTCTCGCAGGTGGTCAGCGCATCCAGATTCCGCCAGTTGGTGACCAGCGCATCCAGGTTGATTGTCAATCTTGCCGTGCTCATGCGGTGTTCATGACACGGGGAGGCCGCAGGTCAAGGGGGAAAAACCGGAATGGCGGCGGAGGCTTGCCTGCAGGAAACAAATAAGCCCGGTCCAGCGGGGGGCAGGACCGGGCTGGTGCCGGTGCCTGGCGGACGCAGGGGCCGCCGGGCCTTGGCACTGAAATTCCGCGATCCGGGCCGCGCGGGCCGGGATCAGTGTTCCTCGTAGTCCTGCTGCCAGGACTTGGCGAGGTTGCCGAAGCGGGTGAACTGCGCCTCGAACGACAGCTCCACCGTGCCGATGGGGCCGTGGCGCTGCTTGCCGACAATCACCTCGGCCTTGGCGTGCAGCCGCTCCATTGCCTGCTTCCACTCTTCCATCTTTTCCAGCTCGTGGTCGCCGGGCTTTTCCCGCTCCTTGTAGTATTCCTCGCGGAACACGAACATCACCACGTCGGCGTCCTGTTCGATCGAGCCGGATTCCCGAAGGTCCGACAGCTGCGGGCGCTTGTCCTCGCGGCTTTCCACCTGGCGCGACAGCTGCGACAGCGCGATCACCGGGATGTTCAATTCCTTGGCGACCGCCTTCATCCCCATGGAGATTTCGGCGATCTCGTTCACTCGGTTGTCCGACATGCCGCGGCAGAGCTGCAGGTAGTCGACCACCAGGAGGTCCAGCCCGTGGGTCCGTTTCAGACGGCGGGCGCGGGCCGCCAGCTGCGAGATCGGAATGGCCGGCGTGTCGTCGATGAACAGCGGGCAGCTTTCCAGGTCCTTCGCCGCCTGCACAAAGCGGCGGAATTCACCCTCTGTCATGTCACCCTGGCGGATCTTGTGCGAAGAGATTTCCGAGGCTTCCGCCAGAATACGGCCTGCCAGCTGCTCGGCGCTCATCTCGAGAGAGAAGAAGCCGACCACGCCGCCGTCGATGGCGCCTTCGCTGCCGTCCGGCTTCACACCGCGTTTATATGCCTTGGCGACGTTGAAGGCGATGTTGGTCGCCAGCGACGTCTTACCCATAGAGGGGCGGCCTGCGAGGATGAGAAGGTCCGAGGGATGCAGGCCGCCTAGTTGCTTGTCGAGGTCTATCAGGCCCGTCGAGATGCCGGCCATGCCGCCACCCCGCTGATACGCCTCGTTGGTCACATTGACCGCTTCTGTGACGGCCTTCAGGAAAGATTTGAAGCCGCTTTCCGTCTGGCCCTGCTCTGCCAGCTGGTAAAGCGCCTGCTCTGCCTCGACGATCTGCTCTTTAGGTTCTGATGCCACGTCAACGCGGCGTGCCTTGTCTGAAATCGATTGGCCCAGGGCGATCAGCTCGCGCCGGATCGCCAGGTCGTAAATCATCTGCGCATAGTCCCGCACCGCAAAGGCGGAGATCGAGGCGCCCGCGAGCTTGGCCAGATAGGCCGGCCCGCCCAGTTCCTTCAGCCCTTCGTGGTCCTCCAGGAACGCCTTCAGCGTCACCGGCGAGGCCAGCGCGTTCTTGGAGATCCGCGCCGCCGCAACCTCGTAGATGCGGGCATGGACCGGGTCGTAGAAATGCGACGAGTCGATGATCAGCGCGATCTTGTCGTAGACCTCGTTGTTGGTCAGGATCGCGCCCAGCAGCTGCTGTTCCGCCTCCACCGAATGCGGCAGCTCATTGTCCGGCATCGCGGTCTCAGCCGGGGCGGGCTCAGGCAAGGGGGCGGGGGGCGGCATGTCGCCGTCGAAAGGGGTAATCTCGTTCATCACTGCTCTCGTCACTCGGCCCGCTTATACGGTGCCGCGCGGGTTTCTCCTATCTGGGAATCTCTGTGGATGCCCTGTGGATAACCGCGCAAGGTTTGTGGGCCGTTTACCATGATAGGCCAGCAAGCCTGTCCTATTCAGGCTACATGATGCGGTGCCGCTTGGGAAGGCCTCAAGATCTATGCTTCAACCTTCGCGGGAAGCGATTCGGGGCGGGCTTGTCCACAGCCCGTCCTATAACGCTTTCCCTTGCGTAAGGCGATTGTCTGCCTGTGCGGCTTCCGGCGGCGCAATGGCGGGCAGTCTGCCCGCCGCTGCGCGCCCTGAAACTGCCTTATGCCTTATGGGCTTCCTGCCAGGCGCGCGGGTCCTTCAGGAATTTCTCCACCTCGGCCAGCGTCTCGTCGCTGAAGCTCTTCTGCGCCTTGGCTTCGGCCAGAACATCCCACCAGGTGCACAGGTAATGCAGCTCAACGCCGTGGTCGCCCAGGCGCTTGGTGGTCTCGGGGAAAATGTCGTAATAGAAGATCACCGCGGTATGGCCGCAGGAGGCGCCGGTTTCGCGGATCGCATCGACAAAGGACAGTTTGGAGCCGCCGTCGGTGGTCATGTCCTCCACCAGCAGCACGCGCTGATCCTCGGTCATTACCCCTTCGATGCGGGCATTGCGGCCATAGCCCTTGGGCTTCTTGCGCACATAAGTCATCGGCAGGGCCATGCGCTCGGCCACCAGTGCGCCGAAGGGGATGCCAGCGGTTTCGCCGCCCGCAACATTGTCAAACGCCTCGAAACCCGCGTTGCGCATCACGGTCACCGTGAGGAAATCCATCAGCGTGGTGCGGATCCGCGGAAAGGAGATCAGCTTGCGGCAGTCGATGTAGCTGGGCGAGGGCAGGCCGGACGCGAGCGTGTAGGGCTCATCCGTGTTGAAGTTCACCGCGCCGATTTCCAGCAGCATCCGGGCCGACAGGCGGGCGATTTCTTCTTTGGACGGATAGGAGGTCGGGATCATGGCAGCGGGCATCCTTTGCGGCAGCGGTTTTGCTGTCCATAGCCCGGAAGGAAGCCGTTTTGAAGTCCCCGGAAGGTGTTTTAAAGCCCGCCGGGCCGCAAAAGCAGCGGCCCGGCAGGAAGGGCGCAAATCAGAAGATGAAGTCGTTTGCTGTCAGGTCGGCCATCGCGACCCCGTCCAGGGTGATCGTGTTGCCGTTGCCGTCGCTGATGACCGCATTGCCGTCAACTTCGGTCAGGTGTTCGTCCGTCAGATCCTGAAAGGAGGTGATCTCCGCGATCTGGGACAGGACGATCTTCTCCTTGGTGCCTGCGGTCTGGAAGTCGGTAATGGTGTCGTTGCCGAAGCTGCCCTTGAAGATGAAGCGGTCTGCCATGCCGCCGCCGCTGAGGAGGTCGTCGCCTGCGCCGCCGATCAGCTTGTCGCGGCCGCCGCCGCCCTTCAGCGTGTCGTTGCCCGCGCCGCCGTTCAGCACATCGTTGCCGGCACCGCCAAGCAGCGTGTCGTTGCCGCCCAGCCCGTTCAGCGTGTCATTGCCACCCAGGCCTTCCAACTCGTTGCGGCCGCCGTTACCGGTGATGTTGTCGCCGAATTCCGACCCGCGCACATCCTCGAAATTGCGCAGGGTGTCACGGTCGCCGAACCCGTCGATGGCAAACCCCTTGTTCAGTTTGACAGTGACCCCTTCAGAGCCGCCGTAGCGGTCGTCGCGGTCGTAACGCACCTCGTCCCGGCCGCCGCCGCCGTTCAGCGTATCCTCGCCTTCCAGACCGCGGAAGATGTTGCGGCCGCCGTTGCCGATGAACTTGTCAGCATAAGCAGAGCCGCGGAGCATTTCGATTTTCACTAAGGTATCGGTGTTTCCCCAGCCATCGGTCGCGGTTCCGGTCTTGAGGTTTGCGGTGACGCCATTGTCGTCCCAGGTGTAGGCGACCTGATCGAACCCGGTACCGCCCCGGTAGGTGTCAGCGCCGTCGGAGCTTACAAAGAAGTCATCGCCTGCACCGCCGTTGTAGACGTCATCCTCCGGGGTACCGTAGAACTCGTCTTCCTGGGTGATTTCGACGCCCGGAATGGTGGACCAGGGAATATCGGCGCCTGGCCCGAAGTCGCCGGTCGGAACATCAAAGCTGTCGATGGAATCCGCAAAGTCCAGCCAATCCTGAAGAGTGTCCGGCTGCGGAAGCGCGGGCCCGTCGAGAACAAAGTAGAACTCGGTATCGGTGTCCGGCCCGGTTTTAAGGTTGAGGATCAGAACAACGCTGGTGCCCCCCGACCACTCAATCTCGGTGATCAGCGTCGATTCCTCAAGAATGGTGATGCTCGGGTCGTCCAGGTTGATGTCGTCAACTATCGCCTGGATGATATTGTCCGAAATGTCGATATGGGAAACGCCAGGGTCTTCTTCGCCTGTGATTGAGTAAGAAAAGGTTGCGGATCCGGACGGAACCGTAATCTCGGCGTCGGCCGGCCCGACCAAATCGTCGTTGCCGTTCACAAAGTCAACGCGCACGCCAGTGAATGTAAATGTCGTCATGTACTTGCCCCTTACTGGTATAAAGCCAGCTGCAACAGCTGGCGGAAATCAATGGCCCGAAGATTGCAAAGGGCCTCTGATTCCCAGCAAGGGACAAGGCAGATATTCTTACCGGATGGTTAACAAGTGTTGCTATTCGGCACTCCAGTAGACGTCAAACCCCGGATCAAACACCGTCACCGGGCCGTCGCCGGTCTCGATCTTTTCCGGGAACGCCACCGGCGCGTCGCCCTTGGTCAGGGTCATTGCCTCAGCACTCACCGGCAGGCCATAGAACGCCGGGCCATGTTCCGAGGCAAAGCCCGCCAGCTTGTCCAGCGCGCCTTCTTCCTCGAACACATGCGCCAGCAGGGACATGGTGTTGGTGGCGGTGAAACAGCCGGCGCAGCCGCAGGCGCTTTCCTTGTTGGGGTCGGTGTGCGGCGCCGAGTCGGTGCCGAGGAAATAGCGCTTGTCGCCGGAGGTCGCGGCAGCGCGCAGCGCCAGCCGGTGCTCTTCGCGCTTGGCCACCGGCAGGCAGTAGTAATGCGGCTTGATACCGCCGACCAGAATGTGGTTGCGGTTGATGATCAGATGGTGCGTGGTGATCGTCGCGCCCAGATCCTTGTCCTGGCTGGCCACATACTCCGCCGCGTTTTTGGTGGTGATATGCTCCATCACCACCCGCAGGCCGGGGGTTGCCTTGCGGATCGGGTCCAGCACCCGGTCGATGAACACCGCCTCGCGGTCGAAGATGTCGATGTCGTGGTCGGTGACCTCGCCGTGGGTGCACAGCGGCAGGCCGATCTCGGCCATCTTTTCCAGCACCGGGCGCACCTTGTCGAAATCGCGCACGCCGGAGGCGGAATTGGTGGTTGCGCCTGCAGGGTACAGCTTCACCGCTTTCACCAAGCCGGAGGCATGGGCCGCGGCGACGTCTTCGGGATCGGTGTCCTCGGTCAGGTAAAGCGTCATCAAGGGCTCAAACGCCATGCCGTCCGGCAGCGCTGCCAGAATCCGGTCGCGGTAGGCGGCGGCCTGGTCCCCGGTCACCACCGGCGGCACCAGGTTCGGCATGATGATGGCGCGGCCGAAATGGCGGGCGGTTTCGGGCAGCACGGCCTGCAGCATCGCGCTGTCGCGCAGATGCAGGTGCCAGTCGTCGGGGCGGGGGATGGTCAGCTCTCGGGTCATGCGCGTGCGTTAGCACATGGCGGCGGCGAAACAAAGCGGCGGATTGCGCCGGTTCCGCAGCTGGTCAGCGCTTGGGCGGAATCCGGAACTCGCCGCTTTCGGCGCGCTGCTCCAGCTCCTGCAGGCGGCGGCGGAACCGCGGCGCCCGCATCCGCTCGGTCACGTTGCGGCACAGCAGCGCAACCAGGCAGCTGCGCTGTTCCCGCTCCAGCCGGCCCAGCAGGTTGCGCAGGTAAAAGGAGTTGTTGCGGCGGCTGCGGAACAGCTTGCTGAAGGCGGCGCTGCTCAGCCGGCCGCTGCCCGCCAGCGACAGGATGTGATAGAGCATCTCCATCTCGATTAACCGGGTCTGCACCGCGTCGCCCATATAGGGCACCCGCAGCCGGGTCACGTTCTTGCGGGCAAACAGCGACGCATGCATGGCGTCCAGCTTCTCCTGCGGGTCATAGATCACATAGGCCTGGCCGGCCGCATCCACCATGTCCGGCGCATAGCCATAGCGGTCGGTGAAGGACAGGCGGCGCATCTCGGCAAAGCGGTCATCCCATTCGGTCATCCGCGGGTCCAGTGTCGCCTGCGGCTGCACCGCGACCACGGTGGCGCCGGGCGCAGCCACCGAATAGGCCGCCGCCGCATAGCCGCAGGGGCCCGCACCGTAAAAGATCACGTTGTCGAACTCGTCAAAGAAGCCGTCGTCGATCAGCTGATCGAAAAACCCGTAGATCAGATCTTCGCGGAACCAGGTGTCGCCGTCGGATATCACGCACATATGCGACCAGCCGAGGTTCTTCACCAGGTCGAATCCCAGGGGCTGGGCCTGGTCCGACAGGTTGTGAATGCCCTGAATGGTCTCAAACGTCACCAGGAGGGTATTGCCCTGGTCGATGAAGGTGGCGAAATGCTTGGCCCCCAGCGGCTGGTACATGCCATGCTCTTCCGCCAGCGCAGCCATACGGGCCTTCCACTGGGCCGGTTTCAGACCGGAGAGGTCCTCATCCAGATTTTCAAGTCCGTCTTGCATGACTGCCACCTTTGGTACCCCCATACGCCTAGCGGCGCGTTTGTTAATTTACGGTTAGGTGACAAATAAGGCTAAAATTGGAAAAACTCAGGCCGCTTTACTGTCTCGCGGACTGCCGCCGGCGGGCAATTGCCGGCTCCTAACGCGCCTGCCCGCCGCCCTCAGCCGCCTGTCCCAGCAGTGCAAAACGGCACATCTGCGCGCCCTGTGCCGCATCCAGCGGGCGCGCAGGCGGCGTCATCATGAGCCGGGTGAACAGCGCCCGGTTTTCCTCCGCCAGCATCAGCTCCCGGAACCGCGCCTTGCGCCAGGCCACCGCCTCGCGGTGCAGCCGGGACAGCTCCGCATCCGCCATCAGCTCTGCCTGCAGCGCGCCGCGCGGGGCGGCATAGCGGGCAATCGACCGGTCCTCGCAGGTGCCGTAATTCCGCTCCACCCAGTAGTCCATGCCCAGCCCCGCCTGCCGGTTGACCCGGCCGCGGTCAGCCTTCACCACATAGCTCTCCATCGCGCCCAGCGGATAGTGGTTCAGCTGCGCCAGCCGCGTGTTTGGCTGGCCGTAATCGGAAAACAGCCGCTTGGTCTTGAAGGTCCCGCCCAGTTCGCGCCCCTCGCAGTCGAACCAGCGATAGCCCTCCAGCCGCGCCTTGTCCTTCACACTGCGGGGCCGGTGCACGCCGCATTTCCCATAGGTGCCGTCATTGCGGTAGAGCGTCTTGAACATCACCGCCCGCCAGGGCCAGTGGATCACCTCCGGCGCACAGCGGGTGAACTGCTCCGTGACCGGACGGTCCTCATACGCCGCCACGCCGCCATTGCCGAACAGCCGCCACGTCAGGGTGATGGCATCCGCCTGCGGCAGCGCCGCCAGCAGGTCCGCCACCGTTCCATCGCCGGTCTTGATGCAGGGAAACTCGTCGATATCCGCGATCAGCACCCAGTCGGCGGTCTTCATCAGCGGGTGCTTGTCCGCCATCTTCAGCGCGGTGAACTGGATGCCCTCGCCGCCATAGGGGCCGTCGTTGCGCACATGCGCCAGCTGCCCCATCGTTTCCAGACGGTCCAGCATCATATCCGCGCCGTCCTGGCAATCGTTGGAAAACACCAGGAAATCCGTGAACCCCGCCGCCCGGTAATGGGCCAGCCATTCCAGCAGAAAGGCGCCCTCGTTGCGCACGCAAAGGATGGCCAGCACCCGCATCTTTACACCTGCCCGCCGGGCAGTGCTGCCAATCGCTGCAGCCTGTAGGGTGTCTTGCTCATGCCTCGGCCTTCTTTGCTTTGCCGCCAGTCTTACCCGAAGGCGGCGGCGATACAAACCCTCCCGCGCCGCATCCGGGCCGCAGCGTCGCAGGCACCCGCCGCTTGACCGATACGCCCGCCCGTGGCCTGTTGGGCGGGGCAAGGGGAGGCTTCAGATGCAGGCACAATCCATCGAACAGGTTCAGGAACTGCTCTCAGCCCAGGGCTATGTCTGCGGCCGGGCGCTGGCCACAGTGGTGTTCCTGTCGCTGAAACTCGGCCGCCCGCTGTTCCTGGAGGGCGAGGCCGGCACCGGCAAGACCGAGATCGCCAAGGCGCTCGCCGCGGGCCTCGGCCGCCGCCTGATCCGGCTGCAATGCTACGAGGGCCTGGATGCCGCCAGCGCGGTCTATGAATGGAACTTCGCCGCCCAGATGGTGGCGATCCGCACTGCAGAGGCCGCGGGCAGCGCCGACCGCGCCGCGTTGCAGAACGAACTGTTTTCCGCAGATTACCTGATCGAACGGCCGCTGCTGCAGGCGATGCGCCCCGACGAGCACGGCGCCCCCGTCCTGCTGATCGACGAGCTGGACCGCACCGATGAACCGTTCGAGGCCTTTCTGCTGGAGGCGCTCAGCGACTTCCAGGTGACGATCCCCGAACTTGGCACCATCCAGGCGCCGGAGCCGCCGATCGTCATCCTCACCTCCAACCGCACGCGGGAGGTGCACGACGCGCTGAAGCGCCGCTGCCTCTACCACTGGGTCGATTACCCGGATTTCACCCGCGAGGTCGAAATCCTGAACGCCCGCGCGCCGGAAGCCAGCACACAGCTCAGCCGCGAGATCGTCGCCTTCGTGCAGGCCTTGCGCACCGAGGACCTGTTCAAGAAACCCGGCGTTGCCGAAACCATCGACTGGGCCAATTGCCTCTTGGCGCTCGACGTCATTGCCCTCAGCCCCGAGGTGATCGCCGACACCCTGGGCGCGATCCTGAAATACCAGGACGACATCGCCCGGCTGCACGGTTCCGAGGCCAAGCGCATCCTCGATGAGGCCAAGGCCAGCCTGGACGCGGCCTGATGCTTCATCTTTCCCAAAATACTCCGGGGGTATGGGGGCAGCGCCCCCATGAGCACTAGTGCCTGACTACCCGCCGCTCCCCCTGCCGGACAATCCCAAGCTGCTCCGCAACATCACCCATTTCGCCCGCGCCCTGCGCAAGGCCGGGCTGCCGGCGGGGCCGGGGCGGGTGCTGGATGCGGTGCGGGCGGTGGCGGCAGCGGGCTTCACCAGCCGGCAGGACTTCTATTGGGCCCTGCACGCCTGTTTCGTCACCAAGCCGGAGCAGCGCACCGTGTTCGCCCAGGTGTTCCGCCTGTTCTGGCGCGACCCCAGGTATCTTGAGCACATGATGGCCGCGATGCTGCCCGCGATCCGCGGCGTGCAGGAGGAGCGGCCCGCCAAGTCCGCCGAAAAACGCGCGGCAGAGGCGCTGCTGGACGGCATGCTGGAGCAGCCGGACATCCCCGGGGAGGAGCCGGACGGCACCGAAATAGACATCGACGCCTCCCGCACCGCCTCGGCAGAGGAACGCCTGAAAACCCTCGATTTCGAGCAGATGAGCACGGCGGAGGTTGCCGCCGCCAAGCGCATCCTGGCGCAGCTGAAACTGCCGGTGACGCCGATCCAGTCCCGCCGCCTGATGGCCGCAAAACGCGGGCAGCGGGCGGACTGGCGCCGCACCCTGCGCAATGCGGCGCGGCAGGGCGGCGACCTGCAGCAGATCGCCCGCGCGAAACGCCGCATCCGCTGGCCCAATCTGGTGGTGCTCTGCGACATTTCCGGCTCGATGAGCCAGTACAGCCGCATCATCCTGCATTTCCTGCACGCAGCCGCCAATGCCAAGGGGCAGGGCTGGGCGCGGGTGCACGGCTTCACCTTCGGCACCCGTCTGACCAACATCACCCGCCACCTGGCGCAGCGCGATGTGGACGCCGCGCTGGCCGCAGCGGGGGCAGAGGCGCAGGACTGGGAGGGCGGGACGCGGATCGGCGACTGCCTGCACGCCTTCAACCGCGACTGGTCGCGGCGCGTCATGGGACAGGGCGCGGTGGTGCTCTTGATCACCGACGGGCTGGACCGCGGCGATCCGGCAGGGCTTGCGCGCGAGATGCAGCGCCTGCAACTCTCCTCCCGCCGCCTGATCTGGCTGAACCCCTTGCTGCGCTGGGACGGCTTTGCCCCCAAGGCGCAGGGCATCCGCGCCATGCTGCCCTATACCGACAGCTTCCGCGCCGGACACTCCATCGCCTCGCTGCAGGATCTGGCGCAGGTGATTTCCAGCCCCTCGGATGCGGGCGAGAAGGCCCGGCTGATGGCGCTGCTCTGAGCGCTGTTTTACAAATTCACTAAAGTGAATGTGACTTGATCTGTGTCAATTCGCACTCCGCCCGGAAATGTATTCTGGAACGTGAATATGATGCGCGAAAGGAGTGATCATGCCTTTGAACTGGAAAACCGGCGGGCTGCTGCTGGGGCTGGTGTTCTTCCTGGCTGTCTGGCTCGTCAAACCCATCGGGGTGTCGACGCAGTTTGTCATCCTCGACGGAATCCTTTGGGATGCGGTGAACCCGGAACTGGTGACGCAGACCGCGGACGGATACACCTCGACCAATGACTATCTGGCGAAATCGGGCGGTAAATATGCCAAGTCCGTCGCCGATCCGCTGAACTACAGCTTTGTCTTCGTGCTGGCGATGGCGCTGGGCGGGCTGGTGTCTGCCAGGCTGCGCGGCGGCATCGCGCGGGCGGACCGCAGCGTGCACGCCCTGTGGCGCGCCAATTTCGGGGACAGCCCCGCGAAACGCTACGCCGCGGCCTTCCTCGGCGGCTTCATCGTGCTCTACGGCGCCCGGCTGGCGGGCGGCTGCACCTCCGGCCACATGATGTCCGGCATGATGCAGACCGCGCTGTCCGGCTACATCTTCGCCGCCGGCGCTTTTGCCGCCGCCATCCCCGTCTCGCTGCTGCTGTTCAAGAAGGAGGCCTAAGCCATGACAACCATCCTATTGGCAATTGTGATCGGCGCCGCCTTTGGCGCAGTGCTGGACCGGATCGGGGCGTCCAACCCCGCCTATATCGGCAAGATGCTGAACCTCACCAACCTGAACCTGGCCAAGGCCATCCTGCTGGCAATCGGCACCGGCTCGGTGCTGATGTTCGGCGGCCAGGCGGCAGGGCTGGTGGACGTCGGGCACATGTCGGTCAAGGCAGCCTATGCCGGTGTCTTCCTTGGCGGTCTGCTGCTGGGGGCGGGCTGGGCGCTGGCGGGCTACTGCCCCGGCACCGGCGTGGTCGCCGCCGCATCGGGGCGCAAGGACGCGCTGTTCTTCATCGCCGGCGGGCTGCTGGGCGCGGCTGCCTATATGGTCACATACCCGGCGTGGAAGGCCAGCGGCCTGCTGGACAGCATCGCAGGCGGCAAGGTGACCCTGGGCGCGGTGCCAGGCGCCAAATACGAGGGGCTGACGGCGCTGCCCGGCGATCTTCTGGGTATTTTCCTCGGCCTCTGCTTTATCGCCCTGGCCTTTGCCCTGCCGGAACGGCTGGTGCCGCAGAAAGCGGCTGCGCAGCCTGCGGCATAAGCTGCGCACGGGGCAGAGGGGAGCGTCCGCCTAGGGGGTGGCGGGCGCTTTCCTGTGCCGCGCAGGCGGTTCCGGCTTGAAACTTGCCCTGCCAGCGCCGAGGTTTGAAGGCAGAGGCCGTCAAGGCGCTGGGAGAGACGCGAGATGCAGCACACCGACCAATTCGAGCACGCACCGGAAACCGCGCTGGACTGGCACCGCGCAGGCACTGGCGCTGCGCTGGCGACGGTGGTGCAGACCTGGGGTTCCGCCCCGCGCCGGGCCGGGTCGCAGCTGGTGGTTTCCGGGGATGGCAGGATCGAGGGCTCGGTCTCCGGCGGCTGTGTCGAAGGCGCGGTGGTGGTCGAGGCGCTGGAGGCGCTGGAGGACGGCAAGCACCGGCTGTTGGAATTCGGCGTCAGCGACGAGGACGCCTTTGCCGTCGGCCTGGCGTGCGGCGGCACCATCAAGGTGCTGGTGGAGCCGATCGGCACCGCGCTGCCAGCAGACCTGCTGGAAGAGCTGGTTGAGGCCCGCGCCAGCCGCGCCCCTGTTGCCTATGAGGTGAACCTGGAAACCGGCGCGCGCCGCCTGGCCCGCGGCGGGTACCCGGACCGGATGCGCCTGGACCGTTCCGGGCTGGAGGAGGACGGCAAGACCTTCGTCGCCGTGCACAACCCGCCCTTGCGGCTGGTCTGTGTCGGCGCGGTCCACATCACCCAGGCGCTGGTGCCGATGGCGCGGATTGCCGGCTACGACCCGGTGATCATCGACCCGCGCGCAGCCTTCGCCTCGTCTGAGCGGTTCCCCGGCGAGACGCTGATGGACGACTGGCCGGATGAGGCGGTCCAGAAGCTCGGTCTCGACAGCCGCACCGCGCTGGTGCTGCTGACCCATGACCCGAAACTGGACGACCCGGCCCTGCAGGCGGCGTTGGCGGCGGATGTGTTCTACATCGGCGCGCTGGGCAGCAAGAAAACCCATGCCGCCCGCGTCGCAAGGATGCAGGAGGCGGGCTTCACCGAGACGCAGATCAACCGAATCCACGGCCCTATCGGCCTGGATATCGGGGCCGCCAGCCCGGCGGAGATCGCCGTCTCGATCCTCGCGGAAATGACCGCCGTTTTGCGTGGCAAGCAGCCATGAGGTTCGGCCCGGTTCCCCTGAAGGACGCCGCGGGCGCCATCCTCGCGCATTCGCTGCAGGGCGCCAGCCGCAAGATCGCCAAGGGCACGGTGCTGAGCGGTGAAGACCTTGCGGACCTTTCTGCCGCGGGCCACGAGACACTGACCGTTGCCCGGCTCGACTCCGCGGACATGCACGAGGATGCCGCGGCGGAGGCGCTGGCCAAGGCGCTGGTACCGGACCCGTCTGCGCAGGGCATCCGCATCTCCGGTGCTGGCACCGGACGGGTGAATCTCTATGCAACGGGCGCCGGTGTAGTGCGGCTGGACCGGGACAAGCTGGAGAGGGTCAACGCGGTCGATCCGATGATCACCGTCGCCACCGTGCCGGACTATCACCGGGCGGATGCGGACGGCATGCTGGCAACGATCAAGATCATCTCCTATGGCGTCGCCGCCGACGCCGTCCGCCGCGCCAGCGACGGGGCGGGGGACGCGATCCGGGTGCTGCCGCCGGTTCTTTCCTCCGCCACGCTGATCGAAACACAGGTGAGCGAACAGACTCCTTCGGACAAGGGCCGCGCCGCGATGGCAGGGCGGCTGCACCGGTTGGGGCTCAGCCTGTCGCCGCGGGTGGTGGTGCCGCACCGCGAGGATGCGCTGGCCGAGGCCATTGCAAACGCGCCGGGGCAGCTGGTGCTGGTGCTGACCGGCTCTGCCACCTCTGACACCCATGACGTGGCGCCGGAGGCGCTGCGCAGCGCAGGCGGCACGGTGACCCGCTTCGGAATGCCGGTTGACCCCGGCAACCTGCTGTTCCTGGGCGCATACGAGGACAAGCCGGTGATCGGCCTGCCGGGCTGCGCCCGCTCTCCGGCTCTCAATGGCGCCGACTGGGTGCTGGAGCGGGTGATCTGCGGTTTGCCTGTCAGCTCCGCCGATATTGCCGCCATGGGTGTCGGCGGGCTGTTAAAGGAAATCCCCACCCGGCCGATGCCGCGCCGCGATGCAGAAGGCTGATGCCGCAGCGCGGCGCGTGAAATATGACGCAAGGTCACAACCATAGGTGAGCCCTGCTGACGCGAATTTGCGCTGCAGCCCCGCCGGAAAACACTTCGCGGATCGGGGTCCCCGTGCTTAACTCCCCTCAGCCAGACAAGAACAAGCTAAAGGGAGGGTACTATGGCCAAGGTCTCCATGACCGTGAACGGCAAGGCTGCCAGCGGCGACGTTGAAGGGCGCACGCTGCTGTCATCATTCCTGCGCGACAGCCTGGGGCTCACCGGCACCCATGTGGGCTGCGACACCAGCCAATGCGGCGCCTGCGTGGTGCATGTGGATGGCAAGGCGGTGAAGGCCTGCACCATGCTGGCGCTGGAGGCCGAGGGTGCCGAGGTCGCCACCATCGAAGGCCAGGCCAATGCTGACGGTTCGCTGAACACCATCCAGCAGGCATTCCAGGACCACCACGGGCTGCAATGCGGCTTCTGCACCCCGGGCATGGTGATGTCGGCGGCGGCGCTGCTGAAGGACAACCCCAAGCCCACCGAGGCGGAGATCCGCGACTACCTTGAGGGCAACCTGTGCCGATGCACCGGCTACCACAATATCGTCAAGGCGATCATGGCGGCCTCGGGACAGGACGTCTCCTCCATCGCGGCGGAATAAATTGCGACGGCCCAGGCCGGATGCGGCCTGAAACGGACAAGGAGAATTTGACCAAGAGGTGCGCCAGAGGCAGCACCCTCCAGGGAGGAAAGATCAGACATGCCCAAGGACCAAGGCATCGGCGCCAGCCCCAAGCGGCGCGAGGACGTGCGGTTCCTGACAGGAGCCGGGAATTACACCGACGACATCAACGTGAACGGCCAGGCCTACGTGCATTTCCTGCGCGCGGATGTGGCCCACGCCACCATCAATTCCATCGACACATCTGCAGCGGCTGAAATGCCTGGCGTGGTGAAGATTTTCACCGGCGCCGATTTCGCCGAAGTCGGCGGCATTCCCTGCGGCTGGGGCGTCACCGACCGCCACGGCAATCCGCAGCAGGAGCCGCGCCATCCGATCATCGCGCATGATACCATCCGCCATGTGGGTGAGATCGTCGCCGCGGTGGTCGCCGATACGCTGGAACAGGCCCGCGATGCGGCGGAAGCCATCGAGTTTAGCCTCAGCGACAAGCCTGCGGTGGTCGACATGGGGGCCGCTCTGGCCGAAGATGCCACCAAAGTGCATGAGGATCTGACCTCAAACCTCTGTTATGACTGGGTGTTCGGCAACCCCGATGACGAAGCGGTGCAGGCGGCCTTTGACAGCGCCGCGCATGTGACCACGCTGGAGCTGGTCAACAACCGCCTGGTCGCCAACCCGATGGAGCCGCGTGTGGCCATCGGCGACTACAGCCGCGCCACCGACGAATACACGCTGCACACCACCAGCCAGAACCCGCATGTGATCCGTCTGCTGATGTGCGCCTTTGTGCTGGGCCTGCCGGAGCACAAGGTGCGGGTGATCGCGCCGGATGTGGGCGGCGGCTTCGGCTCCAAGATCTTCCACTACGCTGAGGAAGCCTTCTGCACCTTCGCCGCCAAGGCCTGCGGGCGGGCGGTGAAATGGACCTCCACCCGGGCGGAGGCGTTCATCTCCGACGCCCATGGCCGCGACCATGTGACGAAGATCGAGCTGGCGCTGGACGCGGACAACAACTTCACCGCGCTGCGCACCAATACGATGGCCAATATGGGCGCGTATCTCTCGACCTTCTCCACCTCGGTGCCCAGCTACCTGCACGGCACCCTGATGGCGGGGAACTACAAGACGCCCATCGTGCAGGTGAACGTCAAGACCGTGTTCACCAACACGGTGCCGGTCGATGCCTACCGCGGGGCCGGCCGGCCGGAGGCGACGTTCCAGCTGGAGCGGGTGATTGACAAGGCCGCGCGCGAGCTGGGCGCCGACCCGATTGCGCTGCGCCGCCAGAACTTCATCACCGAGTTCCCCTATGAAACCCCGGTGGCGCTGACCTATGACACCGGCGATTACGTGGCGACGATGGACAAGCTGGAACAGGTCGCCGATGTGGCAGGCTTCGCCGCCCGCCGCGCCGACAGCGAGAAGAACGGCAAGCTGCGTGGCTTTGGCATCAACTGCTATATCGAGGCCTGCGGCATCGCCCCCTCCAACATCGTCGGCATGCTGGGTGCCCGTGCGGGGCTTTATGATGCCGCCACGGTGCGGGTGAACGCCACCGGCTCCATCAGCGTGATGGTCGGTGCTCATTCCCACGGGCAGGGGCATGAAACCTCCTTCCCGCAGGTGGTGGCCGACATGATCGGCATCGACGAAAGCATGGTCGACATCGTGCATGGCGACACCGGCCGGGTGCCGTTCGGCATGGGCACCTACGGCTCGCGCTCCATCGCGGTCTGCGGCTCGGCCATGGTGCGGGCGACCGAGAAGATCATCAGTAAGGCCAAGAAGATCGCAGCCCACTTGATGGAGGCCTCGGACGCCGATATCGAGCTGAAGGACGGCCAGTTCACAGTTGCGGGCACCGACAAGTCGGTGGCCTGGGGCGATGTCTGCCTGACGGCCTACGTGCCCCACAACTACCCGCTGGAGGAGCTGGAGCCGGGGCTGGAGGAGACCGCGTTCTACGACCCCGCCAACTTCACCTATCCGGCCGGCGCCTATGCCTGCGAGGTGGAGGTGGATCCCGACACCGGCAAGGTCAGCATCGAGCGGTTCTCGGCCGCCGATGATTTCGGCAATATCATCAACCCGATGATCGTTGACGGCCAGGTGCATGGCGGGCTGGGGCAGGGCATCGGCCAGGCCTTGTTGGAAAACGCCGCCTATGATGCGGACGGCCAGCTGCTGTCGGCCTCCTTCATGGACTACGCCATGCCAAGGGCCGATGACGTGCCGTTCTACCAGGTGGACCATTCCTGCCAGACCCCCTGCACCCATAACCCGCTGGGGGTGAAGGGCTGCGGCGAGGCCGGCGCCATTGGCTCGCCGCCGGCGGTGGTCAACGCGGTGATCGACGCGCTGCAGTCGGGTGGCAAGAACGTCACCCATATCGACATGCCGCTGTCGCCTGCGCGGGTCTGGGCAGCGATGAACGGGTAAGGGCTCATGGGGGCGCTGCCCCCATACCCCCGGAGTATTTTCGGAAAGATGAAAGCCGGCGCGCCGGTTTTCAGAAAGGATACGAAATGTATGAATTCGAATTCGAGAAGCCCTCAACCGTCGCCGAGGCCGTGGCCGCGCTGGCGGATGAGGACGCGCAGGCGCTGGGCGGCGGCCAGACGCTGATCCCGACGCTGAAGCAGCGGCTGGCGATGCCGTCGAAACTGGTCTCCCTCACCGGCATTCCGCAGCTGAAGGAGCTGAGCGACAACGGCGGCATGCTGACCATCGGCGGCGCCGTCACCCATGCCGAAGTGGCCGAAGCCGCGGCACCCAGTTACCCGGCGCTGGCGGATCTGGCCGGCCATATCGGCGACCCTGCGGTCAGGAACCGCGGCACCATCGGCGGCTCGCTGGCCAACAACGACCCGGCCGCCTGCTACCCGGCGGCGGCGCTCGGCAGCGGTGCGACCATCGTCACCAACACCCGGGAAATCCCGTCGGACGAGTATTTCCAGGGGCTGTTCGACACCGCGCTGAACGAAGGCGAAATCATCACCGCGGTGCGCTTCCCGGTGCCGGAGAAGGCGAATTACCAGAAGTTCCTGCAGCCTGCCTCGCGCTTTGCGCTGGTGGGCGTCTTTGTGGCGAAATATGCGGCGGGCGTGCGGGTGGCGGTCACCGGCGCGTCAGAGGAGGGCGTGTTCCGCTGGCGCGAGGCCGAGGCGGCGCTGGATGCAAGCTTTGCGCCGGACGCGCTGGACGGCCTCAGCGTGGATGCGGGCGGCATGATCGGCGACCTGCACGGCTCCAAGGAGTACCGCGCCCATCTGGTTGGGGTGATGGCCAAGCGGGCAGTGGCGGCCGCGGGCTGATTAGAGCGGTCTTGGGATCCGGGAAAGCGCGCTTGCGTCAGGCGCGCTTTCTGTTTGTGCTGCGCAGAACCTTCCTGCTCCACAGCTTCATGCCCGCATAGGCCAGGGCAAAAACAATCCCAAGCAACTGTGCGGCGTGATATTCGGGACGGCTTGCTGTCTGCCCTGTACGAAAGGCGGCTTCGAAGGCCAGAAAATACACCAGCAGGGACGCGGAAAGTCCGCTCAGGGCGGTCCAGGCCACGAGCAACCGCGCCTGGTCCTTTGGCACATTGCTGCGGCCGCACAGCATGCCCCGCCACGCTTGCCACAGCTGCCAGGACACCGCCTGCTTCAGCGGGTGCGCAAAGGCCATTGGCAGGCAGGCGGCCGCAGACAGAACGGCCAGAGCGCAAAGCGTCAGCGGAAACGGCAGCGCCAAATACCCGAGCAGAGCAGCAGGCGGGGCCAGGAAAAGAAAGGCACGAAGGCCGGGCTGCATAGATTTGGAAGACGGCATGGAAATACCAATGCTGAAAAAGAGAGCCGGGAAAGAAAAACGCAGCCGGAAATGCGGCTGCGCTTGATTGTCGTCGGTATGTCAGAGACGCATCACTTCTTGGCGAGCGGCCCGATCATCATGATCATCTGGCGGCCTTCCATCTTCGGCATGTTCTCGACCTTGCCGATTTCCTTGATGTCCTCGGCGACCCGCTCCAGCAGTTCGCGGCCCAGGTTCTGGTGCGCCATTTCGCGGCCGCGGAAGCGCAGGGTGACCTTCACCTTGTCGCCGTTTTCCAGGAACTTGACCACATTGCGCATCTTCACGTCGTAGTCATGGGTGTCCGTGTTGGGGCGGAACTTGACCTCTTTGACCTCGATGATCTTCTGCTTCTTGCGGGCTTCGCTCTCGCGCTTCTGCTGTTCGTACTTGAACTTGCCGAAGTCCATGATCTTGCACACGGGCGGGGTGGCGTTGGGCGAGATTTCAACCAGATCAAGTCCGGCCTCAGCCGCCATGTCCATGGCCTTGGCCGGGTGCACAACCCCGACGTTTTCGCCATCGGCGCCGATCAGGCGGATTTCGGGGGCGCGGATTTTTTCGTTGACGCGCGGGCCGGTGTCTCGTTGCGGCGGCGCGTTATGAGGTCTGCGGGCTATGACTGCGATCCTTCTGTCATTGCAAAAAGTGCGGGAACGCTACTGCCCCCGCGCGTGTGATTCAAGCGTTATGGGCGGTATGGCGGCAGGAAAGCCGCATTTCAAGGCCGCATGTTGCAAATGGCCCTGAAAACGGCGGCAGGTTCGGTGCGGCCGCCGCTTCAAAGCCGCGGCGCAACAGCCTGAAAAACCGCCATTGCGGCGGCGTTCCGCCAGTTTTGCGCGGGCCGGCGGCAGCGGGCCGCCCGTGACGCGGATGGCGCAAACTTCCCCCTTGAGCCGCGGCTCCCGCATCGCCATCTGGCAGGGCAGATGCCGCGACAGGAGCGGCCCCGGCCTGCCGCAGGCCGGCAGGAGCAAGGAGAGGATTATGAAACAGTTGTTGATCGTGCTGGGGCTGGGTGCCGCAGCGGTGGTCGCCTACCTGCTGGTGGCCGGCCAGGAGGCGCAGGAGCCCGCCCCGGCGGAGGCGCCTGCAGTGCAGGAAGAGCAGAGCAGCACCGCGCCGGAAACCGCGGAAGAACCGGCTGCAGCGCCGGCGGAAGAGGCGGCGCAGGACGCGGCTGAGGCCGTGGAAGAGGCGATCGAATCCGGGGCCGAGGCCGCAGGCGCCGCGGTTGAGGCGGCGCAGGATGCAGTGAACGAGGCCGCCGGTGCGGTTTCGGAAACCGTGGGCGACGCGCTTGACGGTGCTGCTGAAGCGGCCGGAGAGGCCTCCGGCACCGCAGCAGATGCGGCAGCCACTGCAGTTGACAGCGCTGCGGACACCGCCGCAGGCGCGGCTGATGCCACCCAGGATGCTGCCAGCGAGGCGCTGGACAGCGCAACCACCACCGCCGAGGAACTGCTGAACCAGAGCGGTGCCGGCGAAACCGGCGCTGCTGACGAGTCCGCAACCGCGAGCGACTGATAGCGCCCGCTGAAGGTGCAGAAAAAGAAGAGGCGGCCGGGAGTTCCCGGCCGCCTTTTTTGTTTCAAAGGGAGCTGTGCGGCCGGCAGGGGCCGGTCAGTTCGGCCGCGCCTGCGCCTGCTGCGCCAGGCGTGCCATGTGGTCCACCGGCGGCTGGGCTGCGGGCCGCTCCTGCGGCGGCTGCGGCATCAGGAACGCCAGGAAGCTTTCCCAGCCGGCGCTGCTGCCGCCCTGCTTGCGGGCGCGCTGGATCTGCAGCTGCGCCACCGCAATCAGGTCCAGCTGCCGGCTGCCGTCATAGGCGCTGCCGGACAGGCCCGACAGGTGGCTGCGGAACCGCTCCCCCATCGAATTCAAGAGCAGCATCGGCGCGGTCATCGGGTGGCCTGCCTGCACCAGCGCGTCGAACATCCGGTCGATGTCCTGCGGCCCCATGGCGCGCAAGTCGAACCCTGCCTTGATGGCGGCAATCTTTTCCGGGGTCGAGGGCTGCACCTGGCCGGGGCGGTTCTGGAAACTGGCAACCGCCGCATTGATGCGGGCCTTGCC
Source organism: Leisingera sp. McT4-56 (assembly GCF_020514995.1). Classification (NCBI taxonomy): domain Bacteria; kingdom Pseudomonadati; phylum Pseudomonadota; class Alphaproteobacteria; order Rhodobacterales; family Roseobacteraceae; genus Leisingera; species Leisingera sp. McT4-56. The sequence continues at coordinate 573,324 of NZ_JAJALF010000001.1, read as the reverse complement.
TGCCTCGCTTCTGACGGACTGGAAAACGGGGGACTGCCCGGAGGCCGTTTCATTGTGCATCTGCTGCTGCTCCATTCTGGATCTCAGCAACCGGGATACCGATTCATCCCCAACAAATGATAAACGGGAGGCGGCAGCCTCCCGTCAAAACGGTGTCAAAATTCGGGCAGCCCGCCGGGGCGGGGCAGCGCCGGATCAGTCCAGGAACGCCTTCTCGACCACGAAATGCGCGGGCTTGGAGTTGGCGCCTTCCTCGAGGCCGTAGGTGTTCTCGAACAGGTCCTTGAGCTCCAGGTTGAAGGCCAGGTTGCCGCAGATCATCGCCCGGTCGCTTTCCGGGTTCAGCGGCGGCACGCCGAGATCCGCAAACGCCTCGCCGGAGCGCATCAGGTCGGTGATGCGGCCCATCTTGGGGCTCTCCTCGCGGGTGGTGGTCGGGTAGTACTTGATCTTCTTCCAGAAGCCTTCGCCGATCACCTCATTGAGCAGCTCGTCGTCCTTCAGGCTCTCGATCAGCTCGCGGCCATAGGTCAGCTCGCCTGCTTCGCGGCAGGTGTGGGTGATGATCACCTCGTCGTAATCCTCGTAGGTCTGCGGCTCGCGCAGCAGCGAGGCGAAGGGGGCAAAGCCGGTGCCGGTGGCAAAGAACCAGATCCGCTTGCCCGGCAGCAGCGCGTCATGCACCAGGGTGCCGACCGGCTTGGGGCGCAGGATGATCTCGTCGCCTTCCTTGATGTGCTGCAGCTTGGAGGTCAGCGGGCCGTCCTGCACCTTGATCGAGTAGAACTCCATTTCCTCGTCCCAGGAGGGGGAGGCGATGGAATAGGCGCGCAAGAGCGGCTTTTGCTTGCCGGTCTTGGGGTCCGGGTCGCCCATCAGGCCGATCATCACGAACTCGCCGGAGCGGAAGCGCAGGCTGGCGGGGCGGGTGCAGCGGAAGGAAAACAGCCGGTCGGTCCAGTGTTTCACTTGGGTGACGGTCTGGGCGTCGGGCAGGGCCGGCACCGCTTTGGCCGGTTTCAGATCGGTTGCAGTGTCGGTCACGGGTGTCATCTCATTCATCGGTTCCACTGCCGGAGGAGTAGCCGGCACCTCTGATTAGTCTTTGATACAGGTCAGGAAAACCCCCTGTTTTGCGAAACCGGCCCCGCGCAGGACGCAACGGAACCGGTTTCAGGGAGTATCCCGGGTTCGGAGCGGGCTGGCTCAGCGGGCAGCGGTGCTGCCGCGCAGGCGGGCCTGATAGCTGTGGTCCTTCCAGTTGGCGCGGGCCAGCCACTGGTCCTCGGGCTGGCGGGCGGCCAGGTCGTCGCTCAGCTCCACCTCGTCAAAGCCGGAGCGGCGGGCCATGGCGTATTGGTCGGCGATCACATGGCCGAAGGCGCGCAGGCGGCCCTCGAAACCCTTCAGCCGCAGCTGCCGGGCCAGGGTGAAGCCGCGGCCGTCGGCAAAGCTGGGGAACTGCACCCGCACCAGCTCGACGCCGTCCAGCGACACATCATTGAGGCTGGCGTCCGAGGCCAGCTCCAGCACGTTGGCGCCGTCAAAGCCGCCGGTCCAGTCATCGGGGGCAAAGCCCGTGTCGGTCACGATAACAGTCATCTCACTCACGCTCCTGTGCGTACGAATTTGCCATCCACCACGTGGATGCCGCATTCTTCCTTGTTTTCACCGCGCCAGCGCCCGGCACGGGGGTCTTCGCCTTCCTTGACCGGGCTGGTGCAGGGCGCGCAGCCGATCGACGGATAGCCCTTGGCTACCAGCGGATGGCGGGGCAGGCGGTTTTCATCCATATAGACGCGCACGTCCTCGGGCGCCCAGTGGGCCAGCGGGTTGATCTTGAGCCGCCCGGTGCCGTCCTCGACCTCGAAGAACTCCAACGCGGCGCGGGTGCCGGACTGGAACCGCTTGCGGCCGGTGATCCAGCCGTCGTAGCCGTCCAGCGCTTTCTGCAGCGGGACGGTCTTGCGCAGGGTGCAGCAGGCATCCTTGTCGCTGAACCGCAGCGCCCCGTAGGGGTCCTTCTCGGCGATGTCATCGGCGCGGATGATGCGCACATTGCGCAGGCCCAGCCGCTCGCTCACCTCCTGCTGATAGATCAGCGTTTCGGTGAACAGCAGTTCGGTGTCCACGAACACAACCGGCGTCATCGGGTCGATGATCGCGGCCATATGCAGGAGCACCACGGATTCCGCGCCGAAAGAGGAGACCAGAGCGATGTGCCCTGCGTCCCGCAATGCGCCCTCCATCACCGAGGTGGCCGAATGGTGGCGGTAGCGCGCATTGAGCGCTTCCGCCTTGGCGGCCAGCTCCCGGTCCCGGAGAATGTCAGCTTCTCCGGCGGGCCTATTTCCGGCTGGTTGGAACATCAGATCAGGCGACCTTTTTCTGAGCCTCGGGGTACAGTGCTGCCTTGAACGGCTCCATGCCGATCCGGCGGTAGGTTTCGAGGAAGGTTTCCTCGGCGCTTTCACGCTGGGCCATGTAGACCTCGACGATGCGCTCCACCGCAGGCACGATCTCGTCATAGGCAAAGCCGGGGCCGGTGCGGGTGCCGATGGCAGCCGTCTCGGTGGCGTCGCCGCCCAGGGTGATCTGGTAGTTTTCAACACCGGCGCGGTCCAGGCCCAGGATGCCGATATGGGCAACATGGTGGTGGCCGCAGGCGTTGATGCAGCCCGAGATCTTGATCTGCAGATGGCCGATGTCGTGCTCCATCTTCAGCTCGTCAAAGCGGGCTGCGATCTCTTGCGCGACCGGGATCGAGCGGGCGGTTGCCAGCGCGCAGTAGTCCATGCCCGGGCAGGCGATGATGTCCGAGATCAGGCCGATGTTGGCGGTGGCCAGGCCGTTTGCCTTCAGCACCGCGTGGATTGCCGGCAGGTCGTTCTTGTGGACATGCGGCAGGATCACGTTCTGCTGGTGGCTGATGCGCAGCTCGCCATAGGCGTACTGTTCGGCCAGGTCGGCCATCACCCGCATCTGCTCAGCGGTCGCATCGCCCGGGGTCTGCCCGTGCGCCTTGATCGAGATGGTGGCGATGGCGTGGCCCTCGGCGCGGTGCTCGGCCAGGTTGGTGTCGGCCCAGGCGCGGAACACCGGGTCGTTTGCATAGGCCGCGTCGAACGCTTCGGTGGAACCGGAGCGGAACTCCGGTGCCTTGAAATGCTCCTTGATCTCGGCCAGCAGCGCCTGGTCGGTGCCGTCGAACTGGCCGCGCAGGGCGAGGAAGGCTTCCTCCACCTTGGCGCGGATGGTGTCGATGCCGTTTTCCTGCACGGTGATCTTGATGCGCGCCTTGTACTTGTTGTCGCGGCGGCCCAGCACGTTGTAGACGCTGAGGATCGCCTCCAGGTAGGGCAGCAGGTCCGCCTGCGGCAGGAACTCGCGCAGCACTTTGCCGACCAGCGGGGTGCGGCCCAGGCCGCCGCCGACGACAACCTCGAAACCGATTTCACCGTCGCGCTCGACCATGCGCAGGCCGACGTCATGCGCCTTGGTCACGGCGCGGTCGTTGGGGCTGCCGGTGATGGCGATCTTGAACTTGCGGCCCAGGAACTGGAATTCCGGGTGGTCGGTGGACCACTGGCGGATCAGCTCGGCATAGGGGCGCGGGTCGGTCAGCTCATCCGCGGCGGCACCGGCGAAATGGTCGGCGGTGGTGTTGCGGATGGTGTTGCCCGAGGTCTGGATCGCGTGCAGGCCGGCCTCGCCCAGCGCATCCAGCATCTCCGGGATGTCGCGCAGCTTGGGCCAGTTGTACTGGATGTTCTGGCGGGTGGTGAAATGGCCATAGCCCTTGTCCCACTTCTCGGCCAGCAGCGCCAGGGTGCGCATCTGGTGCGGGTTCAGGGTGCCATAGGGGATCGCGACCCGCAGCATATAGGCGTGCAGCTGCAGGTAGACGCCGTTCATCAGGCGCAGCGGCTTGAATTCGTCCTCGGTGAGGGAGCCGTCGATGCGGCGCTCGACCTGGGCGCGGAACTGGGCGTTGCGTTCGGCCAGGAAGGCTTCGTCAAACTCGTTGTACTTATACATTGGCTTGCGCCTCCTGCTTGCCATGGAAGTAGTTCGAGGGGCCGGTGCGGCGGAATTCCTCGCGGAAATGGGTCGGCTCGGGGCCGTTCGGGCCTGCCTTGGCGTCGGCCAGATAGGCGCCGACGATGCGGATGTTCTGCTTTTCCGCTTCGATCAGACGCAGCTGGGCTTCGGCCTCATCGGTGATCAGCTCGGCCTCGGACAGGTTCCGGGTCCAGCCGTTGTCAGCGGTGAAGTAGATCACGTCGCCTTCCAGCAGGTCGTTGGCGGTGATGACTTTGGGCGTAAAGGCGCGGGCCATTATGCAAGCTCCGTTTTGAGATCGTTCAGGGCTGCCGCCGCCTGGCGCGGGGCAAGACCCAGGAATGTGAGGGCAGGGCCGCCGAAACCAGCCGCATCCAGGTCGGCGGGCAGGCGGTCCAGTGTGGTTTCCAGCACCCGCTGACCGGGGCGGGAGGCGTTTTCGACGATGGTCACCGGCGTTGCGCGGTCGGCGCCGTGCATGATCAGGCGGCCTTGCACGAAGCGGGCGGATTTCTTGCCCATGTAGACCGCGGCAACCTCGCCCGGGCGCGCCAGTGCCGCCCAGTCGTGATCGGCAAAGCCGGTCATCGCGTGGCCGGTCAGGAACCGCACTGCGGTGTTGCGGCCGCGCTGGGTCAGGCTTTGGCCGATGGCGGCGGCGGCCGCACTGGCGGCGGTGATGCCGGGGATGATGCTGTAAGCAATGCCGGCGGCTTCGCAGGCGCTCAGCTCCTCATCCAGGCGGGCAAAGACCGCCGGGTCGCCGCCCTTGAGGCGCAGCACCTTCTTGCCTCGCTTCGCCAGTTCCACCAGCCGGGCGTTGATGTCGGCCTGGGAGACCTGGGCGCCAAAGCCTTCCTTGCCGGCGTCTTCCAGCACTGCCTGCGGGCCTGCCAGCGCCAGGATCTCTGCGCTGACCAGGCGGTCATGCAGGATCACGTCGGCGGTCTGCAGGGCGCGCAGGGCTTTCAGGGTCAGAAGCTCTGCATCGCCGGGGCCGGAACCGGCAAAGGTCACCTGGCCCGCAACCATACAGTCCATGCTGCCACGGACGTGAGTGGCGGCATTGGCAGCATGTGTCGATGGTGCGGACATTCCTGTACCCTCTGCGGTGTGTTTGACTTGAGGGTAGATATAGGAAATATTCCCGGTATTGCGCTATATGGGCGCGTAAATAAGAACATTGGTTTTGCCGCGGCGGGACATCGGGCCGATTGGTCCTCACAAAAGGAGAAAACAGGAATGACGGTGCGGATCGACGGCACGGACCGGAAAATTCTGGCTGAACTGCAGCGCGACGCCAGCCAGTCGCTGGATGAAATAGCCCGCCGGGTGGGGTCTTCCAAGACCCCGGTGTGGAATCGAATCCGCAAGCTGAAGGAGGCCGGGGTGATCGGCCAGCAGACAGTGCTGCTGGACCCGGAGGCGCTGGGGTTCGAGGCCTGTTTCTTTGTCCTCATCCGGACCTCGGAGCATGAGGCGGAATGGCAGGCCAAGTTCCTGAAGGCGCTGCAGGAACGCCCGGAGGTGCAGGAGGCGCACCGGCTGGCGGGCGACATCGACTATATCCTGAAGGTGCGGGTGCAGAACGCGCGCGCCTATGACGTGTTCTATCAGGCGCTGATTTCCGAGGTGAAGGTGCACAATGTGACTGCGCTTCTGTCGATGGAGGAGATTAAGTCGACCACCATGCTGCCGCTGGACAGCTGAAAACGCGCGCCGGCTTCCTTCGCGGAGCCGGCGGCAGGCCGGCGTTTCTGATCAGTCAAAGCGGCGGGCGCAGCAGCAGCTGCCGCCCGTCCCTCAGCCGCCAGGGTGATGTCTCCCCGGCGGAGGCCTCCGGCATGACCCCAATGTCTGCCAGCAGATGCGGGGATATCTCCGTCAGCCGCTCCAGCTCGCCGCGCGGCACCAGCACCGCTGTGGGGGCAGCCAGACGGTGAGGTTCAGCTTTTCTCGGCCATGGAAAACCCGCAAGCAGGCGCAACAGGCCGCGGGGCGGAGACATGGGGCGCTGAGTATTTGCGTTTTCGAACTTGGCAATCATAGGTATTCCTCCGTTCTGGCTGTTGAGGAATACGGCCGCAGGGGGCTTGCGCGCAAACCAGTTAATCTCCACCATGGATCAGGAAAACTGACCCATGGTGATCTGATGCGCCTGCCGCCCCTCAACGCCTTGCGCGCCTTTGAGGCCGCCGCCCGCCACCAGGGCTTCATCGCTGCCGCGGAGGAGCTGTTCGTGACGCGCGGCGCCATCAGCCGCCAGGTGAAGATCCTGGAGGACCACATCGGCGTGCAGCTGTTCCACCGCAATGCCCGCGGGGTGGAGCTGACGATGGCGGGCCAGAGGCTCTACCCGGTGCTGACCGAGGCCTTTGCGAGGATGCTGCGCGAGGTGGAGCAGATCGCGGCCGATGCCTCGGAGTTGCGGGTGATCTGCCCGCCGACGCTGTCGATCCGCTGGCTGCTGCCGCAGCTGGAGCAGTTCCGCGCCGCGCATCCCGAGATCAAGCTGCGGCTGACCACCGACTTCTACGGCAGCAAGGGGTTCGAGGGGGCGGAATACGATCTTGGCATTTCCCTGCAGAACCGGCTGGGGCGGCCGCCGGACATTGAGGTGCTGCCGCTGTTCGAGATGATCCTGGCCCCGGCCTGCGCCCCGTCGCTGCTGCCGGCGCTGGCCGCTGGCCCGGCGGCGCTGGCGTCCCAGCGGCTGCTGCATGAAAGCCCGCGGCGCAGCGACTGGGCCACCTGGGTGCAGCATTTCGGGGTGGAGCAGGCGGACCCGCGCGGCGGCGAGGTGTTTCCGAACCTCGATATGGCGACCCGCGCCGCGGTGATGGGGGCCGGTGTGGTGATGGCGGATCTTGTCCTGTGCCACGAGGAACTGGCCCGCGGCGATCTGGTGCTGCCGTTCCCGGACATGACCTGCGGCACCCCGGACGGCGCCTATGCGCTGATCGGAGAGCGGCAGAAATGGCATGACCCCAAGGTGGCCGCCTTCCGCGACTGGCTGCTGAGCGGCCCCTGCATGGCGGCGCTGTCCGCCCTGCCGGAGTAAGATCCGGGCCGGGCGGGACGGGGCGAGGGCGAAAGGGGGCGCTGCCCCCTCGGCGCTGACGCGCCTCACCCCCGGAGTATTTCGCTAAAGGTGAAAAAGGGGAGCGCCCCGGTTGCTAGGTGCAGGCGACCATCAGCCGCGAGAGACCGTGGAAGTGGTAGGTGTTTGAGTATTCAGGCTCCGCCGCCAGTTTCAGCCCCGGGCAGCGGTCGAACAGGATCGGCAGGGCGATCTGCATTTCCAGCCGCGCCAGCGGCGCGCCGACGCAGAAATGCAGGCCGCCGCCGAAGCTCTTGTTCACCTTGGGCGGGCGTGTGGGGTCGAACGTATCCGCATCGTCCAGCGCCGATGCGTCCCGGTTGGCGGCGCCCAGCAGCAAGGCCACCTGGTCACCGCGCTGGAAGGTGTGGCCGAACACCTCTGCCTCCTCGTAGGCGTAGCGGGTGAACAGATGAACCGGCGGGTCAAAGCGCAGGATTTCCTCCACCAGCCGCTCAATCCCTTCCGGTGCCAGCCACTCCGGCTGCCAGCCCTGCTGCAGCATGGTCTTCACGCCGTTGCCCAGCGAATGCACCGTGGCCTCATGGCCGGCGTTCAGCAGCAGGATGCAGGTGCCGATCAGCTCGTCGGTGGAGAGTTTGTCGCCTTCTTCCTCGGCTGCGATCAGCCGGGTGATCAGATCGTCCCGCGGGTCGCTGCGGCGGCTGTCAATGTAGCCGCGCAGGAAGTCCGTAAACTCCTCGGCCGCCTGCGCTGCGGTGTGTTCTGTCGCCTCTGTGCGCGCGGCCTGATACATTGCCACGATCTTGTGCGACCAATCCACCAGATTGGCGCCCATCTCTTCCGGCACACCCAGCAGGCGGCAGATGGTCACGACCGGAACCTGGGTGCAATAGGCCTCCAGCAGGTCGAAGGGCCGGTCCGGAAAGGCGTCGATTAGCTGGTGGCACAAGTCCTTGATCCCCGGCTCCAGCGCCGCAATTCCGCGAGTAGTGAAAGCGTGCAGCACCAGGCGGCGCAGGCGGGTGTGCCGGGGCGGCTCGGCATCCAGCATCGAATGCGCCTCAACCGCCAGGAAGGGGGCCAGGTGGGCGGGGCCGTCCTTGCGCAGCTCTTCCGGCACCTCGCGGCCGAAGCGGCGGTCGCGCAGCAGCATGTGCACGGCGGAATGGCCGAAGGCAGCAACCATGCCGTAGTCCTGCCAGTGGTGCAGCTGGCCCTGTTCCCGGGCAGCGGCATAAAAGGAGTAGGGGTCCTGCACGAAGGCCGGATCGGTGGGGGATTGGTTTAAAATCTTCATACACCGGTTTTTGCCGCTGCATCTGGTCAATGCAAGGGGCGCTTTGATAACGTGCCGCAATGAAAACACAGAACCTTCTCCGCTGGAGCCTGCCCGCCGGGTTCCTTCTGGCCGTGGCGGCGCTGGCGCTCGCGGTCTGGTCCTACGGGTACCGGCAGGCGCTCAACGGTCTGGCCGAGCGCAGCGAGGCGGATCTGGCGCTGGCCTCTGACCGTGTCAGCACCCAGCTGCAGGTCTATCAGGAACTGGCGGTGCTGACCGCGGAGCACCCGGTGCTGGCGGATCTTTCAACCCCGGCGGCGCGGGCGGCGGCGGCGGAGCTGCTGCGCTCGGTCGCCGACAAGACCGCGGCGCTGGATGTGTTCTTTGCCGCCGCGGACGGCCGGGTGCTGGCCGCAGCCGAAGGGGTGACAGGCGCCAGCGTGGCGGCGGCGGATTATTTCGAGCGCGCCACGCAAGGCGCGTTGGGCACCGGCCACAGCGTGCTGCAGCCGGAAGGCAAGCGCGCCTATTTCTATGCGGCGCCGGCCTTTGCCCCGGACGGCGGCGTGCGCGGGGCGCTGGTGGTGGTGGCCGATGTCGGCGATGTGGAGCAGACCTGGCGCGGCTCGCTGCCCGCGGTGTTCTTTACCGATGAGGGCGGCGAGGTGTTCATTGCCAACCGCTCGGAGCTCTTGTTCTGGCGGCGCAGCGCCGCAGGGCAAACCCCAAGCGTGACGGACCGGGACTATTTCGCGGGCCATGAGATCTGGCGCCTGGAGGGCAGCCCCTATCTGCCGGCCCGGGCGCTGCACCTGTCGGTCGGGCTGCCGGTCATCGGCATGACCGGGGAGATCCTGGTGGATGTGGCCCCGGCGCGGCGGATTGCGGCGCTGCAGGCGGCGGCGCTGGCGGCGGTGTGCCTGGCGCTGGGCGCCATGCTGTTCATCGTGATGGAGCGCCGCCGCACCCTGGCGGAGGCCAATGCGGTGCTGGAAAGCCGGGTTGAGCAGCGCACCCGCGACCTGTCGGCGGCCAACACCCGGCTGCGCCGCGAGGTGCGCGAGCGGGAGGAGGCCGAAGCGGCGCTGAAGCGGGCGCAGGAAGATCTGGTGCAGGCTGGCAAATTGTCCGCGCTGGGCCAGATGTCGGCAGGGATCAGCCACGAACTGAACCAGCCCCTGATGGCGATCCAGCAGTATGCCGAGAACGGCGCCGCCTTCCTGGAGCGCGGCAAGGCCGAGCGCACCGGCGAGAACCTGGGCCGGATTGCCGATATGGCGGCGCGGATGGCGCGGATCATCAAGAACCTGCGCGCCTTTGCCCGCAACGAGAGCGAGCCGATGGGGCAGGTGGATCTGGTGCAGGTGATCGACGCCGCGGTTGAGCTGACAGCGCCGCGGCTGAAGGCGGACCGCATCGACCTGCGCTGGAACCCGGCGGCCTGTGCCGGCCCGGTCCATGCCTGGGGCGGCGAGGTGCGTCTGACGCAGGTCTTCGTGAACCTGATCAACAATGCCGCCGACGCGATGCAGGGGCAGGTGGAGAAGGTGATCTCGATCTCTGTCGACATTGGCCCGCGGCTGCAGGTGCGGGTGCAGGACAGCGGCCCCGGCATCAAGGAGCCGGAGAAGATGTTCGATCCGTTCTATTCCACCAAGGCGGTGGGCAGTTCCGAGGGCATGGGGCTGGGGCTGTCGATTTCCTACGGGCTGGTGCAGAGCTTTGGCGGCAATATCCGCGGCGCCAACACCGGCGGCGGCGCCGTGTTCACGGTGGAGCTGGAGCCGTGGCGCGAAGGCGCCGAGAAGGGTGATGCCGCATGACCCGCAAGGTGCTTTTGGTGGACGACGACGCGGCGGTGCGCGAGGCGCTGTCGCAGACACTGGAGCTGAACGACCTGGACGTGGTCGCCTGCGGGTCCTTTGTGGCGGCAAAGGACCATATCAGGCCCGCCTTCGATGGCATCATCGTTTCGGACATCCGGATGCCGGGCCGGGACGGGTTCCACCTGCTGGACTATGCCCGCAGCATGGATGAGGAATTGCCGGTGGTGCTGCTGACCGGTGAGGGCGACATTCCGATGGCGGTCAAGGCGATGTCGCAAGGCGCCTTTGACTTTCTGGAGAAGCCCTGCGCCGCGGCCGACTTCCTGCCGGTGCTGGAGCGCGCCCTGAAGACCCGGGCGCTGGTGCTGGAAAACCGGCGGCTGAAACACCAGCTGGAAACCGGCGACCCGGCGGCGCGGCTCTTGTTCGGGACCTCGCCGCAGGCCAAGGAAATGCGCCAGCGGGTGCGGGCGGTGGCGCCGACAGGGGCAGAGGTGCTGGTCACCGGGGCGCCGGGCAGCGGCATTTCCAAGGTTGCGGAAGTCATCCACCTGATGTCGCCCGCGGGCCAGGGGCCGTTTGTGAAACGCCCCGCGGCCGGGCTGGCGGCAGAGACGGTGGCGGAGCTGTGCCAGGAGGCGGCGGGCGGCTCATTGTTCCTGGACGAGGTGCAGGCGCTGCCGGAAGCAGCGCAATACGCGCTGCTGGCGCAGCTGGAGCAGGGCGGCGGGGTGCGGATCATCGCGGGCTCCAGCGCTGATCTGGCAGGCAAGGCGGAAGCGGGCGGGTTCAGTGCCGACCTGTTCTACCGGCTGGACGTGATGCGGGTGCGGATTCCGTCGCTGGCGGAGCGGCCGGGCGACATTCCGGTGCTGTTCCGCCATTACGTGGCACAGGCGGCAGAGCAGGCGGGGATTGAGCCGCCGGAGATTTCGCAGGACCATCTGGCGGCGCTGATGGCGCAGGACTGGCCGGGCAATGCGCGCTCTTTGATGTCGGCGGCGATGCGGTTTGTGCTGGGTATGCCGGAGGAAGCGGCTGCTGCGGCCGGGCTGGGGCTGGCAGAGCAGATGGCGCAGGTGGAGCGCTCCCTGCTGATTGCCGCATTGGGGCGGGCAAACGGGCGCGCGGCTGCGGCCGCGGAAGCCCTGAAGCTGCCGCGCAAGACGTTTTATGACAAGCTGGCCCGCTATGGCATCCGGCCCGAGGATTACCGCCGCTGAGGGCGCCGGGCTTGGAGCTTTGCGGTGCGTCTTACCCGGCGCCCTTGCCGGGGTAATTAAGGAGGCGGCGCCGCCGGAAAACCCCGGATGGGGCCATGGGCGGAGGGAGGACGGGGGTCGCAAGCCCCCGTGTCCGCTGAAGCCTTCGGTGCGGGACGCCCCTGCACCCAATGAGGAGGTGGTCTCGGGGGCCCTGTGATCTCCTGTTGGTGCGGGGTGTCAGTCCGCACCGGTGTCGCGACGGGATTGAGTATCGCAAGCCCGGGTTAAGGAGCGGCAAGCGGTGCGTACGGCGGGGGCGCAACACCCTGGCAAATGCCGAAGCATGGGCGCTTGTATGCGCGCATTTTTGGGCCGTGCCGCGCAGTGGCACGGCCCGCGCCCGACCTCCCCCCGGGAGGGCGCTTCGCACCCGCCCGAGGCCGGTCGCGGGCCTGATGTTGCAGACAGGCCGCCCTTTGATTCCCTTATTGATTTTGTCGGGCGCTAACATTTGTGCGGTTTTCCGCACAAAGCCCGGAACGCCCTGTGCGGGATTTCGCACAGCTTTCGGAAGGCGCAGCCCGGATGCCTTTGGGCCGGGTCGTAAGCCTATGCAAAGCTGCGGAAAATCCGGGCGGCGCGTGATTCCCGAATCAAGTGTTGAGCGGATTTCCGCAACTTGGGATGCTCTGAGCGGGCCTCAGCCATGCGCTGAGCGCAACATCGGATTTACGGACGATTTTTCTGGGAGGAAAAAACCATGAAATTCCTGACCACTGCCGCAACCGCACTGGCACTGGCTGTTACCGCAGGCGCAGCTTCTGCCGCCTGCGACGACGGTGAGATCGTGGTGAAGTTCAGCCACGTCACCAACACTGACAAGCACCCCAAGGGGATTGCTGCCGCGCTGCTGGAAAAGCGCGTGAACGAGGAAATGAACGGCACCATGTGCATGGAGGTCTACCCGAACTCCACGCTTTACAATGACAACAAGGTGCTGGAGGCGATGCTGCAGGGCGACGTGCAGCTGGCCGCGCCGAGCCTCTCGAAGTTCGAGAAGTTCACCAAGCAGTTCCGCCTGTTCGACTTGCCGTTCATGTTCAAGAGCATCGAAGCCGTGGATGCGTTCCAGGGCTCCGAGACAGGCCAGGAGATGCTGAACTCGATGCAGCGCCGCGGCCTGCAGGGCCTGGCCTACTGGCACAACGGCATGAAACAGATGTCCGCCAACAAGCCGCTGGTGGCGCCGGAAGACGCCAACGGGCTGAAGTTCCGCGTGCAGTCCTCCGACGTGCTGGTGGCGCAGATGGAAGCGATCGGCGGCTCGCCCCAGAAGATGGCGTTCTCGGAAGTGTACGGCGCGCTGCAGCAGGGTGTTGTCGACGGTCAGGAAAACACCTGGTCCAACATCTACGGCAAGAAGTTCTTTGAGGTGCAGGACGGCATCACCGAGACCAACCACGGCGCGCTGGATTACCTGGTGGTGACCTCCGTCGACTGGCTGGACAGCCTGGAGCCGGCTGTGCGCGACCAGTTCCTGACCATCCTCAATGAGGTGACCGCCACCCGGAACGCCGAATCCGCCAAGGTGAACGGCGAGGCCAAGCAGGCGATCATCGACGCCGGCGGCGTGGTGCGCGAACTTACCCCCGAGCAGCGCGCGGCCTGGGTCGAGGCGATGAAGCCGGTCTGGGAGAAATTTGCAGGCGACGTTGGCCAGGAGAAGATCGACGCCGCGCAAGCCATCAACGCGGGCCTGTAATCCGGGCCTTTCCGGGGTGCCCGTGCCGGCGCCCCGTTCCCGCAGGCGGCGCGGGGATCCGCCGCCTGCACCCCTACTTTCCGCAAAACTTGGGAGGCAGCCATGGCGGGGTCCAGAACCGGCCCGAGCGGGCTTATCAATTCACTCGAAGAAACCCTTATCGCGCTCCTCCTGGGGCTGATGACGGCGATAACATTTGCCAATGTGATCGCGCGCTTCGTGTTCAATTCCAACATTCTGTGGGCGCTGGAGCTGACCGTGTTCCTGTTTGCCTGGCTGGTGCTGCTGGGCGCGTCTTATGCTGTCAAGGTGCACGCGCACCTGGGCGTTGATGCCATCGTCAACATGCTGGCGCCCGGCGCGCGCCGCGCCGTCGGGCTGTTTGCCGCCGGCTGCTGCATCGTGTTTTCGCTGCTCCTGCTGAAGGGCGCTTACGACTACTGGGCGGTGTTTGCCGACCTGCCGCCCACTTCAGGCCGCTGGTTCCCGACCGGGCTCGATTTCAAGGCACGCTCGCAAAGCTTCTATGAGGTGCAGGACGTGCCGATGGTGGGGATATTCAAGTTCCTCGAAGAGATGATCAACTACGGCGATTCCTACGAGAAACTGCCGAAGGTGGTGCCGTATGTGGTGCTGCCGGTGTCGATGCTGCTTCTGGTGTTCCGCTTCATCCAGGCGGCGTTCCAGATTGCCCGCGGCGATGCCGACCGGCTGGTCGCGAGCCATGAGGTCGAAGATGAAATTGCAGAAGTGCAGGCGCAGCGCGGGGAGCATGACTGATGGAAGTAGTAATCCTCTTTGCGATGGTGATCGGCCTGCTGCTGATCGGGGTGCCGATTGCGGTGTCCCTGGGCCTCAGCTCCACCATCTTTCTGCTGATCTATTCCGACAGCTCGCTGGCGAGTGTCGCAGGCACGCTGTTTGAAGCCTTTGAAGGGCATTTCACACTGCTGGCGATCCCGTTCTTCATCCTGGCCTCCAGCTTCATGACGACGGGCGGCGTGGCGCGGCGGATCATCCGCTTCTCCATCGCCTGTGTCGGGCACCTGCCGGGCGGGCTGGCGATTGCGGGCGTGTTTGCCTGCATGCTGTTTGCCGCGCTCTCCGGCTCCTCGCCCGCCACTGTTGTGGCGATCGGCTCCATCGTGATCGCGGGCATGCGGCAGGTGGGCTACACCAAAGAGTTTGCGGCGGGCGTGATCTGCAATGCAGGCACCCTGGGCATCCTGATCCCGCCGTCGATCGTGATGGTGGTCTATGCGGCCGCGGTTGAGGTCTCGGTGGGCCGGATGTTCCTGGCCGGTGTCATTCCGGGGCTTCTGGCCGGCCTTCTGCTGATGGTCACCATCTATGTGATGGCCAAGGTCAAGAACCTGCCCAAGGGCGACTGGAAGGGCTGGGGCGAGATCATCACCTCTGGCCGCGAGGCCGGCTGGGGGCTGTTCCTGATCGTGATCATCCTGGGCGGCATCTATGGCGGCATCTTCACCCCGACTGAAGCGGCGGCGGTGGCGGCGGTCTATGCCTTCCTGATTGCCTCGTTCGTCTACAAGGACATGGGGCCGCTGTCGAACGGCGAGGGCGAGGCCAAGACGCCGCTGATCAAGAAGCCTTATGCGCTGGTGACGGCGTTCTTCCACAGCGACACCAAGCACACGCTGTTCGAGGCGGGCAAGCTGACCGTGACCCTGCTGTTCGTGATCGCCAACGCGCTGATCCTGAAGCATGTGCTGACGGATGAGCAGGTGCCGCAGCATATCGCCAACGCGATGCTTTCGGCGGGCTTCGGTCCCATCATGTTCCTGGTGGTGGTGAACGTGATCCTGCTGATCGGCGGCCAGTTCATGGAGCCCTCGGGCCTGCTGGTCATCGTGGCGCCGCTGGTGTTCCCGATCGCCATCGAGCTGGGCATCGACCCGATCCACCTGGGCATCATCATGGTGGTGAACATGGAGATCGGCATGATCACCCCGCCGGTGGGCCTGAACCTGTTCGTGACCTCAGGCGTGGCGGGCATGCCGATGATGGGGGTGGTGCGGGCCGCACTTCCGTTCCTGGCGGTGCTGTTCGTGTTCCTGATCCTGATCACCTACGTGCCCTGGCTGTCCACCGTGCTGCCAAACGCGGTGATGGGGCCGGAGATCATAACGAACTAGGCAGTCTGCTAAAAAAAGAAACGCCCCGGGAAACCGGGGCGTTTCTTTTTCAGGGCAGGGGCGCTGCCCCGCAGGTTTGATTGTCAGAGGGGCGCTGCCCCTCTTGGCCCTTGGCCAATTCACCCCGGAGTACTTTGGGAAAGGTGAAAGCTACCTGTGCTTCATCTTTCCGGAAAATACTCAAATCCGGGGCCTACGCCGCAGGGTGCCGGTCAGCTGGCTTCCAGTGCGGTGATGATCGGGGAGAAATCCGCGGCCTTGAGGCTGGCGCCGCCCACAAGCGCGCCATCGACGTTGGAGACGGCAAAGATTTCCGCAGCGTTGGACGGCTTGACCGATCCGCCGTAGAGCAGGCGGATGCTGTCTGCAGTCTCAGCCCCGAAGCGGCTGCTGAGCTCGGCGCGCAGGAAGTCGTGGACCTCGGCGATCTGTTCCAGCGTCGGCACCTTGCCGGTGCCGATGGCCCAGACCGGTTCATAGGCGATCACGGTGTTGCCGCCGGTGGCATTGGCCGGGACAGAGCCTGCGAGCTGGGTGCCGACCACTTTCAGCGTATCGCCGGCTTCGCGTTCGGCCAGGGTTTCGCCGATGCAGATCACCGCAATGAGGCCCTCGCCGATGGCGGCCTCAGCCTTGGCGCAGACCTGGGCGTCGGTCTCCCCATGGTCGGCGCGGCGTTCGGAGTGGCCGAGGATCACCGCAGAGGCGCCTGCGTCCTTGAGCAACGCGGCCGACAGATCGCCGGTGTGGGCGCCGGAGGCGTTTGCGTGGCAGCCCTGGCCGCCGATGGCAACGGCGCTGCCCTGGGCGGTGTCCGCGGCACGCGACAACAGGGTGGCAGGCGGGCAGATCAGGATGTCAGCGGCGGGGGCGCCGTGGCTTTCGGCAAGCGCCGCCAGTTCCGCGAGGCTCGCGCCGGTGCCGTTCATCTTCCAATTGCCTGCTGCCAGTTTCCGCCGCATGGGGGTGCCTCCGAAATGTGCTGTTTGGGCGTGACTGGTAGCACCGGCGGCGGGGCGGCGCAATTCGCTTGAAAGTTCGGACCGGGCAGCAAAAAGGGCGGAGAATGCCCCGCCCTGTGTTTTCCGTGCCGGTGCCGCGGATCAAGTGCCGGGCGCTTCCTTGAAGGAAATCGACTCGCCGCAGCCGCAGGCCTCGGCCACGTTGGGGTTGTTGAATTTGAAGCCGCTTTCCAAGAGCGTCACCTCATAGTCGATCTCGGTTCCGAACAGGAACATCTGCGCCATCGGCGCAATCAGGATGCGGGCGCCGTCCTGTTCCACGACCTCGTCATTGGGATCGGCCTGGTCGACATACTCCATGGTGTACTCCATGCCCGCGCAGCCGCCCTTCTTGACGCCGATGCGCAGGCCGGCGCGGCCGTCTTTTGCCATCAGCCTGGCGATCTGGGCCGCAGCCTTGGGCGTCATGGTCACCGCCTGTTTGCCGGGAATGCCGAACATGTATGTCTCCTTGCGCTTCCCCTGTTATCTAGGATGGGTGCGGGGGCGGCTCAACCCCGGATCCGCCGGGGAAGCAATAACATATACCTGTCCTGCAAAATTAAAAGGGGCCGCCTCCTGGGCAGGGAGGCGGCCGTTGATGGGGTGTCCGTCGTTGGGGAGACGGTGGTCAGAGCCCCATGCAGTTCGCGTAGTAAGTCGTTGTGGCGGGCCAGTCGGAGAACACGCCCTCGACCCCGACATCCTGGGCCAGCACGTCCAAGAGCTGGTAGTACATGCTGTCGTCCACGGTCAGGTCGGAGACAGACTGGAAGTACCAGCCGCCGCCGGTGGCCAGCGGGCCGGAGCGTTCCAGCGTCCAGGTGATCAGCTTGAGGCCTGCCGCCCTGGCTTTCTTGGCGTAGGCCGAGGGGACAACCTTGCCGTCCTCGGAGGTGACCAGCATCCACATCGGCGGGGCGATGTAGTTGACGCCTTTGGCGTGCAGTTCTGCAAAGTCATGCGGGAAGGTGTCCGGGTTGTTCGGGTCGAAGCCCTCCAGGTCGTAGCTGGCGTCCAGGAACACCGCCTGCTTGCCGAACTCTGGCTCGTTTTCAATCCAGTAGAGCACGTCATCCAGGTTGAAGCTTTGCGCCCAGACGTCGGAGGCGGGGATGCCGGCGGCCTTGTATTCGTCGATCAGCTTCTGGGCGTAGTCTGCCTGGGAGAAGCCGTTGAAGGGCATCTCCACCGCCGGGCTCTTCAGCTCCGGGGTGAACTTGGCGCCAAGCGATTTGAACAGGGCGATCGATTCCGCGTGGGTCATGCTGGTTGCGCCGCCGGCAAACAGGGTGGAGCGCCAGTCCGCGGTGCCGCCCTGGTAGGCTGCGGCGGTGAGGGCTGTGTTGTCGGCGCTGTCCATCTTGGGCTGCAGGGTGCGGAATTCGGCCAGGGTGATTTCCGAGGCGCGGCACTCGGCAGTTGCAGGCGTTTCACCGTCCGCAGGCGTGAAAGGGGTGGCGCAGGTGTCCGCCAGATCCGAGGTCAGGATGTTGGTGGTGGTGTGCAGGTCGTTCTGGGCGTGGCGGCAGACCAGTTCCAGATCCTTGGTGAAGGTGACATCGCATTCCAGGATGCCTGCGCCCATCTGGGCGGCGGCGATGTTGGATTCGACGGTATGTTCGGGGAACATCAGCGGCGCGCCGCGGTGGCCGATGGAGAAATCCGAGCGCTGCGGCGTCTGGCCCGCGCAGGACTGCAGTTTGTCCTTCAGCGCGCCCTCGGGCAGCTTGGAAATCAGGTAGGCAGGACGGGGGCCGTAGCTGAGGCCCGCATCTGCCGCTTTCGGGGGATTGCCTGCGAGGGCGGCGGTGGAAACAAGCAGGGCGGCTGCCGAAGTCAGGGCAAGGCGCATGGAATTTTCTCCGGTTGGTCAAATTTGCGGCGAGAGTGGCGCGCAAATGTAACAGCCGGATTGCGCCCGCATGACGGGCGCATCAATTTCTCATGACAGCTGGTGCGGGAGTTACATGAAGCCCAGTTCGAGGCGCGCCTCGTCGGACATCATTTCCATGCCCCAGGGCGGCTCCCAGGTCAGCTCGACATCGACGCTCTTGATGCCGTCGACCGGGGAAACCGCATCAATCAGCCAGCCCGGCATCTCGCCTGCCACCGGGCAGCCCGGCGCGGTCAGGGTCATGATGATCTTCACGTCGTTCTCGTCCGTGATGTCGATGGTGTAGATCAGGCCCAGCTCGTAGATGTTCACCGGAATTTCCGGGTCATAGACGGTGCGGCAGGCGTCGACGACGGCTTCGTACAGCGGGTGGCTGACGGAGGAGGGCGCGATCAGCGGGGCGCCTTCGAGCGGTTCGGCAGGGTTGGTCATGAGGATCCCGGTTCTATTTTCCGACGGTTTATATAGGGAATATGCGGCCGGGCGTCCAGAGGCGGCGGCCGCGTCTGCGGCAATGATATTTCACCGGATTCCGCCCGCCGGTTTGATTTGGGACAATGGCCGCGCTAAGTTGTGGTTCCCCCATCATGTTTTTGTAACGGCTGCCAGGCTGCAGCGGTCCGGCATGTTATTGCTGCCGGCTCTGCGGTGCCGGGCCGGCCTTGGGAGGAGCCATGCAAAAACCTTCTGCGCTGAGAGCAGCCGTCCGTATTGTGCTGGCGGCGGCGGCAACTGCAGGGGCCGTTTCCGCCGCCGCCGGGGACAATTGGGAATGGCAGCTGACGCCGTTTGTGGTGGCGCCTTCGATTGACAGCACAACCGAGCTGGGCTGGACCGGCGGAGACGTCTCGATCGATGCGGGCGATGTCTTTGACCAGCTGCAGGCCGGCGGGATGCTGCAGTTCGAGGGTGTGCACTACAGCAATTTCGGCTTCCGCCTGCGCTATGCGGTGCTGGATGCCGACGCCGATGTGTTCAGTTCGGAGGGGCCGGGCGGGGTGCGCTATGACCAGAACCTGGGCGAGGCGCTGCTGACCTACCGGTTCGGGCGCGGCCGCGACCTGTTCGAGGTGTTCGGCGGTGTGCGCCACTGGGATGTGGATGTGACCGCCTCCTTGCCGGGCGTCAACCTGCGGCGCGGGGCGGACTGGACCGATCCGGTTGCGGGGATGCGCTGGGAGCGCCGCCTGTCGGACGAGTTCAGTTTCACCCTGGAGGGCGATATCGGCGGCTTTGGCGCCGGGTCGGAGGAGAGCTGGTCATTGATGGGCGGGCTGATCCACCATCGCTGGAAGAACGCCTCGATCTACGTCCTCTACCGCGGGCTGGGGGTGGAGTATCAGGAGGGCACCCGCGGCACCAGCAGCTTCTTCCGCCATGATGCGGTGACACACAGCCTGCTGGCAGGGGCCGGGCTGCGGTTCTGAGGCCGCAGGACAGGCGGGGCGCACGCGGCGCCCCGGCCAAGGATCAGTCGTTGATGTCGTGGTTGAAGGTTTTCACCTGGCCCTTGGGCAGGGCGAAAAAGCGGCGCATGAGCAGCCAGGCCGCCAGCGACAGCGCGGCAAAGACCAGGAGGAGCGGCGCCAGCCCGAAACCGGCACCGGCCAGCAGCAGCAGGGCCACCGCCGCGGCGCCGATGGCAAAGCCCAGGAACACGAAGCCGGGCACCAGCACCTCAAGTATCGCCAGCAGCAGCGCAGCAGCGCCCCAGACCCACCACAAGGCCCAGAAAGCCGTGTCCATCACTTGCCTCCCTTCAGCAGGCCGAAGGCGTTGCCAAATGCCTCAAGCGCGTGGGCGGGGACCACGATGGTCTGCTTGCCTTCGCCCTTGCCAAGCGCGGTCAGCGACTCCACCTGCTTCAGCGCCACCTGGTACTGTGCCGCTTCCAGCCCGTTTTCGGCAATCGCCTTGGCAACCACTTCGGTCGCATAGGCCTCTGCTTCGGCCTGGATGCGGCGGGCCTTGGCGGTCTGTTCGGCGGCATAAAGCTCTGCATCGGCCTGCAGTTCAACGGCGCGTTTCTGGCCCTCGGCCTTGGTCACTTCGGCGCGGCGGGCGCGTTCGGCATTGAGCTGCTGCAGCATGGCGTCGCGGGTGGCCTGGTCGAGGTTCACGTCCAGGATCTCGGCGCGGGTCACTTCGATGCCCCAGTCGTCCACCGCCGTTTCCACGGCTTCCTGAATGCGGGTGATCAGCTGGGCGCGGTTCGACTGCACCTCGTCCAGATCCATCTTGCCGATCTCGGCGCGCACGATGCCGGCCACGGTGGTGGCGATGGCGCCGTCCACGTCGCGGATCCGGTAGACGGTCTTTTCCGGTTCCAGGATGCGGTAGAACACCGAGGTGTCGATCTGCACCAGCACGTTGTCCTTGGTGATGGCGTCCTGGGTGGCGTTGGGCAGCTGGCGTTCCAGGATCGAGATCTTGTGGCGGGCCACATCCAGGAACGGCACGATGAAATTGATGCCGGGCCCCAGCACCGAATGCAGGCGGCCAAAGCGTTCGACCACGTATTTTTCCGACTGCGGCACGATCTTGATGCCTTTCAGGACCACGATGATCAGCAGCAGGGCGCCCAGCAGGTACAGCAGGTTGCCGGACAGCAGCTCGAGAATCAGGTCTTCGTTCATGTAAAATTCCTTAGGTTGTTCAGCGGGGGCCGCAGGGGCGGCGGGCGCGTTGGGCGCAGCCGGTTCCGGCGGCCCGCCGGGCAGGGGCTGTGCGCCTGGCGTTTTGGCCTTGTTCAATGACACGCCTCGTTGTGTGCAATAGTATACAAATGGGTTCCGGCAGCGGCGGTTTCAAGAGGTTGCGGGTGTATATGACGCCCGGAAACACAGGCTGGCAAGCCCGGATGGGCCTGCCATGCAGTGTCAGCTGCTGGAGGGTTTCAACCGCCGCACCGGTGCCGGGCGGACCCGGTTCTCGATCTCGGCGTAGATCAGGCCTGCGATGTTCTTGGAGGAGGTCTTCTCGATCCCTTCCAGCCCGGGGGAGGAGTTCACTTCCAGGACCTTGGGGCCGGTTTCCGAGCGCAACAGGTCGACGCCCGCCACGTTGAGGCCGAACGCCCTGGCCGCGCGGACGGCGGTGGCGCGCTCCTCCTTGCTGATGCGGACCGTCTCGGCGCTGCCGCCCAGGTGCAGGTTGGAGCGGAAGTCGCCCTCTGCCCCCGAACGTTTCATCGATGCCACCACCTTGGAGCCGACCACAAAGCAGCGGATGTCCACGCCCGCGGCTTCTTTCACGAACTGCTGAACAAGGAAGTTGGCCTTGAGCCCGCGGAAGGCGGTGATGACGCTTTCGGCGGCCTTCTTGGTTTCGGCCAGCACCACGCCCTTGCCTTGGGTGCTTTCCAGCAGTTTCACGATCAGGGGCGCGCCGCCGACGATCTGAATCAGGCTTCCGGTGTCCTTGGGCGAGGAGGCAAAAGCGGTGGCGGGCATGCCGATCTTGTGGCGTGCCAAGATCTGGTGCGCATGCAGCTTGTCACGGCTGGCGGTGATGCCCTCAGACCCGTTGACGCAGAAGGTGCCGAGCGTTTCGAACTGGCGCAGCAGTGCGGTGCCATACTGGGTGACAGAGGCGCCGATGCGCGGGATCACCGCGTCATAGCGGGGCAGGCGTTTGCCGTCATAGTGGATTTCCGGCGCCAGCGCATTCAGCGCCATGTAGCAGCGGGTGGTGTTGATCACCTCCACCGTGTGGCCGCGGTTTTCGCCTTCTTCCACCAGACGGCGGGTTGAATAGTTGTCCTCGCGGCTGAGAACGGCGATGCGAAGGGCGCGCTTGGGCGCGGATTTGCGGATATTGGCAGAGGCGTAGACGGAATAGTCCAGCGCCGGCTGGCACATGCGCTCCCCCGGCACTACGGTCACGTTCTCGGTCAGCGCCTGGCGGCCGAGCAGCATGTGCTTGGCCATGCCGCGCCGGTCGGTCAGCGTCAGTTCCACTGGCCAGGACTCGCCGCCAATTGTCAGCTGGGTCTCGATCACGAAACGCATCTCGCTTTCGCCGTTTGAGGACGTCACTTCGCGCCTGTCCTTGATCAGGGCAGAGCAGGGGATTTCCAGATCATACTGGCCGGGAATGGGGTGCACCATGAAGCGTACCTTGGGGGCGCTTGCCGGGCCGAAGGTTTCGATCCCGGTGGCATGCAGCGACGAGGTGCGGGCGCCGGTATCTACTTTGACCCGCAGCGCCGGCAAGCCGAGGTCCGGCAGGCTGACCCACTCCTCCCAGCCGAGTTTCAGTTTCGGTGCGGGGTCGGCTGTGGACATGGGCCTGGCTCCTTGGCATTAGGGGTGAATCACCGGCGTGCCGGTTCGATAGTAACGGCAGGAATACGAGATGGCAGAGCTTTTCAACTTTGAACTGAAGGCAACCGACGGCAAGGCGCGCACGGGTGTCATCAATACGCGGCGCGGCGAAATCCGCACGCCTGCCTTCATGCCGGTTGGGACTGCTGCGACCGTAAAGGCGATGATGCCGGAGAGCGTGCGTGCGACCGGGGCCGATATCCTGCTGGGCAACACCTACCACCTGATGCTGCGCCCGACGGCGGAGCGGATCGACCGTTTGGGCGGGCTGCACAAGTTCATGAACTGGGAGCGCCCGATCCTGACTGACAGCGGCGGGTTTCAGGTGATGTCGCTGGCGGGGCTCAGGAAACTCACCGAGAAGGGCGTCACCTTCAAGAGTCATGTCGACGGCTCCAAGCATGAGCTGACGCCGGAACGCTCGATGGAGATCCAGCGGCTCTTGGGCTCCGACATCGTGATGTGTTTCGACGAATGCCCGGCGCTGCCTGCGGACCGCGACCGCATTGCCGAGTCGATGCGCCTGTCGATGCGCTGGGCGGAGCGGAGCCGGGAGGCCTTCGGCGACCGTCCGGGCCATGCGCTGTTCGGGATCATGCAGGGCGGGCTGGAGCCGGACCTGCGCGAGGAAAGCGCCGAGGCGCTGAAGAAGATCGGGTTCGAGGGCTATGCGGTTGGCGGCCTGGCAGTGGGCGAGGGGCAGGAGGCGATGTTCGAATGCCTGGATTACGCCCCCGGGTTCCTGCCCGAGGACAAGCCGCGCTACCTGATGGGGGTGGGCAAGCCCGACGACATCGTCGGCGCCGTCGCCCGCGGCATCGACATGATGGACTGCGTGCTGCCGTCGCGCTCTGGCCGCACCGGGCAGGCCTTTACCCGCTACGGCGTCGTGAACATCAAGAACGCCCGCCACCAGGACGACCCGCGGCCGCTGGATGAGCACTGCAGCTGCCCGGCGTGCTCGAACTATTCCCGCGCCTACCTGCACCATGTGTTCCGCTCCAACGAGATGATCTCCGGCATGCTGCTGACCTGGCACAACCTGCATTACTTCCAGGAGATCATGGGAGGAATGCGGGAGGCTATTGCTGCCGGAACGTTTGAGGCCTGGCAGAAGGATTTCCACGACACCCGCGCACAAGGGGATATTGAGCGGCTGTAAAGCCGCGCAATTGAACAGTCTGCTGTGCGCAGGTGAGCAGCAGTTCCGGCTGTCCCCCGCTTGAACGCGCGGGGTGGAATGCTCAGGTCTTTCCAGCAACGTTCCTGTTGCTGGAAACTTTGACCGGAGGGAAATCCCCGTGAGCCAAAAATTGTTTTCCGCCAGCACTGCTGGTGCAATCGAGCTGCGTAACCGCATTGTCATGGCGCCGTTGACCCGCAACCGGGCTGACGACCAGACCGGCGAGGTGCTGGACCGGCATGCGGAATATTATGCCCAGCGGGCGGGCGCCGGCCTGATCATCACCGAGGGCAGCCAGATCAGCCCCGAGGGGAAGGGGTATATCCAGACCCCGGGCATCCACACGGCGGCGCAGGCCGCGGCCTGGCGCAAGGTCACCGATGCGGTCCATGCGAAGGGCGGCAAGATCGTAATTCAGCTGTGGCATGTCGGGCGGATCACGCATGAGTCCCTGCTGCCCGAAGGTACCAAAGCCGTGTCATCCACCGATGCCGCTGCAGAGGCCCAGACCTTTACCCATAATGGTTTCGTGCCAACCGCCACGCCGCAGGCGCTGAGCACAGCGGGCATCCGGAGAGTCATCGCCGACTATGTGCAGGCGGCGAAATACGCCAAGGACGCAGGGTTCGACGGTGTCGAGCTGCATGCGGCCAACGGCTATTTGCTGGAGCAGTTTCTGAAGGACGGGGTGAACACCCGCACGGATGCCTATGGCGGCTCACCGGAAAACCGCGCCCGGATCGTTTTCGAGATTCTTGACGGGCTTCTGACGGTTTGGGACGCCGGCCGCATTGGCCTGCGCCTGTCGCCTTTCGCCACTTTCAACGATGTGTCCGACAGTGATCCCGTGGGCCTATACACGCCGCTGATCCAGCGTCTGAACAGCTATGACCTGGCCTATTTGCACATGGTCGAAGGTGAAACCGGTGGCGCCCGCGACGGTGATTTCGAGGCTCTGCGCAAGCTCTACACCGGCACCTATATGGCCAACAATGGCTATGACCGTGAAACTGCGCTGGCGCGGACGGCATCCGGCGAGGCCGACCTTGTGGCCTTCGGGCGCCACTTCATCGCCAACCCGGATCTTGTCGACCGGCTGGCAGCGGACGCGCCGCTGAACGAAGGCATTCCGGAAACCTTTTATGGCGGCGGAGACGAGGGCTATACTGATTACCCGGTGCTGGAGCAGCTGGCGGCCGAGTAGCCGCTGCGGCGCTGATCAGGGCCGGCGGCCGGGCAGCACACGTCCGGCCGCTGTTGCCAATGCGGCGGGCCATGCGCGCCGTTCACCGGATGTGAAGACCTCTCCGCTACCCTCGCGCCCAAACGGGGAGGATGGCGATGGTCTGGTTTCGTGTGCTGGCAGCTGCAGCCATGATGGGCGGAAGCCCGGCAGTTCTGGCGCAGACCGCGCCGGGGTCGCTGGCAGAGGCATCCGGATTTTTCAAAGCGCCGCCGCTGGATGGCTGCAAGATCACCGTTGAGGACCTGGTCAAGGGCGGCTCCGAGGCTCTGCGCGGGCAATGGATCGTGCAGAAAGGGCCGGGGGAAACCGGGCTGGCCGCAGGCGGGCGCATCGAAATGCAGCCGCTGCCGCA
Organism: Leisingera sp. McT4-56; assembly: GCF_020514995.1. Classification (NCBI taxonomy): domain Bacteria; kingdom Pseudomonadati; phylum Pseudomonadota; class Alphaproteobacteria; order Rhodobacterales; family Roseobacteraceae; genus Leisingera; species Leisingera sp. McT4-56. Next base: position 547,966 of record NZ_JAJALF010000001.1, on the reverse strand, counting down.
GCGGACCGGCGAGCTGCTGCGCCTGGGGTTCCGCAACGGACGGCTGGTGGCGGATTCCGCCGTTCTGGGGATCATGCCCATCGGGGTTCAGGACCGGGCGCCGGTACAGCCGGGCACCGGGCTCAGGGCCGAAAGCGTGGGCCGCGGCGATCTGGCTGACGGCACAGAGGTTTACCTGGACCAACTGGCGCCGGGGGCGCTGCCCTGCGGCGCGGATCAGCTGCTGCGGCTGAACCTGCGCGCGGAGCGTGATACCGGCACCGGCGAGGCGCTGCGGCAGGACATCCGGCTGTTTCTGATCGACCAGTCGCGGATGAGCGGAACCTACCGTGAAACCGGGCCGGGCGGGCGGCTGGAGCGCGGGCTGATCACGCTGCTGCGGCGCTGATTGATGCGGCGCAGTTATCCACAGGATCACCCCGGCGCAGCCTTCATCATTTGCTCACCGTTCCTTCATTTGCGCCCTTGTGGTCCCGGCGCGCAGCGGGCAAGGTGTGCCCCAGCCTTGAGGTGCCGCGGTTGAAAATCCTGTGCCGCCCCACCAAGTAAAGACATCCAATGAGGAGACGGGCCAAAGCTGCCAATACCGGGGCCGGGCCGTCTTGCCTAACCAAAGGACCGAGTATGCAAGAGCCACTCAATTCCTCCTACCCAGTCCTGCCGCTGCGCGACATCGTGGTGTTCCCCCACATGATCGTGCCGCTGTTCGTGGGCCGGGAAAAATCGGTGCGCGCCCTGGAAGAGGTGATGGCCGACGACAAGCAGATCCTGCTGTCGAGCCAGATCGACCCTTCCGAGGACGATCCCGAAACCGATAGCATCTACACCGTCGGCGTGCTGGCCAATGTGCTGCAGCTGCTGAAACTGCCCGATGGCACCGTCAAGGTGCTGGTCGAGGGGCAGAGCCGTGTGAAGATCACCGAATTCCTGGAAAACGACAACTTCTTCGAAGCCAAGGCCGAAGAGCTGGGCGAGATCCCGGGCGACGTCACCACCACCGAGGCGCTGGTGCGCACCGTCGGAGACGAGTTCGAGCGTTATGCAAAGGTCCGCAAAAACATTCCCGAAGAGGCGCTGTCTGCCGTCGGTGAAACCGCGGAGCCGGCCAAGCTGGCCGACCTGGTGGCGGGCCACCTGGGCATCGAAGTGGACCGCAAGCAGGAACTTTTGGAGACGCTCTCTGTCAGCGAGCGGCTGGAGAAGGTCTATGGCCTGATGCAGGGCGAAATGTCGGTCCTGCAGGTCGAGAAGAAGATCAAGACCCGCGTCAAGTCCCAGATGGAGAAAACCCAGCGCGAGTACTATCTGAATGAGCAGATGAAGGCCATTCAGAAGGAGCTGGGCGACGGCGAGGAAGGTGCCGGCGAAATCGCCGAGCTGGAAGAGAAAATCGCCGCCACCAAACTGTCGAAAGAGGCGCGCGAGAAGGCCGAGGCCGAGCTGAAGAAGCTCAAGAACATGTCGCCGATGTCGGCGGAAGCCACGGTTGTGCGCAACTACCTCGACTGGATGCTGTCGATCCCGTGGGGCAACAAGTCCCGCGTCAAGAAAGACCTGAACAAGGCGCAGGAGATCCTGGATGCGGATCACTATGGCCTGGAGAAGGTCAAGGAGCGGATCGTCGAGTATCTGGCGGTGCAGCAGCGCTCGGCCAAGCTGAAGGGGCCGATCCTCTGCCTCGTCGGCCCTCCGGGCGTGGGTAAGACCAGCTTGGGCAAATCGGTGGCCAAGGCGACCGGGCGCGAGTTCATCCGCATCAGCCTGGGCGGCGTGCGCGACGAATCCGAGATCCGCGGCCACCGCCGCACCTACATCGGCTCGATGCCCGGCAAGATCATCCAGGCGCTGAAGAAGGCGAAGACCACCAACCCGCTCATCCTGCTCGATGAAATCGACAAGATGGGCCAGGATTTCCGCGGCGACCCGGCCTCGGCGATGCTGGAGGTGCTGGATCCGGAGCAGAACAACACCTTCATGGATCACTATCTGGAGGTGGAATACGACCTGTCGAACGTGATGTTCCTGACCACCTCGAACAGCTACAACATGCCGGGGCCGCTCTTGGACCGGATGGAGATCATTCCGCTGTCCGGCTACACCGAGGACGAAAAGCGCGAGATCGCCAAGCAGCACCTGATTTCCAAGCAGGTGAAGAACCACGGCCTGAAGGCCAAGGAATTCGAGCTGACCGAGGAGGCCGTGACCGAGATGATCCGCACCTACACCCGCGAGGCGGGGGTGCGGAACCTGGAGCGCGAGATCGCCAAGGTGGCGCGGAAGTCGCTGACCAAGATCGTCAAGAAAGAGGCCGACAGCGTGACCGTCACGCCGGACAACCTCGACGAGTTCCTGGGCGTGCCCAAGTACCGCTTCGGCCTGGCCGAGAAGGAGGATCAGGTCGGTGTGGTGACCGGGTTGGCCTATACTTCTGTCGGCGGTGAGCTGTTGTCGATCGAGGCGCTGCGGCTGCCGGGCAAGGGCCGGATGAAAACCACCGGCAAGCTGGGCGACGTGATGAAGGAATCGATCGAGGCGGCCTCGTCCTATGTGCGCTCGGTCTCGCCGAAACTGGGCATCAAGCCGCCGAAGTTCGACCATTGGGACATCCACGTGCACGTGCCGGAAGGCGCGACGCCCAAGGACGGCCCCTCGGCGGGCCTCGCGATGGTCACCTCCATCGTGTCGGTGCTGACTCAGATCCCGGTGCGCAAGGACATCGCGATGACCGGCGAGGTCACCCTGCGCGGCAATGCGCTGGCGATCGGCGGCCTCAAGGAGAAGCTGCTGGCGGCGCTGCGCGGCGGCATCAAGACGGTGCTGATTCCGCAGGAGAACGAAAAGGACCTGCCGGAGATCCCGGACAACGTGAAGGAAGGACTGGAGATCATCCCGGTGTCCCATGTGTCCGAGGTGCTGGAGCATGCGCTGGTCGCCAAGCCCGAACCCATCGAATGGGATGAGGAGGCGGAGGAAGCCGCAGCCGCCAAGTCGGCGCTGAAAGGCTCCGGCGAGGGCGCAGGCGCTACCGCGCACTGATCCGCCGATCAAATCAGCAGGCAAAAGGAAAGGGCGGTCCGAGGGGGCCGCCCTTTTTAGTGTTCTCTTCCGTTCTGGCCCTTCTTGCCGGGGCGTATGGTTCTTGGCGTCTGCGCGGCATCGCGGGGAGCGCTCCCGCCCGCCGCAGGCCGCCAGGCCCAAAATCCGGAGGGGTCCGGCGCCAGGCCGGGGTCCCGTGCGGCTGCGGGAGGTCCCGCAGCCCTGCTGGCAGGTGGCTCAGGCGGCCTGGCTGGCCTGTTCCATCTTGGCCTGGACGGTGGCAATCGCCATATGTGCCGGGCTGACATCCGCCGCCTTGGCCTGGTTCAGGATCGCCGCCATGGTCTCGTCCAGCGCCTGCAGCTTCTCGGCGACAAAACCCTCGCGGTCCTTGATCTTCTGGATTTCGGTTGCGACGTTGATGATGCCGCCGCCATTGGCCACAAAGTCGGGTGCATAGAGGATGCCGCGGGCATGCAGCGCCGCGCCGTCCTCAACCGTTGCCAGCTGGTTGTTGGCGCCGCCCGCGACGATGTCCGCCTTCAGCTGCGGGATGGTCTGCGCGTTCAGGATGCCGCCGATGGCGCAGGGGGCAAAGACGTCTGCCTCGGCGCCGTAGATTTCCGCCAGCTGCACCGCCTTGGCGCCAAACTCGGCAACCGCCTTCTCGACGCGGGCGTCGTCGATGTCGGTGACAACCAGCTTTGCACCGGCCTCGTGCAGGAACTGGCAGAGGTACCAGCCAACGTGGCCCAGGCCCTGCACCGACACGGTGACGCCGTCCAGATCGCGGCTGCCGTGCTTGTGGGCGCGGGTGGTGCGGATCGCGTTGAAGATGCCGCGCGCGGTGATCGGCGAGGGGTCGCCGCTGGCGAACTCGCCGTCCGCGAGGCCGGCCACAAAGCGGGTTTCTTCCGCCAGGATCGCCATGTCGGACGGGCTCATGCCCATGTCCTCGGCGGTGATGTAGCGGCCGTCCAGCCCTTCGATGGCGCGGGCAAAGGCGCGCAGCAGCTCCGGCGACTTGTCCTTGGCCGGATCGCCGATGATCACCGCCTTGCCGCCGCCCAGGGTCAGGCCTGCCGCCGCGTTCTTGTAGGTCATGCCTTCGCTGAGGCGCTTGACGTCGGTCAGCGCTTCGTCTTCGCTGGCATAGGGGCGCATGCGCAGGCCGCCGGCCGCCGGGCCAAGCTGGGTGGAATGCACGGCAATAAAGCCCAGGAGGCCGACAGAGGGCTCCTCGACGCGGTAGATTTCTTCATGGGTGCTGGACGCAACAGCGGTCACTGTCATCTGGATGACTCCTCCAAAACTTTTCCAGATGATACTAGAGCGCAGACGCCGGTTTTCACCAAAAAGCACTGCCTGCGCGGGGCGGTTTGGTGGTATGATCCAAAAATGGCGCCAGATTTAGGGGAAAGCTCCATGGATTCGATTGACCGCAAGATTGTAGCTGCGCTTCAGCGCAACGGGAGGCTGAAGATTTCCGAATTGTCGGAAATGGTCGGCCTGTCGGCCACCCCCTGCGCGCGCCGGGTGGCCAACCTGGAAGAGAGCGGCGTGATCAGCGGTTATTCGGCGCGGGTGGACCAGGCCAAGCTGGGGCTGCCGGTGACGATCTTTGTGGCGGTGGAACTGGAGCGGCAGTCCACCGATGCGCTGCAGGCTTTTGAGAAGGCGGTGCGCAAGTTCGACCAGGTGATGGAGTGCTACCTGATGACAGGCACCCGCGACATTCTCTTGCGGGTGGTGGCCGAGGATCTGCCGGACTTCGACCGCTTCCTGGAGGACCGGCTGATGCGGGTGCCGGGCATCCGCAACACCCGCTCCAGCTTTACCCTGCGCACCATGATACAGCGCGACGCGTTGCCCGCCTGCTGACCGGTTCACGGCGGCGGGGCGGCTGTGCTAGGCTGGTTTTGCAACACCGGCCCGCCAGTCCGCTGCCGCCTGCGACAGGGGTGCGCCAGCGCGAACGCCAGGAGCGGGATTCTTTCAGGCAAAGGGGCAGTAAATGGCACGAACGGCAAAGAAAAGCGGGGCATCCGCGCGCAAACCGGCCGCTGGCAAGGCCGCCGCGCGCAAGACGGGTGCGGCTAAACCAGCAGATGCGGCACCGGCGGCGCCGGAGCCGGTGGTTGTTACCGCCTCCGCGCCCGTGGTCCAGGCCGCGGCACTGGCCAAGAGGGAGCTGGTGGAACAGGCGGTTGAGCGTTCCGGCATCAAGAAGAAGGACGCCAAGCCGGTGGTCGAGGCGGTTCTGGCACTGCTGGGGGAAGCCGTTGCAGAGGGGCGCGAGCTGAACCTGAAGCCCTTTGGCAAGCTGCGCGTCAACCGCAGCCAGGAGCGCGGCAACGGCCGGGTGTTCGTTTGCAGGCTGCGCCAGCCGCAGACGGCTGAAGGCACGGCGAATGCCGAGGCAGAAGAAAATACAAAAGAACGCCAAAATTCTTCCATTGCCCCTCTTGCGGAGCCCGCAGCGGACCGTTAAAAGCCTGCCTCACGGGTGATTAGCTCAGTGGTAGAGCGCTTCGTTCACATCGAAGATGTCAGGAGTTCAAATCTCTTATCACCCACCATTATTCCTGAAAGGCGCTCCCTGAAAAGGTTGAGCGCCTTCTGTCTTTCCGGGGTTTCGCTGGGGGAGTTGTGCCGTTACCAATTTGCCTGAAAAAAACGGGCAGGGGGCATATCATGCAATTTCCGAAAATCTGGCTGCTGCGGCACGGGCAGACCGAATGGAATGCAGAGCACCGCATTCAGGGGCAGTTGGAATCGCCGCTGAGCCCATTGGGAGTGGAGCACGCCCGCAGGCAGGCCGTGCTGATGGCGCCGGTGATGGCGCAGACGCCCGCCTGTTATGCCTCGCCGCTAGGCCGGGCGCAGCAGACCGCAGATATTGCCCTGGGCGGTGCGCCTTTCCTGACCGATCCGCGCCTGGCGGAAGCTTATGCCGGGGTGTTCCAGGGCATGACGCTGGCAGAGGTGGCAGAACAGTATCCGCAAGTTTACGGCAGCAACCCGCGCAATCTCGACCTGTTCTGCGAGGCGCCGGGGGGCGAGGGGTATGACAGCTTTTATGCCCGGATCCTGGATTTCATGCAGTCCTTGACCGGGCCGTCGGTGGTGGTGGCGCACGGGCTGCTGGGGCAGGTGATGCGCGGCATCGTCTGCGGGCTCAGCCGCGACCGGATGGCGGCGCTGCCGAACGGGCAGGGCTGTGTCTATGTGCTGGAAAACGGACGCGAAACGGTGCTGGAGTAGCCGTCTGCTGCGCGCAAAGAAATTCTGCGATTTCCTCTTGCACTGTCCGGCGTCATTGTCTAAATCCGCCGTCACCGGGTGATTAGCTCAGTTGGTAGAGCGCTTCGTTTACACCGAAGATGTCGGGAGTTCGAGTCTCTCATCACCCACCATTCCCCCTGTCCGAAGTATCGTGAATGCCCCGCAAGGCAGCTGCTTGACGCGGGTGTTTTCTGTTGCTTTTCAGAGGCTTGAATTGCGCGGCGTATTTTTTTCCGGGAAAGTCGGGAAAATGGCAAAACACCGCTTGACGGCTTGGGGGGCGGGGAATATTACAGCCCAACATTCAGCAGCGATGCTGGATACGCAGCGGGCGGTTGTAGCTCAGTTGGTTAGAGTACCGGCCTGTCACGCCGGGGGTCGCGGGTTCGAGCCCCGTCAACCGCGCCACTGCTGCGCCCCGTCCCGGGGCTGAACAGGGACCGCCCCGGAGGGGACCTGGATCGGAAACGGTCCGCCGCAAGGCGAAAATGCGGTTGTAGCTCAGTTGGTTAGAGTACCGGCCTGTCACGCCGGGGGTCGCGGGTTCGAGCCCCGTCAACCGCGCCACTTTCGCCCGCCGCCCTGGCGTTTCAGGGTCCGCCCCGGACGGGGAACATAGCCGAAAGGCCCATGCGCGGTTGTAGCTCAGTTGGTTAGAGTACCGGCCTGTCACGCCGGGGGTCGCGGGTTCGAGCCCCGTCAACCGCGCCACTTTCCCTCCTTCTCCGCATAAATTCTCATCAATCAGGCCTGCCTGTGATACATTTGCTGCGCGGCGGCTGGCGGCTGCCTGCGTATTGTTGTGTGTATTTACAGAAGGGGAGGCAGGCGATGGGCGTCGACGTGAAGGTCAAGCTGCCGAAACCATCAAAGAAACCTTACAAAGTTTCAGCCATCGACATCGACGGGGTGCGGGAGGCGCTGGACAGCAAGGATGCCTGGGGCAGCTACGACCCGGCGCCGGTGTTCGTGCCCAAGTTTGCCAAGGACAAATCGGTCAGCCAGATCACGGTGTCCTGCAAGCCGGTAGCCAGGCAGCCCTCCTGGGCGGAGTACGGCAAGACCACCAAGAAGCGGCAGGCGGAATGGGACCGGATGATCAAGGCGCTGGAGAAGTATCTGACCGCGCTGCACAATCTGGCTCTGGAGTCGGCGGCGAAGTTTGCGGCCAAGATGCAGGCGCGGAAGGAACCGCTGCAGAAGGATGAGCTGAAGGCGCTGTTCAAGGAGGCCAAGGAGGCGATGCTGGCGGCGGTCGAGGGCTATGCGTCGAAGACCTCGAACGGCTACAGCGTGGGGGTCAAGCTGGACGACGTGCCGCCGGATCCCGCGGTGTTCAAAAAGACCATCCCGAAGCCCAAGGACGTGTCCTATTCGGTCAGCGGCAAGACCATCGAAGCGGTGTTCAAGGCGCTGAACAAACGCAGTTTCTGGGGGCGCTACCGGTCAAATGCCAGCTATTCGGCGAGTTTTCAGCTGGACGGCCATGTGAAGGAGTTCAAGCTGACCAGCAAGCCGGTTGTCACGATGCCCAAGTGGAAGGAATACAGCAAGGGCAACAAGGGGCAAAAGGGCAGCTGGGATACCATGTGGAAGAAGCTCTATGCCCATGAGAACAACCACCACAAGATTTTCACCGATTGCGTGGCAGCGCTGGAGACGAGCCTGGCGTCGGAGAATGTTCTGAAGGCGGATCTTAAGTCATTCTGGGAGACCGAAACCAAGGAATGGCAGAAGAAGCAGGACGCTTATGACAGCAAGACAGACCACGGGGTGAAGGAGGGGGTCGAGCTCGACGCCTCGCATGACCCCTGAAGGCGATCAAACGGTCGGGGTGTCCTGGCTGAAGGTGTTGAGCCAGCCGTTTGCGCCCTGCTCCCAAAGGGAAGAGATCAGCATTTCCTTCCACTCCTGGCTGGCGGCCGGGCGGTAGGCGGCGCGGTAGCAGAGCAGAACCGCGTCCCCGGCGATGACACGCAGCTGCGCGTCGCTGAGGCGGTAGTCTGCCATCACCGGCCCGGCGTTCAACTGCTCGCAGTGGCCTGCCTTGTCCGAAAAGCCGCTGGGATAGACGCCAAGGAAATCCTCAGACAGCATCCGGCCGTCGGCCTCCGGGTCGCCTGCAACCAGCGCCTGCCAGACCTTGGTTTCCAAGGCGAGGATTTCGGCCAGCAGCGGCCCGTCTGTCAGAATCTTCGTGCTCATGCCGCCAGCCTGCCGCTGCAGGCCACCCGATGCAAGCCGTGCAGCGGCCGAAGGGGGGAGAAGGTCAGAGCGCGGGCGGGTTCGGGTTGGCCTCGGTGTCGTGGCGCCAGCCGGTCAGTTCCGTGTTGACCCATAGCTTGAGGCGTTCCAGGTCCGGTTTCGGGCTGGTTTCCAAGTAGCGCAGCAGCACCCGGGTGCCGTGCTGATAGCCGGCCCGGTAGCTTTCCTCCGGGTCGGTCTGGTTGCCCTCGAAACCGGGCGGGCGGTTGAACCTGCTTTGTGACATGTGCTGCCTCCGTTTGCCTATCGCTCGCGTGTTTCCGCAAGGGTAGGGCAAGAGCGATAAGCGAGTCTTAACCGGTGCGTAAAACGAACGGAAAACGGCGCGGTTCTGGCACGGCTTTGCAGGCGTTTTAGGGCTGCGGCAGCGGCCCGAGGAAATCCAGCAGCGCGGCAGCAGTTTCCTCTGGCGCGCTGTCGATGAAGAAATGCCCGCCGGGGATGGCGCGCGCGGTCATGTCCTGCAGGCGCGGCGCCCAGGTGGCGGCGACGTCATAGGCCTGGGCCATGGCGCCATCGGCGCCGTAGAGCACCAGCGCCGGGCAGCGGACCTTGCGGCTGAGGTCGCGGGCGTCGTCGTGGAAATCCACCTCGATCGCGGCCCGGTAGTCGTTGCACATGGCGTGCACGCAGGCGGGGTCCGCCCAGGCGCGCCGGTAGGCGGCCAGCGCATCAGGCGGGAAATCCGACAGCGAGGCGCCGCCCCAGCCCAGCAGGCAGCTTTCGAAGTAGGCCTGCGGATCGGCGCCGATCATCCGCTCCGGCAGCGGCGCGGGCTGGGCCAGGAAGAACCAGTGGTAATAGGCGCGGGCGACCTGCCGGGTCAGCTGGTCCAGCAGCAGATGGGTCGGGATGATGTCCATCACGGTGAGGCTGGCGACGGCTTCGGGTGCATCCAGCGCCAGCCGGTGCGCGGTGCGGCCGCCGCGGTCGTGGCCGGCCAGGTGGAAGCGCGGAAACCCCAGCGCCTGCATCAGCGCCAGTTGGTCGGCGGCCATGCTGCGGAAGCTCATGGCGTCCACGCCCTCGGGCTTGGAGCTGGCGCCATAGCCGCGCAGGTCCGCCGTCACCACTGTGAAGCGGCGGGCGAGGGCGGGGATGGCGTCCTCCCACATCTCCTTGGTTTGCGGAAAACCGTGCAGCAGTAGAAGCGGCGGGCCGCCGCCGCGCCTTGTATAAGCGATTTCCTGGCCGTTCACCTGAAGCGTGCCGGTTTCGATGACGGCTGGCATGGGCTCTCTCCCTTTTCTGGGGGCGTCTGGCGTATTGGAGCCGCAGCTGTCCGCCGTATCAAGCCCGCCGCTGCGTTTTGGCGCAGGGAACGGCTCCCGCGCCTTGGCGCGCCGCCTTTGGCGGCGCCAGGCCCAACGGGAAGAGGTGCTCAAAAGAGCACCGGTAACGGGCGGGAGTGCGCCGGTTTCCGGGAAAGGGCGTTTAAAGCTGTTGCGGGGAGGTGCATTCTCCCCCCTGCAGGCAACGGACGGGCGGAGCCATGAAGAGCTTCCGCCCGCCTGATTTTATTTGCTGGTCAGCGCGTCCAGGATGCGGGCCCAGGAGCGGATGCCCTTGTGGAAGCTCTTCAGGTCGTACTTCTCGTTCGGCGAGTGGATCGCGTCATCCTCGTTGGCAAAGCCGGCCAGCATCGATTCCATGCCCAGGATCGACTTGAAGAAGCCCGCAATCGGGATCGAGCCGCCCATGCCGCAGAACACCGCCTCGCGCTGCCACTCGTCCGAAAGCGCGGCGCGGGCGGCGGCGAATTCGGGGCGGGTGATGTCCATGACAGAGGCCTTGGAGCCTTCGAGATCGTTGTCCCAGACCACCTTGCAGTCGGGCTTCAGCTGCGCCTCCACGTGCTTGCGGATCTTCACCCGCAGTGCGTCCGGGTCCATGTCGCCGACCAGGCGGCAGGTGATCTTGCAATGCGCTTCCGACGGGATCACGGTCTTGGAGCCTGCGCCGTTGTAGCCGCCCCAGAGACCGTTCACCTCAAGCGTCGGGCGGGCCCATTGCTGTTCCAGAACCGAGCGGTCTTTTTCGCCGTGCGCCTGGGTGTAGCCTGCGTTGGAGAGGTAGTCCTTTTCGTCGAAGCCGCAGCCCTCCCACTGGCGCAGCTGGTCCTCGGGCACCTCGTGCACGCCTTCATAGAAGCCTTCGACAGCGACCTTGCCGGTCTCTTCGTCATAGAAGGAGGCGACGATGCGGCTGAGCTCGCGCAGGGGGTTGAGGCCAGGGCCGCCGTAATGGCCGGAGTGCAGGTCGATGCGGGGGCCGATGAGGGTGAACTCATCCTTCAGCATGCCGCGCAGCTGCGAGGAGATCGACGGCACACCGCGCGACACCATGGAGGTGTCGCAGATCAGAGCGATGTCGGCTTTCAGCTCCTCTGCGTTGGCCTCCATGAAGGGAATGAGCGACGGAGAGCCGCTCTCCTCTTCGCCCTCGAAGAAGAAGGTGATGCGGCAGGGCAGGGAGCCGTTGACGGCCTTCCAGGCGCGGCAGGCCTCGACAAAGGTCATCAGCTGGCCCTTGTCGTCGGAGGAGCCGCGGCCGCGGATCACGGTGCCGTTCGGGGTTTCCTCCAGTTGCGGCTCGAACGGCGGCGTGTTCCAGAGGTTCAGCGGGTCGACAGGCTGCACATCATAATGGCCGTAGAACAGCACATGCGGGGCATCGGTGTTTTCCTCGCCCACGTGGCCGACCACCATCGGGTGGCCGGGGGTGGCACGCTTTTCCGCCTTGATGCCGATGGAGTTCAGGTCGGCGACCAGCCAGTCGGCAGCCTTGTCGCATTCAGCCTTGAAGGCCGGGTCGGTTGAAATCGACTGGATCCGCAGCAGCTCCATCAGCCGTTCGGTTGCGGCGTCCAGCTCTGCGTCGATCCGGTCCAGAACGTCATTCAGTGCCATCTCTTGCTCTCCTGTTTGTCCGGGGGAGGCCCGGGAAACGGGCCAATTTGCCGCGGACCCTAGCAGCGCGGTTGGGGAGGGGCCAGAGGCCGCAGTGCCGGAATTTTCCGGCACTTCCGGCCGCCGCGGTTTCCGATCCTGCGCATTTTGCTGCAGAACCGGCGCCAGATACGACGCAAACGGCCAAAGGTTGGCCGCAGCTGTCCTTGCCCGGCACCTGTTTAAGTTTTATTTGACCTGCATCAATGTTGCGCACCCCCGGCGGCGCGTATGCAGTTGATCGAAGGGGACGCCTAAGGTAACCATTCGCGAACGTGATTGCGGCCTTACCGTCAACAGACCCGTGCCCTTTACACAGCCCGCGTGCTCCGCAGGAGCACAATTAGCTATGGAGATGCCGGTGGACTATACCGCGAAACTGGACGCAGCGATTGCCAGCCTTCACGAAGAGGGCCGTTACAGGACCTTCATCGACATCGAACGCAAGAAGGGCCATTTCCCGCATGCGGTCTGGACCCGTCCCGACGGCACCAAGCAGGACATCACCGTGTGGTGCGGCAACGACTATCTCGGCATGGGGCAGAACCCGGTGGTGCTGGACGCGATGCATGACGCCATCGACGCAACCGGCGCAGGCTCCGGCGGCACCCGCAACATCTCCGGCACCACGGTGTACCACAAGCAGCTGGAGGCCGAGCTGGCCGACCTGCACGGCAAGGAAGCGGCGCTGCTGTTCACCTCTGCCTATATCGCCAATGACGCGACCCTGAGCACGCTGCCCAAACTGTTCCCCGGGCTGATCATCTATTCCGACGCGCTGAACCATGCCTCGATGATCGAGGGCGTGCGCCGCAACGGCGGTGCCAAGCGCATCTTCCGCCACAACGACGTCGCCCACCTGCGCGAGCTGCTGGAAGCCGACGACCCCGCGGCGCCCAAGCTGATCGCCTTCGAATCGGTCTATTCGATGGACGGCGATTTCGGCCCGATCGCCGAAATTTGCGACCTGGCCGACGAATTCGGCGCCCTGACCTATATCGACGAGGTGCACGCGGTCGGCATGTACGGCCCCCGCGGCGGCGGCGTCACCGAGCGCGACCAGCTGGCGCACCGTATCGACATCATCAATGGCACTTTGGCCAAGGCCTATGGCGTGATGGGCGGCTATATCGCCGCTTCGGCCAAGATGTGCGACGCCATCCGCTCCTATGCGCCTGGCTTCATCTTCACCACCTCGCTGGCGCCTGCCGTGGCAGCGGGGGCGGCGGCCTCGGTCGCCTATCTGAAGGGCGCGCAGGACCTGCGCGACAAGCATCAGGACCAGGCAAAGGTGCTGAAACTGCGCCTCAAGGGGCTGGGCCTGCCGATCATCGATCACGGCAGCCACATCGTGCCGGTGATCGTCGGCAATCCGGTCCATACTAAGGTGCTGTCCGATCACCTGCTGGAGGACTACGGCATCTACGTGCAGCCGATCAACTTCCCCACCGTGCCGCGCGGCACCGAGCGCCTGCGCTTCACGCCCTCGCCGGTGCACGGCCCCAAGGAGATCGATGCGCTGGTCAAGGCAATGGACTCATTGTGGTCGCATTGTGCGCTGAATCGTGCCGAACTTGCCGGTTAACATACTGATCAGTGTAAATTAACACTGAGTGTGTTACGCTGTTGCTAATCAATGAACGGATCTGAGTCGCAAATGTGATTCTTTCACCGTACAGAAACGATGGCGGCAGGCAAAATATGGGACGGCAGGCATGATCGGGCGCTTCACCCAGCGCAAGCAAGATGACCATGGCGGAACGTTGGAGCCGAAAGGTTTTGATGATTTCGAGCTGAAGCTTGGCGACGTGATGCGCGGCGAGCGGGCGACCATGGGCAAATCGCTGCTCGACGTCCAGCGCGAGCTGCGGATCAAGGCCTCCTATATCGCTGCCATCGAAAACTCCGACCCTTCGGCCTTTGACACGCCCGGCTTCATCGCTGGCTACGTGCGCTCCTATGCGCGCTACCTGAACATGGATGCCGAGCAGGCGTTCCAGGATTTCTGCAAGGAAAGCGGGTTTTCCGTGGCCCACGGCATGTCGGCGGAGGCCTCCAGCCGCAGCAAGTCCGGCGGCGTGTCCGCTCCTGCGTCCAAGGGGCTGGGCGGGGATGCCTTTGCCTCGCCGAACACACCGTTCATTCCTGCGCCCAGCAGCTTCCTCAGCCAGATCGAGCTGCGGGCCGTCGGTTCGCTGATGGTGCTGGCCGCGCTGATCGGCGGCATCGGCTACGGCGGCTGGGCGGTGCTGAAAGAGGTCCAGCAGGTACAGTTTGCGCCGGTTGACCAGACGCCGGCTGTGCTGGCCGATCTCGACCCGCTCAACAGCGCGGTGCTGGCGGACGCCGGAGACGCCCAGGATCCCGCAGCAGAGGCGCTGGACCGGCTCTACCGCCCGCAGGCTCTGGATGTGCCGGTGCTGGTGGCGCGGGATGCGCCGATTTCCACTATCGATCCGTCGACGCTGGGCAATTTCGCGGCGCCTGAGCTGCCGACTGTTGCGCTGGCGGAGGCCAGCCTGCCGTTTGACGGCTTCGGCCCGCTGCAGCAGCAGACCGCCGAGGGGCCGCAAGTGCCGCAGGTCGTGGCCGAGATTGCCCCGGGTGTGGAAATGGTTGCGGTCCGCCCCTCCTGGGTGCAGGTCACCGCGGCCGACGGCAGCGTGATCCTGGAAACCATCATGGACGCGGGCCAGAGGTTCCAGGTGCCGATGACCGAGGACGCGCCGAAACTGCGCACCGGCGAAAGCAGCGCCATCTATTTCGCTGTCAACGGCGAACATTTCGGCCCAGTCGGCGAACGCGGCCAGGTCAGCAAGAATGTCGAGCTGTCGATGGATGCGATTACCGGCCGGTTTGCGCTGGCCGATCTGCAGGACACCCGCAACGAGGCGCTGGCCACCCTGGTGGCGCAGCTGCAGGCGGAAGTGACGCAGCCCTCCGAGTAACTCAAGCGCAGGAATTCGCACATGACGCCCGGTGCCGCCATTGCAGCGCCGGGCGTCTGCACGTATCTAGGCGCTAACAGGATCCAGCCGGGACACCCGCCGCAATGTCGATGAACCACATCCGCCCCTGGCGCCATATCGAGCGCCGCAAAAGCCGCCAGATCCATGTGGGCAATGTGCCCGTCGGCGGCGACGCCCCGATTGCGGTGCAGACCATGACCAACACGCTGACCACCGATGTGGCGGCAACTGTCGCCCAGGTGCAAGCGGCGGCTGAGGCTGGCGCTGATCTGGTGCGGATCTCGGTCCCGGATGAGGCGTCGTCCAAGGCGCTGAAGGAGATCGTGCGCGAAAGCCCGGTGCCGATCGTCGCCGACATCCACTTTCACTACAAGCGCGGCATCGAGGCCGCCGAGGCCGGCGCCGCCTGCCTGCGCATCAACCCGGGCAACATCGGCGATGAAAAGCGCGTGGCCGAGGTGATCAAGGCCGCCCGCGACCACAATTGCTCGATCCGCATCGGGGTGAATGCAGGGAGCCTGGAAAAGCACCTCTTGGACAAATACGGCGAACCCTGCCCGGAGGCGATGGTTGAATCCGGCCTCGACCACATCCGCATTCTGCAGGATCACGACTTTCACGAGTTCAAGATCTCGGTGAAGGCTTCCGACGTGTTCATGTCCGCGGCCGCTTACCAGCAGCTGGCGGAGGCCACCGACGCGCCGATCCATTTGGGCATCACCGAGGCCGGCGGCTTTGTCTCCGGCACCATCAAGTCTGCAATCGGCCTAGGCCAGCTGTTGTGGATGGGCATCGGCGACACCTTGCGCGTCAGCCTCTCCGCCGATCCGGTGGAGGAGGTGAAGGTGGGGTTCGAGATCCTCAAATCACTTGGCCTGCGCCACCGCGGCGTCAACATCATCTCCTGCCCGTCCTGCGCGCGCCAGGGGTTTGACGTGATCAAGACGGTGGAAACGCTGGAGGAGCGGCTGGCCCATATCCACACCCCGATGAGCCTTTCGATCATCGGCTGCGTCGTGAACGGCCCCGGCGAGGCGTTGATGACAGATGTGGGTTTCACCGGCGGCGGCGCAGGTTCCGGTATGGTCTATCTGGCGGGCAAGGCCAGCCACAAGATGTCCAACGAACAGATGGTCGACCACATCGTCGAAGAGGTCGAGAAAAAGGCCGCGCAGATCGAGGCGGCCCAAGACGCGGCGGAGTAATACTCCAGCCGTCTCATCTTTTCACAAATACTCCGGGGTCCGGGGCTGCGCCCCGGTCCTGCCGGTTCAACTCAACCGATCAGCTCTGCTGCTCGCGGATCTCCGCCACCATGATCTCCATCTGATCGGCCGGCAGGTAGCCGCGCAGAAGTTCGGTGCCCAGCACAAATGTCGGGGTGCCGGAGATCGCCATCTTCTGCGCCAGCGCGCGGGTCTGGCGCAGTTCGGCAGTGACCTCCTCGCTGTCCATCTTGGCAAAGATCGCATCAGCATCCAGCGACAGACCCTCGGCCAGGCGGCGCAGGGCAACCTCATTCGGCTCGCCGCCGAACTCGATCAGCGCGTCATGCACCTGCTTGTAGGCATCTTCGCCTGCCACATGCTTGGTCGCGACGGCAAAGCGTGCCGACAGCACCGAGGCCTCGCCCAGGATTGGGAATTCTTTGATCACCAGGCGGATGTTGCCGTCGCTTTCCAAGAGCTTGGCCACCTCGGGTGCAGCCCGGCGGCAATAGCCGCAGCGGTAGTCCATGAATTCGACCAGGGTGATGTCGCCGTCGGGGTTGCCGCCAACCCAGGAGTAGCCGTCGTTCTGCAGCTCGGCCAGGTTCTCTTCCACCAGCACGTCATCGCGGGCGGCCTCGGCCTGCTGCTGGCGCTGTTCCAGCAGGTCAACGGCTTCCAGGATCAGCTCCGGGTTGGCCAGGATGTATTCGCGCACCTGCGCGCCGAAGGCTTCGCGCTCAGCCTCGGACATCGCGTTGATGTCAAAGGCCTGCGCCGGGGCGGCCAGCAGGGCGAGGGCGGTGGCAGCTGCGGCGGCGGTGCGGGTGAAAAGGGTCATTTGCGTCTCTTTCTCTTCTGAGCTTGTTCATAGGCCGACAGCACATCTTGCGCCCGCCGGGCGGCGGGGGATCCTGCTGGCAGCTGGGCGACGGCCCGTTTGGCGTGAATACCGGCGTCGTCCAGACGCCCTTGCAAGGCATAGCGTTCGGCGGTGACCAGCGCCGCCATTCCGGTCTGGCCGGTCTTGGCATAGGCCAGCGACATGTCGCGCAGCAGCACCGGGTTGCGGAAATCGATGGCGCGGGCGCGTTCCATGGACTTGAGCGCGGCCTTGGGCTGGCCCGCGGCCAGCTGGGCGCGGCCGTAGCCGGTCAGGATCAGCGGATCCTTGGGGGCGAGGCTGACGGCCTTGCCATAGGCGGCAAGCGCTGCGGACCACTGGCGGTTCTCGATCAGGATCTGGCCCTTGAGCTCATGATAGAACGGGTCGGAGGGCCGGGCCGCCAGCGCGCCGTTCACCGCCTTCAGCGCCTTCTGCAGGCTGTTCTGCCGGTGAAAGGCCGCGGCCTCGCGCATCAGGCGGACGTCCTTGTACTGCTCCTCGCGCACCCGGCGCAGGGTCCATTTCGGGGCGCGGGTAAAGGCCGACAGCTTGCCGCGCACGCGGGCGAACCAGTATTGCGCCTCCGGGCTGGCCTCGCCCTTGTCGCCATGCGCCGCCAGATAGGCCTGCGCGGCGCGGATGCGGTCGCGGCTCAGGGGGTGGGAGCGGGTATAGGGATCCTGGGTGCCTGCGCTCAGCACTTCCTGGCCGGCAAAGGCGCGGTGCAGGTCGACCAGCCCCTGCGGGCTGATGCCGGCGCGGTTCAGGTAATCGGCGGCGGAACGGTCGGCAGAGCTTTCTTCGGCCCGGGTATGGGCCAGAAAGCTGCGTAGCGCGGAGTTCTGGGTGCCGATGGCAATTCCGCCGGCCGCCTCGCCTGCGCCGGCCGCAGCTGCCAGCGCAGCGAGTGCCAGGCCCAGACCTGCAGCACTGTTGGCGGAGCGCAGGTTCTGCATCCGCCGCGACAGGTGGCCATTGGTGATATGGGCGGCCTCATGGGCCAGCACCGCCTGCAGCATCTCCGGGGAAGTGACCTTGAGGATCAGCCCGTAATGCACGAAAATCGTTCGGGAATCCAGAATGAAGGCATTGAAGGACGAGTCGTTGACCAAGAGGATGCGCACCCGGTTTGCATTCAGCCCCGCGGCGCGCAGCACCGGCGCCGCCAGCCGGTTCAGCCCGTGTTCGATATCCGGATCGCGCAGCAATGAAATGGATGCTGCCTGCGCCGCTGCCGAAAATTGAACCAGCGCGCAAAGAACAAGAGCCGGGATTGACGCCAGCCGGAAGAAACGGTCAAAACTCATGCGCGCACATTGGGAGATAAGCATGCGAAACTCAAGCCGGTCCGAGGTCGATCCCTTCATTGTGATGGATGTGATGGAAGCCGCCCGCAAGGCTGAGGAGGCCGGCCGCCACATCATCCATATGGAGGTGGGGCAGCCCTCGACCGGGGCGCCGTCCGGTGCGCTGAAGGCGCTGGGGAATGCGCTGGAAAACAATGCCTTGGGCTACACGGTTGCCCTGGGCCTGCCCGCCCTGCGCAAGCGGATCGCGCAGCTGTACGGCGACTGGTACAACGTCGATCTGAACCCGGAGCGGGTGATTGTGACGCCGGGCTCCTCCGGCGCTTTTCTGCTCAGCTTCACCGCATTGTTCGACAGCGGCGACCGGGTCGGCATCGGCGCGCCGGGCTATCCCTCTTACCGGCAGATCCTGAAGGCGCTGGGGCTGACCCCGGTGGACATCCAGACCGCACCGGAAAACCGGCTGCAGCCGGTCGCGGCGGATCTTGCGGGGCAGAATCTGGCGGGCCTGATGGTGGCGTCGCCTGCCAACCCGACCGGCACCATGCTGGACCACGCGGCGATGGGCGCGCTGATTGATGCAGCGCGGGGCGAGGGCGCCAGCTTCATCTCCGACGAGATCTATCACGGGCTGGAATACGAGGCGAAAGCGGTCACCGCGCTGGAGCTGACCGATGAGTGCTATGTCATCAACTCCTTCTCCAAGTTTTTCTCGATGACCGGCTGGCGGGTCGGCTGGATGGTGGTGCCGGAGGATCATGTGCGGGTGGTCGAACGCATCGCCCAGAACATGTTCATCTGCGCGCCGCACGCCAGCCAGGTGGCGGCGCTGGCCGCACTCGATTGCGAGGACGAGCTGCGCGAGAACCTGGCCATCTACGCAAGGAACCGCCAATTGATGCTGGACGGGCTGCCCAAGGCGGGATTCACCAAGATCGCACCGCCTGACGGAGCGTTCTATGTCTATGCCGATGTGTCGGACCTGACCGATGACAGCCGCAGCTTTGCCGCGGAAATCCTTGAAAAGGCGGGCGTTGCCGTGACGCCGGGGCTGGATTTCGACCCCGTCCGCGGCGCCACCACGCTGCGCTTTTCTTATGCGCGCTCCACCGTGGATATCGAGGAAGGCCTGGCCCGGCTGGCGCTGTTCATGGCGTCGCGCGACTGACTTGCCCCAAAGCCGTGGATAACCCCAGAAGGCGGATTTCCATCCCTTGGCAAATTGCCTAGTCTGCCGGCCAAAAGGGCCGGCAGGCCGGGCAAGAGGCAGAAATGGGCAGACTGATCGCACTCACCGCATTGATCTGGGCCTTGGCGGCAGGCGCCTGGGCGCAATCCGGCAGCAGCAGCTTCAGCGGCCTGGCGCGCATTGACGCCGCCGCCAGCCATGTGCGGGACGCCGGGCAGGGGGCAGAGATCACACTGGGTCTCAGCCAGGGGGTGCCGTACAGGCTGTTCACCCTGGCGGAGCCGCCGCGGCTGGTGTTGGATTTCCAGGAGGTCGACTGGAGCGGGCTGGCGGCCGGAAAGCTGTTGCAGGGCGACCGGATCACTGCTGCGCAATTCGGCACCTATGTGCCCGGCTGGTCGCGGCTGGTGCTGCAACTGGCGGAACCGATGAAGGTCGCCAGCGCCGCGATGCACGTGGACCAGGTGACAGCAGCGGCCAGCCTTGCGGTGACGCTGGAACCGGCCACGGCAGAGCAATTTGCCGCCAGTGCCGGTGCGCCGCAGGATCCGCGCTGGGACCTGCCCGCGCCGGAGGTGATCGAAGGCAAGGCTGAGCGGGACGAGAATGCGCCGCTCTTGGTAATGCTGGACCCGGGCCACGGCGGCATTGATCCCGGCGCCGAGACCGAGGTCGTCGTTGAAAAGCACCTGATGCTGCAGTTCGCCCGAGAACTGGGCGAGGCGCTGGTGCGCTCCGGCCAGTTCACGGTGCAGATGACCCGCAACGACGACTATTTCGTCTCGCTGGAGCGGCGCATTGCGCTGGCGCATCAGGCCGGGGCGGATGTCTTCATCTCGCTGCACGCCGACACCATTTCCGAGGGCCGCGCGCATGGCTCCACCGTCTATACGCTGTCCAAGGACGCCTCGGATGCCGCCTCGGCCAAGCTGGCGGAGCGGCACCTGCGCGGCGATCTGCTGTCGGGCACCGACCTCAGCCAGGCGGACGATGGGGTGACCAGCGTGATGCTGGACTTGGCCCGGCAGGAAACCCAGCCCCGCAGCGACGCGCTGGCGGCGGCGCTGATCGGCGGCCTGCGCGCGCAAGGGCAGCCGATCAACAACCGGCCGCTGCGCTCTGCCGGGTTTTCGGTGCTGAAATCGGCCGATATCCCGTCGGTGCTGGTGGAGATCGGCTTTCTGTCCAGCAAGCGCGACCTGAAGAATCTGGTGGATGCAGAGTGGCGGGCCAAGGCGGCCCGCGGCATCCTGAACGGGCTGATCACCTGGCGCGCCCAGGATGATGCGCGCCGCGCGCTGGTGCGGCAGTAGGGCGGCAATCGGCGTTTTCGCGCCGGTTTGGCCGCCTGCCGCGCAAATCGCGGCAACCCGGGGTGAAAACTGGTAGGATTTTCCCACCCTTCCAGGCGAAGAACATCTGTTTCCCGTTTTGACGCGGGCGTTTGCCGTCCCTATATAGGCGGCACTCCGCGTGAAAGGCCAAACTCCGTGCTCAGGTTCATCTTCTCCTTCTTCGGCTCCATTTTCAGCACCATCACCCTGGGCGTGGCAATGGTGGCGCTGACCATCGGGGCGGTGTTCTGGATCTACGGGCGCGACCTGCCGAGCCATGAGTCGCTGGCGCAGTACCAGCCGCCGACAATCAGCCGGATCTATTCCGGCGAGGGGCACCTGATCGACGAATTCGCCAAGGAGCGCCGCCTGTTCACCCCGTCGGATGAAATTCCGGATCTGGTGAAACAGGCTTTCATCTCGGCAGAGGACAAGAATTTCTACAGCCACTCCGGCTACGACGCGCGCGGCATCGCGGCTGCCGCGATCGAGGCGGTGCGCTCGCGCGGGAAGAACGTGCGCGGCGCCTCCACCATCACCCAGCAGGTTATGAAGAACTTCCTGTTGTCCGGCGATCGCCGGGCCGAGCGCAAGATCAAGGAGATCATCCTCGCCACCCGGCTGGAGGAAACGCTCGACAAGGAACGGATCCTGGAACTGTACCTGAACGAGATATTCCTGGGCCAGAACTCCTATGGCGTGACCGCGGCGGCGCAGACCTATTTCAACAAGACACTGAGCGAGCTGGAACCGCATGAGGCGGCCACCCTGGCCTCGATGCCCAAGGCGCCGTCCGACTATCATCCGGTGCGCCAGAAGGACCGCCTGCTGGCGCGGCGCAACTACGTGCTGCGGGAAATGCGCGAGAACGGCTACATCTCCGGGGACGTCTATGAGGTCGAAGTGGCGCAGCCGCTGCGCTCCGTTCAGAACGGCGATTTCGAGGCGTTCCGCACCGCGCTGCCGCCGCGCGATTATTTCACCGATGAAATCCGCCGCCAGCTGACCGAGGATTTCGGCGAGGGCGAGTTCTTCACCGGCGGCTTTACCGTGCGGGCGACCATCGATCACGACATGCAGGCCGAGGCCGCGCTGGCGATGCGCGGGGGCCTGGAGAAATACGACCGCTCGCGCGGGCAATGGCGCGGCACAGGGGTGACGCTGGCCGAAGAGCAGCTGAAGGATGAGGCAACCTGGCGCGAGGCACTGGCAAATGCCGATGTTTCCCGGGATATCGTGCTGGGCGGCCGCTGGTATCCGGCGGTGGTGCTGGAGGTCGGCAGCGAAAACCTGACCGTCGGCGTCGAGCACAGCGAAGGAACCGGCACGGTGCCGCGCTCCGACATCAAGTGGATGAAAGGCGGCTTTGCCGAGAATTTCGCCCGCGGCGATGTGGTGCTGGTGCGGGCCGAGAAGAATGACGATGCCTTCAGCCACTGGTCGCTGCGCCAGGTGCCCGAGGTCCAGGGCGGCTTTGTCGCGATGGACGTGAACTCCGGCCGGGTTCTGGCGATGCAGGGCGGTTTCTCCTACCAGCATTCGGTGTTCAACCGCGCGACCCAGGCGATGCGCCAGCCTGGCTCCAGCTTCAAGCCGTTTGTCTATGCGGCGGCGCTGGACAGCGGCTACAGCCCGGCGACCATCGTCGTCGACGCCCCAATTGAGATCAACACGCCGCAGGGCCTGTGGCGGCCCAAGAACTCCACCAACAAGTTCTACGGGCCGACGCCGCTGCGCACCGGCATCGAGATGAGCCGGAACCTGATGACCATCCGCCTGGCGCAGGAGGTCGGGATGCCGGTTGTGGCGGGCTATGCCGAACGGTTCGGCGTCTATGACAACATGGGGCCGTTCCTGGCCAACTCGCTGGGCGCAGAGGAAACCACGCTCTACAAGATGGTCGCGGCCTATGCGATGTTCGCCAACGGCGGCGAGCGGGTGCAGCCGACGCTTGTGGACCGGGTGCAGGACCGCTTCGGCAAGACCATCTACCGCCACGACGACCGCGACTGCGTCGACTGTGCCGACCCGGCGCTGGCGCCGGGCCAGCCGCCGCGCATCGTCACCGACCGCGAGCAGGTGATGGATCCGGTCACCGCTTATCAGCTGACCTCGATGATGAAGGGCGTGGTTGATCGCGGCACCGCGTCGAGCGTGATTAACCTGCCGGTGCCCACTGCGGGCAAGACCGGCACCACCAACGATTCCCGGGACGTGTGGTTCGTGGGCTTCACCTCCAACATTGTGGCCGGCTGCTACATGGGCTTTGACCAGCCCCGCCCGATGGGCCGCGGCGCCTATGGCGGCACCATGTGCGGCCCGGTGTTCCAGCAGTTCATGACCAAGGCGGTGGAGAAATTCGGCGGCGGCCCGTTCGAAGTGCCGGAAGGTGGCCATTTCATCAAGATCGACCGCTACACCGGCGCGCGCCTGCCTGACAACGCTTCTGGCGCCTATGTGGTCTCCGAGTATTTCCGCGACGGTGCAGAGCCGATCTTCGGCCTCACCTACGACGGCGGTTTTGCCATGGGGTCGAACCTGCCGCTGATCGAAGAGGTGCAGCAGTCGGGCCGCAAGGTCACCACCTCCAGCGGCGGCACCGCGGTGCTGGGCCCCAAGGCCACTTTCGGCACCGTCAGTTCCGGCGGGCTTTACTGAAGCAGCAGTGCCGCTTCGTGGCGGCTGGCGCAGAGGCGGGCAGTCTGTCCGCCTTCGCCGCTGTGCCAGCGCAAATCCGGCAGGATGCGGAACAGCTCTTCGCGCACGGGATCTTCCAGCGCCGAGACCGCCTGAACCCCTGGATGGAAGCTCTCTGACGGGGCGCCTTCGGCATAGATGATCTCATGCTGGCCGAACAGCACATGCACATAGGTGACCGTGCCGCCGGGCTCGCGCCGGATGGAGCGGTCATTGAGCATATGAAGAGCCGAAACCAGCACCTCGCTTTCGCCGAACAGCAGGCTGGCCTGGGAGCCGCTGAACAACATCCGGTGCTGCGGCGAGACCAGGAGGTCGCGTTCAGCCCCGAACTGGCCGGCCGCGATGCGGATGGGGGCCAGGTTGCCCGCCGCGCGCACCGTTGACTGGCTGATCCAGCGCACCGGCTGCATGCCGTTGTCACGGGTCATCACCAGATCGCCAGGGCGCAGGCTCTCGATGGCACGCAGCCCGGCGATGGTGGCAATGCGGGTGCCTGCCGTGAAGCAGATGATGTTCTCGATGCCGGAGAAATGGACGGTGCTGCCGTCCAGCAGCGTTGCAGTGCCTGTCTTGCTGCCGCCGGTGTCATCGGTGATGACCAGGCTGCCCGTGTCGAGCTGGCCGTTGAAATCCAGCGTGTCGCCGACGGTTTCGCCGTCGTCTCCGCCCACGATGGTGACATCGCCGGTGATGAAGGCCTCGTCGGACTGAATCGTGAAATAGTCGTCGCCCGCGCCGCCGCTGGCGGAATCGCCTTCACCCGCGAAAATGCTGTCGTCGCCCGCGCCGCCGTCCAGCGTGTCGGCGCCGCCGCCGCCGGATATCGTGTCATTGCCGCCCTGGCCATAGATCACATCACTGCCGTCGCCGCCGTCGATGCTGTCGTCGCCGTCGGCTGGGGTTTCCGGCGGCACTGTGAAGGTGATGTCGGTGACCATGTAGTCGGAGCCGTCGGTGCCGTCGGTCTGCAGATTGGCGGACAGCACCAGCCGGTCAAAGGGGCCGTATCCGCTGATGTCCACCGTGCCGGTGCCGGAGCCGGGCGTATCCTCGGTAAAGTCGCCCTCGGCTACCAGAACGCCGTCGTTGTAGATCGCCCAGTGGCCCTCCTCGCCGTAGCCGTCGCTATAGAGGTGCTTGAACGAGAAACTGGCGTCGGTCGTGTCCTGGTCGAAGTCGACGATGAGTTCTTCCGAAACCCCGGACGCCTTGTCATAGCCGATCTGTTCGTAGACGCCGGGGCTGTCGGTATCCGAAATTGCCCCGGCAACGCCAAACCCGCCATCGTAATAGTCGATGTTGGCCGCGCTGGCATTGCCGGAGATGTCCTTAGCGATGACCGTGAAGCCGCTGCTGGTGTCGGTGACGTTGGAGGTGGAGATGCTTTGCTGAGAGCTGCTCAGCCCGGCCTCTGAGCTGCTGTCGCCATAGATGGTGTCATCGCCGCTGCCGCCTGCCAGGTTGTCGCCGCCGGCGCCGCCGAACACCATGTCATTGTCGGCGCCGGCATCAACGGTGTCGTCTCCGGCGCCCGCTTCTACCGTGTCCTGGTTGCCGGAAGCGCCGCCGCCGCTGCCGTTGTCGATCTGGTCACCGTCGCTGTCGGTATAACTGCTGTCGATCAGGTCGCCGCCGCTGGTGCCTTCGACCGGGCCGTCGGTGTCGGTATAGGCAGGCGGGTTGTTTGCGCTTGCCGATTCCATCGTATCGACAGGCCCGTAGTCGGGCACGAAATAGACATTGCCGTCGGTGCCGAGGTAGTAGTCGCCGGGCTCAGCCTGGTTGGAGTAGTAGTTGCCGCCGGCCCAGCCGCTCCAGGTCCAGTTGCCCGCGCCGAGGGTCTGGTCTGTGGTGAATGAGGAATAGGTGGAGGTAATCGTATCGCCGTGACCGAGCGATCCGTCTCCAAGCTGAACAAGATAGCCGCTAGGCATGATCCCGATTCCCCAATTTCACGGCGGGCAGGCGGCCCGCGTGTGCCAAGCTTCAAAGTCAAGCTGACCGCGTTAAATTGGCGTATTTTTACGGGTGGATAATGTGCGGCATTTTAGATGGATGTTCCAACGCTCCCGGCAAGCGTGGGCACAGCCTCCCCGCTTGCCCGCGGCGCAAGGGTGGTTTATCACGCAAGCCTGATCTCAGATTGCAAGGACCTCCCATGCGCGCGGAAACCCAGAACATCGTTGCGGACATCGAGAAATCGCTGGAGCTGCTGGCCCAGCGGATGAACTGGGAAACCGCCGAATACCGGCTGGAGGAGTTCAACGCGCGGGTCGAGGACCCCAATCTTTGGGACGATCCCGAGGCGGCGCAGAAGCTGATGCGCGAGCGCCAGGCGCTGGTGGACTCGATCGAGACCTACAAGGGCATCCAGCAGGATCTGTCCGACAACATCGAGCTGATCGAACTGGGCGAGATGGAAGACGACGCCGAGGTCGTCAAGGATGCCGAGGCGGCGCTGGCGGCGCTCAAGGACAAGGCGGCCGAGAAAGAGCTGGAAGCGCTGTTGGACGGCGAGGCCGATGCCAATGACACCTTCCTGGAGATCAACGCAGGCGCCGGCGGCACTGAAAGCTGCGACTGGGCCTCGATGCTGGCGCGGATGTATGTGCGCTGGGCCGAGAAGAAGGGTTACAAGGTCGAGCTGCAGTCCGAGAGCGCAGGCGACGAGGCGGGCATCAAGTCCGCCGCCTACAAGATTTCCGGCCACAACGCCTACGGCTGGCTGAAATCGGAGAGCGGCGTGCACCGGCTGGTGCGCATTTCGCCCTATGACTCGGCGGCCAAGCGGCACACCTCCTTCAGCTCGGTCTGGGTCTATCCAGTGGTGGACGACAATATCGAGATCGAGGTGAACCCGGCCGATATCCGCGTCGACACCTACCGGTCCTCGGGCGCGGGCGGCCAGCACGTCAACACCACCGACTCGGCGGTTCGGATCACCCACATCCCGACCGGCATCGTGGTGACCTCCTCGGAGAAATCGCAGCACCAGAACCGCGACATCGCCATGAAGGCGCTGAAATCGCGCCTCTACCAGATGGAGCTGGACCGCCGCAACGCCGAGATCAACGCCGCCCACGAGGCCAAAGGCGACGCCGGCTGGGGCAACCAGATCCGCTCCTACGTGCTGCAGCCCTACCAGATGGTGAAGGACCTGCGCACCCAGCATGAGACCTCTGACACCAAGGGGGTGTTGGACGGCGATCTGGACGGTTTCATGGCCGCAACCCTGGCGCTCAATGTTTCCGGCAAGAGCCGGGCGGATGCACAGTCCGAGGACTGATCCGCCGCCGCGGCTTAACTTCCGCAT
Organism: Leisingera sp. McT4-56; assembly: GCF_020514995.1. Lineage (NCBI taxonomy): Bacteria > Pseudomonadati > Pseudomonadota > Alphaproteobacteria > Rhodobacterales > Roseobacteraceae > Leisingera > Leisingera sp. McT4-56. Next base: position 521,526 of record NZ_JAJALF010000001.1, on the reverse strand, counting down.
GTTTTCTGCCGAGCCTCAGGGGCGCCGCCCTGAGGCTCTTTTTCCGTGCGCATTCATAAATCTGTCTACCTCTGGTAAACTAAACTTGCGGTTTTTGTGAATTGTTTCCAATTCCGGAACCGCTGTTAAAGATTTCAATCAGTTAATGAGAGAGACGGTGCCATGGCCGATGTTGAGTTGAATCTGACCTTTGACGGTGAAACAGAAATTCCCCGGCGCGAGGGGCAAAGCGCGGTCGCGTGGGACAACAGGTTCCTGAACACCTACAACGTCTTTGAAGGGGACGCCGATAACCGCTTGGTTGTGGATATCGACCTGACTGGAGAGGACTGGACGGCCAAGATCGTCCGCTTTGGCGACGCCGCCGAATCCAATCTGACGCGGATCACGGACGCCGACAACGGCGCGGACCGCCGGATCGACTATCTGGAAGTCGGCTACAACTCCGAGGTTGAGCTGGACACCACCCGGGTCCGGCAAATCAACGGCTGGGGCGGTGAGCGGCACAAGGTCACGCTGGGCAACAATCAGGAGGGAAGCACCTTTTCCATTTTCCTGTTGGCCGAGGAGAACATCCTGACCACGGGCAATGCGCATGTCTTCAGCATCCAGACCGGTCTTGGCAGCAGTGATGCTGACCGGGCCAAGGGCGATGTGATCACCATCGGCACGGGCGGCGCCGGGACCGTGCGCACAGGGGCGGGGGACGACAAGGTGGTGATACGCAAAGGGTTTGCTGAATATGTCAGCACTTCAAGCGGCGATGACACGGTGATTGTGGGCGCCAGCGGCGCCGGCGTTGTCCGGACCGGAGACGGCAAGGATACAATCCGCACCGGAACGGAATGGGTTGAACTGATCTCTGCCGGCGGCGGCAACGATACGGTGGTGATCGGCACCGGCGGCGGCGCTGTGGTCCGGCTGGGCAGCGGCCGGGACCTGCTGAAGGTTTCGGAAACCGATCCGGGTCTCGGGCTGCACATCAGCGGCGGAAGCGGGAAGGACACTGTGGATTTCTCGAAGTTTTCCGCCGGCGTCGTGGTGTCGCTGAATCTCGATGGCGCGTGGCAGAACCCCGGTGCGCCGGGCGGGAAACTCGGCGCTGACGGCAGCGGGTTCTTTCAGCTGTCGGGGGTAGAAAATCTGGCGGGCACCGCAAAGGGAGACAAGCTGACAGGGGATGGCGGTGCCAACCTGCTGTCGGGCAAGGGCGGCAACGACCGGCTCTTTGGCCTTGCGGGAGCCGACACGCTGAATGGCGGCGGCGGCAATGACCGGCTGACTGGCGGCGCCGGCGGCGACACGCTGAACGGCGGCGGCGGCAATGACACGCTCACCGGCGGCAGCGGTACAGACACCTTTGTCTTTGGTCCCGGCGGCGGCGATGATCTGGTCAGGGATTTTGCCGATGGCACCGATCTTTTGCAGATACAGGGACACAGCGGCGGGTTCGCCAGCCTGGCGATCACCGATGACAGCGGCGACCGCCTGATCACCCATGACGGCGGCACCATCCGGCTGGACGGCGACGCGGGGCTTGGCCTGACCGCTGATGACTTTGCCTTTGTCTGACAGCAGGCTGCAGTAAACTGGCAGGCGCATGGGGGTGCCGGAACGGCGGGCTGCCGGCCGGGCAATGCCCGCCAAACATATATTCAGGAGGCATTTTTAAGTGGCTGGTTCGCGGTTAGGCTGGCAAAAAGACAAAAAGAGGGAGGAGTATCCGCGATGACATCTGAAAAGCCCTTTGGCGTGCCGCCGCTGAAACCGGTCACGACGCCGATGCTGTTCGAGGCGCTGCGCCGGGGCTGGGCCGATTTCCTCAAGAAGCCGCTCTACGGGCTGTTCTTCGCCGCGGTTTATGTCCTGGCGGGCTGGATGATGGCCTGGATCACCGTGCGCACGGGCACCACTTACTGGCTGGTGCTGGCGGCTATCAGCTTCCCGCTGATCGGCCCGTTCGCCGCGGTTGGGCTTTATGAGGTCTCGCACCGGCTGGAGCAGGGCCGGGGCATTGCTGTCGGCCGGATCCTGGGGGTGGTGCTGCAGCAGAGCCGCCGCCAGCTGCCGTCTATCTGCGCCATCATCATTGTGGTGTTCCTGTTCTGGTTCTTCCTCGGCCACATGATCTTTGCCTTGTTCATGGGCCATGCCACCATGACCAATGTCTCCACCTCGGCGGAGGTGTTCCTGACAGCCAATGGGCTGACCATGCTGGCCGTCGGCACCGTGGTCGGCGCGCTGTTTGCGCTGCTGCTTTACATGATCACGGTGATATCGCTGCCGCTCTTGCTGGACCGCGAGGTTGATTTCGTGACCGCGATGATCACCAGTTTCCAGTATGTGCAGCAGAACTTCGTGGTGATGATGATCTGGGCAGCGCTGATCGCTGCCGCCACCTTTGCTGCTTTGCTGCCCTGGTTCCTGGGGCTGTTCCTGGTGCTGCCGCTGCTTGGCCACGCCACTTGGCACATCTATCGCCAAGCTGCCGCTGATTAGCGTCAGCGGAAGGGCTGGCCAGTCTGCAGCAGGCGCCGGTGGAAGGGCAGAAGAGCCTCTTCATCGGCAAATCCGACGCTGCGGGCGGCGGCCAGAACCTGCCCGGTGTCGCGGCCGAGGTGCTCATAGACCATCCGCGTCACCCGTTCCCCGGTTCCGCCTTCGCGGACGGTGCGGGCGACGTAGCCGCACCAGAAGTTGTTTTCCAGCGAGGCCACCCGCGCCAGGTAGTTGAAGGAGTAGGTCATCGACTTGCGGCGGGCGATGACAAAGGCGACGCCGTCCTCATGGCCGCTGATGTAGCCGCGGAACTCGCGCACGGCCGGGGTGGACGGCAGGCCCTGGCTCAGCATCGCCTCCTTGGCCTCGAAGCCCTTGATATAAGTCACGCCTGCGTCGCGGAACACGTAGACCAGGCCGATCACGAACTTGTCCTCGTTGATGAAGCTGCGGCGGGTAAAGCGGTAGAAGCCGGCCGGAAAGAATTCCTCGCTCAGCTGCTGCACGCCATGGCCCAGGAAATCCGCCAGGTAGGCGCCGTTGATAACCTGCCCGGCTTTGGAAAGGCTTTCCACCGGGTCCAGGAGAATGCGGGCGTCAACGTCAAAGAAACGGCAAATGCGGTCCAGAACGTCCGGCCGGGGAAAACTCTCGCCGGAGAGATACCGGTTGAATTGGGTGCGGTTGATGCCAAGCTGGCGCGACAGTTCGGAAATCGACGGGAATTGCCGCGCCAATAGACGCAGGTTGGCGCCAAACATGTTCCGCAAGTCGGCCGGAGAGCGGTTCTGGCTGTTCATTCTGGTTCCTGTCGGTTCTGCTTTTACGCAGGATTTGTCCCGCTTGCCGGTGGTTTATGCGAATTTGCTGCACCAGTAAGGCAAGCCTTGCTGCTGGCTGCAGCCACTGCTGTCGCTAATTAACGTCAAAAGGCTAGTTGAACTGACACAAATTGCAATAGGACAGGCCGCTTTTTATCGTGTTGGCGTCAGTCTATTTGTTTCAGAATTAACTTGGGGCAAAACGAGGACTGGTATGATTGGAGTCATTTTATGGAGTGACGATCCCCTCACAAAAGCCGTGATCTGGTGTGATGATCAGGGGGATCTTGCTTTTTTCACAAATAAAGCCGGTGCCGATTTTGGGGAGCTGCATCCTGGTGACTGGGTTGAGTTCGACATCAGGCTGAGCGACAGCCTGCGGATTGCCGAAAACCTTACCGTTCTGGCCGAACAGGGCAGCCCGGGGCTGGCAGATCAGCTGAGCGCATCGGCAGGCTGCGGCAAGGAAGCTGACGCTGCCCCGCAGGGGCAGACGGTTGTCCCGTTCCCGATGCAGGCAGCAGAAAAGCGGCGCGTTTCCGCACCGCTTCAGGTCATTCGGAGCTAACGCCGGCCCGGCTGCGGGCCGGCATAGGAGTCAGTTGCCGCGCAGAAGGGCGGCAACACCGGTGCGGGCGATCTCGCTCAGCCCCAGCGGACGCATCAGATCGGCAAAGGCATCGATTTTTTCCGGTGCGCCGGTGATCTCAAACACAAAGCTGTTCAGCGTGCTGTCGACCACATTGGCACGGAAGATATCCGCCAGCCGCAGCGCTTCGACGCGCTTGTCGCCTTCGCCCGCCACTTTCAGGATTGCCAGCTCGCGCTCCACCGCGGCGCCTTCGACCGTCAGGTCATGCACGTCGCGGACCGAGACGATGCGGCCCAGCTGCGCCTTGATCTGCTCGATCACCTGCGGGGTGCCGGTGGTGACGATGGTGATGCGCGATAGATGGCCGGTATGGTCCACCTCCGCCACGGTGAGGCTTTCGATGTTGTAGCCGCGGCCCGAGAACAACCCGATGACGCGGGCCAGAACCCCGGGTTCGTTTTCCACCAGCACCGCAATGGTATGGCGCTCCTGCACGTCCGAGAACGTCGGGCGCAGGTTGTAGGCGGAGTGGCGGGTGGAGCCTTTTTTGATATGCAGGGCAGACATTCGTGGTCTTCCTCTCGTATGTCGCTGCCAGGAAAATTTGGATTTTCCTGGCAAATTTCTTCGTAGAAATTTGCGGCGCCGCCGCGGTTACACCAGCACTGCGCCGCCGGCCTGGATGACGCCCTGCGTCTCGGCCTCGCCCAGCAGCATCTCGTTGTGCGCCTTGCCCGACGGGATCATTGGGAAGCAGTTCTCGTGCTTTTCGACCAGGCAGTCGAAGATCACCGGCCCGTCGTAATTGATCATTTCCATGATCGCGTCATCCAGGTCAGCGGGGTCGCTGACGCAGATGCCCTTGCAGCCGAAGGCTTCGGCAAGCTTCACGAAATCGGGCAGCGCCTCGGACCAGCTGTGGCTGTAGCGCTCGCCGTGCAGCAGCTCCTGCCACTGGCGCACCATGCCCAGGCGCTCGTTGTTGAGGATGAACTGCTTCACCGGCAGGCGGAACTGCACCGCAGTGCCCATCTCCTGCATGTTCATCAGCCATGAGGCTTCGCCTGCGACGTTGATCACCAGCGCGTCCGGATGCGCCATCTGGGCGCCGATCGAGGCCGGAAAGCCATAGCCCATGGTGCCGAGTCCCCCGGAGGTCATCCAGCGGTTCGGATCCTCAAAGCCCAGGTACTGTGCCGCCCACATCTGGTGCTGGCCGACCTCGGTGGTGACATAGCGGTCGCGGTCCTTGGTCAGCGCCTCAAGGCGCTGCAGCGCGTACTGCGGCTTGATGGTCTTTTCCGAGTTCTTGAACGACAGGCAGTTTATCGCGCGCCATTCATTGATCTGCTTGTGCCATTTCTCCAGCGCCTCGCGGTTCACCTTGCGGCCGCGCGACTTCCAGACCTTCAGGATGTCCTCCAGCACATGGGCAACATCGCCGACAATCGGGATATCGACCCGGATCACCTTGTTGATCGAGGAGGGGTCGATGTCGATATGCGCCTTTTTCGATTTCGGGCTGAAGGCGTCGATGCGGCCGGTGATGCGGTCGTCGAAACGGGCGCCGATGTTGATCATCAGGTCGCAGCCGTGCATCGCCATGTTGGCCTCGTAAAGCCCGTGCATCCCCAGCATCCCCAGCCAGTTCTTGCCCGAGGCCGGATAGGCGCCAAGCCCCATCAGGGTCGAGGTGACCGGAATGCCGGTGCCGTCCACCAGTTCGCGCAGCAGCTGGCTGGCCGCGGTGCCGGAGTTGATGACGCCGCCGCCGGTATAGAACACCGGGCGCTTGGCCTTTTCGATGGCCTCGACCAGCTCTGTGATCGCCTCCATGTCGCCCTTGACCTGCGGCTGGTAATGGGAAACCGAGGGTTTCGGCGCCTGATATGTGCCGTTGGCGAATTGAACGTCCTTGGGGATGTCGACCAGAACCGGGCCGGGGCGGCCGGACTTGGCGACATGGAACGCCTCGTGCAGGGTGCCGGCCAGCGCATCGGTGTCCTTGACCAGCCAGTTGTGCTTGGTGCAGGGGCGGGTGATGCCAACGGTATCGGCCTCCTGGAAGGCGTCGGAGCCGATCATGAAGGTCGGCACCTGGCCGGTCAGAACCACGATCGGGATCGAGTCCAAGAGCGCATCGGTGAGGCCGGTCACCGCATTGGTGGCGCCGGGGCCGGAGGTCACCAGGACAACACCGGGCTTGCCGGTGGAGCGGGCATAGCCTTCGGCGGCGTGGACCGCGCCCTGTTCATGCCGGACCAGCACGTGGCGGATGTCATTTTGCAGAAAGATCTCGTCATAGATCGGCAGCACGGCGCCGCCTGGGTATCCGAAGACTACGTCCACACCCTGATCCTTCAGGGCTTGGACAACCATCTTTGCGCCGGTCATTTCACGTGTCATCTGCTTTTTGCTCCAATTGGCGGCATCGTCCGTTACGCATAAAAAAAGCCCCCGATTTTCATTCGGAGGCGCATGGGTTCGATTATGGTCTACCGTTACCGGCCCATGCGCTTGGTTCCTACGATTACGACTAGGGTGGTCACTGCCACAGGCTCCTTCTTGCGTTGCGGGCGACATTATGTCTGCCGGACAGGGGCGTCAACCGCGAAAGCTGTCAAAAAACACCGGTTCAGGGACATTTTCTTGCTTGCGGACCGGGGTGCGGCGAAATTTCCGCGAAAGTGACGGCGCGTGCCAGTGCGGATTCGTTCAAAACCGGCATGCCCGTGTCCCGTTTGTGCCAGATCGCCCTAGCGCCAGCAGGCAAGCTCATCCCAAAAGAGGCGACAGGGAAGGACTTGGACATGGCTGAACTTGCGGAACTGGTGGACCTGGGGCGCTATCCGATCGACAGGCCGGGGTCGCCGGCCTATGCGCGGATGATGTCAGATCTGCAAAGCGAGCTGGAAGCCGACGGCTGCGCGGTGCTGCCGGGCTTTGTGCACCAGGACGGCATCGGCAAGCTGGTTGCGGAAGCTGATTCCGTGTCGGATCAGGGGCATAAGTCGTTCAGCCGCACCAATGCCTATTTCTCCAAGGACGATCCGTCGCTGCCGGAGAGCCACCCGGTGCGTCAGTTCTATGACCGCTCCAATGCCTTCATTCCAGCGGACAATTTCGGCGCCGGCAGCCCGCTGCGGACAATTTACGAGTTTCCCGGCTTCATGCCCTTCATCCGCGAGGCGCTGGGGGAGCCGGAAGACCGCTTCTTCCGTTATGACGATCCGCTGGCCGATGTGATCATCAACATGGTGGAGGAGGGCGACGGCTTTCCCTGGCATTTCGACACCAACAACTACACGGTGACGCTGGCGATCCAGAACGGCGACGCGGGCGGCGATTTCGAATACGCGCCTATGCTGCGCACCCCCACGGATGAAAACTACGATAGCGTGGCGCGGGTGCTGGCAGGCGGCTCGCCCTTGGTGCGCAGGCTGGTGCTGCAGCCGGGAGATCTGCAGATTTTCCGCGGCCGTTATTCGCTGCACCGTGTGGCCCCGGTGGCAGGCCCGCGCAGGCGCTACGTCGGCATCTTCTCCTTTGTCGAGACAGAGGGCATGTGCGGCGGAGTGGAGCGCACCAGGCAGCTTTACGGCCGGGTGCTGCCGCATCACTACGAGCGCGAGGGACTGCGCGCCGACGCGCTGCGCGATTGAAAAGGCGGCCTGCTGCCGCTTGATGCCGCCTTGGCCCTGTCTGCGGCGGGACTTCGCTGTGGCGGATTCCCGCCCCTTGGCGGCCTGCGTTGTTTCTGGCAGCCTATTTGCAAACGCCCTGCTTCAACGGGCGCAACAAAACAGAACGGGCAGCAGCATGAGAATCACACGTCGCCACTTCGGATTCGGTCTGGCCGCCTTCGGGCTGGCGGCCTGCAGCACCGCGGTGCCCTCCGGCAGCGGCCCCAGCGGCACCACCGGCCTGCCTGCGGACCTGCGCCCGGTGCCCAATGCAGGCTACGACGCCTGGGTCGCGTCCTTCCGCACACGGGCCGAGGCCAGAGGCATTTCGGGGTCCACCCTGCGTGCCGCCTTCCGCGGCGCGGGGTATCTGCCGGGTGTCATCAAGCGCGACCGCAACCAGACCGAGTTCAAACGCTCGCTGGAGGATTACCTCTCCATCGCCGTCTCGGACGAGCGCCTGAGCAAGGGGCGTGCCGCCTTTACCCGGCACCAGTCCACCCTGCGCACGCTGGAGCGCACCTATGGCGTCGATGCGGAAATCATCTGCGCGATCTGGGGGCTGGAGAGCTTCTTCGGCGAGCGCCGCGGCAACGTGCCGGTGATCTCCGCCACCTCGACGCTGGCCTATGACGGGCGGCGCGGGGCGTTCTTCGAAAAGCAGCTGCTGGCGGCGCTGAAGATCCTGCAAAACGGTGACATCACGCCCGCCCGGATGACCGGCAGCTGGGCCGGCGCCATGGGGCATACTCAGTTCATCCCGACATCGTATCAGGCCTTTGCGGTGGATTTCACCGGTGACGGCCGCCGCGATATCTGGTCGGAGGATCCGACTGATGCGCTGGCCTCAACCGCCGCTTACCTGCAGCGCAACGGCTGGACGCGAGGCATGAAATGGGGGGGCGAGGCCGGGGCGCCGGGCACGCCTTCGGGGCGCAGCCTGCAGCCGCAGGCAGGCGGGCCGGTGTTTTCGGTCACCAGCAATTTCAACGCGATCAAGCGCTACAACAACTCGGATTCCTACGCCATCGGGGTGGGCCATCTGGCTGACCGCATTGCCGGCGGCGGGCCGCTGCGCACCGGTTTCCCGCCGGACAAATACGGGCTGACCAAGGACGACCGCATCCTGCTGCAAAAACGGCTGACCGCACGCGGTTTCGATACCGGCGGCGCCGACGGGGTGCTGGGGCCGAAAAGCCGGGCGGCGATCAGCGCCTACCAGTCCAGCCGCGGCCTGCCGGCGACCGGCGACCCGTCCCCGGCGCTGCTGGCCAGCCTCGGCTAAGGCCGCCGCGCACCGGCGCCTCAGAACCCGGCGCCGGTGCCCTGCAGCACGCCATGCTCCAGCGCATAGCGGGTGAGGCCGGCAGTGGAGGAGATGCCCAGCTTGCGCTTGATGTTCTTGCGGTGGGTCTCAACGGTGCGGACCGAGATATCAAGCACTTGCGCAACTTCCTTGTTGGACTTGCCCTGCGCCAGCTCCAGCAGGATGGTCTGCTCGCGCCCGGTCAGCGCCTCGCGGCTGTTGCCGTCCTTCGGCTTCAGCGAGCCTTCAGCGCCGGTGCAGAGGTAGGTCTGGCCTTCCATCACCGCGTCAATCGCCTGCTTGATCTCTTCCGTCGGCACATCCTTCAGCACATAGCCCATGGCGCCGTGGCTGAGCGCGGTGGAGATATATTCGGCGCTGTCATGCATCGACAGGATCAGGATGCGGGTGCCGGGGTGCTGTTCCAGGATGATCTCGGTGGCGCTGAGGCCGCCGAGCTTGGGCATGTTCAGATCCATCAGCACCACGTCAGGCGCCAGGCGGCCCATCTGCTCCACCGCGTCGCGCCCATCGGTCAGGGAGCCGACAACCTCGATGTCGTCGTAGCTTTCCAGGATCGACTGGATGCCCTCGGCCACCATCGGGTGGTCATCCACGATCAGAACTTTCACCGGATCAGCCATCATTCCCCCGATGCAGCTTTCCATTCATCCAAAGGCCGCCGCAGCCTCCTCCGGTCACGGCAATTGCGCAGGTGTGCCTTCCTCGCCCGGCGGCAGCAGGTGGCTCAGCGGCAGGCTGGCCTCGATCACCGTGCCGCTCTGGGTGCCCCGTGATGACAGAATGCGCAAGGTTCCGTCAAGCTGCTCGATCCGCTCCTGCATATTGCGCAACCCGATCCCCGGCCCGCTGCGGGCATCGCGCGGCGGCAGGCCGCGGCCGTTGTCGGAAATCCGCATGGTGGCGCCGCGGGTGTGGCCGCGCAGGTCGATGCTGACCCTGGTCGCCTCGGCGTGGCGCTCGATATTGGTCAGCGCCTCCTGCGCAATGCGATACAGCGCGATCTTGGAATCCTGGTCCAGCCGGTTGCGGAACACCACGGTGGAAAACTCGGTCTCGATGCCGGTGCGGGCGGCGAAATCGTCCGTCAGCGCCTTCAGCGCCGGCCCCAGCCCGAGGTCGTCCAGCACGCCGGGGCGCAGGTCGCGGCTGATCCGGCGCACTTCCGTAATGGCGGTCAGCAGGCTCTCGGTTCCTTTTTCCAGTGGCGCCGCCGCGCCTTCGCCGTCGCCGCGCGACAGGCGGCGGCGGGTGTTGTCCAGCGCGTAGCGCACCCCCACCAGCAGCTGGCTGATGCCGTCATGCAGCTCCCGCGCCACCCGGCCGCGCTCTTCCTCCTGGGCATCGAACACCCGCTGGGTCAGCTCCTTCAGCTTGGCATCCGCCAGCCGCCGCTCGCGTATGTTCAGGAACATGCCGGAGGCAAAGACCAGCACCAGCGATGTCAGCGTGATCGCCCCGATATACAGGAAGGTGCGCCGCACCCGCGCCTCCACTTCCGCCCGCGAGGCGGCAACCGTGGCCAGCACATCGTCGATGAAGACCCCGGTGCCGATCGCCCATTGCCAGTCCTGCAGGCCCAGCACATAGGCGATCATCTGCGCCTCTTCGCCGGTGGAGGGTTTTTCCCAGGTGAAGCTGTGCCAGCCGGCGCCGTCGCGGGCCAGGCGGATGAACTCATCCACCACCGGCACGCCCGCGCTGTCGGTCAGGCCCGCCCAGTTGCGGTTGATGAATTCGGTCTGCCGCGGGCTCACCAGGTTGGTGCCGTCGTAGTCGTAGACGAAAAAGAACCCGTCCTTGCCGTAGATCATCGCGCTGAGGATCTGGGTGACCTGTTCCTTGGCCGCCGCGTCATCCGGCGCCGCCAGGCCGTAGATGTGGGCAAAACCGTTGCGCGCCTGGGTGACGTAATTGCGCAGCTCCGCTTTCTTGGCTTCCAGCAGCTGCATCTCCAGCGCCTGGATCTCGCGCTCTGCCAGGCTGCGCGACTGGTAGCCCACCAGCACCGCGATGGCGGTGCCGGCCACGATCAGCGGCAGGGTCATCAGCAGCGACAGCTTCTGCGCGTAGGTGGGGCGCAGCAGGGCGTGAAACAGGCGCATCGGCACTCCGCAGCAATTGGTCAGAATCGTGTACCGAATCATTGCCCAGCCGCCCAGCGGAATCAAACAGGGCAGGGCGGATTACCCTTGATGCGGGAGTGTGCATTGTTCGCTACCCGCCTGAAATGCGTGCGATTTGCTGCGAAAACCGGCAAAAACGTTCCGTTCTACGCAGTACTAGGTATTCACATAAAATCCGCTGCCGCTAGGCTGACCGGACTCGAACCGATCCGCCCCGGGGGGACCCAGGGGCAATCCGAATTGATAATGGGAGGAATAATTAATGGATCGCCGTTCTTTCTTGAAAACATCCGCGCTGGGCGGGACCGCGGCAGCAGCCAGCACCCTGGCGGCTCCGGCCTATGCCCAGGGCAACCGCACCCTGACCATGGTTACCACCTGGGGCCGCGGTCTGGCAGGCGTGCATGACTCGGCGCAATTCGTGGCCGACACCATCACCGCAATGTCCGACGGCACCCTGACCGTTGACGTGAAAGCCGCAGGCGAGCTGGTCGGCGCGTTCGAAGTGTTCGACGCCGTGACCGCGGGCCAGGCCGACATGTACCACGCCGCTGACTATTACTTCGTCAGCCAGCATCCGGGCTATGCCTATTTCACCGCCGTGCCGTTCGGCATGACCCCGCAGGAACTGGTGAACTGGTACTACCACGGCGACGGCCACGCGCTGCATGACGAGCTGGGCCAGATCTTCGGCCTCAAGTCCTTCATCGGCGGCAACACCGGCCCGCAGGCCGGCGGCTGGTTCAACAAGGAAATCAAAGGCCCCGAGGACTTCAACGGCCTCAAGTTCCGGATGCCGGGCCTGGGCGGCAAGGCGCTGGGCAAGCTGGGCGCCTCGGTGCAGAACATCCCGGGCTCCGAAGTGTATCAGGCGCTGTCCTCCGGCGCGATCGACGGCACTGAATGGATCGGCCCCTGGGCGGACGAGAAGGCCGGTTTCCAGGAAATCACCAAGACCTACTACACCGCCGGCTTCCACGAGCCGGGCGCGGCGCTGTCGGTTGCCACCAACCGCGAAGTGTTCGAAGGCCTGTCGCCTGCCCATCAGAAGATCATCGAGATGGCATCGGCCGCCGGCCACCAATGGAGCCTGGCGCAGTTCATGAACAACAACGGTGCAGCGCTGCAGCGCCTGCAGTCCGGCGGTGTGAAGACCCTGGAATTCCCCGACAGCGTCTGGGATGCCTTCGGTGCAGCCACCAAAGAAACCCTGGACGAGTTCATGGGCGACGAGCTGTTCGCAAAGATCCGCGGCAGCGTCGAAGCATCGATGAAAGCCTCCTCCGGCTGGATCACCAAGTCCGAAGGCGCCTACCGCGTTCAGCGCGACCGCGTCCTGGGCTGATCTGCCTGACCGGCATCAACCGGATCCTCCGCTGACAGGCGGGGGATCCTTTTCCAGTTGCGTGACGCGGGCAGTCCGGCCGATGGGCCGCGTGCCTGACCCGCCGCAGCAAAGACCCCCGGGGGAAACATGCAGGAAGAGAGTGGCCTCACCTTCTTCGGCGCCATAGCGGGCGGATTGCTCTGGCTGGTCCAGAACATCGCCGGCGCCTTCTATAATTTCGGCTATGCCATCACCCATCCGCAGCTCTGGCTCGACTGGTCCGACAAGGCCTCGATCATGCGCTTCGTCTACTACGGCGGCTCGGTCGAGTTCTTCTTTGTCGTCTTCACCGCCTTCCTGGTGCTGACCGCGGTCGGAATTTATTTCCGCGGCTTCATGTGGGGCATGGTCCGCGGCCTGGAAGGAATGGCCAACACCGTTGGCCGCTTCTTTGCCTGGGCGGGCCTCCTGATGGTGCTTCAGCAGATCATCATCGTCTTCATGCAGCGGGTGTTCGCCCGGCCCGACATCAGCTTCGGCTTTGGTATTCCGTTCAGCCAGGACATCAGCTGGTTTGCCGAAGAACTGAAATTTTACAACGCCTTGGTGGTCTGTCTTTGCGTGACCTACACCTTCGTGCAGGGCGGCCATGTGCGGGTGGACCTGATCTATTCCGGCATCAGCTTCCGCGCCAAGCGGGTGGTCGACATGCTCGGCTCGCTTTTGTTCATGATGCCCGCCGCGGTGCTGACGTGGATGTACGGCTGGTTCTTCCTGTGGCGCCATCTGATCGTGCCGAAACCCTCGGCCTCGGACACGCTCGACCGGCTGGTGATGAAATCCCGCGCCCTGCGCTGGAACGTGGAGACCATCGGCTTCAGCCCCAACGGGTTCAACGCCTACTTCCTGTTCAAGATCCTGCTGATCGCCTTTGCAGGCCTCGTGTTCCTGCATGCCATCGCCTTCTTCTACCGCTCGTTCCTCGAGTTCGTCGAAGGCCAGGGCAGTGAAAACAAATACCTCGACAAGGACAGCCTTGGAGAGGGTGAAGAAGCCTACGAAGGCACGCACTAAGGGGACGTCGGAAACATGCTATTTGGACTTGATGGCGTCGAGATCGGCCTGCTCATCGTATTCTTCTGCCTCTTCGGGGGCATTCTCTCCGGCTTTCCAGTGGCCTTTGCCATCGGCGGCGCCGGGATCATCTCCTTCGGGATCATCGCCGCTCTGGACAGCGCCGGCATCCTGATCCACCAGGCCATCGACACCTCGTCGCAGGCCTACCGCGACCTGGTGGGGTCGGGCGTCAGGCCCGACAAGATATCTGTATTCCGCTACCCGGACTTGCCGCGCATGGCGGAACCGGTGTTTGCCCAGGGCTGGGAAGTGGCGCTGGACCGCAACGTCTCCTTCATCGTCAACCGGATGAACGAGCGGGTGCTGGCGGGCGCGTCGATTGAAACCCTGCTGGCGGTTCTGATGTTCGTGCTGATGGGCATCACTCTGGAACGCTCCAAGATCGCCAACGACCTGTTGACCACCATGGCGCGCGTCTTTGGCCCGCTGCCCGGCGGTCTGGCGGTGTCGATCGTGGTTGTGGGCGCGTTCCTTGCGGCCTCCACCGGCATCGTCGGCGCCACCGTGGTGACCATGGGCCTGCTGGCCCTGCCGACCATGCTGCGCAACAACTATTCGCCGGAGCTGGCGACCGGCGTGATCGCGGCCTCGGGAACCCTGGGCCAGATCATCCCGCCGTCCATCGTGATCGTTCTTCTCGGCACGCTGGCGGGCGATCTCTACTCCACCGCGCAGGAAACCCGCGCGATGGAGGCAGGCTGTTCCGACGCGCTCACCTACCTGGGCGAGCCGGCGGTGGTATCGGTCGGCACCCTGTTCCAGGCGGCGCTGCTGCCGGGTATCCTGCTGGCGATCCTCTATGCCACCTATGCCTTCGGCTATGCGCTCCTGAACCCGCACAAGGCGCCTGCCGTGACGCTGGATGGCGGCACCGGCGAGGTGATCACCCGCAACGAAGGGCTGATCTGGTTCCTGGGTGTGCCTGCGGCGCTGATCGGCGGCGCGATCCTGCTCTCCAGCTTCAACGTGATCGGCAGCCAGAACATCACCGTCTCGACCTTCTCGGATGCGGGTGAAACCGCGTCCCTGCGCACCAGTGTCGGCGCGGAATGCAAGGCCTCGATGATCGAGCTGCACGGGCAGGAAGCCTGGGATGCTGCGGTGGAGGAGCAGAAGGCCATCAACGAGGCAGGCGGTGTGGCCCTGGCCAAGCGGCTGAGCGACGAGGAAATCGCCGCCGCCCGCGAAGCCAAGATCGCCTCTGCTGCGCCGATCGGCACCGGCATCACCGTGATCATGGTTCTCCTGGGCCTGGTGCTGGCCTTCGGCCGCGGCGTGGCGCCTTCGCGCGACGCCAAGCCGCTGATCCTGGGGTCCATCGGCATCCTGCTGATTGCACTGGTGGATCTGGTGGCGATTGCGCCGACCACTTCTGCCGGCGCCACGGTGCTGTGGATTGCCTTGCCGCTCCTGCTGGCGCTCTGGGGCTGCCGCGAGGCTGCGGCCCGCTGCGCCAGAAACGATCTGATCCGTGTGGTGTTCCCGCCGCTGGTGCTGATCGTTGCGGTGCTGGGCTCGATCCTGGGCGGCATCACCAACCCGACGCCGGCCGCGGCGCTGGGGGCAGGCGGCGCCATCATGCTGGCGGCCTACCGCAAGCTGCAGGACGAGGGCAAATCGGGCAGGATCATCATCTGGTCCACCTTCGCAGTGATGATCTGCATCCTGATCGGCATGAACTTCGACCTGCGCGTCAACCAGGGCGGCGTCTCTGTCGAGAGCTGGATCGCTTTCATCGCCGCCTATGTGATGTACCTCTACGCGCTGTTCGGGCTGCTCTATGGCTGCTGGGTTCTGTTCCGCTCCGGCGTATTGACCCCGGTGGTGCGGGAAACCGCCAAGGTGACCTCGATGGTTTTCACCATCCTGATCGGCTCGCAGCTTCTGAACCTGGTGGTGATCTCCTTTGGCGGCGAGCACTACATCCAGCAGTTCCTGAAAAGCTTCGACAACGAGATGACGGTCTTCCTGATCGTGATGCTGGTCTTGTTCTTCCTGGGCTTCGTTCTGGACTTCCTGGAGATCATCTACATCGTGATCCCGATTGTCGGGCCGGTGATCTATGGCGGGTCGTTCGATCCGAAATGGGTGACCATCATGGTGGCAGTGAACCTGCAGACCTCCTTCCTGACACCGCCCTTCGGATTTGCGCTGTTCTACCTGCGCGGGGTGGCACCGAAGGAGGTCACGACGGCCCATATCTACCGAGGGATCGTGCCCTTCGTGCTGATCCAGGTGGTGGGCATCGGTATCCTCTGGATGTTCCCGTCGATCGTGACCATCGTGCCGGCGCTGATCCCGAACTGATCCGGGCCGCACGACAAGAAAACAAAAAAAGGGGCCCCGAGCGGGCCCCTTTTGCATGTTCGGAACGGACTGGGGCGCTGCCCCTCTGCGCCGCTGGCGCATTCACCCCGGAGTATTTGCGGAAAGATGAAAGGAGGCGGCGCGGGCCTCAGGTGAACTGGATCAAGTCCCAGCGGTTGCCGAAGGGGTCGCGCCAGACGGCGACGGTGCCATAGGGCTCACGCCGCGGCTCTTCCTCGAAATGGACGCCCTTGGCCAGCATCGCCGCATGGTCGCGGGCAAAATCATCGGTGGCAAGGAACAGGCCGATACGGCCGCCGAACTGATTGCCGGTCACGGCCTGCTGCTCCGGCCCTTCGGCCCGGGCCAGGATCAGGCTGCCCTGTTCGGCCCCGGGCGGCAGGATCCGCACCCAGCGCTTGCGGCCTTGGTCGACGTCCTCCACCAGCTGCCAGCCCAGCTGACCGCAGTAGAAGGCGATGGCGGCGTCGTAATCCGGCACCAGCAGCGAAACGGCGTGGAGATACTGCATCAGCCGCCGCGGTGAATGGGCTGTTCGGGCAGCTGGATATTGGCGACCTGCTCGGCAATCGGGTCGGTCGACAGCGGGTGGCTGGCGGTCTCGAACTGCTCCGGATCGGTCATCTTCTTCCATTCGCTCTGATGATAGATTTCCAGGCCGGAGAACTTGGCCTTGTAGCCCATCTTCTGGCTGCCGGGCACCCAGTAGCCGAGGTAGACATAGGGCAGTCCCGCTTCCTGCGCGATCTTGATGTGATCCAAGATCATGAAGGTGCCGAGCGAGTCCTGCGGCCGGTCCGGGGCGTAGAAGGAATAGACCATGCTGAGGCCGTCCTCCAGCACATCGGTCAGCGACACCGCGGTCAGTTCGCTGCTGCCCGGCGCCGCATACTCCACCACCCGGCTGCGCACCGGGGTTTCCTCGATCATCGCGGCGTATTCGAACACGTCCATATCGGCCATGCCGCCATCGGCGTGGCGACTGTCCAGGTAGCTGCGGAACAGGGCAAACTGGTCCTCCGTCGCCCAGGGCGAGGTGGCGCGCCGCTCCAGATGCGCGTTGCGCTTCAGGGTGCGCTTCTGGCTGCGGGTGGGGCTGAAGGCGGCCACGTCGATCCGTGCCGAAAGGCAGGCTGAGCATTCCGAGCAGGACGGCCGGTACAGCACGTTCTGCGAGCGCCGGAACCCCTGCTGGCTGAGGCTGTTGTTGAGCTGCTCCACCCCGTCGCCCTGCAGCGCGGTGAACAGCTTGCGCTCCATCCGGCCCTCCAGATAGGGGCAGGGCTGCGGCGCAGTCACATAGAACTGCGGTGCAATAGGAAGCGTATGGCGCATTGGAACCCGTCAGCAGTTTCGCGGAACAGGCAGAGCAGTTTGCCTGTGGTCCCGACGATGATAGCAACGCGGTTCCGGTGCGCCAAGCGGTCTTGTGGAAAATGGTTTAACGGTATCTTGCCGGTTCCGGTCAAACCCGCCGGTTCAGCATCGCCGTGCCTAGGAAGTGGTCCGTCAGCCCCTGGCCGCGCGCGGAGGTCAGCATCAGGATCACCGAAATTACCTGCAGGACCGGCAGCGCCAAGGACAGCGAATAGCCCGCGGTGTGCAGTGCCGCCATGCCGCTGTCGAGCCGCTGGCCTGCGCCGTCGCGCAGTTCAATGCCGGCAAAGCGCATGCCCCAGGTGGCAGAGCCGTTGGCGATGGTCACGGTCCGGTAGGCAAAGCCCACCGCCAGATACAGGAGCGGCCAGATCAGCAGGCCGGTAAAGGCGGTCAGCACCACCGCGCCGGCGCTGAGCGCAAAGATCAGGATGCTGTCGATGATCCAGGCGATCAGCCGCTTGGCGGGCACAGACGCATAGAATTCTGCCTGGTAGTCGGGATCGGGCAGGGCGGTCATGCAGGGGGTCCTTTGCTAAAGGGAGAGGGGGACGAAAACCCCGCCCGGACGGCGGGCGGGGCTGCCGGAGGTCAGCGGGATCAGTGGCGCTTGGGTTCGCCCTGGTCCTCATCTTCGTCCTCCAGGTCCTCGCTGGAGGCGGTACGGGCGCGCTCGTCCATGAACTGGTCGAACTCTGCCTTGTCCTTGGCCTCGCGCAGGCGGTCCAGGAAGGCCTCGAAGTCATGCTGCTCCTGCTCCAGCCGGCGCAGCGTGTCGGCCTTGTAGGCGTCAAAGGCGCTGTTGCCCGAGGGTTTCATCGCTGAGTAGCCGTGGCGGGCCCAGGACTTGCGGTGGCGGCAGGAGGATTTGCTGAACATGCGTTTGCTCCAGATCATGTAGAAGAGAAGGGCCAGGCCAACCGGCCAGAAGAACACGAAGCCCAGCACCATGGCGGCGATCCAGGCGCCCTTGCCCTTACTGTCCAGCCAGGCTTCGCTGCGGGAAAACCAGCCCTGCACTGGCGCAGCGGGGGCGGTTGGGGTGAAACTCGTCATCGGGGTCCTCCAGGTTAGGGTGAATGTAAATCCCTTTCACATGAATGCATATCGGATGCCGGCGGGGGGCTTTCAAGGCTCTATGTAAATCTTTTTCACATTTTTTACGCTGGCGTAGGCGGGAAGCGGCAGCAGCTTGCAGAAACAGGGCTCAGGGGCCGCTGCCGCAACAATGCATGTATAGGAAGGAGGCGCGGTTATGCTCCGATTGCGACACCGGATGGGGAGTGCTGCAGCGGAAACCTTCCGCTGCCGGGACCTGTCCAAACCGCGGACTGGTCCGGTCATCCCCAGACAACAAGATACTCAGTAAACAAAAACAGCTCCGCAACGGGAGCATAACCGTATCGTTAACATTACCGTAAAATTTGATTTTAACCTATTCGGGTATTCCTGACCCTGCGTCAGCCTGTGCCGGAATACGCAGGCAGCCGGAACTGCCAGAGGTTTCCAAGCCTGTGGTCCCATTCGCTGCTGGAAACCGGCCCCATCCCGCCTTGGTGGAACGGCGTGAACTCGCCAAAGTAGATTTCACCGCCGATGGAATACAGATCCACTCGGATGTAATCAAATCCATCCGACAGCTGTCTGGCGATCGTAATCATTTGACCGATGTTTTCCGGCATGACCGGCGGTGTTTCATGCCGCTCCTTGTTGTTGAAAACAAGATCCAGCCGATTGAGGTCTTCGTCAAACATGCTTTGCCGGTGATCTCCGAACCTGTTGGAGTCCACCTGGATGATCACTTCGGCCTGACGGTCTTTGCGATGAAAGCAGTGAAACTTGAAGTCGTCGGGAGCATTGCCTTCTGGGTCGCCAAGGTAGGCTTCAAAGATGACGCAGTTTGCCGGGTCGGAATTCCCTTGCGCGTTTACGACCTGCGGTATCTTTGCATTCATTTTCTGACACAGGTCATGCAGATCAACGGTGCTCGCATCAGTGATGATTTCATTCACACCCGATCCAAAACTTGACTTCATGACGAAGGCAGACGGAAGGTCCGAAAAATCATCGGGCGTAACACGGTGCTTTACCTTCAGCCTTGGTACAAACTTCAATCCGTGCGGCACGCGGCCGGCAAGAAAGAAAGGTGCATTCAGTTTTGTGCCATACAGGGGATAAAACGGGTCCGGGTCGCTGAGAATTCTCAGCAAGAGTTTTTCCGAGAACTTCCTTGGTTGCTCAAGGTTCGGTGTGAAGCCGTGCTTCCTTTCGAAAAAACGAATTTTCCCGTTCCGGAATTCGGTTTCGTGATCAACGGATTCAGCTTGATCAACTGGCTCTGAGGTTGCCGATGAAACAGCGATTTGATCCCATAGCGCAGTTTTGACATGATAATCCTTCCCTGGTCTCCGGCTGGAGGCGTCCAGAACCACTTCGTTCTTTATGCGTGCTGTCTTCAATTATCGTTCTAATGCGCTAGGGAAAAGTCCAAATAATGTGGTTCTATCTTGCCGGCCTTGGGTTCGGCAGCGCGGCAATTCGGCCATTGACGCGCCCGGGCCGGCGGCACAGTCTCTGTCCATGAAGACTGGCCTGACGATTTCCCGCATTCCCCGCCCTTATGACTCTGACCTTGGCGCCGAGGCGCGCGCGCTGGTGCCGGCCCTGTCCGGCGATCTGGCGGATCTAGTGGCGGGGGCCTGCGGCTCCAGTCCTTACCTGAAAGAGCTGACAGACCGCGAGGCGGATTGGCTGCCTGAGGCGCTGGAGGACCCGCAAGGCGCGCTGCAGAAGGTTTTTGCGGACTGCCGCGCGCTGGAAGCGGCGCAGCTGAAACCGGGGTTGCGCCAGGCCAAGCGGCGGCTGGCGCTCTTGACCGCGCTCTGCGACCTTTCGGGTGGCTGGAGCCTGGAGCAGGTGACCGGAGCGCTTACCGATTTCGGGGCGCTTTGCGCAGACGTTGCGGCCAAGGCGGAGATCGCCAGCCTGATCCGCCGCAAGAAGCTGCCGGGCCTCACGGAGGACGACGTGGAGACCGCGGGCGGGCTGACCATCCTGGCGATGGGCAAGATGGGCGCGCATGAGCTGAACTACAGCTCCGACATCGATCTGATCTGCCTGTTCGACGAAACCCGTTTCGACCCGGATGATTTCTACGAGGCGCGCCAGGGAATGGTGCGCGCGACCAAGAACATGTGCGCCGCTCTCAGCGACCGCACCGGTGACGGCTATGTGTTCCGCACCGACCTGCGGCTGCGCCCGGACCCGGCGGTCACGCCCGTCTGCCTGGCGATGGAAGCGGCGGAGCGCTACTACGAAAGCCTGGGGCGCACCTGGGAGCGCGCCGCTTATATCAAGGCGCGCCCCTGCGCCGGCGATATCGCCGCGGGGGAACGGTTCCTGAATACCCTGCGCCCCTTTGTCTGGCGGCGGCACCTGGACTTTGCCGCGATCCAGGACGCCCACGACATCCGCCTGCGCATCCGCGAGAGCAAGGGCACCGGCGGCGCCCTCCGCGTGCCGGGCCACGATATGAAGCTGGGCCGCGGCGGCATCCGCGAGATCGAGTTTTTCACCCAGACCCGCCAGCTGATCGCCGGCGGGCGCGACGAGTCCCTGCGGCTGCGCGGCACTGTTGAAGGGCTGGCGGCGCTGGCGGACAAGGGGTGGGTGCCGCCGGAGGTGGCCGAAACCCTCAGCGCCCATTACCGCGCCCACCGCGAGGTCGAGCACCGCATTCAGATGGTGCATGACGCCCAGACCCACCGGATGCCGAAATCCGAGGACGGCATCGCCCGCATCGCCTGCCTGATGGACCGTGATCCGGCGGATCTGCAGGCCGAAATCAAGACCCGCCTGCAAGAGGTGCATGAGCTGACCGAGGGGTTCTTCTCCCCCGGCGCGGCCCCGCCCCCGGCAGCGCTGCCGGAGGAAACCGCGGAGCTGGACGGCGCCATTATCGCCCGCTGGCCCACCTATCCGGCGCTGCGCTCGTCGCGCGGTGCGCGCATCTTCGAGGGGCTGAAGCCGGAGCTTCTGTCCCGCGTTGCCAAGACTGCCAAGCCCGCCGAAACCCTGCTCGCGCTGGACGGCTTTCTGGCCGGGCTGCCTGCGGGCGTCCAGCTGTTCTCGCTCTTGGGCGCCAATCCGCAGCTCATCGACCTGCTGGTCGATATTGCCGGCACCTCGCGCGATCTGGCCTCCTTCCTGTCGCGCAACTCCGCCGTTTTTGATGCGGTGATCGGCGGCTCCTTCTTCGATCCCTGGCCGGGAGCTGAGAAGCTGCGGGCAGAGCTGGCAACGCGGCTGCAGCAGGAGGATGACTATGAAACCCGGCTGGACGCCACCCGCCGCTGGTGCAAGGAATGGCATTTCCGCATTGGCGTGCATCATTTGCGCGGGCTGATCGACGGCCATCAGGCGGGCGCCCAGTATGCGGAACTGGCAGAGGTGGTGATCGCCGGGATTTCGCCGGAGGTGGTGGCGCATTTCTCTAAGAAACACGGGCCGCCGCCGGGCCGCGGCGCCGCGGTGCTGGCGATGGGCTCGATGGGGGCCGGGCAGATCAATTCGCAGTCCGACCTCGATCTGATCGTGATCTACGACCCTGCAGGAGTGGAAATGTCGGAAGGCAAGCGCCCGCTGGCCACGCGCCCCTATTTCGCGCGCCTGACCCAGGCCTTTGTCACCGCGCTGTCGGCGCCGATGGCGCAGGGCCGTCTTTACGAGGTCGACATGCGCCTGCGCCCCTCCGGCACCCAGGGCCCTGTTGCGGTCAGCCTGGCGGGGTTCACGCTCTATCAGCAGAACGAGGCCTGGGTGTGGGAGCATCTGGCCCTGACCCGCGCCCGCACCATCGCAGGCGATGCCAGCCTGACCGCAGAGATTGAGGATTTCCGCACCGGCTTCCTGTCGGAGCCGCGCGAGTGCGGCAAGGTCCTGCGCGAGGTGGCTAAGATGCGTGAGCGACTTGCTGCGGCCAAGACACCCGCGGGGGTCTGGGACGCCAAGAACGGCCCCGGGCGGATGATGGACATCGAATTGCTGTCGCAGGCCGGCACCCTTACCTCCGGCTCGGCGGCCCGCGATGTGGCCTCCGGCCTCAAGGGCGCTGTCGCTGCCGGGTGGCTGAATGACGCGGATGCAGAATACCTCGCCGCCGGTTACCGGCTATTCTGGTCGGTGCAATGCGCAGCGCGGCTGCTCTCCGGCAAGGCCATCGAGGCCGAAACCATGGGGGAGGGCGGGGCGCAGTTCCTCTGCCGCACCACCGGCTATGCCCGGCTGGAGACGCTGGAGCAGGAACTGCAGGACCGCTACAGCCGCTGTGCTGCGCTGATTGGCGAAACCTTGGATAGGGAAGCGGCGGATGAAGAAGGGCAGCACTGAACAGGACCCGCGCGGTCTGATCTACGAGGCCTACCGGATCGAGGGCATCACCGATGCCCAGTGCCGCAGCATCTTTTTCGACTGGGTGCTGGGCATGGACGCCGCCCGCGACAGCCGCACCGACATCCAGGCGCTGCTGGCGCTGTACGGCGATGCCCAGCCGGAGCACCCGATGACGACGGTGCTGCGCGACGGCCTGCAAGGCGCTGAAAAACCGCGCCGCCGCGGCGGCTGGCGCTCGCGCGAGCGGTAAGGGCAGCACCGCAGCGCGGAAGTTCCCAAGGACAGGGGCCACGCGGCCCCTTTTCCTGTTCCGGGCTTACGGATAAGAGGGGCTCATGACAGCCTCCTCCGATGCGCTCCAGCGCCCCCGCGTGAAAATGAAGCCCAAGTCCAACGCCCGCGCCATCCGGCACGGGTTTCCCTGGGTTTATGCCAACGAACTGGTGACCGACCGCCGCACCCGCAAGCTGGCACCCGGAACCCTTGCGGTGCTGGAGGATGAGGCGCAGCGCCCGCTGGGGCTGGTCTCGGTCAATCCCGAAAGCAAGATCATCGCCCGGATGCTCGACCGCGATCCGGAGGCGGTAATTAATCAGGCCTGGTTTGCCGTCCGCCTGTCGCGTGCGCTGGAAATGCGCGAACGCCTTTACGACGCGCCGTTCTACCGTCTGGTTCATGCCGAATCCGATGGTCTGCCCGGCGTGGTGATCGACCGCTTTGGCGCAGCTTGCGTGGTGCAGCCCAACGCCGCCTGGGCCGAGGCGCATCTGGACCTGCTCGCCGCCGCTTTGGCCGAGGTGACCGGTGCTGAGGTGATCCTGAAAAACGCTTCTGGCCGTACCCGCGGCCTGGAGGGGCTCGATGACGTAAACCAGACCCTGCTGGGTGAGGCCCCCGCCGCGCCGGTGCCGGTGGTGATGAACGGCGCTACCTATATGGCCGACCTCACCGGCGGCCAGAAAACCGGGCTGTTCTTCGACCAGCGCGAAAACCACGCCTTTGCCGCCCGCCTCACCGCGCCGGGCGCCAGGGTGCTGGACGTGTTTTCCCACGTCGGCGGTTTCGGCCTGGCGATGCTGGCAGGCGGGGCCGGGGCAGCCACCTGCGTCGACGGATCCGCCGCGGCGCTGGACCTGGCCGCGCAAGGCGCCGAGGCCGGTGGTTTCAGGGATAAATTCACCACCCGCCAGGGCGACGCCTTCGACGTGCTGGCGGCGCTGGGGGAAGAGGGCGAAACTTTCGACGTCGTCATCTGCGACCCGCCCGCCTTTGCGCCCTCCAAACAGGCGCTTGAGGCCGGCCTGCGCGCCTATGAACGGGTTGCCAAACTGGCGGCGCCGCTGGTCAAGCCGGGCGGCTACCTCGGCCTCTGCTCCTGCTCGCACGCCGCCGATCTCTCCAGGTTCCGCAACGCCTCGGCCCGTGGCATCGGCAAGGCAGGCCGCCGCGGTGCGCTGATTCACACCGGATACGCAGGCCCCGACCACCCGCAACTGCCGCAGCTGGCCGAAAGCGGTTATCTGAAGGCCGTGTTCTTCCGGCTGGACTGACGCGGGTGAAGCTGCTCCTCGACACTTGCGTCCTCTACCCGACGGTGATGCGGGAAATGCTGCTGGGCGCGGCGCGCCTCGGCCATTTCACCCCGCTTTGGTCCGCGCGGATCTTAGGCGAATGGGAACGGGCTGCGCTGAAACTCGGCCCCGCGGGCGCGGCGCAGGCCACGGCAGAGATTGCGCTGATCCGCGCCAACTGGCCCAAGGCGGAGGTCGCCCCCGCGCCGGGCATCGAATCCCGCCTCTGGCTGCCCGACAGCGCGGATACCCATGTGCTGGCCGCAGCTATCGCAGGCCACGCCGACGCCATCGTCACCGTCAACAACAAGGACTTTCCGCGCCACACGCTGGCAGAGGAAGGACTGGAGCGCCTCGGCCCGGACGAACTGCTCTATGGCTTCTGGCTGCAGAACGGTGCTGGCATGGAGGCGCTGGGGGCAGAGGTGCTGGCAGAAGCCAACCGCCTGTCCGGCGGCAGCTGGGAAATCCGCCCGCTGCTGAAGAAAGCCCGGCTGCCGCGGCTGGCCAAGGCTCTCTCTTCTTCTTTGTAAGAATACTCCGGAGAGTTTGAGGGGCCGGCCTCTCAACTCTGCTGCTGCCTCAGCCCTTGGCCCATTTCGCCTCCAGCCGCTCCAGCGCGGCGATGCGCTCTTCGGTCTTGGGATGGCTCATCAGCCAGGCTGGCGCCATGCCTGCGCGCGCCTGCGTCAGCTCCTCTAGCTTGGCAAACAGGCTTTTCTGCGGCGCCAGGCCGATGCCTGCCTTGGTCAGCAGCGCGGCGGCATATTCGTCGGCCTCATATTCATCACCGCGCGACAGCCGTGCCGCCAGCAGCGATGTCAGCACCCCAGCAATCCACGGCCCGATAAAGGGGATGTAGCGGCCGAGAATGATCATCAGCGCGGTGCGCAGCGCGTTCTGGCCGGAGAAGTCGATCATCCGCTTTCGCGCATGCCCCAGCGCCACATGGCCCAGTTCATGAGCGATCACGGAGGCCATTTCCTCGGCGCTGACTTCGCCGTTCTGGTACTTGCGGTAGAATCCGCGGGTGATGAAGATCCGCCCGTCCGGCGCCGCCAGCCCGTTCACCGGGTCGACCTCGTAGATATGCACGGGAATGCGGGCGATGTTCAGCGCCGCCGCCAGCCGGTCCGTCAGCTGCTTCAGCTTGGGGTCGGCCAGCTCGGTCGAGCGCTGGTCAAGCTCGCGGTGGGTGCGCCAGATCGAAATCCGGTACATCACAAGGCCGTAGGCGACGGCCAGCAGGATCGGCAACAGGCGCAGCATGGCACAGATATGGGCGGAAACCTCGGCGGCAGCAAGAGCCAGCCTTGCATTCTGCGCAGGCCGCCATGCAAAATCCGCACTCGCCGCGGCGCGCCGCATCCATTAAGGGGTTGCGACCCCAAGGCATGAATTAACAACGGCTTCCGGCTCATGGCACCGCTTTCACAGCTCCGCAATATCGCCGACACTGGCGAGACCCTGCACCGCAGCGGCTGTGCGCCCTACAAGATCGAGAAGTACCTGCAGTTCTATGCCCGAAAACAGGGCATCAACGTGATCGTGCAGGCCACACCCACCTCGATCTCCTGCCAGTTCCCGGACGAGGACAACCAGTTCATCATCCGACGCCTGGAGCCCGCGCAGATCAACCTCAGCCTGCTGGCGCGCACCATCATCCGCATCAACGCGGTGGAGGATCCGGGGATCGAAGAGCCGGGGCGCTATCCCGGCTGGCTGATCATGCTGGCCAATATCGCCATCCCGCCTGCCTTCCTGACCCTGATCGGCAGCGCGCTCACCACCATTGCGCTCTCGGCGGTCTTGGGCTTCCTGGTCTGGCTCTGCCAGTTGTTCTGCCGCGGCGACCGGGTGATCCTGGTCGAATTCCTGTCGGCGCTGGTCGCGGGCCTTACTGTATCGCTGGTCAGCAGCATGGGGGTAGAGGTGCCGGTCTGGGGCACCTGCATCGCCGCCATCGTGCTGTTCGTGCCGGGGCTGTCGATTGCCAACTCGCTGGAATGCCTTGCTTTCAACGACGTGATTTCCGGCTCCAGCCTGTTTGCCCAGTCGATCTTTGTGCTGATGAAACTGTTCATCGGCATCTACATCGGCGTCAGCATCGGTGCAGCACTTTGGGGGGCAACGCCGCATGTGGAGAATGTGAACGGGGTCCTGTGGTGGATGCCCTATCTGGCGCTGCCGGCGCTGTCGTTCTCGATCGGGGTGATCTTCAACGCCCGCATGGTCGACATCCTGCGGGCGCTGCCGGTCACCGTGCTAGGCATGTGGGGACCGCTGTACCTGGGCTTCGGCGGCGGCTGGATCGTCGGCACCTGGGTTACTGCCATGTGCATCACGCTTTACGGCACCTGGCTTGCCAAGACGCTGAACCTCACCGGCGCCATCTATATCGTGCAGGGCATTCTGATCCTGGTCCCCGGCAGCCGGGTGCTGATGAGCGCCACCCAGTCGCTGTTCAACGAAACCCTGATGGCGGATGCCAGCATCGGGTTGTCGGCGCTGCTGATGTTCTCGGCCATCGTGGCGGGGCAGGTGACGGCGCTGGCGCTCTATTCACAGAAGAACCGCAACCTCGCCAGCTAGGCGCTGCGCTCGGCCGGCGGCAGCTCCCACTCACCTCCGGGCAGCGCGCCGTCCGAGGCCGAGGGCCAGCCGCTGGCGGTCACTGCATCCTGCAGCGCGGCGTAACACTCCGGGTCGATGCCGGGGCCTGCAAGGTCATCCATGATGGCATAGGTCTTCTCCAGCGGCAGTGCCGCGCGGTAGGGGCGGTCGGCGGTCAGCGCGTCAAAGATATCGGCCACCGCCATCACCCGCATCTCCTGCGTCAGCTGGCTGGCGTCCAGGCCATAGGGGTAGCCCTTGCCGTCCAGCCGTTCGTGATGCGCGGCACTCACCTCCGCCAGTTCGCGGAAGGCGGCGATCCGGCTCAGCACCTCGTGGCCCAGCACCGGGTGCCGCTTCATCAGGGCAAATTCCTCCTCCGTCATCTTGCCCGGCTTGTCGAGGATGGTGTTGGAAACCCCAAGCTTGCCGATGTCATGCAAAAGCGCGCCCCGCACCATCCAGCGGCGCCGTTCGGTGGAGTATCCCAGCTGGTCGCAGATCAGCCCGGTATAACGCGCCACCCGCTGCGAATGGCCGTGGGTAAAGGGGCTCTTGGCGTCGATCACCAGCGAAAAGGCCCGCGCGATCTCATCCAGGTAATCCTCGTCCACCGGATGGATGTGGCGCGCGTGGCGGGTGGCAAACACCTCCGTCTCCAGACCAGGATCTGCCAGCTCCTGCAGGAAACCCGGGCGCCGGATCACCGCGGTGAAGACCGGCACCAGATCCGGGTCGAACCAGCTGCCCGCACGGGCCTCCAGCTCCGCCGCGGCAGCCTCAGCCCCTGCGCTGGCGGCAAAGACGTCCGCCACCTGCGCCATCAGTGCGATGCGCGAAAACAAGGGGATCGCCGTGCCAGTCAGGCCCTGCGGCTGGCCGCCGCCGTCCCAGTGCTCATCCAGGCTGGCAATGCCCTCCGCCACATCCTCGGAGAACCGCATCTGCCGGGCGATACCGGCGCCGCGGTTGCAGCGGGTCTCGATCAGCTCGCCTGCCAGCTGGCCGTTTCTGGCAATCACATGGCCCAGCGTTTTCAGCTTCTGCAGCGGGCTGGCCCCCAGCGCGGTGTTGCGCAGCAGGAATTCGATGCCCTGGCGGGTGCCGCTCACCGTCTTGAAGCTGTGTTTGAAGGACAGGTCATCGGTCAGGTACAGCTGGCAGATGCGGGCGGCGTTGGAGCTGCACCCCAGATCCTTCAGCAGCAATGTGAAAAACAGGTCGGAGCGCGCCTGCGGCGGCATCTCCAGCTCCCGCGCAACCTGCATGCCGATCCAGCAGCAGCGGACGCAATGCCCCTTGGGCTGGCCTTCGGTCAGATCCAGCGCATGGCTGAGCGCGCCCAGCAACTCCCCCAGTTGCAGGGTGTCCTGCGGCGTGGCGCGGGCGGGGCTGAAAGAGGGGTCCTGACGTGTCATGGGCCTTCTGCAGGTAAGATGCGGAAGGCCCATGACAGCACAGGCAGGCTTAACCTGCCCTTACCCCGGCGCAGGAAAGGGGCGGGGACTCTGCGCCGGAATTTAGTAAAACTGACCGCACAGGCGCGCCGGCCGGGCACCTGTGTTGCCGGTCAGTTGACGCCCAGCTTGCCGGGGAACTCTATGTTGATCTCAAGGCTCGACAGCTCGTCGCCGCGCTCCATGCGGATGTCGATCGCCTCGTCGCCGATCTGCATGTGGCGGCGGATCACTTCCAGGATCTCGCGCTGCAGCTGCGGCAGGCAGTCGGGGCGGGCGGCGCCGCCGCCGCTGCGCTCATGCGCCAGCAGGATCTGCAGCCGCTCCTTGGCGGTGCTGGCAGAGGCCTTGCGGGGGCGGAGGGAAAATCCGAACATCGCTTACACCGCCCGCCGGAACAGCCGCTGCAGCAAGCCGCGGCGCGGGTCTGCGGCAATCCGCATCTCGATCTGCTCGCCGATCAGCCGGCCCACCGCGTCCTCATAGGCGGCTGCCGCCGCAGAGGGGTCGTCCAGAACCACCGGCACGCCGAGGTTGGAGGCGCGCAGCACCGCCTTGCTTTCGGGGATGATCCCCAACAGCGGCACCGCCAGAACCTCCAGCACGTCCTCCACCGTCATCATCTCGCCGCTGTCGACGCGGGCCTTGTCATGGCGGGTGATCAGCACCTGCGCCTTGACCGGCTCGGCGCCGGTCTTGCCGGCCCGCTCGGTGATGCTGTTGAGCAGCCCCAGCACCCGGTCGCTGTCGCGCACAGAGGACACTTCGGGGTTGGTCACCACAATCGCCTCATCGGCGAAATGCATCGCCATCTGGGCGCCGCGCTCGATCCCTGCCGGGCTGTCGCAGATGATGTAGTCGAACTCCTTGCGCAGTTCATCCAGCACCTTCTCGACGCCGTCCTTGGTCAGCGCGTCCTTGTCGCGGGTCTGCGAGGTCGGCAGCACCGCCAGGTTCTCCAGCCGCCGGTCGCGGATCAGCGCCTGCTTCAGCTTGGCGTCGCCCTGAATGACGTTGATGAAGTCAAAGACCACTCGGCGCTCGCACCCCATGATCATGTCCAGGTTGCGCAATCCGACGTCGAAATCGATTACAACAGTCTTGTGGCCGCGCCGCGCCAGCTCGGCGCCCACCGCCGCCGAGGTTGTGGTCTTGCCGACGCCGCCCTTGCCCGAGGTGACAACGATCACCCGGCCCAGCGGTTCTTCCAATGTCAGGTCCTTGCTCATTACAGTGCCTCCACACACAGCCGGCCGTCGCGCAGGAATACCTGTGCTGCGCGGTTCAAAAGCTCCGGCTCCAAATTCTCGTTCGTCCGGTACAGGCCCGCCACCGCCAGCAGTTCCGCATCCAGCCGCTGGCAGAAGATGCGGGCGCTCTCGTCGCCCTCGGCGCCGGCCATCGCGCGGCCTTTGAGCGGCCCGTAAACATGGATGCTGCCGCGCGCGATCAGCTCGGCGCCGGAACTGACCGGCCCGACCACCACCAGATCGCCGCCCTCAGCCACCACCGTCTGGCCGGAGCGCACCGGCCGGGTGATCAGCACATTCTCCGGCGGGCGCAATTTCTTGGGGATTTCCCGGCGTGTACCCGGTCCGGTGTTGAGCGGCGCATCCTTGCCGCTGGCAATGGCGATCAGCCCGGCATCCTCTGCCGCGGCCAGCTGGCCGGGGGTTGCGTTCTGGACCCCGAACACCGCCAGCCCGCGGCTGCGCAGGCTGTCTGCCAGCGCCCGCAGCTCTGCCGGGCGGCTCAGCCCGTGCGCCTGCGCCAGGTCCAGGATCAGCGGCGCGCCGTCAAAGAAATGCGGGCTCCAGCGCAGCTGCGCGTCCAGCGCGGCGTAGAAAGCCTGGTCCAGCGGCCCGTCCTCTGGCCGCAGCGCCACGGCGGTGAAATACCGGCCGCGGATCTGGAACGGTTTCACGCTTGCGGCAGGCGCACTGCCACGCGGTTTTATGTCTTGATGCGGCACGCTCACGCGATGCTCCTGCTCGGGATTGGCGGCCTTGTTTCGCCGCGCCTTTTCCCCTTGGGTAGCGTCTGGCGGGCAGGCCGTTCAACCGGCGCGGGGCGGCTTCGGCGGACAAGCGCCTGCGGCCGCTTCGGGCGGCGGATTTCCGCATATAATCTGCCTGAGGTTGCGCAGAAAAGGGTTGCCGTTCCCGCGGACGCCGCGCGGCCGCCCTGCGTCTGCCGGCGGCTAAAGCGGCAGCGGCGCCGACCGGCCGGAGGTTTCCAGTTCCCAGCTGGCGGACCAGTCAGCACCCTGCCGCTCTAGGATCAGATAGTTCCGCTCCGCCACGTATCGCCCGGCCTGGCCGGGGATTTTGCGGATGCGGATGGGGTGGCCTGCCAGCGGAGCATCACCAAGCCAGGACAGCAGCCCCAGCACCCGGGCCCAGGCCCGCGGCGGCGCCCGGTGGGCAATGCCGGAGGCGACCAGCTGGTGCAGCACCTTGCCGCCGCCAAGCGCCATCTCGCCGCGTGTGGCCAGGTGGATCTCACCGGAGATGGCAGTGACCTGCTGGCCGTCGTGCGCCGCAATGTCCCGGGTCAGCCGCAGCATCCGCCGCCAGGAGGCCCGGTGCGCCCGGCTCTGCCACTGGTCGCGTAGGTCGTCCTCGTATTTCTGCATCCGCGGCGTCAGCACCATCAACAGCTCCAGCAGCGACAGCCGCGGCCCCAGCAGCGGCACGCTCGACAGGATCAGGCTGCGCCCGGCAAAGCGCTGCTCCGCCGCTGCCCTCATCATCCGCCAGCCGCCCCGCGCCATCACCCGGCGCCGGCTGCGCTCGGAACGCAGGTCGGGCGCCAGCAGCCGCAGCCCCGGCGCTTCGACGCGCCAGCCCAGATGGGTGCCTTCGGGATCGGCAAAGCGGGCGGGCAGGTCGCCGTCCGCACAGCCGTGCTGAAACAGCAGCGCCGCTTCCCGCGCGGCCGCAAACAGCGTCTGGCCGACCGGGGAATAGGTGCGCGAACGGCGCAAGGACCCCCAGCCGTCACAGATGTCGTGGTCGTCCCATTGCATCAGCGAGGGCACCCGGGCGGCGATCCAGGCAAACTCCGGTGTGCTGTAAGCCGCCAGATACCGCTGCAGGAAACGCTCTCGCAGGTGTCGGTGCAAAGAGACCAAGCCCTCTTGCGCGGGATCGCGCGGGATGCGCTCCGGCCAGTCCTGGCTCAAGGGATGGCCGCCGGTCACCTCATCCGCATAGACCTGATCGCCGCCGTGCAGGAGCAGCGAGAAGGGGGCGGCGCGGTGCTCCGCGCCCATCCGCGCCCACATGGCGTTGCGTTCGTCCCCGTCGCGGTCCAGGTCTCCGTGTTCCTCTCCGTTGCAGGAGGCAAAGGCGATCCGCAGGTCGCCGCCGAACCCGCCGGCCAGCTCAAAGCGCGTGCCGTTCCATTGATAGGCGGTAGGGCAGCCCGCCGGCAGGCTGAACCGCGCCCGCAGCACCGTATGGGTGCTGTACTCCGCCAGCGGTGCGGGCTGCGCTTCACCGCCGTCCAGCTCAACAGGCGGCAGAGCCGTGCCTTTGGGCGCAATGAACAAAGCGGCCAGATGCATCCGGCCATCGCGCAGATCATCAAGGATCAGAATGGGTCCGGTGACCGGGCTTGTTGTACGGGTGCTGCTGCTCATGCCGTCACAGCACCTAGGTTCGGTCGGTGGCGCAATCAACCGCTGGCGGCATTACTTTGTGCGGTGGCCGGAGTCTGCGGCAGAAATGCCGGTGGCGCTTCCTGGGCGGGTATGGTCAGACTGCCCGCAGATTGCCCCTGCCGCCTCCGGCCCGCCCGCAGGCGCCGATTTTTCAGGAGATTTGACATGCAATGGAGTTTTCTCGCCGCCGCCTTTCTGGCTGCCCTGTGGATGATTGTTCATGCCTTTGTTGGAGGCCGCGAATGCGCCCGTCCCTTGGCGCAGGACCGGCAGCTGCCGGATGTAGTGCGCGAGACCACCTTGCTGTGCTGGCATCTGGTCACCGGCTGCCTGGGGCTGATGGCGCTGTTCCTGTTCCTCGGCGCCCGCGGATCGGAGGGGCTGGCGCTGGCCGGAACTGCAATGGCCGCGATGATGGCGGCGGTTGGCCTGCTGCTGCCGCCGCTGCGCCGGGCGCGCTACGGCCTGCTGCCGCAGGGCTGGCTGTTTGTGCCTGTGGCAGCTCTGGGTGCCTGGGGGCTGGCGGGCAGTTAACGCCGGATCAAACACCAGGACGGCCCTCCCGCCCGTCCAGCGTGCATGTGGCATGCCCGCCTCCCGGTTGGGCCCGGCGCCGGAGCCGCGGCTCCGGCGCGCATCCTGCCCTGCGGGCAGGATGCCATGCCCAAGGCTGCCAAGGGGGGGGCGGCGCCAGCCGCGCCACCTGCAGGCGCGGGAGGGCTTGGCTGTATGACACGATGCCGCCTAGCGGCTCAGCTCCCGCATGCCGCGTTCCAAGCCATCCAGCGTCATCGGCACCATCCGGTCCTCGAAAATCTCGCGGATCATGCCGATTGAATGGGTGTAATCCCAATACTTTTCCGGCACCGGGTTGATCCACAGGTTCGACGCCCAGGCCTCGCGCGCGCGCTGCAGCCAGACCTGGCCCGCTTCCTCGTTCCAGTGCTCGTTGGCACCGCCGGGATAGGCGATCTCGTAAGGGCTCATCGAGGCATCGCCGACGAAAATGCACTTATAGTCCGGCCCGTAGGTGCGCAGCACCTCATGGGTCGGGGTCTTCTCGTTCCAGCGCCGCCGGTTGTCGCGCCAGACGCCCTCATACAGGCAATTGTGGAAGTAGTAGTATTCCAGGTGCTTGAACTCGGCGCGGGCGGCAGAGAACAGCTCCTCCACCACCTGGATATGCGGATCCATCGAACCGCCCACATCCAGGAACAGCAGCACCTTTACCGCGTTGTGCCGCTCAGGCCGTGTCTTCACGTCCAGATAGCCGTGCTCGGCGGTAGAGCGGATGGTGCCGTCCAGATCCAGCTCTTCCTGCGCGCCTTCGCGGACCCAGCGGCGCAGCCGTTTCAGGGCGACCTTGATATTGCGGGTGCCCAGCTCCACATCGCCGTCGAAGTTCCTGAACTCGCGCTTGTCCCAGACCTTGACTGCGCGCTGGTGGCGGCTCTTGTCCTGGCCGATGCGCACGCCCTCGGGGTTGTAGCCATAGGCGCCAAAGGGCGAGGTGCCGGCGGTGCCGATCCATTTATTGCCGCCCTGATGGCGGCCCTGCTGTTCCTTCAGCCGCTCCTTCAGCGTTTCCATCAGCGCCTCGAAGCCGCCAAGCGCTTCGATCTCGGCCTTTTCCTCTGCGCTCAGGTGTTTCTCGGCCATCTTGCGCAGCCAGTCCTCGGGAATGTCGACGGCTTCCATCACCGCCTGCGCCGGGATCGCCTCCAGCCCCTCGAAAGTGGCGGCAAAGGCGCGGTCGAACTTGTCGATGTTGCGCTCATCCTTCACCATCGCGGCGCGGGCGAGGAAGTAGAAGGCCTCGATGTCATAGGTCGCCAGCCCGGCCTTCATCCCCTCCAGAAAGGTGAGGTACTCGCGCAAGCTGACCGGAATGGACGCCTTGCGCAGGTTTTCAAAGAAGGGCTGGAACATCGCGGGGCCTCTGTAAGCAGTTACGCCAGCACCCGGTGGGTCAGGATGGTTGCCAGCAGGCCAAGAATACCAAAGATGATGGCATGGACAGCCCCGTATTGCAGCATGTCCAGGGTGTTGCCGCCACGTTTGCGGGCCTTCACAGCGCCAATCAGGGCGCCCAGCAGCACACCGGCAATTACGATCATGGTCTTATCCGTCCGTTGTCTCTTGTTGCAGGATCAGGAGCCGGAAGGGCGCAGCGCCGCCACTTCTTCCAGCCGGGCCTCCACCACCCAATCCGGGCCAAACCCGTAACGCGCCCATCCCAGGCTGTCCAGCCTGACCCCGCGCGCCTCTGTCTCGCGGCCCTCCAGGTCCAGCGCTTCCGCCTGCAGCATCAGCAGGGTCGACAGCAGGGCCGCGTTTTCGTGGGCCGCGGCGGCAGCCACCGCAGGTTTCAGCCGCGCCAGGGCGGCGGCGCCGTTGCCGGCGGAGATGTCATAGGCTGCCAGTTGCACCGCCAGCTTGGCCTGGTGGATGCCGGTGCCGGGCTGCTGCTGCAGAAAGCCTTGGGCGGTCTGGAAATGCTGCAGGGCCAGCTCCGGCTCGCGGATGCTCAGCATCCGGCCCAGGGTATAGTGGCTCTGGGCCCGCCGGTGATCGGTCCAGCCCTGGCTGCGGGCAATCGCGGCCGCACTGTTGGCCGCGCGCAGCCGCTCCCGCAGCGCCGATTTCGGCCCCAATGCCTGTTCATAGGCAGCGGCCCAGTCCTGCGGAGTTTCCGGCAGCCATTGGGTGGCATTGCGGGCGCCGCCCGGGTTCAGCCGTGCCAGGATTGCGGGCAGGCGGGCGGCGGCCTCGGCCCGGGTCATGCCGGTGCGCAGTTCCGGCGCGTAAGTGGCGCGCAGGATCAGCATGTCAAACCCGGTCAGCACCGAATGGGCGTTGTCGTCGTTGAAGATCGAATCCGGCAGCCGGTACAGGTCATTGAGCGGCCCGATCGCCTGCGCCAGCTCCTCATGCAGGCAGTCGCGCACTTCCTGCGGGGCAACATCATTGGGGATGAACACCGCCAGTTTCTCACGGCTGCGCAGCTGCGTCCAGTTGGTGCGCGGGCTGCGCCGGTTTCGCCGGTATTCCGCCAGCGACGAGACATTGGGCACCACGAAACAGGCCGCCTTGGGCAGCGCCCTGCGGATCTCGGCGCGGGAGACCGACTGGATGGTGATGCCGGCGTCGGCGCCGGAAACCCGTCGGACGGAAATCCCGGCCTCGTTGCGCAGCCGCGCCAGCAGCGCGTCCAGGTCGCGGTTCAGCCCGGGCGCGGGCGTGCCGGTGACGCGCAGGGTGATTGGGGTTTCAAAGCGGGTGAAGTGGGGCAGGGTGCTGCCGCCTTCCAGCTGGAAATGCAGGTCCAGGAAATCGCGGGCGATCTCGGCATTGGAGCGCTGCGGCGGCGGCGCGGCGCGCGGTGTGAACACCTTGACAGGCGGCAGCGCCAGCGGCGCTGCAGCGGCCCGTGTCGGCGCTTCGACCCGGGCAGCGGGGGCGGTGCAGCCGGCCAGCGCCAGCGCTGCCAGAGCAGCCGCAATCCCGGACAGCAGGCGCCGCCCGTCTTGGCGGGAGGGCTTGGTCACATGCAAAGCAGCGTCAGCGGGCACTCAGGTGTCTCCTACCGGCCGGGCTGGCGCAGCCTGGCTCTGTCTTTCACAGATAGGGGAATGCAGAGGCGATTTGAAGCGAAACAGGCAGGCGCCCGGAACTGCGCCTGCCGCTGTGCTGTCAGCGCCGCCCGCGTGCCATGAAGGCAAGGCGCTCGAACAGATGCACGTCCTGCTCGTTCTTCAACAGCGCTCCGTGCAGCTTGGGCAGGGCATTGGCGCCGTCGCGGGCCAGGTCCTCTGGACTCAGATCCTCCGCCAGCAGCAGTTTCAGCCAGTCGATCACCTCGGAGGTAGACGGCTTCTTCTTCAAACCCTGGGTTTCGCGGATCTCGTAGAACTGGGTCAGCGCGGCGGTCAGCAGCGCCTCCTTAATGCCGGGATGATGCACCTCGACGATCTTCTTCATCGTCTCCGCATCCGGGAAGCGGATGTAGTGGAAGAAGCAGCGGCGCAGGAAGGCGTCCGGCAGTTCCTTCTCGTTGTTGGAGGTGATGATCATCACCGGCCGGTGCTTTGCCCTGATGGTCTCGCCGGTTTCGTAGACGTGGAACTCCATCTTGTCGAGCTCCTGCAAGAGGTCGTTGGGGAACTCGATGTCGGCCTTGTCGATCTCGTCGATCAGCAGCACGACCTTCTCGTCCGCCTCGAACGCCTCCCACAGCTTGCCCTTGCGGATGTAGTTCTTCACATCATGGACGCGCTCCTCGCCCAGCTGGCTGTCGCGCAGGCGGCTCACCGCGTCATATTCATAGAGGCCCTGCTGCGCGCGGGTGGTGGACTTCACGTTCCACTCGATCATCCGGAGCCCCAGCGCGCTGGCGACCTGTTTGGCCAGTTCCGTTTTGCCGGTGCCGGGCTCGCCCTTGACCAGCAGCGGACGCTCCAGCGTGACCGCGGCATTCACCGCAACCTTCAGATCGTCCGTTGCAACATATTCCTTAGTGCCCTGAAATCGCATATCTTTCCCGTATCAGCCGTGGTTGCCGCCTTGTTACCACGCTTTTAACCAAACCGCGCCACTATTGTGTAGTGACATTCCCTGCCGATAGGGATAAACGCTGCGGAAGAGGGGGAGCCAAAATGTTCAGGTGCAAATTATGACCAACATTATGGGCCAGACCGAAGGAGCCGAAATGAAGCAAGAAGTGTTTCTGCCGGACGACTACCGCCCGGCCGAAGATGAGCCGTTCATGAACGAACGGCAGCTTGAGTATTTCCGACGCAAACTATTGGAATGGAAGCAGGAACTGCTGGCGGACAGCCGCGACACCATTGAGGGGCTGCAGGACAGCACCCGCAATATCCCGGATGTCGCAGACCGTGCCAGCGAAGAGACCGACCGCGCGCTGGAGCTGCGCACCCGCGACCGTCAGCGCAAGCTGGTCGCCAAGATCGACTCGGCGCTGCGCCGCATCGATGAAGGCGAATACGGCTACTGCGAAGTGACCGGCGATCCGATCTCGCTGAAGCGCCTCGATGCGCGTCCGATCGCAACCATGAGCCTGGAAGCGCAGGAACGCCACGAGCGCCGCGAAAAAGTCCACCGCGACGATTAACCGCTGATTTCAGCGGCGGAAACGCACAAAACATTGACGCCGGGGCCTTTTGCTCCGGCGTTTTTTGTTTCATTGGGGGCGGGCGGAGAATCTGCTGGAGCCCATGGAACTCAAAGGCCTGAAAATAAACGTCATCGGCGCCGGGATCGGCGGCCTGGCCGCGGCGCTGGCGCTGCGCCGGTTTGGCGCAGCTGTCACCGTGCTGGAGCAGGCCGAGGCGATCTCCGAGGTCGGCGCGGGCCTGCAGATCACCCCCAATGGCGTGGCCGTGCTGAAGGCGCTGGGGCTGGCGGATGACCTGGCCTGGTGCTCGCAGCGGGCGCGCGCGGTGGTGCTGCGCGGCCACCGCCGCGGC
Source organism: Leisingera sp. McT4-56 (assembly GCF_020514995.1). Classification (NCBI taxonomy): domain Bacteria; kingdom Pseudomonadati; phylum Pseudomonadota; class Alphaproteobacteria; order Rhodobacterales; family Roseobacteraceae; genus Leisingera; species Leisingera sp. McT4-56. The sequence continues at coordinate 484,127 of NZ_JAJALF010000001.1, read as the reverse complement.
AATCAGGTGCTGCGGCTGGATCTGGATGAATACGCCGCCGGGCTGCCCTATTACTTCGTGCACCGCTCCGACCTCGTTGGCATCCTGGCCGGCGCCGCCCGGCGCGAAGGCGTGCAGGTGCGGCTGCTGCAGAAGGCAGAGCGGGTCGAGCCCGGCCCGCAGCCGCTGGTGCACCTCGGCCACGGCGTCCACTGCGGCGGCGACCTGGTGATCGGCGCCGACGGGCTGCATTCGAAAACAAGGGTAGCGCTGAACGGTGAGCGCAAACCCTCCTTCACCGGCCAGGTGGCCTGGCGCGCCACCGTGCCGAACCACCTGAACCTGCCGCCGGAGGCGCAGGTGTTCATGGGGCCGGGGCGGCATCTGGTCGCCTATCCCTTGCGCGACGGCAGCCTGATGAACCTGGTGGCGGTGCAGGAGCGCCGCGCCTGGGCCGAGGAAGGCTGGCATTTCAGGGACGACCCGGCCAACCTGCGCGCCGCCTTTTCAGGCTTCGGCGGCGCCGCCGCGGCGCTGCTTGAGGCGGTGGAGGAGGTGCTGCTCTGGGGGCTGTTCCGCCATCCGGTGGCCGCCAGCTGGCACGGTGAGAACACCGCGATCCTGGGCGATGCGGCGCATCCGACGCTGCCGTTCATGGCCCAGGGCGCCAATCTGGCGCTGGAGGATGCCTGGGTTCTGGCCCGCTCGCTGCAGGAGGCGCCCGGGCTGAAGGCTGGTCTGGTGTTGTACCAGTCGCGCCGCCGCGACCGGGCAGAGAAGGTGGTGAAGGCCGCCAGCAGCAACGCCTGGAAATACCACCTGCGCGCGCCGCTCAACTGGCCTGCGCATCAGGTGCTGAAACTGGGCGGCCGTTTTGCGCCGGACCGCATGGTCAGCCAGTTCGACTGGATCTACCGCCACGACGTCACTGCCTGAGGCGCCAAGGGGAGGCTCCCGCCCGGTTCCGGTTCGTTGAAATGAACCGGAGCAGGTTGGGCTTGGTACCGCGTCAGGGCGCGGCGCGGATGGCGCTCAGTTATCTAGCTGAACCCAGACCGGGACGTGGTCGGAGGGCTTTTCGCGGCCGCGCACGTCCTTGTCGATCCGGCAGTCCAGCAGCAGGTCGGCGGCCTGCGGTGTCAGCAGGAAATGATCGATGCGGATACCGTCGTCGCGGTTCCAGGCGCCGGCCTGGTAGTCCCAGAAGGAATAATGCCCCGGCCCCTGGTGGCGGGCGCGGAAGGCCTCGGTAAAACCCAGGTTGACGATCCGCTGAAACGCGGCGCGGCTTTCCGGGCGGTGCAGCGCGTCCTCGACCCAGGCCTCGGGCCGCTTGGCGTCCTCGGCTTGCGGAATGATGTTGTAATCGCCGGCCATAAGCGCAGGCATCTCCTCGGCCAGCAGCGCCTCCGCCCGGTCCTTCAGCCGCTCCATCCAGGCCAGCTTGTAGGCGTATTTGCCGCCCGCCACCGGGCTGCCATCGGCCTCCAGCTCCACCGGGTTGCCGTTGGGTAGGTAGAGGCCGCAGATCCGGATCGCCTGCTTGCCCACTACGGTGGCCTCGATCCAGCGCGCCTGCTCGTCGCTGTCGTCGCCGGGCAGCCCGCGGGTTACATCCTCCAGCGGCAGCTTCGACAGGATCGCCACCCCGTTAAAGCTTTTCTGACCATGGGTTTCGACGTTATAGCCGCGCTCCTCGAAGATCTCGCGCGGGAAGGCCTCATCCACTGACTTGATTTCCTGCAGCAGCAGCACGTCCGGCTGCGCCTCGTCCAGCCAGTCCGGCAGCGCCTGCGCCCGGGCCTTGATGCCATTGATATTAAATGTGGCGATTTTCATGGCTTGCCTCCGGCGCAGATTTCTTTATTCCAGCCGACCTATCGCTGAATCAGCGCTCCGGGGCAAGCCCGATGCGCGGCACGCGAATCACCTGCGGCCGGGAATTCGGGTCCGTTTTGCACGGGTGAAAAATAACCCTCAGGTTGAGTTTCCTTATTTTGCAATAATGTGCGTGTGAATAACGTGGTGAATAACCTGTGGATAAGTCGAATTAATTGAAATTGCGCAAAAAATAGCAGCTTGAAGTTAAAGTAATCTGAATTACAAAATGCAATGTAGAATTGCATTTTTTGTTTGCGCTGCGCGATTGCCGTGCCAGCGTCAAGGAACCTTTTGTCTCTAACGAATGGGGTTCCAACATGACTGCTCAGCGTAAAATCCAGACCATCCGCGCAACCCGCCCGGCCGCAGGCGCCAGCCTGTACGGGGGCGAGGCGACGGAGATGTTCTCCTCCGGTTCGGCGCCCGAATGCACCGCGGATCTGTCTGCAGGGGAGGGTGTTTCGCTGTTCTCCTCTGGCTCCATGCCGCAGATGTCGGACAGCTGGGCAGGCGGCGAAACCGGCCTGTTCTCCAACGGCTCAGCCCCTGCGGCCCGCAGTGATACCGCTGCCGGCGATTTGGTGGAGATGTTCTCATCCGGCTCCGCCCCGGCGGTGCGGGCGGCTGCTGCTGAGGGGGATCTGGTGCAGATGTTCTCCTCCGGGTCGGCGCCTGTTTTGCAATCTGAGATTGCGGAGGGCGGTTTGACGGAAATGTTCTCCTCCGGCTCCGCCCCGGCGGCAGAAAATGTAGCCGCAGCTGGCGATCTGACAGGCATGTACTCCTCCGGCTCCGCACCCGCGGCGCAGGCCGGAACCGGGGCTGGCGAAGGGGTGGAGATGTTCTCTTCCGGCTCGGCCCCGGCAGCCACGGCGGAGGCTGGCGCGGGCGAAGGAACGCATCTGTTCTCCTCCGGCTCCGCGCCGGCGGCAGAGGCCCGTACCAGCGACGGCGACGCAACCCGGCTGTTCTCCTCGGGCAGCTGATCAGCGCGGGGCCGGCCTCCCTCCCGGCCCCGGATCTCCGGGCGGCTCCAGGCCGGGGCCGCCCTCAGCCGCGCCGCATCCATCCGCAGGAGGTTTCCATGGCCCAGATCATTCCGTTCTTCTCTCCCGCCGCCCGTCAGTCCCGGGCGGCCGCGCATGAGGCGCTGATTGCCGGTTTCTCGACGCACCGGCGCAGCCAGGAGGACGTGTTCTGGCTCAAGGAAAACGCCGAACTGCTGAACATCCTGGAGTGCACCGGGGCCGATGTCGCCCCTGAAGCCCTGGCGCCGCTGCAGATGTTCTATGACGGCGCGGCGCGGCATATCAGTTTCTTCCGCCAGTATTACCGTTTCATCCTGTCGATCTGCCTGGATCTGGAGGATTTGGGCCTGCCCGGAGAGACCGGGGCGCAACTGGCGGCATGGGTCCAGGCGCAGGGGCTGGCGCAGGCAGAGCTGTCGGACTTGCAGCGCGCCGAGGCCCGCCGCCTGCTGGCCCGCCGCGGTGAAAACTTGCGCGACGACGGGCTGGACGACCGGCTGCGGGCCTTCATCTGCTGCCCGCAGACCTTTGCCATCCCGAATAAGAAGGCGGCATACGAGCTGACCCACATCGTCTTTTACCTGTCGGAATACGGCCGCCGCGACCCGCAGCTGCCGCAGGCCGCGCTGACCAGCCTGGAGTTCGCCGGCCTGGTAGCCTTCCTGGATCAGAACGCCGATCTGCTGGCCGAGATCTGCATTGCGCTGCGCTATGCCGGGCAGCAGCCGCCCGCCGCCTGGGAGCGCTGGCTTGACAGGCAGGTTTCCGCTTTTATTCTATCAGAACGAGAATTTTCTGGACTTCACGATTCTTATCACGAGTATTTTGTTGCCAACTGGCTCATGATCCTGTCCGGGCGAAAACCTTTCCGGCAGGCGGTTCCCGCAGGGGGCGTGCATGTGTCAGCTGTACGGGGAGGAAGTATTTTGAAAAGCCTTTCAGAAGCCGTTTTTGACGCCGGAGCAGCCCGCGCGAGCTGGAGCGCGGTCAAGGTGCACGCCGAAGCCCTGCTGAATGAGGAAGAACACCGGCTGCTTGCCGCGGCTGAGCGCAGCTGCGCCGGGTTTCCCGGCTTTTTCGAAGGTTTTGCCCGCGCGGGCAGCGCAGGGGCGGCGTGATGCTGTGCGCACGCAGGCAGGCGCTGGCGGGCGCGCTGCTGGTGGTGGCCTACACCGGGCTCATCGCCTCCGCCGACGGGATCACGAAATTGCTGGCGGGCCAGTATGCGGCGGCGCAGCTTTATGCGCTGTCCGGCGCCATGGTGGCAGTCTTCTGCCTGCTGGCCGACCGGCTGCCGGGCCAGCGCGGCGGGTTCCGCACGGCCTGCCCGCGGGCGATGGCACTCAGGTCGGTGGCGACGCTGATTGCCGCCGTGTGCTTCTTCTATGCCTTCCGGCTGCTGCCCTTTGCCGAGGTGTTCGTGTTTATCGGGCTGATGCCGCTGCTGGCAGGCGCGATGTCCGGGCTGGTGCTGAAGGAGCCGGTGCGCCCGGCGGCCTGGATTGCGCTGGCGGCGGGATTTGCGGGGGTGCTTTTCCTGCTGCCCCACAACGACGGCGGGGCGCATGCGGACTGGGGCCACATCATTGCATTTGGCGCGGTGGTCTCCGGCACGTTTTCCATGACCATGGCGCGGTTTATCGGGCGTTATGAAAGCAACGCGCTGGCGCAGGTGCTTTATCCGAACCTGACCCTGTGCGCGGCGATGCTGCTGGTGCTGCCCTTTGTCTGGCTGCCGATGCCGCTGGCAGATGTGGCCTGGGCTGCGGCCTATGCGTTCCTCTTGTTCGGGGCGCGCTGGCTGCTGGTAGTGGCACTGCGGCTGCTGGCGTCGTATGCGGTGACGCCGCTGATGAACCTGCAGTTCATCTGGATGGCGGTGATCGGCGCGGTGTTCTTCGGGGAGTTCCCGCCTGCCTCCACCTATCTCGGCGGCGCCATCGTGATTGCCTCCGGCCTTTATCTGGTCTGGGATCAGTTTGCCCCGGCGATGCCGCGGCTGCGCAGCGCCGGGCGGCTGCGGACCGATCCGTAGCACCTGAGCCCTGATCCGCAGCGCTCCGCAAGGGGCGCTGGACACAGGCGGTAATTCCGGCCCGGCGAGCAGGCGCTTTCCGGGCCGTTTCCGCATCGGAAAAGCGGGGTCAGATCGAGAACGAGGTGCCGCAGCCGCAGCTGGAGGTGGCGTTGGGGTTCTCGATGGTGAACCGCGCGCCGATCAGTTCCTCAGTGAAATCAATCACTGCGTTTTCCAGAAACGGTAGGGAGACGCTGTCGACCACGACTTTTTCGCCCTTGCCTTCGAGCACCAAATCGTCCTCTTTGGCCTCATCCAGCGCGATCTCGTACTGGAAGCCGGAGCAGCCGCCGCCCTCCACCGCGACCCGCAGCGCCTGGCCCTGGCCCGCGGCGCCGATCTCGGCCAGCCGGGCAAAGGCACGGTCGGTGACTTTCGGAGGCAGGTTCATGGGGTTTCTCCATGGGCGTAGGTTGCAGTGCAAAGCTTTATATAGAAAGGTGCAATTCAAGCGGCAAGATGTGGAGCCCTGGCTTTGGTTAAAAGATTTGAATTGCACGCACCTTATGCCACGATGCCGGACCGCAGCCGCGGGCGGCAGGTGCCGGAGGAGGAAAGCTCCTTCCGCTCGCCCTATCAGCGCGACCGCGACCGGATCATCCACGCCAGCGCCTTCCGGCGGCTGAAGCACAAGACGCAAGTTTTCGTGGAGCATGAGGGCGACAATTACCGCACCCGGCTGACCCATTCCATCGAGGTCGGGCAGGTGGGCCGCACCATTGCAGGAGCATTGGGGCTGAACCAGGAACTGACCGAGGCGGTGGCGCTGGCGCATGATCTGGGTCACACGCCCTTCGGCCACACCGGCGAGGATGCGCTTCACGCGCTGATGGAGCCCTACGGCGGTTTTGATCACAACGCCCAGGCAATCCGCATCGTGACCTGCCTGGAGCGCCATTACGCTGAATTCGACGGGTTGAACCTGACCTGGGAAACCCTTGAAGCCATTGCCAAACATAACGGCCCGGTGGTGGGGGAGCTGCCCTGGGCTTTGGCGGAATGCAATGCTGCCATCGACCTGGAACTGCACACCCACGCCAGCGCCGAGGCGCAGGTGGCGGCACTGTCGGATGACATCGCCTATAACAACCACGACCTGCATGATGCGCTGCGGGCCGGTCTGTTCAGCGACGATGATCTGGCGCGGCTGCCGCTATTGGATCAGGCCTATGGCGAGGTGGACCGGCTCTATCCCGGCCTGGACCCGAACCGCCGCCGGCACGAGGCGCTGCGGCGGTTTTTCGGGGTGATGGTGGGGGATGTGATTTCCACCGCCCGGAGCCTGCTGGCGGACACCGGCGTGCAAAGCGTCGAGGAGGTGCGGGCGCTGGATCATCCAGTGGTGCAGTTCTCGCCGCAGATCTGGGAGGGGCTGAAGGAAATCCGCGCCTTCCTGTTCACCCGCATGTACCGGGCGCCCTCGGTGATGGAGAAGCGCGCCAAGGTCGCCAAGGTGGTCGAGGCGCTGTTTCCCTATTTCCTGGACAATCCGCAGGACATGCCGGAGCGCTGGCACGCCGAAATCGCGGCTGCACAGGACCGCACAGCGCTGGCGCGGATCGTGTCCGACTATATCGCCGGCATGACCGACCGATTTGCGCTGCAGCTGCATGAGCGGCTGATCGGGGTGAAAGTCGAGGTGTAAGGGTTTTCGGCTGCTGTTTCTTTCCTTTCACATGTGCCGTTCAGTGGCCGGGTAAAGATGGCGGCGCCGCCAACGGGGGCGGAGGATAGGGCCGGAACGCCAGCGCGCCCCGGGTCCGGTCAAAAGCTTCATCCGTCAGACGCCCCTGCACCTTTTGTGGAGGTGGTCTTGGGGGGCCTGGTCTCCTCATGCGCGCGGGGTGCCAGACCCGCGCGGTGTGCTGCAGCGGAAGTGACAATCGCAGATTGGGGTTAAGGCCGCGCAAGCGGGGCGTGCGCTGCGGCGGGCCTTCGCGCAACGCCCTGCGGCGGCTTGTCTGGCGGTAAATGTTCGCTTAATGTTCTCTGGCATCAACTGGCAGGGAGGAGTGCTGCAATGATTAAGGGAAGCTGCTGCTGCGGCGCGGTGATGTTTGAGCTGCTGGCGCAGCCTGCGCTGATGGGCACCTGCCATTGCTCGCGCTGCCGCAAGGCCGGAGCCAGCACCATCGTCTTTGTGAAAAAGGGCGATTTGCGCTGGGTTGCGGGCAAGGAGGAGGTGGCGCTGTACCAGCCCGCGCCGCCCTATAAATACGGCCGCTGCTTCTGCCGGATCTGCGGCAGCTCCTTGGGGGAGATCCTGTCTGAGGAAGAGAGCTTCCCGATCGCCGCAAATGCGCTGGACGGGGCGCTGGAGGTTCGCAACAGCTTCCATGAGTTCGTGGGTGAGAAGCCCGGATGGTACGAAATCTGCGACGGGGCAAAGCAGTCGCAGGGGCATCCGGCCTAGTCCGGGGTTCTTTGCGAGCGGGAGCGTCGTCCGCACCCCGGTTCCTGCATCGCGCTGCAAATTGGCCGTAAGCCGTGTTATGATCTGGCCCTATGATGCCGCGGGGCATCGGCGGTATCCGCGAAGGGAGGCATAACGAGGGGAAAGCCATGGCACGCTGGACCGTCACATTCACGGACAAGCCCGACATGGACCGGGTGCGCAGCGACAAGAAGCGGCGCGAGGCGCATATCGCCTTTGTGCGCTCGCGGCCCGAACTGCAGATCGGCGGCGCGCTGGCGATGCGGCCGATGCAGGACTTCCCCGGCGCGATCTGGAATGTGGAGGCCGAGACCCGCCAGGATGTGGAGCGGCTGATCCTGCAGGACCCCTATTACGTGGCGAGCTTGCGCACCTACAGGATCACCGAATGGGGCACCGCCTCTGCCGTTCAGGGAATGCTGTCATGACCGCACCTCAGGAAATCTCCAAATCCGCCCCGGCGCTGACCCGCTGGGCGGTGCTGTTCCGCGACGCGCCCGCGATGATGGATGTTCGCGCCGACAGGGCCCGGCGCGATGCTCATGTGGCCTATGTCGAGGATCATCCCGAGCTGCGCATCGGCGGCGGGCTGAAGCCGGACACCGACGGCGACTTCTGCGGCGCCTTGTGGATTGTCGAGGCCGAGGACCGGATTGAGGTGGAGCATCTGATCCATGGCGATCCGTTTTATGTGCCCGCTTTCCGCTCCTACGAGATCTTCACCTGGGGCAAGATCCTGGAAGACCGCACCGCGGTGCTGTGAGACGGGGCTGTGAGGCCGGCGCCGCGGCAGCGGCGCAATTTGCTTCAGCCGGAAAACAGGCCGGAAAATCCGGATTTTCCGGCGCCGCCGGCCCGAGGCCCCGGGCATCCCCTGCAATCCTGTTGACCCTGCCTCTGGCCCCCGGTATCCGCAGTGCTGAACAGTTGGGACGCCAGATATGAACCTCTTTATCGATATCCGCTCGCTTGTGATTGACAGCCTGACCGCCATGACCGGCGAAGGCGCGCTGCCCGAAGGGCTCGATTTTGCCAATGTGGCGGTGGAGCCGCCGCGCGATGCCGCCCATGGCGACATGGCGACCAATGCGGCGATGGTGCTGGCCAAGCCTGCCAAGATGAAGCCGCGCGACATTGCCGAGGCGCTGGCCGCGAAACTGGCCGCGGACGAGCGGATCACCTCCGCCGAGGTCGCGGGCCCCGGCTTCCTCAACCTGCGGCTGGCGCCGGTGATCTGGCAGGGGGTTCTGAAATCGGTCCTGGACGCAGGCACGGATTACGGCCGCTCCGCCATGGGCGAAGGCAAGCGGGTCAATGTGGAATATGTCTCCGCCAACCCGACCGGGCCGCTGCATGTGGGTCATACCCGCGGCGCGGTGTTCGGCGATGCGCTGGCGGCGCTCTTGGCTTATGCCGGCTATGACGTCACCCGCGAATATTACATCAACGACGGCGGCGGCCAGGTCGATGTGCTGGCGCGCTCTGTCTACCTGCGCTACCTGGAGGCGCACGGGCAGGAGATCGCCTTTGCCGACGGCACCTATCCCGGCGACTACCTGGTCCCGGTGGGGCAGGCGCTGAAGGACAAGGTGGGCGATGCCTATCTGGATCAGCCGGAAGAGGTCTGGCTGGCGGATGTGCGCGAGTTCTCTACCGATGCGATGATGGCGCTGATCCGCGAGGATCTGGCCCAGCTCGGCATCGAGATGGACAAGTTCTATTCCGAGAAGTCGCTCTATGGCACCGGCAAGATCGAGGCGGCGCTGGCCAGCCTGGAAGCCAAGGGGCTGATCTATCAGGGCGTGCTGGAGCCGCCGAAGGGCAAGAAGCCCGACGACTGGGAGCCGCGCGAGCAGACCCTGTTCAAATCCACCGATCACGGCGACGACGTTGACCGGGCGGTGAAGAAATCCGATGGCTCCTGGACCTATTTCGCGCCGGATATCGCCTATCACTACGACAAGGTGGAGCGCGGCTTTGACGAGCTGATCGATATTTTCGGCGCCGACCACGGCGGCTATGTCAAGCGTATGAAGGCGGCGGTTTCGGCGCTGTCCGATGGCAAGGTGCCGCTGGACATCAAGCTGTGCCAGCTGGTCAAGCTGTTCAAGGATGGCCAGGAATTCAAGATGTCCAAGCGGGCAGGGACCTTTGTCACCCTGCGCGATGTGGTCGATGCCGTCGGCCCCGATGTCACCCGCTTCATGCTGCTGACGCGCAAGAACGACCAGGGCTTCGACTTCGACCTCGACAAGGCGCTGGAGCAGTCCAAGGACAACCCGGTGTTCTATGTGCAATACGCCAATGCGCGGATCTGCTCGACCCTGCGCAAGGCGGAGGAGCAGGGTATTGCCGCGGATGACGCCACCCTGAACGCTGCCGACCTCAGCCTGATCGCCGATCCGGCGCAGCTGGCAGTGGCCAAGAAGCTGGCCGAATGGCCGCGCCAGGTGGAAATTGCCGCCCGCACCCATGAGCCGCACCGGGTGGCCTTCTACCTCTACGACCTCGCCTCCGAGCTGCACGGGCTCTATCACTTGGGCAAATCGAATGAAGGTTTACGTTTTGTTAACGAAAGCAGCCAATTGGCAACACATGCAAATTTGGCGCTGGCGCGGGCCGTTTCCGTTGTCATTTCCGCAGGTCTTGGTATTCTTGGCGTGAAACCGGCAGAAGAGATGCGATAACCAAAGGGGCGCAAGCCCCTGCAGACATAAATCGCGCATTCCGCCGGATTGAGGCAGTTCAAGAGACCTGGGAGCGCGGTGCCGGAAGGCGCCGCCATCTGGGCAGTGAGGCGGACAATGGCGTATTTTGCGCAGGCGGGCCAGGGGCACGCCTATACACAGGGCGGTGGCCGGCAGCAGGACACCGCAACTGGCGGCCCCTATGGGCAGCAGTACTCCGATCAGCAGTATGCAGAACAGCAGTATACCGGGCCTGGTGCCGAGCCGGACTACGGCTACGCCGACCCCGCCTATGGCTACCAGCCGGACGCGCAGGGCTATGAGGATGACGGCTACGCCGCCTATGCCGCTGCTCCAGCCGGGCTGCGGGCGCGGTTTTCCAAAGCGCTGAGCGTGCTGGGCGCGGCGGCCTCCATCGCGCTGGTGGCTGGCGTCGGTTTCTGGGGTTACAAGCTGGTGATGCGCGATGTGAGCGGCGTGCCGGTGGTGCGGGCCGCCGAAGGCCCGATGCGCGAGCAGCCGGAGAACCCGGGCGGGTCGCAGGCCGACCATCAGGGGCTGGCGGTGAACGCCGTGGCCGCCAGCGGCAGCGCCGCGGCGCCGGCCGACCGGCTGACCCTGGCGCCGCCGGCCATTGAACTTACCGAAGATGACAAGCCGCTGCCGGAACTGGCAGCCGAAGCCGCGCCGGCCGTTGAAGCTGCCGCGCTGCCATCCGCTCCGGCGGAGCCGGACATACCGGCGGCGCCGGGGGCGGACGCCGCGGTCAGCGAGGCGGCGGTGGCTTCTTTCCAGAACGGCGACATTGACGCGCTGGTCGCGGAGCTTGCGCGCGAGGCGGAGACGCTTTCGGCTGCGGTGCCCGCCTCGGCAGCAGCGCCTGCGATCGTGCAGCCGGAACCGCTGCAGCCGGCCCTGGCCGCTGCTGCGCCGTCTCCGGCGCTGCTGAACGCGCCCGGCGTCAAGGTCTCGCTGCGGCCCTCGGCCCGGCCGGCACGGTTCAGCCCCGCTCCGGCCGCAGCCGCACCGGCAGCGCGGGCCGCCACCGTGGATGTGGATCCGGCTGCCCTCCCGGCCGGCACCAGGCTGGCGCAGCTGGGTGCCTATGAAAGCCCGGAAGTGGCGCGCGCCGAATGGGACCGCATCCGGTCGCGCTTCCCGGACTACCTGGAAGCCAAGCAGCGGGTGATCCAGCGCGCCGAAAGCGGCGGCCGCACCTTCTACCGCTTGCGGGCGATGGGCTTTGACGGGCTGTCGGACGCGCGCCGGTTCTGTTCGGCGCTGGTCGCGGGCAATGCCGATTGCATTCCGGTGACCACCCGTTAAGCTTTCCGCCGATCCGATTTTCCGCCCGGCCGCCAAGCCGGGCAGCGCCCGTCCCGCCCCCCACGGGGCGGGCGCAGTCCTTTCCGAGACACAGCCAGGGGCATTGCAGAGGTCCATCATGACTTACGGAGCCACCATTCTTGACGCCGACGGCCTGCGCCTGAGCGCAAATGAAAAGGCGTTCTTCCGCGACGCCGACCCCTTTGGCTTCATCGTGTTTGCCCGCAACATCGAAGACGCGGAACAGGTGCGCGCCCTGTGCGGCGATTTCCGCGAGGCAGTGGGGCGCGAGTGTCCCATCACCATCGATCAGGAGGGCGGCCGGGTGCAGCGGCTGCGCAAACCGCTGGCCCGGGAATGGCTGCCGCCTCTGGAACATGTGAAGCGGGCAGGCGCGGGCGCGGAACGCGCCATGTATCTGCGCTACCGGCTGATTGCGCACGAATTGCACGGTCTTGGGATCGACAGCAACTGCGCCCCGATTGCCGATGTCGCCTGCGCGGACACCCATGAGTTCCTGAAGAACCGCTGTTATGACGAAGACACCCAGGCCGTCGCCGCCATCGGCCGCGCGGTGGCGCAGGGGCATCTGGACGGCGGCGTGCTGCCGGTGCTGAAGCACATCCCCGGCCATGGCCGCGCCACCGCCGACAGCCATATGGACCTGCCGCATGTGGACGCGGAACCGCGCACTCTGGAGCAGAGCGATTTCGCCGCCTTCAAGGCGCTGAACGATCTGCCGCTGGGGATGACCGCGCATCTGGTCTATGACGCCTATGACAACCGGCCCGCCACCACCTCGCCGGTGATGATGCAGCTGATCCGCGAGCAGATCGGCTTTGACGGGCTGGTGATGACCGATGACATCTCGATGAAGGCGCTGCAGGGATCGCTGGCGGACATCACGCGGGACTCGCTGTCGGCGGGCTGCGACGTGGTCCTGCTGTGCAATGCGCCGCTGGCTGACCGCATTGCCGTGGCAGAGGCCGCGGGCGCCATGACCGCAGCGGCACAGACCCGCGCAGAGGCCGCGCTGGAGACCCGCCGCCCGCCCGCAGACCTTGACATTCAGGCTGCCGAAGACGAACTTGCCGCCCTCATGGGCGGACAGGTTTATGGCTGAGCAGACACTCTTTTCAGATCAGGACACATCGGTAGAGGAACGGCTGGCGGCCGAGGCCCTGATCGTGGATGTGGACGGGTTCGAAGGGCCGCTCGACCTGCTTCTTACGCTGTCGCGCACCCAGAAGGTGGACCTGCGCCGGATCTCTGTGCTGGAGCTGGCGAAACAGTACCTGGCCTTTGTCGAGAAGGCCAAGGAGCTGCGTATTGAACTGGCGGCCGACTATCTGGTGATGGCGGCCTGGCTGGCGTTCCTGAAATCCCGCCTGCTGCTGCCGCCGGATCCTGAGGAAGAGGGGCCGTCGGGCGAGGAACTGGCGGCCCACCTGGCGTTCCAGCTGGAACGGCTGCAGGCTATGCGAGACGCGGCCGCGCGGCTGATGGGCCGCGACCGGCTGGGCCGCGATTTCTTTGCCCGCGGTGAGGAAGAGAGTGTCGCCCGGATCAAGACCGTCACCTATACCGCCAACCTCTTGGACCTGATGCAGGCCTATGCCCGCATCCGCACCAAGGAGGATTTCCGCCCCTTCGTGATGGATCGCGACTCGGTCTTCACCATGGAGGAGGCGCTGGACCGGATGCGCCACCTGCTGGGCTTTACCGGCGACTGGACCGACCTGATCAGCTATCTGCCGGATGGCTGGCACAGCGATCCGGTCAAGCGGCGGTCGGCCACCGCGGCGACCTTTGCCGCCTCGCTGCAGCTGGTGAAGGAAGGCAAGGCCGAGCTGCGCCAGAGCGAAACATTTGCGCCGATCCAGCTGCGCAGCCTGAACGAGGATAGCTGATGGAAGACCAGATCATGGACGGCCACGGCCAGGGCGCCCCCGTCCGCGAGGACAATGACACGCTGTTCGACGCGCCGCCGATGGCGGAGCAGGAGCGGATGGTGGAAGCGGTGCTGTTTGCCAGCGCCGAGCCGGTGACGCTGCGCGACCTGGAAGGGCGGATGCCGCATGGCTGCAACCCGCGCGAGGCGCTGGAGCATCTGCGCAAGCGCTATGAGGGGCGCGGCGTGCGGGTGGTGCGTTTGGGCGATGCTTGGGCGATCCGCACCGCGCCGGATCTGGGCTTCCTGATGCAGAAGGAAACCACCGAGCTGCGCAAGCTGAGCCGCGCCGCCATCGAAACCCTGGCCATCGTCGCCTATCACCAGCCGGTGACCCGGGCGGAGATCGAGGAGATCCGCGGCGTGTCGGTGTCGCGCGGCACCATCGACCAGCTGATGGAGATGGACTGGATCCGCCTGGGCCGCCGCCGGATGACGCCGGGCCGCCCGGTGACCTTTGTGGTGACGCCGGATTTCCTGGACCATTTCGGATTGGAAAGCGCCCGCGACCTGCCGGGCCTGAAGGAGCTGCGCGCCGCGGGCCTGTTGGAAAACCGCCCGCCGCCGGGCAGCCTGCCGCTGGGGCAGGGCGGCGACGAGGACGACGAGGCGGAAGAACAGGCGGAACTGTTCGAGGAATAACCCGCTGCCCCTGGCGCCCGGAAACTGCCGCAATCCGCTGCCATTGTGGCTGGCGGCAGCAGGGAGGGTTTGAGGCCATGAATGCGAACTGGATCATCCGCATGGTGCTGCGCCGCCTGATCGGGCGCGCGGTCAATGCCGGGCTGCGCCGCGCCGCGCAGCAGGGCGCGCAGCGCCTGGGCAAGAGCAAAGGGCCGGCACCGGGATTCGGTCCTGGCCCCAGCCCGCAGCGCAAGCTGCGCAGTGCAACATCGCGCATCCCCAAGATCAAACCGGGGCGCTGGTAGGCAACGCGTCAAGCTGGCGCCGGAGGCCAAGCGCCTCTGCCGCGCCGCTGAGCGCCAGCAGCGATGACAACGCCAGGCAGCCCGCCAGTCCCCAGGCGGCGAACAGCTGCCCGCCGGCAAAGGGCGCAGCAAAGACGCAGAGGTAGGTGACGGTGCTGTAAAGACCCATGATGGCGCCGCGCTGCGACGGATCCAGAGCAGTGAGCCGCGCCACCAGCAGATTGAGGGCAAGATGCTGGAACACACCCCAGACCAGAGCGGCGCCCAAAAGCAGCAGGTACTCCGGCGCAACTGCCATCATCAAGAGGTAGCTTGCTGTGACCGCCAGCAGCACCGGTGCGGTGGCGCGGGCCAGTCCCAACCGGTCCAGCAGCGGATCCAGAAGCACCGCGAGGCCAAAGCCGATGCCGTAGAACAGCGGCAACAGACCGGCCTGGGTGGTGCTGAGGCCAAGCGACTGGGTGATATGGGCGCCAGTGAAGAAATAGCTGCTGTAAAACCCCATCATCAGCAGCGCGGTTGCCAGCAGGCCGCGGAAGATCCCCGGCACCCGCAGCGCCGTCAGCGGCGAAGTGACCTGGCCGCTGGGGCTGCCTGCGGCGCGCAGCGAAGCGGAGGCGGCCCACAGCAGCAGCGCAACACCCGCCAGCGTGCCGTAGACCGCGCGCCAGCCTGCCACGTCGGTGGCCCAGGCGCTAACGCTGACACCCAGCACCATCGACACGGTCCATCCAGCCAGCACATAGCCCAGCACCCGCGCCTCGCGCCCCTTGGGGGCAATCACCATCGCCAGCGTGTAGATTGAGGGCAGGGCAGCCCCGGCGGCCAGCCCGCAGGTCGCCTGTGCCGCCATCAGCCACCACGCATCCGGTGCCGCGGCGCTGGCGCCCAGTCCGGCCCCCAGCAGCAGGAGGGCGGCGCGCATCACTCGACCGGCGCCGATCCGGTCGCCCAGCGGCGCCAGCAGCAATGCCGCCGCCGCAACCCCCAGGCCATAGGCGCTGGCGGCCCGCATCACCTCTGCCGTGGAGGCATTCAGGGTTTCGCTGACAGCCGTCACCACCGGCGACAGCAGCAGGGAGTTGGCGCCAATCACGCCAATCGCGCTCATCAGGATCAGAATCGGGGTTCGCATGGGTTTACCTTGAAGAATGTTCAGGTATCTTTGCTATGTGCTGAATGAGGTTCTGTGAAGGGCAGGCGGAAATGGTCAGGGAAAAAACAGATGAGGTTCGGAGGAACAGCGGGGCCGCCCGTGTTCTGGATGCTTTGGACCGAAAAATATTAGGCGCGCTGAGCGTCGATGCGACGCTGTCCTACGCGGCCATCGGCCAGGAGGTGGGCCTGTCGGCGCCCGCGGTGCATGAACGGGTCAAGCGGCTCAGAGCCTCCGGCGCGATCCGGGCGACGGTGGCGCAGCTGGATGGGCCTGCGGTGGGCAAGCCGATGCTGGCCTTCATCCATGTGGACACGGTGGGCTGGGGCAAGACGGCAGAGCTGCTGTCGCTGGAAGCCTGGCCGGAAGTGGAGGAGATCCACACCGCCACCGGCGACACCTGCCTGATCCTTAAGGTGCGGGTGGCCTCGCCGCATGCGCTGGAGGGGCTGCTGGCCCGTATCTATGACGTCGAAGGGGTGCGGGGCACCCGCACCTACATGACGCTCTCCACCCATCTGGAGCGCACCGTGCAGGCCGGCGTCAGCGCAGAACTGGAGGAAGAGCTGTACATCAAGCGCTGACGCGGCGCCGGTGAAGCAGCTGATCTTCCGCCTGGCCGAAGGCCGGGCAGCACTCAACCCTTCCCGTCAATCCGAAGGTTTGCCTGCGGCAAAAGGGGAAGGGCGCCTTCAGCACCCGGCCCGAGGCTCGGGCGCTGCCTTCAGCTTGTTCAGGCCGGCGTCTTGAAATGCTTCGACAGCTTCAGCCCCTGGCCCTGGTAGTTGGAGGCAATGCCGGCGCCATAAAGCTGCTCCGGCACCTCGGCCATCTTCTCATAGACCAGGCGGCCCACGACCTGGCCGTGCTCCAGCACAAACGGCGCCTCGTGGCAGCGCACCTCCAGCACCCCGCGCGAGCCGGTGCCGCCGGCGGCGTCATGGCCGAAGCCGGGATCGAAAAAGCCCGCGTAATGCACCCGGAACTCGCCGACCATCGCCAGATAGGGCGCCATCTCGGCGGCAAAAGCGGGCGGGATATGCACTGCCTCGCGGCTCACCAGGATGTAGAACGCGCCGGGGTCCAGGATGATGCGGCCGTCCTTGGTGCGCACTTCCTCCCAGTATTCCTGGGGGTCGTATTCGCCGATCCGGTCCAGGTCGATGACGCCGGTATGCGGCTTGGCACGGTAGCCTACCAGATCGGTGCCGGGCAGCTTGAGATCGACGGAGAAGCCCAGCCCGTCCTCGATCACCGCCTCTCCATCAACCAGCGGGGAGCCGGCGTGCAGCATCTTCAGCTCCGCGTCCGACAGCACCGCCTGGCCGGTGCGGAACCGGATCTGGTTGAGGCGCATGCCCGGGCGGACCAGCACCGAGAAGGAGCGCGGGCAGATCTCTGCATAAAGCGGGCCGGTGTAGCCGGGCTTGATGCGGTCGAACTCTTCGCCGCCGTCGGTGATGGTGCGGGTCAGCAGGTCCAGTCGCCCGGTGGAGCTTTTGGCGTTGGCGACGGCAGAGACATCCTGCGGCAGCGCCAGCCCCTCCATCAGCGGCACCACGTAGACGCAGCCCTTTTCCAGCACCGCGCCGCCATCGAGGCTGATGCGGTGCATCTCGAATTCCGTCAGCCGGTCGGAGACGCTGCGGCCCTGGCCTGCCAGAAAGGAGGCGCGCACCCGGTAGGCCACCTTGCCCAGCCGCAAATCAAGGCTGGCGGGCTGCACCTGGCCTTCGACCAGCGGGGTGCTGACGGTGATCTCACCGCGCTGCAGCATGTTTTCAATGGTTTGGCTGGGCAAAACGCCTGTCATTTCCTGTCCCCCTCCGCGCGCCGGCTTTGCGGCGATGCTGGCTCAATTGGCCCCGTTGCGCAATCGCCAAAGCCTTGCGCCGGATACGAAAACGCCCGGGTGCATGAACACCCGGGCGTTTTTCATATGGTCGGGCTAGCAGGACTCGAACCTGCGACCTTCCGTCCCCCAGACGGACGCGCTACCAGGCTGCGCCATAGCCCGTTGAAGAGCCTTCTAACCGTTTTCACAGCGGGGGCAAGAGGGGGCGGCAAGATTTTTTACGCGCCCCGCCAAAAATCCCGACGGCTGAGGGCGTTGCCGCGTTTTCCCGCAAGGGCGGCCCGGTTCCCTGTTCAGGAATCGCCGCCCGCCAGCTCCCGCAATTCCTCTGCGCAGGCCGCAATTTCGGCAACAGCGTGCAGCGGCAGGCTGCTGGTTGCGGCCAGAAGGGTGAGGATGCCGGACTGCTGCCGGGGAGGGGCGGCGGCGGGCTGCTCTTGCACGGGCGCCGGTTTCAGCGGCTCCAGCTCAGCCGGTTCATCCTCGGCCCCATCGGTCTCTTCTGTTTCCGGTTGGCCGTCGTCGTCTTCTGCCTCATCACCGCCGCCGTTGAAGCCGCCGACGAACTCCAGCGCGTCGACGCGGCGGGCGGCCTCGTCCAGATCATGCGGCGGGAAGGCGGCAGCAGGATCGGAAGGCGCCTCTGGCTCGGGTTCGGGCTCAGGACCGGGCTCTGCTCCTTCAAAGGTGAAGGCCAGCGGCTCCTCGGGCTGCAGGCCCGCGGCGGCGGCCAGCGTGTCATCCGCCGGGCCAGGCTCCGCCGGCAGTTCAGGTTCCAGTTCCCCGGCTTCGGTGCCGGCTGCATCAGGCGCCGGGTCTTCTGCCGGGGCCATGCCGGGGGCAGGGCTGTCGTCCTCCGCGAACTCTGCCTCAGCCGCAAGGGCGGCGCCGGCGGTCTCCTCCAGATCCGCCAGCGGCGCAATGTCTTCAACCGGTGCCGGGGCGGCCTCTGGTTCCGGCGCCAGCTCTGCCGCCAAACTGTCATCTGCAGTGGCTGGCTCCTGCGGCGGTTCTGGCAGTGTTCCGGCGTCGGTCTGTGTCTCCGCCTCAGCCTCTTCGGCAACGGGCTGCTCCGGCGCTGAGGCAGGGGCGAGGCCGCCCGCCTCCGGCTGGTCATCCAGCAGCGCGGTTTCTGAGGCTGGCTCAGAAGCGTCCTCTCCAACGGGCGCCTCTTCCGGCATTGCCGGGCTGTCCTGCAGGCTGTCGGTGACAGGCGCGCCGGGGTCCGGCTCCGCTTCAGTCTCGCGCAGCTCTTCTGCGCTTTCAGCTGCGCTGTCTTCTTCCGCGGGCGCGCCATTTTGCGGCGCGACGGGCTCCAGATCCATCTGCATTTGCGGGGCGGCGGCGGCCTCGGGCCTCGGGGATGCGGGGGCGGCCGGGGCAGGCGGCGGCGCTTCCGCACCGGCGGGCTGCGGGAAGCCGAGCACATTGCTGTCTTCGGAACTGTCTTCGGGCGTCTCCTGCGCGGCCTGTGCCGACAGTTCCAGCGAGCCCTGCCAGTCACCGCCCAGCTTGTCCGCAGGCGGCACGGGGGCGGGTTTTTCAGCAGCCTCGCCGTCCAGCGGGTGCGACAGGCCGGCGACATGCGCAGTGCCATGCTCGCGCAGAAGCGCCTGCACTTCCTTGATTGCCATGCCGTCGTCGTGCAGCAGCTTCCTGATCCCGCCCAGCAGCTGCATATCCGCAGGCCGGTAGTAGCGCCGCCCGCCGGCGCGCTTCACAGGTTTGACCTGGGTGAACTTGCTCTCCCAGAAGCGCAGAACATGCGCCTGCACGCCCAGCCAATCCGCAACTTCGCTAATTGTGCGGAAGGCGTCCGGTGATTTCGACATGGCTCAATTGGTCCCGTTTTACTTACGGTTGCCGTCTGCCACGCGGTCTTTCATCAGGTGGGAGGGCCGGAAGGTCAGCACGCGGCGCGGCTGGATCGGCACTTCTTCGCCCGTCTTCGGGTTGCGTCCGACCCGGGCTGATTTGTCCCTAACGCTGAATGTCCCGAACGAGGAGATTTTCACCTGTTCACCGCGCACCAGGGCGTCCGACATATGCTGCAGCATGCTTTCCACCAGCTGCGCGCTTTCGTTGCGCGACAAACCGACTTCCCGGAAAACAGCTTCACTCAAATCCATTCGTGTCAGTGTTTTTTCGCCCATACCAATCCCCGTTGTTTGCCAAAGCATAGGGCGTTGGGAATTTCCCTGTCAATATCAATGAATTGCGCCGGGGAATTCGGGCGGAAATTAGGGCTGCGCGGTTACCAGCGCAGCACAACTGCGCCCCAGGCCAAGCCGCCGCCGATGGCCTCGGTCACGATCAGATCGCCTTCTTTGATCTGGCCGCGCTCTTTGCCGACGGAAAGGGCCAGCGGAATGGAGGCGGCGGAGGTATTGCCGTGATCCTGCACGGTTACCACCACGTTGTCCATGCTCAGCCCCATTTTCTTGGCGGTGCCCTGGATGATGCGGATGTTGGCCTGATGCGGCACGATCCAGTCGACATCATCTGCAGACAAGCCGGCGCGGTCCAGCGCGGTGTTGGCGGTGGAGGCCAGTTTCTCGACCGCGTGGCGGAACACCTGGTTGCCCTGCATCCGCAGGTGGCCGGTGGATTGGGTCGAAACGCCGCCGTCGACGTACAGCAGTTCTTTGTAGCGGCCGTCCGAATTGAGGTCGGTCGACAGGATGCCGCGGTCCTTGTTGGTGCCTGCCAGCTCCTGGCCCTCGAGCAGCAGAGCGCCGGCGCCGTCGCCGAACAGCACGCAGGTGGAGCGGTCGGTCCAGTCCATGATCCGGCTGAAGGTCTCAGCCCCGATCACCATCACCCGGTTTGCCTGGCCCGAGGCGATCAGCGCGCTGGCATTGGACAGCGCATAGACAAAGCCTGCGCAGACCGCCTGAACGTCAAAGGCAAAGCCCCTGGTCATGCCCAGCTTGGACTGCACCATGGTGGCGGCAGAGGGGAAGGTGAGGTCCGGGGTGGAGGTGGCAACGACAATGGCGTCCACATCATCAGCCGTCAGGCCCGCGTCCGCCAAAGCGCGTGTCGCTGCCTTGGCGGCCATGTCGGATGTGGTCTCTCCCTCGGCGGCGAAATGGCGGCGTTCGATGCCGGACCGGCTGCGGATCCATTCGTCCGATGTATCCAGCGTGGCTTCGAATTCCGCGTTTTCAACCACCCGCTTTGGGAGATAGTGTCCTGTGCCAACAACTACCGCGCGTCGCGTCATTCGTCTGCCTGCCTATATCAGTCTTTTTCAGTGGCCGTCCGCATCTCGCGGGCAGCAGTATTATCTTGGGTATGGGCGCCTGCAGATGCAACCCGCGCCGCCAGTTTTTCGGCGAAACCGTGCTGGGCCAGGCGGAAAGCCAGCTTGACCGCGGCGGAAACGCCGGTGGCATCGGCGCCGCCATGGGATTTCACCACGGTGCCGTTGAGGCCCAGGAAAACGCCGCCGTTCACCCGGCGCGGGTCCATGCGCTTGGACAGCCGCTTGAGCGAGGTCATCGCCAGAACCGCGGCAATCTTCGACAGGAACGAGTACTCGAACGCCTCGCGCAGGGCCGTGCGCATCACCCGCGCAGTGCCTTCGCCGGTCTTGATCGCCACATTGCCGGTAAAGCCGTCGGTGACGATCAAATCCACCGCATCGCCGGGAATGTCGCTGCCTTCGACGAAGCCGACAAATTCATAGTTTGCCTGCGCCGCATTTCCCGCAATCAGCCCATAGGCCTCTTTCAGCTCGGCGCGGCCTTTGTGCTCCTCGGTGCCGACGTTCAGGAGGCCCACCCGCGGGCGGGCGAGGTCCATCGAGTTGCGCACGTAGGAGGTGCCCATCAGGGCGTATTGCAGCAGATCCTCGGCGTCCGCCTTCACGTCGGCGCCGACATCCAGCATCACGTTGAAGCCTTGCGGGTTCAGCGAGGGCCAGAGGATTGCAATCGCGGGGCGGTTGACACCGGGCAGCTTGCGCAGGCGCAGCATCGACAGGGCCATCAGCGCGCCGGTATTGCCGCAGGAAACAGCGCCGGCAGCCTCGCCGTTCTTGACCGCTTCCAGCGCCGACCACATCGAGGTGCCCTTGCCGTTGCGCATCACTTGGCTCGGCTTGTCCTCCATCGTCACCACGTCGCGGGCATCGCGAATCTCGACGCGGCCCTTGAGCGCGCGCTTCTTGGCAACCAGAGAGGTCAGCTGTTCGGAAGGCCCGTGCAGGATGAACCCGATATCCGGGTTCTTTTCCGCAGATATGGCAATGCCGGCCACCACAACTGCGGGGCCGGCGTCTCCGCCCATGGCGTCAACAGAAATGATGATACGGCCGGCTTTTGCCTGATTTTGATCGGGTTTACCCGTCATGCGAAAGCCTGCCTGGCATCAGGATCCTGTCCGTGGCTTACGCCGCGTCCTCGTCGATCTCGATCTCGTCAGCCGCTGCGACGATTTCCTTGTCGTCGTAATGGCCGCAGGACGGGCATACGTGGTGCGGGCGCTTCAGCTCGCCGCAGTTGCCGCATTCGTTCGGGTTCGCAGCAACCAGTGCATCGTGCGCGCGGCGGTTGTTGCGGCGCGATTTGGATACTTTGTTCTGTTGGACGGCCATGTCTCAACCTTTGTCTGTTTGGGCCTTGGGGGGCAGCCCCGCGGCGCGATTGCATTCTGTTCGATCAGTCTGACGTGCGTTTAGGCGTCTGCCCAAACATTGTCCAACCAAAAATTCCGATGAGCGCGCGAAAATACTGCGAATCTCCGCTGGCGCAAGCTGTTTTTTAAGACAGGCAGGGCGGCGGCGCCAGAGGCGATTTTCTGCGCTGCAAAAATTCTGCGCTCAATCGTCACCTTTCAACTGGCCGCGCAGCGCAGCCAGGCCGGCAAAGGGTTTGGTGTCCTCGTCGCGCATCGGCTGCACGCCGTCCTCGGCATAGACTGCCTCGCCCAGCTCGGCGCCGTCCTTGCGCGGGTAGGCGGGAATGTGCAGCGCCAGCGCCTCGGCCATCACCGCCGCCGGGTCGATATGTGTGCCCAGCGGCTCGATGCTGTCGTCCTCGGGCATTTCCACCTCGGCGCCTTCCGGGCTCTCGAACCGGGCCAGGTAGGTGATCTCCACCGGTTCTTCGATGCGGGTGGTCACCGGCTCCAGCGTCACCACGCAGTCCTGCACCACTGTGGCGCCCAGGCGGCCCGCCAGCTTCCAGTCTTTCTTGCCCATGGCCTTGATCTCGCCTGCAAAGCGGAGCTTGCGCAGGGCGTTTACCCCCAGTTCCGCGGCCAGCGCGGCCAGCTCTGCCTTGTCCGGGGTGATTTCAAAGGCTGTGGGGGCGTTTTGCGGCAGATCCGCGACCCGCAGGGCGGTGCTGTCAGACATATTCGGGAACTTTCGTTTCTTGAACCGGAAGCGGTCATTAGGTAATCGGGTTCAAAGACGTATTCAAGCCGCAGTTCGAAGCGGAGACTGGGGGGCAGTCATGATCGGCAAGACGTTTCACACGAAGAGGGTGCTGCGCGGCGCGGTGCTGGCAGCGGCGGTACTGGCGATTGCGGCCTGTGCCCCGGTTTACCGCAAGCACGGTTATGTGCCGACGCCGGACCAGCTGGCCGAGGTGGTGCCGGGCGTTGACACGCGGGATTCGGTGGCCGAAAGCATCGGCATCCCGACCTCGACCGGTGTGCTGAACGAGAGCGGCTATTACTATGTGGCCACCCGCTTCCGCCACTATGGCGCGGCAGCGCCCAAGCCGGTGGCACGCGATCTGGTTGCGATCAGCTTTGACGCGGCCGGGGTGGTGCAGGGGATTGAGCGCTACAGCCTGGAAGACGGCAAGGCAGTGCCGCTGGAACGCCGGGTGACCAGTTCCGGTGTGCAGGACAACACCTTCCTGCGCCAGCTGCTGGGCAACCTGGGCACCTTCAACCCGGGTCAGTTCCTGGACAACGAATAGGCCGGTTTCACAGGCTTGCCGCAGTGACTGTGCTAATGGCTGAGCCCGAAACGGGGAGGCCGCGGTGGCGGAACCTGAGATTTTGCTGAGCAAGGGGCGCTACCGCGCCCGTCTGGCGGCGGGGGCAGCGGATCTGGCTGCGGCGCAGGCGCTGCGGTCCTTTTGCTTTCAAACCGCGAGCCCTGACGGCGATGCTTTTGACCCTATTTGCAGCCATGTGCTGGTGGAGGAGCAGGCCGGCGGCGCGCTGGTCTGCTGTTTCCGGCTGCTGCTGCTGGCGAGCGGTGCAGAGCTGGTGCGCAGCTATGCGGCGCAATTCTATGACCTGACTGCGTTGCAGGCCTTTGCGGGCCGGATGGCAGAGCTGGGCCGCTTTTGCATCCATCCTGAATGGCGCGACCCGGACATTCTGCGGCTGGCCTGGGGCACAATGACGGGCCTGGTTGACGGGCAGGGGGTGCAGATGCTGATCGGCTGCTCATCCTTTGCAGGCACCTCCGCTGCGCCTTACCTCGACGCATTTGCGCTGCTGCGGCAGCGGCATCTTGCTCCGGTGCAATGGCTGCCGGGGGAGAAGGCGCCTGAGGTGGTCCGCTATGCGGCGGAGCTGCCGCAGGAGGCGGATACGAAGAAAGCGCTGCAGGTGATGCCGCCGCTGTTGCGGACCTATCTGGCGATGGGCGGCTGGGTCAGCGACCATGCGGTGGTGGACCGGCAGATGAACACGCTGCATGTGTTCACCGGTCTGGAAACCGGAGCAATCCCGGAATCCCGCAAACGGCTGCTGCGGGCGGTTGCCGGGTGATTTTGAGTATTTTTGGAAAGATGAAAGCGGAGCGTTGACGCGATTTTGCCGCCGGGGTAGCTGGCTGGCATGGCACGAATTCCTCTTTTGCAGATGTCCGGCATTTCCCTCACCTTTGGGGGCGACCCGGTTTTTTCGAACCTCGATCTGGTGGTGCAGCCCGGCGACCGGGTGGCGCTGGTGGGCCGCAACGGCTCTGGAAAATCCACGCTGATGAAGGTGATGGCGGGGATTGTTGAAGCCGATCAGGGCGACATCGTGGTGCCGCCGGGCAAATCCGTCGGCTACATGGAGCAGGACCCGAAGATGGAGGGGTTTGCGACGCTGGGCGATTTTGCCGCCAGCGAACTGGACCCCGGTGAGATGTACAAGGTGGAACGTGCAGGCGAGGGTCTGAAGTTCGACCCGGCACGCCCGGTGGAAACCGCCTCCGGCGGCGAGCGCCGCCGCGCCGCGCTGGCCAAGCTGATGGCCGAAGCGCCGGACCTGATGCTGCTGGACGAGCCCACGAACCACCTGGATATCGAGGCAATCACCTGGCTGGAAAACGAGCTCAAAGGCACCCGCGCGGCGTTTGTGCTGATCTCCCACGACAGGGCGTTCCTGCGGGCACTCACCCGCGCCACCCTGTGGGTGGACCGCGGCGAGGTGCGCCGTCAGGAAAAAGGGTTTGAGCATTTCGAGGCCTGGCGCGACAAGGTCTGGGAAGACGAGGACATGCAGCGCCACAAGCTGAACCGGCTGATCAAGTCGGAAAGCCGCTGGGCGGTGGAAGGCATCTCAGCCCGGCGCAAGCGCAACATGGGCCGGGTGCGGGCGCTGCAGGATCTGAAGGCGGAACGCTCTGCCCAGATCAAGCGGCAGGGCACCGCCGAAATGGCGCTGGAGGCAGGCCCCAAGTCGGGCCGCAAGGTGATCGAGGCCGAGGGGCTGAGCAAGGCGTTCGGCGGCAAGGAGATCGTCAGGGATTTCTCTCTGAAGGTGCAGCGCGGCGACAGGGTGGCCTTTGTGGGCCCCAATGGCGCGGGCAAGACAACGCTCTTGAAGATGCTTCTGGGCATGGAAGACCCGGATGCCGGCTCTGTGCAGCTGGGCACCAATCTGGAGATCGCCCTGTTCGACCAGACCCGCGACCAGTTGGACGGCGATTCGACCTTGTGGGAGAACCTGACCGCGGATCCCTTGCTGGGGATTTCCGGCAAGGCCGATCAGGTGATGGTGCGCGGCCAGCCCAAGCATGTGGTTGGGTATCTGAAGGAATTCCTGTTCGACGAGCGCCAGGCGCGGGCGCCGGTGCGGTCCTTGTCGGGCGGCGAAAAGGCGCGGCTCTTGCTGGCGCGGCTAATGGCGAGGTCCTCGAACCTGCTGGTCTTGGACGAACCGACCAACGATCTGGATGTCGAGACGCTGGATCTGCTGCAGGAGCTGTTGGACAACTACGACGGCACTGTTCTGCTTGTGAGCCACGACCGGGATTTCCTGGATCGGGTGGCGACCACCACCATTGCGATGGAGGGCAACGGGCGGGCCACCGCCTATGCCGGCGGCTGGAGCGACTATATCGCGCAGCGCGGGCCGCTGGAGGCGGTGGAAAAGGCGGAGAAGGTGAAGCCCGCAAAGCCCAAGCCGAAGCAGGAAAGCCAGCCCAAGGACGGGCTCAGCTTTAAGGAAAAGCACCGGCTGGATGCGCTGCCTGCGGAGATCGAACGGTTGGAAGCGGAGATCGGAAAGCTGCAGGAGCTGATGAGCGATCCGGAGCTGTTCACCCGCGAGCCGGTCAAGTTCAAGAAGGCCACCGAGGCGCTGGTGGAGCGGCAGGAGAGGCTGGCCGCTGCCGAAGAGGAATGGCTGGAGCTGGAAGAAAAAGCCGGAGGCTGAGGCGGCTTCCTGAGTTAGGTCAGCGAGCCTGACCAAATGTTTCGCGCGCGAAACATTTGGTCAAAGATGCTGCCGCAAAGCTTTGGAATTCATCAGGAAATGTGAAGCGGCCGTAAAGGCGGCGGACGCCGGCTTTACCGTTTTGCTACCGGCGCAGCGGGATTGCTGGTGACAGTTTCTCCTGCGGCGACGTCCTTGGTCACCACTGCGCCCGCTCCAACAATCGCGCCATCGCCGATGGTGACACCCGGCAGCAGGATGGCGCCGCCGCCAATCCAGACGTCTGCACCAAGGGTTACGGGATAGGCGATCTCCAGCCCCTTGGCCCGCAGCCCCCTGTCCTTGTGGTGCTGGGCGCAGTAGATCTGCACATTCGGCCCCAGCATGGTGCCATCGCCGATGGTGACGGCTGCGGTGTCCAGAATAGTGCAGCCCGCGTTCATGTAGACGTTGTTGCCGAGGGTGATGTTGATGCCGTAGGCACAGTGAAAAGGCGTCTCTATCAGGCAGTTTTCACCGTGGGCAGCAAAGAGCGCTGCCAAGGCTGGGCTGAGGTGCTCCGCCGGATCAGGGGGCGCTGTATTGTGCTGATGCACCGCAACCCGGGCCTGATGGCGCAACGCCGCGAGTTCGCTGTCCAGGCAACAGTACCAGTCGCCGGCCTGCATCTTCTGCCGTTCGGTTTTGGTCATCGGTGTCTCCTGACCGGGAGTGAAGGGTCGGGTGAGCGGATTGTCAATTGCCGGAATGCTCCCGCGCCCGCAGGCGCCCTGGCTGCGCCAAAGCACCTTTGTGCTGCCTTGGGCCGCTGCTGTCACGGTGTGAAGGGGTTTGCCGAGAAGCGCTTGAGGGGCAAGTGTGCCCCTCAAGACGCCATTTCGAGTGTGGTTGCCGCTGCTTGCGCGTCAAGGATAAACCGTGCTGCGCACGGCGGCTGCGCCGCCCTTGACCCGCAATCAGCAACAGAGGTCAGCGCATGCGCAGCGCGCCGTCGATGCGGATCACTTCGCCGTTCAGGTAACCCATTTCGACGATGAAGCCGGCGAGGCGGCCGTATTCGCGCGGGTCGCCCAGGCGGGCGGGGTTGGGGACGTCGGCGGCCAACTGCTGCTGCACCTCTTCCGGCAGGCCGGCCAGCATCGGGGTCATGAAGATGCCGGGTGCGATGGTCATCACCCGGATGCCGGAAGACGCGAGATCGCGCGCCATCGGCAGGCACATGCCGGCAACCCCGCCTTTGGAGGCGGCATAGGCGGCCTGGCCCTTTTGCCCGTCAAAGGCGGCAATCGAGGCGGTGTTGATAATCACGCCGCGGGCGTTGTCCGCATCGGGGGTGTTCTTGGCAATCTCGACAGCGGCCAGGCGGGCCACGTTGAAGGTGCCGACCAGATTGATGTCGATGGTGCGCTTGTAGGCATCCAGCGGATGCGCGCCCTCCTTGCCCACGGTCTTGGCGCCGATGGCGATGCCTGCGCAGTTCACGCAAGCGGTGATTTTGCCCATCTTTTCTGCCGCATGGGCGATGGCGGCTGAAACCGACTCCTCGCTGGTCACGTCGGTCTGGGCAAAGTGGCCGCCGATTTCATCTGCCACCTGAACGCCGCGCTCGGCGTCGCGGTCGAGAATGGTGACCTGGGCGCCCTGTTCGGCAAAATAGCGCGCGGTGGCCTCACCCAGGCCGGAGGCGCCGCCGGTGACGACGGCTGCGGTGTCTGCAAGTTTCATGAGCGGGGCTCCTCCCGGTTATCTGAACATGTGTTCATATAATGGAGAGGCCGGGCGCCTGTCCAGCGGGACGGGGCGTCGCGGCCGGCCAAGATGTGTGTCAGGCGCCCATCAGGCGGTGGTCGAGACGTGCCAGCGGGCGTAAGATGCGGCCGAGCGGCGGCCAGAAGCCCCAGGTGCCTCCCAAGCGGTGCAGATTGGCGCCGGTACCGAGTTTGAAGCGGGCAAGACCCGCGGCGTCCTCGGTATTGATGAGGCCGAGGTCGAGGCGGCAGATGCCCTTGGCGGCGAGCCAATTGGCGGCCTCCCACAGCAGCAGGGTATGAGCGCTGAGCTGTTTGCCGCGGGCGGTGGTGTGGGCGATGTGATAGGTGGCGCCGCTGCCATGGGAGAGGATCAGGATGGCGGCGACCGCTTCCTTGCCCTCAGACGCCTGGAAGAGTTTCGCCTGCCCTTTGTTCTCGCGCGCATAGGCGAGTGTGAGGCCGATGGGCCAGCTGCGGTAGCCGCGCAGTGTTTGCTGTTTTGCGTCGGCCTGGAACAGCCAGTGGCGCACGTCATGCGGCAGGTTCTGGCGGGTGAGGCGGAGGTTCTGCGCCGCGCCGTGCTTCAGCCGGTTGCGCCATTTCTGGTGCAGCGCGGCGCGGCGCTGGTCCAAGTCGCCGCTGAGGTCCCATATCGCTGCATGAGCGGGCGTGACCAGCGGCACTGCGCCGAGGCGGGAGAGATGCAGGGCGGGGGTCTCCGGCGACAGGATCAGCGGTGTGCGGGCGAAGCCGTTCTCGCGCATGGCGGCCAGCAGCGGCGCGGGATCAGTCAGATCCGCCCGATTCACCATCGCCAGCCGCAGCCCGCCGGGCAGGCGGCGCTGCAGCACAAGCTTGTCCTCCAGCATCAGCGGGTCCTGGCCGCAGGCCATCAGTGCGCGGGCGAACTCCGGCGATTGCTGGAGGGCGCGGGGCTGGGGGCGGATTGCGGTGGCAGGCAATTCGGGATCAGGGGCGCTGTCGAACATGGCTCCATTAACGCGCTGGAAACCTAAATCATGGTTAATTTCTGGTATGAAGAAAGCAAAGCATATCATGGGGCATACGGCCGCCGCCCCGCGGATGACCAAGGCGGCAGCGCTGCTGATTGCGATCGGCCTGTCGGTGCCGGTGTTTCTGGTGCTGACGCTGGTGGAGGCGCTGTTTCTTTGAGGCAGGATGATTTGCTGAGAGGCACTTAAGGTCAGGACTGCCCTTAAGCGCCTTTTCGAGTGTATCCCGGCCAGCCCCGCCTCAAGGGTAAACCGTGCTGCGCACGGCCGCATGGCCGGCCCTTGACCCGGGGCCGCCTGAAGGGGGGGGCGAGAGAGCGCCGACGCGCCGCGCAGCGGCGCCACGCCCAACCGTGAGGACTCGTCTTTGACGGGGCTGGAATGGGCGGGAGAGCATGCGGGCAAAAAAAGGGAGCGCGGCGGCTCCCTTTTTCCGTTTCATGCCAGGCGGTTCAGCCGTCCAGCCGCACCAGCGCGTGGCGCTTCTTGCCGGCGCTCAGCTTTACCTGTTTCTTAAGTTCATCAACGTTCACAAAAGGAAAATCCTTGCGCACTGGAGTGTCGTTGACGAGTGCTCCATTCTCCGCAATCAAGCGTTTGGCATCCTTGCCTGTTTTTGCGAGCTTGGCTTCGACAAAGAGAGTAGCTGCAGAGCAGTACATTCCCTCAATGGGGTTTTCTTCACCACCCAGAGTAGCTCCTGGAATAATGTTCAAGTCAGAAGCTGCAATGGAAAACGTCGGCAGGTCATCGCCCACACCGCCCTTTTCGAACACCTCGCGGGCGGTGGCTTCTGCGGCGGCGGCTGCCTCGGCGCCGTGCAGCAGGGTGGTCACCTCATTGGCGAGGATCACCTTGCCCTCGTTTATCTCGGAGCCTTGCAGGGCACCGATGCGCTCGCATTCCTCCACCGGCAGTTCGGTGTAGAGCTTGAGGAAACGGCCCACGTCGGCATCCGTTGTGTTGCGCCAGAACTGCCAGAATTCATACGGGGAGCGCATGTCGGCGTTGAGCCAGATCGCGCCTTCGGCGGTCTTGCCCATTTTCTTGCCGTCAGAGGTGGTCAAGAGCGGCGAGGTGAGGCCGTAGACCTCATTGTCGATCACCCGGCGGGTGAGGTCGATGCCGTTGACGATATTGCCCCACTGGTCAGAGCCGCCCATCTGCAGGATGCAGCCGTAGCGGCGGTTCAGCTCCATGAAGTCGTAGGCCTGCAGGATCATGTAGTTGAATTCGAGGAAGCTGAGCGACTGCTCGCGGTCGAGGCGGGATTTCACGCTTTCGAACGACAGCATCCGGTTCACTGAGAAATGGCGGCCGATGTCGCGCAGGAATTCCAGGTAGTTCAGCCCGTCCAGCCATTCGGCGTTGTTCAGCATCAGCGCCTTGTTCGGCGCGTCGGTTTCATAGTCGATGTAGGCGGAGAACACCTTCTTGATGCCCGCAATGTTGTCGTCGATCTGCGCCTCGGTCAGCAGCGGCCGTTCGTCGGCGCGGAAGGAGGGGTCGCCCACCTTGGTGGTGCCGCCGCCCATCAGGGTGATCGGCTGGTGGCCGGTCTTCTGGAACCAGCGCAGCATCATGATCTGGATCAGCGAGCCGACGTGCAGCGATTTTGCCGTCGCGTCAAAGCCGATATAGGCCGGGCGCACACCTTGCAGCAGGGCTTCGTCCAGGCCCTGATAATCGGTGCAGTCCGCGAGGAACCCGCGTTCCATCATGACTGCGACGAAATCCGATTTCGGTGTGTAGGTCATAACATGCCTCGGTCTATGGTTTTGCACCATGCCCTATAAATCGCATTGGCGCCGGTTGGAACCTGTTTTCCCGGCAAAATATGCGCTGTATTGTGGCGCGCAAACGGGCGGGACGGCCCGGTTCTCTGGAAGGGGCAGGGGCGATGAGCAAGGCCATTGCAAAAACGGGTGCGGTCAGGGCGCTGGGCGCGATGAGCGGCACGTCGCTAGACGGGGTGGATGCGGCGGTGGTGGTGACCGACGGCGCGCGCATTCACGGGTTCGGCGAGAGCAGTTACCGCGAGTATTCCTCGGAGGAGCGCAGCGTGCTGCGCGCGGGCCTGGGCAAATGGACGGGGCCGGAGGTGGATGCCGCGGCAGCGGTCTGCGACGCGGCCCATGCGGCGGCGCTGGCGGAGTTCCGGGATGTGGAGATCATCGGCTTTCACGGCCAGACCCTGGCCCATGCGCCGCGGCTGCAGGGAACCCTGCAGGTGGGCGACGGCGCGGCGCTGGCCGAACACCTGGGCAAGCCGGTCGTCTGGGACTTCCGCAGCGACGATGTGGCGATGGGCGGCGAGGGCGCGCCGCTGGCGCCGTTCTTTCACTTTGCCTGCGCCAAATACATCAGTGCTGAGAAACCCTTGTGTTTCCTGAACCTGGGCGGGGTCGGCAACCTTACCTATGTGGACCCGCGGTTCGACAGGCCGGAGGAGCCGGGCGCGCTTCTGGCCTTTGACACCGGTCCCGCCAATGCGCCGGTCAATGATCTGGTGCAGGAGCGGCTGGGCATACCCTGGGATGCGGATGGCAAGGTGGCGCGCTCCGGCATCGTGGAAACCGGTGCGCTGGAGTTGTTTTTGGCGGAGCCCTATTTTTCAAGAATGCCGCCCAAGTCGCTGGACAGGAACGATTTTGCCGAGATGGTCGGGTTGGTGAACGAGCTGAATGATGCTGATGCGGCGGCAACCCTGATAGCCATGTGCGCGGCCGCCGTGGCGCAGGGCATGGAGCATTGCCCGGAGCCGCCCGAGGTGGTGCTGGTCACCGGCGGCGGGCGGCATAACCCGGTGCTGATGGAGATGCTGCGGGTGTCGCTCGACTGCCCGGTGAAACCGGTGGAGGACGCCGGCCTGGACGGCGACATGCTGGAGGCGCAGGCCTTTGCCCACCTGGCGGTGCGGGTGGCGCGCGGGATGCCGACCTCGGCACCCGGAACCACCGGCGTCAGTGCCTGTGTGGGCGGCGGCGTGGTCAGCGTGCCGGGGGTGTGACGTTGAGACTTGGCAGCCAAGAAACTTCGAAGTTTCTTGCCAAATTTCTTCGAAGAAATTTCGGCGGACGGCGGACGGCGGACCGGTCAGCGGGCCAGTTCCCTTACATAGTTAGCTGTGAACTCGCCGTATCCATTCGACGTCGATATTAAATGGTCCTGAGTGATTGCATGGAAGGCTGGCAGCTGGTGGAAGGGCACATTTGGAAAGGCGTGATGCTCGGCGTGATAGGGCATGTTCCAGGCCAGAAAGCGCACAATCCGGTTGGTGAATGTGGTGCGGGAATTTTCCAGCATGTTGGCGACAGATGGGCAGAGACCGTGCTCTGCCAGCAGGTAGGCGCGCAGGAAAGGCTGCCCGATCAAGAGCGGCACGATCCACAGCCACAGGATCAGCGGTGACGCTATGAGGCTCACCAGCGCGGCAGCGTAGAGGGCCAGCAGCACCCGCGCCTCCAGCCGCATATCTGCGTAGCGCCGTTCGGGCAGGTAGGGCGCGCTGATGGTGCCGAAGGCGTTGCGCCAGAGGGTCTCGCCCATGCCGCGCCAGTAGCCCCAGCCGCTCAGGTATCTGAGCCACTGCGGCAGGGTCGCTGGACGCCCGCCGTGTTCCAGCTCCGGGTCGCGCTTGGGGTCGTTGGTGTATTTGTGATGCGCCAGGTGGAAATAGCGGAACCAGACGAAGGGCAGCGCGATGGCAAGGGCGCAGAAATGGCCCAAGGCCTCATTCAGCCATTTGCTGCGGAAGGGTGTCTGGTGCGTGCATTCGTGGCTGAGGGTGAAGAGAAAGGCCAGCAGAATGCCTTGCGGCACCATCAGCAGCGGCCAGAGGGGTATTTGCAGAGCGATACCCGCGGTGCAGGCGGCGAGGGCGGCGAGATACAGGGCCAGATGCCACAGGCCTGCCGCATCGGAACGGGCCGTCAAGGCGGCCTTTGCCTCTGGCGGCAGCGATTTGATCAGGGCTGTGTGATCCAGTGCGGTAGGCATAGGGCAGTCTTGGCCGCCCGCCGATTCGCCGCAAGGGTCCGCTCAGCCGCGCGGGATGTCGAAGCCCGGAGCGGCCAGTTCAAACCCGTCAAACTCGAAGCCCGGCGACACCGTGCAGCTGACCAGCGTGTAGTCCCCGGTGCTGCGGGCGGCCTGCCAGTGGCCCTGTGGCACGATCAGCTGCGGTGCGCCTTTGGCCAGGTCCGGGGTCAGCAGGTGGTCCTGCGCCGGGCCTTCGCCGGTGGCCGCCAGCGACAGCACCAGCGGCGCGCCGGCATGGTAGAGCCAGATCTCGGTGGCATCCACACGGTGCCAGTGGCTGGCCTCGCCCGCCTTCAAAAGGAAGTAAATACAGGTGCCTGTGGGGCGGCCCTCATTCTCCGCGCGCCAGGTTTCCTTGTACCAGCCGCCCTCCGGATGCTGCTGCAGTCCCAGGTGCTGGATGATCTGATCTGCGTCCATTGCTGCTCTCCCTTTATTGGTGCTGGTAAATCTCTATCCCAGTCATATGTTTGGGCCATGACACTCACGATCCCCTTTGACAACACCTATGCCGCCCTGCC
Source organism: Leisingera sp. McT4-56 (assembly GCF_020514995.1). Lineage (NCBI taxonomy): Bacteria > Pseudomonadati > Pseudomonadota > Alphaproteobacteria > Rhodobacterales > Roseobacteraceae > Leisingera > Leisingera sp. McT4-56. The sequence continues at coordinate 450,879 of NZ_JAJALF010000001.1, read as the reverse complement.
GGGGCAGTTCTACTCCAAACTGCCGCCGCAGGCGGTGAAGGCGCCGCGGCTGGCGGCGTTCAACGAGGACCTGGCGCGGATCATGGGGATCACACCCGGTGAGGCCGGGGAGATGGCAGAGGTGTTCGGCGGCAATCAGGTGCCTGAGGGGGCTGATCCGCTGGCGCAGCTTTATTCCGGGCATCAGTTCGGCACGTACAATCCGCAGCTGGGCGACGGGCGCGCGATCCTGCTGGGGGAGACGGTGGGCACGGACGGCAAGCGCCGGGATATCCAGCTGAAGGGCTCCGGCCGCACGCCCTATTCGCGGAACGGCGACGGGCGGGCCTGGCTGGGACCGGTGCTGCGCGAATATGTGGTGAGCGAGGCGATGCACAGCTTAGGCATCCCGACCACCCGGGCGCTGGCGGCGGTGGAGACCGGCGAGACCGTCTGGCGCGAGGGCGGCCTGCCCGGTGCGGTGCTGACCCGGGTGGCGGCGAGCCATCTGCGGGTGGGGACCTTCCAGGTGTTTGCCGCACGCGGCGACAAGGCGAGCCTGCAGCGGCTGACAGAATATGCCATTGCGCGCCATTATCCGGATGCGGACGGGCCGATGGGGCTGCTCAGTGCGGTGCGTGATGCGCAGTCGGAGCTGATTGCCGCCTGGATGGCGGTGGGCTTCATCCACGGCGTGATGAACACCGACAATTTCTCGATCTCCGGCGAGACCATCGATTATGGCCCGTGCGCCTTCATGGATGTTTATCACCCACATACGGTGTTTTCCTCGATCGACCGGGGGCGGCGCTATGCCTATGCCAACCAGCCCACGATTGCGGTCTGGAACCTGGCGCAGCTGGCGACCGCGCTGATCCAGCAGATGGACGACCCGCAGGCGGGAGTCGAGGAGGCGACGGAGATCGTGCATGCGATGCCCACGCTGACCGAAGCGGCCTGGCTGCGGCGGTTCCGGGCCAAGCTGGGAATCACAACAGAGCGGGACGGCGATCAGGAGCTGATCACCGCGTTGTTGGGCAGGATGGCGGAGAACCAAAGCGATTTCACCAACACCTTCCGTGCCCTTGCCGGTGGCTCGGCGCGGGATCAGTTCACCGATCCGGCGGCTTTTGACACCTGGGAGCAGGATTGGCAGGCGCGGCTGGAGGGAGAGCCCGATCCCGTAACGGTGGTGCGCGCTGCGAACCCGGCCTTCATTCCGCGCAACCACCGGATCGAAGAGATGATTGCAGGCGCGGTGGCCGGCGACTATGCGCTGTTCCACCGGCTGAGCGCGGTGCTGGCCACCCCGTACGAGGACCAGCCGGAGCACAGCGATCTGCAGCACCCGCCGCTGCCGGAGGAAGTGGTGCAGGCGACCTTCTGCGGCACCTGATCCGGTTATTCGGCCCAGGATATCCTCAAGGGTGACTGGAGCCACTGGCTTAAGAGGAGGCAGGCGGCCCGCCCATTCGCAGCCTGCGGCGTGTTGCTGGTTGTGCTCAGGGCGTGATCTGGCCACACTTGCGGCAGGACCCGGGACAAGCAGATGCCAAAGACACCCCCACCGGACTCGCTGCGGATTGCCACCTACAACATCCAGAAATGCGTCGGCCTGGACCTGCGCCGGCGGCCGGAGCGCATTTTGCAGGTGCTGGCCGGGCTGAAGGCGGATGTGGCCGTGCTGCAGGAAGCCGACAAGCGGCTGCCGCCGCGCCCGGCCGCGCTGCCGCATTTTCTGGTCGAGGAGACCGGCTGGCGGGCCGCCGATCTGGGCGGCGCGGGGTCGCTGGGCTGGCATGGCAACGCGGTGCTGTACCGCAACGGGGTGCAGTTGCGGGCCAAGGGCCATATCGCGCTGCCGGGGCTGGAGCCGCGCGGAGCGGTCTGGGTGGAGCTGGAGACCGCACTGGGCCCGGTGCGGGTGATCGGCGCCCACCTGGGGCTGACAGGGCGGGCACGGCGCGAACAAATGCATGCGCTGGCGCGGGCAGCCAAGCGCGATGACGCGGCGGTGGTGCTGGCGGGGGATTTCAATGAATGGTCGCGCACCCCGGTGCTTGAGCACATCGCCCCGGCGCTGACCTTTCTGCCGCCGCGGCCCAGCTTTCCGGCGCTGCGGCCCCTCGGGGCGCTGGACCGGATTGCCCATTGCAACCGGCTGAAGGCGGCGGCGCACGGGGTGCATGGGGGGCGGCCTGCGCATATCGCCTCCGACCATCTGCCGGTCTGGGCGGATTTGCGGGCGGTATAAAGGGCAGAGGTCTCCCGCGCCCGAAGGGGCTTCAGGCTGCGCCAGAGGCCCCTTGGCGGGCTTGGGCAGGGCGCTGCTGCGCAGCGCGGAATTTTTTCTGCTGAGAGGCGCCTAAGGGCAGGTGTGCCCTTAGGCGCCAATTCGAGTGTAAATTGTGCTGATCCGCGTCAAGGATGAACAGCGCTGGCGCGCTGCGGCTCTGCCGTCCTTGACCCGGAGCAGCACGGGCAGAGTTAGCGTGCGCGCTGCTTCTGGCCGCGGCGCTGGGCGTTGCCGGGCTTGCCGCCCTGGGGTTTGCCCTGGCTGCTGTTGCCAGCGCTGCCGCCGCCACGGCGGCGCTGGCCGCCGGGTTTGCCGCCGCGGCGCCCGCCGCCGGGACGGCCGCCCGGTTTGCCTACGGGGGCTGCCGGATCGGGCATCGCTTCCCAGGGGCGGCCGGAGGCGACGGGGATGGAGAGCTTCATCACCTTTTGGATCGCCTTCAGATCGTCCATCTCATCCGGGGCGCAGAAGGCGACGGCCTGGCCGTCCTTGCCCGCGCGCGCGGTGCGGCCGATGCGGTGGACATAAGCGTCCGGCACATTGGGCAGCTCGTAGTTGTAGACGTATTTCACGTCCGGGATATCCAGGCCGCGGGCCGCCACGTCAGTGGCGACCAGCACCTTGATTTCGCCTTCCTTGAAGGCCGCGAGGGCACGCTCGCGCTGGCCCTGGCTTTTGTTGCCGTGGATCGCGGCGGCCGAGAAGCCCGCCTTGTCCAGCGTTTTCATCAGCTTTTCCATGCCCCATTTGGTGCGGCCGAACACCAGCGTGCGCTCATCCTTGTGCTGGTCCAGCAGTTCCTTCAGCAGGTCCAGCTTGGCGGCCTTGGCGATGAAATGCACCGACTGGGTGATCTTGTCGGCAGCCTTGCCCGGAGGCGATACCTCGATCCGGACCGGGCTTTGCAGGTAGGAGTTTGCGATCTCGTTCATCTGCTTGGGCATGGTGGCCGAGAACAGCATGGTCTGGCGTTCCGCGGGGATCAGCGCCGCGATCTTGCGCAGCGTATGGATGAAGCCCAGGTCCAGCATCTGGTCGGCCTCGTCGAGCACCAGGAAGTCGCAGGAGCCGAGGTCCAGCGCGCCGCGGTCGAGGATGTCGATCAAGCGGCCGGGGGTGGCGACCAGGATGTCGGTGCCCTTGGCGATGCGGGCGATCTGCGGGTTGATGGAGACGCCGCCGACCACCAGGCCGACTTTCATCGGGGTGCCTTCGGTAAGGCCCTCGAGGGTATCGGCGATCTGGTTGGCCAGTTCGCGGGTCGGCGCCAGCACCAGGCCGCGCACGGTCATCGCGGCGGGCTTGCGGCCGTATTCCAGCATCCGCGCCACCAGCGGCACGCCGAAGGCGGCGGTTTTGCCGGTGCCGGTCTGTGCCAGGCCCAGCACGTCCTTGCCATTGAGGGCATGGGGAATGGCGCGGGCCTGGATCGGGGTGGGGTCGTTGAGACCCATGTCCTTGAGGCGTGCGAGGAGCTTCTCAGGCAGGCCCATGGTCGAAAATTCAGTCACATTCATATCCTTGTGCGGCCAAGCAAATTGCACAGGCCGGTGCCGCGGATCAGAGCCGCGGATGGGGTGGGGCAGGGGCCTCAGACGGGCGCTGGCCGGATGCCAGGCCGCTGGCCTCTGCAATCCCCACGCGTGATCTTGGGAATGGCGGCATATCACTAGACCCCGGATCATTGGTTGTGCGCAGGGTGCGCGTCCGGTCTTTGGCCTCTGCTCACGCGGCAGGGAGGGATGCCTGGGCGCCAAATGGCTGTGGATAAGCCGTTTGTCAACCTTTGATACGGGTGAAAAGCCTGTTTTCGCCGCAGAATGCATCCGTTAAAGAGAAAGGCCAGAAAACCGCGAGGAAGAGATGCAAAGAACGATTATCGCCCGCTGCGAAGCCAAGGGGCTGCGCATGACCGGCCAGCGCCGGGTGATCGCCCAGGTGCTGCAGGACAGCGATGATCACCCGGATGTCGAGGAACTCTATGCCCGCGCCAGCGCGAAGGATGCCGGGATTTCGATTGCCACCGTCTACCGCACCGTGAAGCTGTTCGAGGAGGCGGGCATTCTGGAGCGGCTGGAGTTCGGAGACGGGCGCGCGCGCTATGAGGATGCCGAGCGCGAGCATCACGACCACCTGATCGACATGAACACCGGCGAGGTGATCGAGTTCTGCGACCCGGAGATTGAAGAACTGCAGGAGCGGATCGCCCGCAAGCTGGGCTATGAGCTTCGCGGGCATAGGCTGGAACTTTATGGGGTGCCAGCCAAAAAGGTCTGAACCCGCCGCAAAAAAAAAGCGGGGCTACAGCTTGGCTTCGCCTTTGATCTGCACCGTGATCTTATAGGATTTCATCAGTTTCATTTGCTGCGCCAAATAGGCGGCATTGCCTGCGTAGCGCAGCTTGAACCCTCTGACGGTTTTCTTCTTGGGCAGCCAGTCCCAGCGGAAATCATAGACATCATTCACCGTCCCGTCGAATTCGAACGTCTTGCCCTTGGGGGTCAGATTGCCGGAAAGGGACGCTTGATACAGGGTTCTGGCCAGGTCGCGGTTCTTGACGAAGAAGATCGTCGCGTTCTTCAGCTTGACCGGCTTCTTGTGCTTGGCCGCAATCTGGCGCAGTTCCGCGCTGTTCAGGATGGCCTGCGAGATTTTTGATTTTACCCCGTGGCTGATGTTCCCCTTGCCATCAATGGAGCGTTTCATGTGCTCATAGGCGATAGGATAGCTCTTGTTTTCCGCCTTGTTGGCATCATGCATGGCCGCCTTGACCTCATCCACAGCGGACTTGCCCAACTCGTCGATCGCCTTCTCGGCGTCCTTGGCGGTTTTGATCAGTGAATTCAGCGGGTCGAAGTCTGGCATCTGGGTGTCTCCTGCTGGATATGGAAACGGAAAACGGTGCAAAATGCGGTGCGGTGCGGCGAAAACCCGGGACACTGCCGGGATGCCGCGGCTGTAACCGGGAGCCGCCATTCCTTAACATATATCAGAAGTCTTGATGGTCACCGTAACGACTTGTCATAGCAGGGGGGCGGAAACGGAGTTGCCCGCACCGGGGCACTGATGTTTTTTGCCCGGATGGCCTGGCGTGCTGCCGGTCTGTAGTACGGGACGCGCGAACATGAACAACCTGCACGGCATTCTGCTGGTCATCGCCTCAATGGCGGCCTTCACGCTTGAAGACATGTTCATCAAGCAGCTGTCCGGTACCTTGCCCGTCGGGCAGATCCTGATCTGCCTTGGCCTTGGCAGCGGGCTGGTCTTTGCAGTGATGGCCAAGATGCAGGGGCACAATCTGTTTGCACCGCGGTCCTGGCGGCTGCGCCCCGTTCTGCGCGCGGGGACAGAAGCGGTGTCGGCAATGGGCTTTGCCTCGGCGCTGGCGCTGGTCGACATCTCGGTTGTGGCAGCCGTGTTTCAGGCGACGCCACTGGTGATCACCATGGGTGCTGCGCTGTTTCTGGGGGAACAAGTCGGCTGGCGGCGCTGGCTGGCGATCTGCGTCGGTTTTGCCGGTGTGCTGCTGATCATCCGGCCGGGGCTGGACAGTTTTGAGCCTGCCGCGCTTCTGGTGGTGATCGCGGTGCTGGGGGTGGCCACACGGGATCTGATGACGCGGGTGATGGACAGCGCGGTGCCCTCTACCGTTGTCAGCTTCCAGGCATTTCTGGCGGTTGTTCCCGCGGGCCTGCTGCTGCTGGCCTTTACCCCTGGCGAGGCGCAGGTGATGGAGCAGAATGAGTACCTGATGATGGCAGGCGGCGTGCTGTTCGGGGTGCTGGGCTATTACGGCATCGTCACCGCGATGCGGGTGGGGGATGCCTCGGCGGTGACGCCGTTCCGCTATACCCGGCTGCTGTTCTCGATCCTGGCGGGCGTGCTGGTCTTTGGCGAGCGTCCAGATACGCTGACGCTGACGGGGGCTGCGCTGATTATCGGGTCGGGGCTATACACCTTTGTGCGCGAGCAACGGTTGGCGCGGCGGGCACGCCGGGCGGCAGCGGCTGCGGCCTGACGTCCCGCCTGGCGGAAATCCTCTGACCTGTTGGCGCAAACAGCGTCTTGTTAGCCCTAACCTGCCGGTTTTAGGTGTGTTAGCGATAACGATGACGGTTTACATTTCCGCCGCGGCTGGTATGACGCTGGCAGCAAAACGCGCCGCTTTCAGGCCCAACCAAGGATGGACAGATGAGCACCATTATCGACATTCACGCCCGTGAAATCCTCGACAGCCGGGGTAACCCGACGGTCGAGGTCGACGTGATCCTGGAAGACGGCACCATGGGCCGTGCTGCCGTGCCCTCCGGCGCCTCGACCGGCGCCTATGAGGCGGTGGAGAAGCGCGACGGCGACAAGTCCCGTTACATGGGCAAGGGCGTGCTGGAAGCGGTTGCCGCGGTGAACGGCGAGATTGCCGAGGAGCTGGTGGGCTTTGATGCGACCGAGCAGGTCGCGGTCGATCAGGCGATGATCGAGCTGGACGGCACCGAGAACAAGGGCCGCCTGGGCGCCAACGCCATTCTGGGCGTGTCGATGGCGGTGGCCAAGGCAGCCGCCGATTTCACCACCCAGCCGCTCTACCGCTATATCGGCGGCACTTCGGCCCGGGTTCTGCCGGTGCCGATGATGAACATCATCAACGGCGGCGAGCATGCCGACAACCCGATCGACATTCAGGAATTCATGATCATGCCGGTGGCCGCGGACAACATCCGCGAAGCAGTGCGCATGGGGTCGGAGGTGTTCCACACCCTGAAGAAAGAGCTGTCGGCAGCGGGCCTCAGCACCGGGATCGGCGACGAGGGCGGCTTTGCCCCCAACATCGGTTCCTCCCGCGAGGCGCTGGACTTCATCCTGAAATCGATCGAGAAAGCAGGCTACAAGCCCGGCGAAGAGATTTACCTGGCACTCGATTGCGCCGCGACCGAGTACTACAAGGACGGTAAATATGTCCTGGCGGGCGAGGGCAAGTCCCTGACCTCCGAGGAAAACGCTGACTACCTGGCGGCGTTGGTCAATGACTATCCGATCATCTCCATTGAAGACGGCATGTCGGAAGACGACTGGGACGGCTGGAAGCTGCTGACCGACAAGATCGGCAACTCCGTTCAGCTGGTGGGCGACGATCTGTTTGTGACCAACCCGGCGCGTCTGGCCGAGGGCATCGAACGCGGTGTGGCGAACTCGATGCTGGTGAAGGTGAACCAGATCGGCTCCCTGACCGAGACCCTGAAGGCGGTCGATATGGCGCACCGCGCGCGCTACACCAACGTGATGTCGCACCGCTCAGGCGAGACCGAGGACGCCACCATTGCCGACCTGGCGGTTGCCACCAACTGCGGCCAGATCAAGACCGGCTCGCTGGCGCGCTCGGACCGGCTTGCGAAATACAACCAGCTGATCCGGATCGAGGAAGCGCTGGGCGAAGTGGCCGAATACGCGGGCCGTTCGATCCTGAAGTAAGGCCGCAGGCCAAAAGATTGACGGGAAAAACTGTCGGAAAGCCTCGCCTGACTGGCGGGGCTTTTACCTTTTACTTCCAGCCGGTTCGCACGCGAAGCGGCTGGAAGTAAAAGGGAGGGCAGTCTAATGCTCCTTTGAGGAAATTCTTCAGAGGCATTAGAGATGCAGGCACCCGGACCGGAAAACCGCTTTCAAATTGCGCATGCGGAGCTGTTGATGCAGTGCTTTGCGCAGGTGACAGGCCGGTCGCTGCTGAACGGGGCGGATGCCGAAGCGCTTTATCACGCGCCATTCCCTGTCTTGTCGCATAACACCGCAGCCGACCCGGTGCTGACCTACGGCAACCTGGCGGCGCAGGAGCTGTGGGAGATGAGTTGGGAGCAGCTGACGGCGATGCCCTCGCGGCTGACAGCTGAACCCGCGCATCGCGGCCAGCGCGACGCGATGTTTGCAGAGATGCGCGCCAAGGGCTTTATCGAGAACTACCAGGGTGTGCGGATCAGCGCCTCCGGGCGGCGGTTCGAGATCCGCAACGCGGTGATCTGGCCGCTGGTGGGGCGGGACGGGGCCAAGCTGGGTGAGGCGGCAACCTTCCGGGATTACACGTTTATCTGACCTGCCTGCCCGACCTTTATCTTCCGGAAGTTGCATGTGTGGCCCGGATCACAGACGTTCACGCGGGCGTCATGCTAGATTGATCTTACGCGGCACGATGCGTGCAGCGGGAAAGGGGATCAGGCCATGACGACGCGGGTTTTGCGCACAGTGGCACTCTGTGCAGTTCTTTCGGCACTTTGGGGATGCAGCGGACCGGGAACCTATCCGTTCAGCGGCGAGGCTGCTTCACCGGATGATCCGGTTAAACGGTTAAATCTCGGTGCCGAACTGCGCTGATGACGGGGATGCGGCCTGACAACATGCTGCATCCGGAGATCTGGCGCCCTGTTCGGGGGAGGGCGCCAGATTGAATTCACTTAACACGGGGCGGTGTAATAGGTGCCGTCGCCGCGGGAGTATGCGCACTGCTTGGACTGGTTGTTTTGCGCAACCATGGTGCCGGCAGCTGCACCGCCAAGGGCTGCGATCAGGCGCCAGTCATCATCGGCCTTGAGCGCGTCGGCGGCGATCAGACCAGCGGCGGCGCCGCCTGCCACACCGGCAACGGTGCGCTGTTCCGGGGTCATGTTGGTACAGGCGCCCAGGCCCAGTACGGCGGAACTTGCAAGAGCAGGGATCCAGCGGAAAGTCATGTAGTATCTCCATTTTCAGGTCCAGGGCGGCCGGTTTGCGGGCCGCAGACGGGACTATAACGCCAGCTTCAGGGGGATGGTTCCGCAATTTTTGCATTGCCCCCTGCCGCAGGCGCAGACTTGCCTGACAGGGTTGCCGGGCGGCGGTGTTCCGCCGGGGGGGACCAGCAGCGGTATAAGAAGGCAAGCAACGGAAGCGGTCCGGCGGTTATATTACTGCCGGGCCGCTTTGCAGCGGCGTTACAGCCCCTTGGTCATCAGGATGTAATTCTTGCGCGGCTGGAAACGGGTGCGCAGGTAGAGCCGCTGGGCGGTTTCGTTTTCCCGGTCGACTTCCAGATGCAGGGCGCGCATGCCGGCCGTGGCCAGCGATTTCGGCAGTTCGGTCAGCACTTCGGTGGCGATGCCGCGGCCGCGCACGGCAGGGCGGATGTAGAGCTCATCGACAAAGCCGTCCATGCCGCCGAATTCCACCGACCAGCCGAAGGTGATCACGATATAGCCGATCGGGGCGCGGGTGGGGCCGATCAGGTAGACGGCGCCGTAAGGGTGGCCGTTCAGCAAAGGCTCGATGCCGGCGCGGCGGTGCTCGTCGCTGCTGTCCAGCCCGGACTCGGCGTGGAAGGCGGCGACCAGCGGCAGAACCGTGTCCAGGTGTTCGGGTTTGGCGAGATGCAGGGCGGCGCTCATAGGCGGGCAAGCCTTTCGGTCAGAAGTTTGAAGAAGCCGTCCGCGTCCGCGTCGCCGATGAAAAGGGCATTGGGCTTGCGGTCCGTGACGCCCCACCAGTCGGCGACGGTCATGCCGAGGGTGAGGGCGGAGGAGGTTTCGATTTCCACGTTCACATGGCGGCCGGAGAAGAGCGCTGGCTGCAGCAGCCAGGCGATGACGCAGGGGTCATGCAGCGGGCCGCCCTCGGAGCCGTACTTTTCCACGTCGAAGCGCTCGAAGAAGTCGAGCATTTCGGCGGTGAAATGGCCCACCCGGCTGTCCAGCGCGCGGATCGCCTCGACGCGCGGCTTGGTGGCCAGCACCTTGTGCGTCACATCGAGCGGCATCATGGTGATCGTCGCGCCGGATCTGAACACGATTTCAGCGGCTTCCGGGTCGACGTAGATGTTGAATTCAGCTGCCGGTGTGATGTTGCCGACTTCGAAATAGGCGCCGCCCATCATCACGATTTCCTGCACCCGGTCGATGATGTCCGGGGCGGTGTTGAAGGCGGCGGCGATGTTGGTGAGCGGCCCCAGCGCGCAGAGCGTGACGGAGCCAGGCGCATGACTGCGCAGGGTGTCGATGATGAAATCCACGCCGTGGCCCCCCGCCAGCGGCATCTGCGGCTCCCACAGCTCCGGCCCGTCGAGGCCGGTCTGGCCGTGCACATGCTCGGCGGTGATCAGCGGGCGGGCAAGCGGCGCCTTGCTGCCGGCGTAGACGGGCACGTCCGTCTTGCCTGCCGCTTCGCAGACGATGCGGGCGTTCTTGCTGGTCAGCGGAAGCGGCACATTGCCGGCCACACAGGTGATGCCAAGCAGCTCGAGTTCTTCCGGGCTGGCCAGCGCCAGCAGAATGGCGACGGCATCATCCTGGCCCGGATCAGTGTCGATGATGATTTTCCTGGCGCTCATGGGGGCCTCCGGTAGTCATGAGCCACGAGACTACGCGCAGTTGCGCCGGGATTGAACCACTGCCGCGCAGGTCTGCGCAAATTTCACCGGATTTTCTGCGGCGGAGGTTTGCTGCTGTTGCGTTTGCTTCCTATAGTTGCCTGACACAGCGTCACGGGCGGGATGGCCGGCTGGCGCAGGCGGTGATTTTTCAGCCCGGATCGCGGGCGTTATTGGTACGGCGTTGTTTGGCCGGAAACACATTGATTTGCATGGGGAAAGCGAGAGATGCCCAAAGAGCCCAAGGTTGTCGGCGATATTCTGAAGGACAAGAAAATGACCGCCGCCTACATGGATTACTGCAAGCGGCGCTATTGCCTGAACGAGTTCATGTTCACCCAGAATAAGGGAAATCCGGAATCGTTGTGGACCCGCTACATGGACCAGAAGAAGGGCAAGGAGCCGGTCAACATCACCTCGAAAACCCATCTTGCCGCCAAGGCGCTGGCCGACAAGGGCGACTTCAAGAGCGGCGATTGGAAGAAGATCATTGCGACCGGCAAGGATGAGGTCGTGAAGATGCTGAACAAGGATGTGATGGGGTTCACCGGCAGCGACGAATACAAGAAATACGTCGCTGAAAACGGCATGGGCGATCCCAAGAAGGCGGCCAAGCTGCTGGGCATCACTGACGTGAAGAAGCTGAAAGACGTGATGGTCAACGTCGCGGTCGATGACAAGAAGACCGCTGAAAAGCTTTGGAAAGAGCTGATGAAGAAGGAAAAGATCATCGAGGATTACAAGGCGATGTCCTCGGCGTTGAAAAAGGCGAGCCTGGTCTGATCCCGAATCCGGCGGACCCCGGCGGCAGGGCCGCCGGGGCTTGAGTATTTGGGGAAAGATGAAGGAGGGCTGTGCTTAGGCGCGCTCGTCAGCTTTCACCTGGTCCCAGAGCGCGTCCATTTCCGCCAGGTCGCTGTCCTCGGGGCGTTTGCCGCGGGCGGCAAGCTTGGCTTCGACGCCTTCGAACCGGCGGGTGAATTTGGCGTTGGCGGCGCGCAGGGCAGCCTCAGGTTCAACGCCGAGGTGGCGGCCCAAATTGGCCATCACGAACAGAAGGTCGCCGAATTCTTCCTCGACCTCTGCGTGGGACAGGCTGTCGCGGGCCTCGACCAATTCGGCGCATTCCTCGGTGATCTTAGCGATGACATTGCTGGCCGAAGGCCAGTCGAAGCCGACCCGCGCAGCGCGTTTCTGCAGTTTGTAGGCGCGCAAAAGGGCGGGCAGGCCAATGGCGACGCCGTCCAGCGTGCCCTGTTGCGCCTTGCCGGCGCGCTCGGCGGCCTTGATCGCCTCCCAGTCCCGGGTCTGCTGTTCCGCGGATTTGTCGCGGGATTCATCCCCGAAGACATGCGGGTGGCGGGAGACCATTTTTTCCGACATGGTCCGAACCACGTCCTGGAAGGTGAAGTGGCCCGCTTCCTTTGCCATCTGGGCGTGGAAGACGGATTGGAACAGTAGGTCGCCCAGTTCCCCCTTCAGTTCGTCCCAGGCCTCGCGTTCGATGGCGTCGGCAACTTCATACGCCTCTTCAATGGTGTAGGGGGCGATGGTGGCGAAATCCTGTTCGATGTCCCAGGGGCAGCCGGTTTGCGGGTCGCGCAGGCGCGCCATGATTTCCAGCAGGCGCTCGATGCCTGCGGATCGGTCGTGGATCAGGTCTGTTTCTTGCATTGCGGCTGCTCTTTTTCCGGTGTCAGATGCATCATCCCGAGTCTGGAGCAGGAGTCCACCCCGATGCCCGTAGTGAACCGTATTGCCGATTATGCCGAGGAGATGAAGGCCTGGCGGCGGCATCTGCACCAGATCCCGGAACTGGCGCTGGACCTGCCCAAGACGGCGGCCTTCGTGGCAGAGCGGCTGCGGGAGTTCGGGGTTGATGAACTGCATGAAGGCATCGCGCAGACCGGAATGGTGGCGATCATCAACGGGCAGGGAGAGGGGTCGACGATTGGCCTGCGCGCCGATATGGACGCTCTGCCGATCCCGGAGGAAACCGGGGTGGAATACGCGTCCGGCCATGCCGGCAACATGCATGCCTGCGGCCATGACGGCCACACCACTATGCTGCTGGGGGCGGCGAAGTACCTGGCGGAAACGCGCAATTTCCAGGGCCGGGTCGCGCTGATCTTCCAGCCGGCCGAGGAAGCCATTGGCGGCGCCCGGATCATGGTCGAGGAAGGCATCATGGAGCGGTTTGATATCGGCGAGGTCTATGCGCTGCACAATGCGCCGGGCCTGCCGGAGGGGCATTTCCTGACCACGCCGGGCGCCTTGATGGCGGCTGTGGATACCTTCCATATCCATGTCCAGGGCTTGGGCGGCCATGGGGCGATGCCGCATGAAACCCGCGATCCGGTGATGGCGGCCTGCGGAATGGCGCAGGCGATCCAGACCATCGTCAGCCGCAATCACCACACGCTGGAGGATCTGGTGGTTTCAGTCACCCAGATTCACACCGGCACCGTCGACAACGTGATCCCGGACACCGCCTATATCAACGGCACTGTGCGGACCTTTAACCCCGAAGTGCAAAAGATGGTGATGCGGCGGATGAAGGAGATCGTGGCAGGGCAGGCCGCCAGCTATGGGGTCGAGGCGGAACTGGAGTATGAGGTCGGCTATCCGGCGACGTTCAACGATGCGGAAAAGACTGGCTTTGCAGTGGAAGTTGCCAAGGAAATTTCCGGCGATGCCAATGTGCAGGCGGACGGCGGCCGGGAAATGGGGGCAGAGGATTTTGCCTATATGCTGCAGGTGCGGCCCGGATCCTACCTGTTTTTGGGGCAGGGCAACAGCGCCGGGCTGCATCATCCGAAGTATGACTTCAACGACGAGATCGCGCCGGTGGGGGCATCCTTCTTTGCCCGGCTGGTGGAGAGGGCGCAGCCGTTGAACGGCTAGCGCTGCAGCACGGGCGCGGCGCGTCTGCACCACTCCCGCAGGCGGAGCCGCGGCGGCGGTCTCCGCCCTTTGACACGGGCGGCGCAGGTGCTATTGCCGGGACATGCGGCGGCGGAGCTTTTCCGCCTACTTTGCTGGAACGTGAGAGACTATGACTGACTTCAATCAACCGATCAGCGGTAACGACCTGGCGCGGTTTTCCGGGCCGAACACCTTTATGCGGCTGCCGCAGGCAACCTCGCTGGATGGTTTGGATGTGGCAGTGCTGGGCGTGCCGATGGATATCGGCACCTCCTGGCGGTCCGGCACGCGGTTCGGGCCCAAGCAGATCCGTTCCGAGAGTGCGATGCTGCGGCCCTACAACATGGCGACCGGGGCGGCGCCGTTCGACGGCCTGAACATTGCCGACATCGGCGATCTGGCGATCAACACGTTTTCGCTGCCGGATTCGCTCCGGATCATCGAAGATAGCTATGATGCGATCCTGTCGGGCGGAGTGATCCCGGTGGCGATGGGCGGCGATCATTCGATCACGCTGCCGATCCTGCGCGCGATTGCCAAGAAATACGGCCCCGTGGCGCTGGTGCATGTGGATGCCCATGCCGATGTGAACGACGAGATGTTCGGCGAGCGCGAGACTCATGGCACCGTGTTCCGCCGCGCCTATGAGGAAGGGCTGATCGTTCCGGACAAGACCTATCAGATCGGCATCCGCGGCACCGGCTATGCCGCCAATGACTTCGCCGAGGCGCAGGGCTGGGGATTTCAGCACTTCCCGGCGCAGGAGCTTTGGGGGCGGCAGCTGCACCAGATGGGTGCGGAAATTCGCCGCGATATCGGCAATAGGCCGGTCTATGTTTCCTATGATATCGATAGTCTTGACCCGGCCTATGCGCCGGGCACCGGCACGCCGGAAATCGGCGGGCTGACAACGCCGCAGGCGCTGGAGCTGATCCGGTCGCTGAAGGGGGTCAACATCGTGGGCTGCGACCTGGTGGAGGTGTCGCCGCCTTATGACCCCTCGGGCAACACCGCCCTGGTGGGCGCCAACCTGCTCTATGAGCTGTTGTGCGTACTGCCGGGCGTGGCAACAAGATAAGCGGTCCGGCCTGAGCGTTAGGCCGGGGGAGGGCCGCGCAGGGAGGAGGCAAGGGTTGACCTTGAAACCGCAATGAAGCGGCTGATGCTGCTGGGCTGGCTGCTGCTGGCCGCCATTGTCACCGGGCTGGGGTTCATCCGCCTGGCGCCGAGCGACCCGCTGGACTGGAATACCCAGCCGGAGCTGAGCGAAGACAAGGAATTCCGCGGCGGCGTGTTCCGGGTGGTGCGGACCGGGCCGGACGGGCTGGAACGTTTCCACCGCATCGCCAGCCATGCGCCGCGCACCAGCGTGCTGGCGGGCGGGCCTGCGGACGGAATGGTGACCTATATCACCCGCACCCAGGTTCTGGGCTTTCCCGACTACACCACCGCGGCGCAGGACGGCGATCTGCTGAAGGTCTATGCCCGGCTGCGGTTCGGTCGCTCCGACCTGGGCGCCAACAAGGAGCGGATCAACGGCTGGCTGGCAGAAATGGCGCAGGCGCCGCAAGAGGCCTCCGCCAGCGAGTAACCGTGCGGGCGGGGTCTCGCCTGTTCGCAGGCTTTTGCTGAGAAGCGCTTCAGGTGCAGGGCTGCCCCTGAAGGCGCATTTCCGATTGTGTTTGTTTCTGCCGCGTCAAGGGCAAGCCGCGCGTGCCGCGCGGTGGCCGCGCCACCCTTGACCCGGCAGCGCTTTGTGAAATCATTGAAGGATGAAGAAAGCGCAAGGGCGGAAACAACTGGAAGGAATGCCCGTCCGTCTGATGAGGGGCCGGATCGGCTTTTCCTGATTTCCATGCTGGCGGCGGAATCCCGGCTCAGCTCCGGGCCGGACAAGTCAGCCGCCTGCCGGAGTGAACCCGGCTAAGGAGGGAGGTGCCTTTTGGAGAGTATTGCGGTTCTCGATCTTGGTGATGGGCGAAGGATACACTGCAAGGGGCTTGAGGAGGCAACGTCCAAATGGGCCCAGAACTACTCTGGCATCGAAGAGGCGACCATCGACGTTTTCTTTAAGGTCGGGCTGGGCAGTGTTGTGGTGACGTACCGCTACGACGGCGAGGCAGAAAAATGGGTGAAGGCCAAATAGGAACGTGCGGCCGCCTGATCGTCGAGCGGCCTGCAATGGTAATTGAACTAAGAGTAATACAGGCCGCTCTCTCCCGTGCCTAATCCCTCAAAAGGATAACGGGATGCCAAGGGAGATAGGGCGGCAATGGGATGTTTCCAGCACCGGAGGGCTTTCTGCCCGCCTTACCTGTGTTGGTGCGGGGGGCTGGGGTCTGCCAGATCAGAGCTGCGGCATGTCTGATGGCACGCCGGACATGCCCGGCAGCGGTTCCAGCGACGCCGACAGGCAGCTGCTTTGCACTTCGCGCCACATCGGCACGTTCAGCGACATCTGGCATTGCGCCATGAACATGCGCCCGTCGACCTGCAGGCAGCGCAGCTCGCCCAGCTCAACCCGGGCGCCGGACTTGTCGGTGCAGTAGCAGTCGATGGTCTTGCCGCCCGGTCCCTTCACGTCTGCCAGCCCCGCGCCGGGCAGGGTGAGGAGGATTGTGGCAATAAGGGCTCTGGCATGTCGCATGGCTCTAGCATATCACATGGGGGTCACTTGGCCAAAACATGAACAACAATAGGCGCACCTATGGTCCCCGAAGAACGGCTGGAACAGATCCTGCAGCGGTTTCAGTATCTTGAAGCCGCAATGGCGGATGGCGCCGGGGGCGGCGATATTGCAGCACTGGCCAAGGAATATTCCGACCTGCGGCCGGTGGCGGAACAGGTGACGGCCTACCGCAAGCTGCTGGGCGATCTGGAAGAGGCCGAGCTGATGCTGGCGGATCCGGACATGAAGGATCTGGCCGAAGAGGAGATCCCGGCGCTGAAGGCCGCGATACCGGAAGCCGAGCAGGCCTTGCAGCTGGCGCTGTTGCCCAAGGACGCGGCGGACAGCCGCCCGGCGATGCTGGAGATCCGCCCCGGTACGGGTGGCGATGAGGCGGCGCTGTTTGCCGGCGACCTGCTGCGGATGTACCAGCGCTATGCCGAGGGGCAGGGCTGGAAGTTCGACATCATCGAGGAGCAGATGACCGAGCTGGGCGGCATCAAGGAGGTGGTGGCCCATATCAAGGGCGACAATGTCTTTGCCCGTCTGAAGTATGAATCCGGCGTGCACCGGGTTCAACGGGTGCCGGCCACCGAAAGCGGCGGGCGCATCCATACCTCGGCCGCCACCGTGGCGGTGCTGCCGGAGGCGGAGGATGTCGACATCCACATTGACGCAAATGACATCCGCATCGACACCATGCGCGCCTCGGGGGCTGGCGGGCAGCATGTGAACACCACCGACTCCGCCGTGCGTATCACCCACCTGCCGACCGGTCTGATCGTGACATCCTCGGAGAAATCCCAGCACCGCAACCGCGAGATCGCCATGCAGGTGCTGAAGACCCGGCTTTATGACCTGGAGCGGCAGCGGATAGACAGCGAGCGGTCGGCGGACCGTGCCAGCCAGGTGGGCTCCGGCGACCGTTCGGAGCGCATCCGCACCTATAATTTTCCGCAGGGCCGCATGACCGATCACCGCATCAACCTGACGCTATACAAGCTGGATCAGGTGATGGGCGGCGATCTGGACGAGATTATCGATGCGCTGACCGCGGACAACCAGGCGCGGCTGCTGACTGAGATGGGGCAATAAGCATGGCAGAGACCGCGGCACAGGCAATGGCGGCAGCAACGGCACGGCTGCGTGCGGCAGGGGTGCCGGATCCGGCGCGGGATGCGCGTGTGCTGCTGGCCCATGCAGCACGGATCGAGGCCAGCCGGGTGACGCTGATCGCGCCCGAGGAGCTGGCGACCGAAGTGGCGGAACGCTATGAGCAGCTGATTGCCCTGCGCGCGGTGCGGGTGCCGGTGTCGCATCTGATCGGCGAGCGGGAGTTCTACGGGCGCCGCTTCAAGGTGTCGCGCGATGTGCTGGACCCGCGCCCGGAGACCGAGATCCTGATTGAGGCGGCGCTGGCGGAGCCGTATGAGCGGGTGCTGGATCTGGGCGTCGGCTCCGGCTGCATTCTGGTGACGCTGCTGGCCGAACGGCAGGAGGCCACCGGGCTGGGAGTCGACATCAGCGAGGCGGCGTGCCTGCAGGCCAGCGCCAATGCGGTGCTGCACCGGGTCGAGGCGCGCGCCGATATCCGGCAGTCAGACTGGTTCGAGGCCGTCGAGGGGACGTTCGATCTGATCGTGTCGAATCCGCCCTATATCGCGCTCGACGAGATGGAAGGACTCTCCGCAGAGGTGCGCGGGCATGAGCCGGGCATTGCTCTGACAGATGGCGGTGACGGGCTGGGTGCCTACCGGCAGATCGCTGCCCGCGCCGCGCAGCACCTCGCGCCGGGCGGGCGGCTGCTGCTGGAAATCGGCCCGACGCAAGGTCAAGCAGTCAGCGCGCTGCTGGAGGCCGCGGGTTTGAGCGGCATCGCGGTGTTGCCGGACCTGGACGGGCGCGACCGGGTGGTGCGGGCGCATTCCCCCTCAAATTGCGGATTTTAGCGCGAACAGCTGCGGATTCGGCAGAAAAAACACAGAAAATTTCATTGTCCCCCTTGTCTGTGATCTCGTAACATGGTTACTCAAGATGAGCCGTATGAGGAGAACGCTTTTCAAGCCTTCCCACGGCATCAAGCCCAAAAAAGCTAACGATCCGGCGCTGAGGCGCGCTGCAAAGGGTCAACGGCGCATTAACTCAAGGCTTATGATAGGCATATGAGATCGTCCAAATCACGTTCACGCTCCAAGTCGAACCGGAACCGCCCGAATGGCGCCAATGTGGTCAACCGGGTGTTCGACAGCTCCGGCCCCGAAGGCAAGGTGCGCGGAACCCCGCAGCAGATCATCGACAAGTACAACCAGCTGGCCCGCGATGCGCAGCTGGGCAATGACCGCGTTGCAGCAGAGAACTTCCAGCAGCACGCAGAGCACTATCTGCGGATGCTGAACGAGGCGCAGCGCGAAATCGAGGCGCGCCGCGAGGAGCAGGAACGCCAGAACCGCGAGCGCCAGGCCGAGCGCGACCGCGAGCGCGCCGAGCGGCTGGAGCGCCAGGAGCGCGAGGCGGCGGCCTCTGCGCCGGCAGACAGCGACCCGGCCAGCGCGCCGCAGCCCGAGGTGATTGATCCGCGCGGCGATAATGGCAACGGCCAGGACAGCGGGTTGGTTGAGACGCCGGAGAGCCAGAGCGCGGCTGCGCCGGAGACCGGCGATGACGCAGCCCCGAAGAAGGCCCCGGCCCGTAAACCCCGCACCCGCAAGCCTGCGGCCAAGGCAGAAGACGCGGGCGAGAGCGGCGAGGCGGCAGCGCCAAAGAAGCCCAGCCGCGCGCGGGCCAAGCCCAAGCCAAAGGCGGAGGAAGGCCCGGCGGAAGCAGCTGAATAAGCTTGTGCCACAAGCGTCAAAAATGAACCCCCGGTGCCAACGGCCCCGGGGGTTTTTACTGGATGAGGCCTGGAGCGGGCCGCCAGCGTACCGCGGGACTTACCAGTAAACCGGGTTGTCCAGAGCCGGGACGCAGTGCGCGCGGCCGCGCAAGGGCGTCAGCTCCGCGCCTTTCAGGGATTGTGCCTGCCAGCCTTCGGGGTGGCTGAGAGGCTGGGGGGCTGCGGCCTGTGCCTCGGTGATCTGCTGGAAGCCAACCTTGCAGTAATAGGCGGGATCGCCATAGGTGACGGCGGCATCTGCGCCGTGACCGCGCATTGCGTTCAGCCCGTGCGAAATAAGTTCCTGCCCGATGCCTTGACCCTGCCGCTGTGTCTGAACGGCGACGGGAGACAGGATGAATACTGTGCGGCTGTCCTGATCGTAGCGGAGCCGGGTGAACAGGATGCTGCCTGCAAGGCTGCCGCCGTCCAGGGCTGAAAACGCAAACAGATCCCCGGCGGCAGTCGTAGCAAACATCTCCTGTACCAAGCTGGCGATGAGATCGCCTTCGCTTTTGCCCTCCGAAGCGGCAAAGACGGACCGGAAGAGACCGGTGATCTCCGGGATACGGTCTTTGTAATCTTCGGCGAACTGCATCTGCGGCCCTTTCCACGGGGATTGACTGCCAACTTCGCAGGCACAATAGCCTGCCTGCGCAGATGGCAGTCAAGGTTCCGCGCTGAAAGGGCGTTCAGATCTCGTGGCCCAGAACCCGCAGGTAGCGGCGGACAGCCTCGGGGAATCCCAGCATCAGGGCGTCTGCCGTCAGGCCATGGCCGATAGAGACCTCGGCCAGATCGGGGACCGCCTGGCGCAGGCCGGGCAGGTTTTCAACCGTCAGGTCGTGGCCTGCATTCATCATCAGGCCGCTGCCCGATTTGCCGAGCGCGCGGGCGGCGTCTGCCGTCTGGCAGATGTTGTCCAACTCACGCGCTGTTGCATCAGGATCGGTCTGGTCAGCATAGGGGCCGGTGTAGAATTCGATGCGGTCGGCGCCCGCCTGCTGTGCAAGCGCCGGGTCGCCCGGGTTGGCGTCCACGAAGTAAGAGACCCGGATGCCAGCCGCCTTGAACTCCTGGGCGATGGGCAAAAGCATGTCTCCGTCGGCGGCAAAGTCCCAGCCGTGGTCGGAGGTGGATTGCTCCGGTGTATCCGGGACCAGCGTCACCTGATGCGGCTTGTTTTCCAGCACCAGGTCGATGAAGTGGCGGGTCGGGTAGCCCTCGATGTTGAACTCCGCCTGGGGGAATTCCTCCGCGATCAGCCGGGACAGCGCCGGCAGGTCGGAAAACCGGATGTGGCGCTCATCCGGGCGCGGATGCACGGTGATGCCGTGGGCACCTGCCTGCAGGATGGCGCGGGAGATGTCGATCAGGTCCGGCCACGGCACCTCGCGCCGGTTGCGCAGATAGGCGACCGCATTGACATTCACGGACAGGAGGGTCGGGCGCGAGGCAACTGCTTGGGTCATCTGAAACTTCAGGCTCCAACTGGGAAGGAAAATGGGTTCAGGCCTGGGCCAGTTCGCGGGCCAGAGCGCAGAAGGCTTCGAGGCTGACCTGTTCGGCGCGTTCGGTGGGCGGAATACCGGCGGCGGTCAGATGCGCCTCGATATCGGGAGAGATGCCCTTCAAGGAGGCGCGCAGCATCTTGCGGCGCTGGTTGAAGGCGGCCGCCACGACCCGCGACAGGATGGCGGCATCCGCCGGGAAGCGCGGCTCGGGCAGGGCGTCCAGATGCACGACGGCGCTGGACACCTTGGGCGGCGGGGTGAAGGCGCCGGGCGGCAGCGACAGCACGATGCGGGCGCCCGCCCGCCACTGGGCCAGGATTGCCAGGCGGCCATAGGCCTTGGTGCCGGGCTGGGCAACAATGCGCTCGGCCACTTCGCGCTGGAACATCAGGGTGAGGCTCTGCCAGAACGGCGGCCATTCCTTGGGAGTGAGCCAGCGCACCAGGAGTTCGGTGCCGACGTTGTAGGGCAGGTTGGCGGCGATGCGGATCGGCGGGGTCAGGTGTTCCAGCGGGTCGACTTCCAGCGCATCGCCGTTGATCACCTCAAAACGGCCCGGGTAGGCATCTGCGATCTCCTGCAGTGCGGGCAGGCAGCGGCTGTCCTTCTCCACTGCCAGAACGCGGCGGGCGCCTTCGGCCAGCAATCCGCGGGTCAGGCCACCCGGGCCGGGGCCGATTTCCAGCACGTCGCAGCCGGTCAGGTCGCCGGCCTGCCGCGCGATCTTTGCGGTGAGGTTCAGATCCAAGAGGAAGTTCTGGCCAAGCGACTTGCGCGCGGACAGCTGGTGCGTTGCGATCACTTCGCGCAAGGGGGGAAGGCTATCAATGGCGCTCATATGATCTGGACCCTGGAACATGGCGCGGGCGGCGCGCCGGAATTTTCATGCCTCCGGCGGGGATATTTCCGGCAAGAGGAAGAATCAAGTGCTGGCGGCCATGGCCTGTGCCAGCTTCAGCGCTTCAATTAGGCTGGAGGGATTGGCCTGTCCGGTGCCGGCGATGTCAAAGGCGGTGCCGTGATCGGGGGAGGTGCGGATGAACGGCAGGCCCAGGGTGACATTTACACCCCGGTCGAAATCCAGCGTCTTGATCGGGATCAGCGCCTGATCGTGATACATGCAGACCGCCGCGTCATAGCGGGCGCGGGCGGCAGCATGGAACATGGTGTCCGCCGGATGCGGGCCGGTGACAGCCAGCCCTTCACCTTGCATTTTGCTGATCAGTCCGTTGATCCAGTCAAGTTCCTCCCGTCCCATTGCGCCGCCTTCGCCGGCGTGCGGGTTGAGCCCCGCAACAGCGATGCGGGGCGCGGCGATGCCGAACTGGTCCCGCAGGCCGGCGGCGGTGATCTCGATGGTTTCGCGCAGGATGTCCGGCGTCAGGGTTTTGGGAACGTCAGCCAGGGCGATATGGATGGTGGCGGGCACCACCCGCAACTGCTCGCTGGCCAGCATCATCACCACCCGGCTGCGGCCCGCCAGAGCGGCGAGGAATTCGGTATGGCCGGGATAGGCAAAGCCTGCGCCGTCGATCAGTGCCTTTTTGTGAATGGGGGCGGTGCAGACGGCTGAGGCCTCGCCAGCCTGGACCAGTCTCACAGCGGTTTCAATCGATTGGATCACCCCTGCGGCGTTGGCCGGGTCGGCCGTGCCCTTGGCGGCGCTGCCGCTGAAAGCGAGCGGCAGGACGGGGAAGCCGACGGCACTTGCTGCGGCGGCCTCTGACGGGGCGGAGATTTCCTTGAAAGGCGTGTTTTCGGGCAGATGCCGCGGGTCGCCGATCCAGAAAAACGGGCAGCTGTCCCGCAAAGCTTCCCATGCCTTGACGGCGATTTCCGGGCCGATACCTGCGGGCTCGCCGCAGCTGAGAGCAATAGGCCCGGAGCGGGTCATTTGATGTCAATCCGGGCGTCGGCGCGCAGCTGCTCCAGGTAGCTGTCTGTCAGCGAGGTCAGACGCTGCGCGGTGAGAGCATTGGCCACCGTCTCGCGCGAGGCGCCCTCGCCGAGGTCGGCGGTGCGGCCGCAGAGCATCAGCACCATCAGGGTCTGGCCGTTGTTGCGGGTCAGCATAGTGGAAGTTTCACCTGGATCCAGCTTGGCCAGTTCCAGCGCGATGTCGCGGGGGATGTCAGCGGGCGGCAGGCTTTGGATCTCCAGCACCGAGGGGTCCTGGCCCTTGGCAAGGCCGTAAAAATCCTCGCATGTGTCGACAGTGTTCACCACGTTCCGGGCAGCGGCCAGGGTCTCGGGTGTCCGCCCGCCGGGCAGGTAAAAGCTGGCATATTCAATTGCGGAATACTGCGGAGCTGCACCCTCGACCTCGCGCACGCCGCGCATCTGGAACAGCGCAACAGCGTTTTGCAGCGGCATCGGTTCGGAAATTTCGCCGGGCTGCAGTGCCAGCACGACTTCCTGAAGCTGCGGCGGCAGTTTGGTCAACGGCATCCACGGCAGGCGGCCGCCCTCGTTGCGGCTGGCTGCGGCGGAATACTGGGTCGCTGCCGTAGAGAAGCTGTCGTAGGATTTTAGCTGCGCAACCTGCTCAATCAGCTCTTCGACCTGGGCGGCGTTCTGCTCGTTGATCGGCACGATGAACTCGCTCAGCAGCACCTGAACGCTGCCGGTGCCTGCACTGCCCATGGCGCGGTCGATCTCTTCTGGTGTGGGCCTGGCGCGGGACAGGAAGCGGGCGCGGGTGAATTCGCGCCAGCCGAGCCCGACCTTGGTGAAATCGCGCAGGGTCTGAGGCGCCACCCC
Source organism: Leisingera sp. McT4-56 (assembly GCF_020514995.1). Lineage (NCBI taxonomy): Bacteria > Pseudomonadati > Pseudomonadota > Alphaproteobacteria > Rhodobacterales > Roseobacteraceae > Leisingera > Leisingera sp. McT4-56. Next base: position 427,482 of record NZ_JAJALF010000001.1, on the reverse strand, counting down.
TTGCTGCTGCAGCGCGGTCAGGAATTCGTTCAGCGACAGGTTGGCGCGCCCGGCCAGCTCCTCCATGCCGGCGGTGATGTCTTCCTCGGACAACTGGATGCCGGCCTGTTCCATCACTTCCAGCTTGAGCCGGTCGTTGATCAGTTCCTCGCGGGCGGTTTCCAGCGGATCTCCAGGCACCCGAAGCGCAGCCTGGAAGCGGGCGCGCTGTTCCAGCTCGTAGCGGGTGATGACCTCGTCATTCACCGTGATCGCCGGGGCAAAGAGGTTCTGCGAAGCGGCGGGCAGGCCGGTCAGAGAAAGACCCGCGGCCAGCGCAACTGCAGCTGCGGATTTGAAAGCACGGGAGAGGAAGGGAGCCGGGAACCGGGTTTTCACGTCTTGCTGCATGACCGCCTGTACTGTTTGTTGCCGCTCTTCACGGAAAATCCGCTGAGGGAGATGGTAAAGCCGAAATCCGTTGTCGGCTCAACACTTGTTGTTGAGGTATAGCGGCGGCTGACCGAAAGGTCGACCGTCACGCATTCGTTGCTATAGGCCAGGCCCAGGCCTGCCCGGGTGGCGCGGGCGTCAGAGATATCATACCGCAGACGGGCGCGGGCCGACCAGTTGGGGTTGAGGCTGTAGCGGCCGGTGACGTAAAGCTCAGAGGTCTCTTTTTCCCGTTCCTCTGCGGGATCGGTGCCCAGCCACAGGTAGGTGCCGGACAGACCGGCCCGGTCCGTGCGCCACTCGCCGCGCAATTCGGCCTTGGAGAAATTCAGCGACCCGTTGAGCAGGCCGCGGCTGGAAATCGCCAGCCGCTCACCAAACTTGATCTGGCCGGCCATCAGGATATCCGAAGTGGTGCCGCCCAGACCGGAGCTTTTGGTGAAGCGGGGGTCGCCATCGCTGCGCAGCACCTGGCCGACGGTGGCGTAAGCCTGCCAGCCGTCAGGGGCGTAGCGTGCCCAATTGGCGCCGTAGACCAGGGTGAAGCCGTCTTCACGCGCGTCGTTTGACGGAAAGCGCGACAGCGACAGCAGGTTGCCCTGATCGAATTCAATGAAGCGGCTTTCCTCGCTGACCACATTGCCGCCGCCTTCGTCGCGCCAGCCCAATTGCAGGATCGGCTCCAAATACTGGGTTGCACCGCTGGTTTCGCGGCGGGTCATCGGCAAACGGAAGGTGAGGGCGCCGCGCGGGGTCAGCCGGGTGACATCTTCGGTGAAAAAGGTGTCATCGTAGGCGCGGACCGCATCGCCGGCAGCGCCAAGTTCGGCTTCAGCCAGCGCGCCATAGCCAAGCTGCCAGCTGCGGCGCCAGCCGAGATCCGCAGTCAGCCGGGCCACGTCACGGCCGTTGCTGGCAGTTTCATTTCCTTCCAGGCTGGAGCTGCGGTGGTGGCCATGCCCCTGCAGCGTCAGCCGCAGTTCACCGCCCGTTAGGCTGGGGAAGTAGCGTTTCTGGTAGAAGGCCTCGGCAATGCCGGAGGGGATTTCGCTCTGAATCTCGCTGTCGCGCAGGGTTTTGTAATGGGACAGCGACGTCAGGAACAGGCTGTCACGCCGGATCCGTACCAGTTCCGCACGCGAGCGCAGACGGTCGAGGTCCGGCAAGCCGTAGTCGGACAAGTAAGCGTCGTCGGACACCGTCTTGATGTCAAAAGTGAAACGGTAATCGCGCGGCAGATTGAAACGGCCCTTGCCGAAGAAGTAGCCCCGGTCCTCGTTCGGATACAGGTCGTCCCGCGTATAGGCGCCTTCGAGCTCGATCCGGCCGTTGCGGAAGGCCTGGCGGTAGCGCAGATCCAATGTCCGTGTGCTGGAAGAGACATAGGGCGCCAGCGTCAGGTCCTTGTGCGGGCCGAGGGTAAAGAAGTAAGGAACCTTGATCCCGGTGCCGAGGTTCGAGGTCGAACGCAAGGAGGGGATCAGAAAGCCGCTGGTTCGTTCCAGCGAAGGATCCGGGAGCCGGAATGCCGGGAAATAGAACACCGGCACATCCAGCACCCGCAGCTGCGCGTTTTCAAAGTAGAGCTGGCGCTCCTGCTGGTCATGAGTGACGCGCTCGGCGCGGATCTGCCAGAGCGGCGGGCGGCCGTCCTCGCAGACATGGCAGGATGTGACTGCGGTCTTGTAGAGCTGGGTATAGCGGCCGCTGACCCGGGTCATTTGCGCGGAGGCCAGCTGCAGTTGCTGTTCAAACACCATGCGGGCGCCGGTCAGCAGACCGTTGCGCAGGCCGCTGTCCATCTCGGCGGCGTTGGCCAGAATCGTCATGTCACCGTCTTGATCAATACGGATCGGGCCCTCGATCTGAAGGGTGCCGGTTTCCTGATCAAAGGTGATTTTCTGCGCGCGCAGGCGGATGTTGCCCTGAAAGGCCTCGACATTGCCTTCGGCCACGAGGGTGCGGTCGGGGGTGATAAAGACCTGGTCCGCCACCAACATCGCGGGCTGCGCCGGATCGGCGGGACCGGCGGTCTGAGCCTGCGGGGCCGGAGCGGACAGCGCCAGCCAGGGCAGCACGGCAGACAGCAGCAGTGCGCGGCGCAGATTACCCGTCTTCAGCATGGAGAAGCAGTCCCAAAGTCAAAAGTATTGCAGCGGCGGGCGGGGCCCAGGCGGCCAATGCCACCGGAATTTGCCCGTTCTCGCCAAGGATTTGCGCGAAATTGCGGATGAAATAAAGCCCAAAACCCAACAGAACCGCCATGAGCACCGCCAGGCCGGTGCCGCCGAAACGGGTGTGGCGCATGGTAAAGGAGGCCCCGACCAGAACCATCGCAATCAGGAACAGAGGCCGCGCCAGTTCCGACTGGAACCGGACCTCATAGCGTTTGGTGGTGAACCCGGCGGCAGACAGTTCCCGGATGGTGGAGGGCATGTCATAGATCGAAATGCCGCTGGCAGATCCCAGCGTATCCCGGATGCGGTCGGTCGTCAGGGTCGTCGGCAGCCGCAGCTCCTCGTGCTGTGCGGCATTGGTTTCCGGATTGATGCCTGCTGTCAGCGGCCAGGCCTTGGCATTGGTCAGCACCCAGTTGCTGCCGTCCAGCCGGGCGCTTTCGGCAACGATGCGGCGCACCGGGCCGCCGGCGTTGGTATAGGTGTGGATCGAGAGGTCGAACAGGGTGATATCCGCCGCATCGCCGCTGTAGCCTTTGGCGTGGATGACCGATTGGCCGCGGGCGCCGCCCTGTCGCAGCCAAAGGCCTTCACCCGACAGAGACAGCGCAGAGGGGCCGCCGTTGTGATAGGTCTCAGCCAGATCCTGATAGCGGTTGGCGGTCGCCGCCGCGATCGGGTTCAGCATGGTGACCGCCAGGCCGCCGATGGCCGCTGCCACCAGCACGGGTGCCGCCAGCGCCCGGATGCCGGAGCGGCCGATGGCGCGGGTCACCACCAGCTCGCTGCTGCGGGCCAGACCGACAAACAGAACGATGGTGCTAAGGATCATGATCAGCGGCAGAAATTCCGAAAGCGCGGCGGGCACGTTCAGCAAAGTCAGCCCGACCAGCTGCGCCAGGCTGAGGTCAACTTTCTCGAAGCGGCGGATCTGCTCATTCAGGTCGATGAGCACCACCAGAGTCATGAGCACCGCAACGATGACCAGGAACCATTGCGTGAAGCGCCGGGCGTAATAAATATCCAGTTTCATCCGGCGGCCTCCGGGGATCGGGCCCTGATCCGTTTCGGGCGGGCCGACAGAACCAGGAAGATCAGCGCCACCGCCAGTCCCAGGATGGTAGGCAGGTAGATCAGCGGCCAAAGGCTGGGGTCCCGGAGAACCGGTTCGGACACCACGCCGCGCATCCCTTCGATGAAGATCAGCATGACAAAGGCCAGGAAGACCTGCCGCCAGACCCCGAAGCGCGAGAAGGTGCCCAGCATCAGCGTGGAAAAACCAATCAGCGTAACTGCGACGCAGACCAGCGCGCGGGCGAAGCGCAGATGCAGCTCCTCTGCCTGGGCGCCGGGGGAATGGCCGTCGTTTTCCGTGATCGCCGCAGTCTGGTTCATAAGCTCCAGGCTGGGAATGGCACGGATGTTGCGGGAGGGATTCTCAGCTTCGCGGGCCAGGCTGCTGATATCATATGAAAAATCCGAGAAGAACGTAGTGGACAGGCGCTGGGTCCCGTGTTCAAGCCGCTGTGCCATGCCATCTAACATGATCAAATGCGCATTGGCGCCGTCACGCACCAGATAAGCCCGCGCACCGGTATAGGTCACTGTTACTGCCGGGTCGCGGCGGTCTGACAGGAAGACGTCGTTCAGCGTGCCGTCGGTGTCGATCTGGCTGATATAGAAGGTGAGGCCATCCGCCGGGTGTAGGAAGTCGCCCTCGCTCAGGAGTTTGGCGGTGATGTTGCGGGACACTTCGCTTTCGCGCACTTCCAGCTGGCTGATCGAGGCGGGCAGCAGGTAATGGGTCAGTGCCGACATCATCAGCGCGGTGATAACGCCGAAGGCCAGTGCAGGCCGGGCCATCTGCCAGGGGCTGGTGCCGGTGGCGCGCAGCACGGTCAGCTCGCTTTCGCCGTTCAGCCGGTTGGTCACCCAGACAGCGGCGCCAAAGGCGGCAATCGGCAGCACCATGCGGATCAGATTCGGAAGGGTGAGCGCGGTGAATTCCAGGAACACCAGCGCGGACTGGCCATTGCCGATCAGCGTGTCGAACAGCACAACAGCCCGGTTGACCCAGAACACGGCCACCAGAATCAGCGCGAAAAAGCTGAAGAAGAGCAGGTATTGTGACAGCACATATCTGTCGTAGCGTGACACCCGATCCCCCCAAAGACCTTGGCATTGTTATTTTGCCGGACCTTAGTGGATTTGGCTGGCGGGGAAAACTGCATTCTCGCACGGATTGCAGATCGGCGGCGGACCGCGGGCAGAAGCGCTGCGCAGCCGGGTCTTTCCAAGCGCTGCTGCGCAGGATACCTCTGGTGCCAAGAACCAAATGATTTCAGCAGGAGTGCGCAAAAATGAGCAGCCTTACCCCGATCCGTTTTGCCGAATACGATCCCAAGTCGCTGGCGGAGATGACCGGCCGGGTGGCGGTAATGGTGACGCCGGAAGGCAGCATGGATCAGGCCGCGCGCAGCGCCAACCGGCTGGCCAAGGGCGCCATTGCCCGGCTGATCGACTCGGAAGGTTTCAAAAAGGCCAAGGCAGGGGATGTGATATCCCTGAGTTGGCCCGCGGGCATGCAAGCGGAAGCGCTGGACGTTCTGGTGCTGCCGCGCAAGCTGACCCCGGTGGAGGCGCGCCAGGCCGGTGCCAAGCTGGTCAGGGGCGCCAGGGGAAAGCGGCTGACGGTAATGGCGGGCAGCATGAACAAGGCCGCCGACTTGGCCCTGGGCATGGCGTTGCGGGATTATGCTTTCGATAACCACAAGTCGCCGAAGGAGGATAAGCCCGAGGGTGAAGTTGTGATCGCCTCGAAATCGCCGTCGGAACTGGAGGCCGCCTGCGCGCCGCTGCTGGCAGTGGCCGAGGGCGTGCATATGACCCGTGACCTGGTCAACGAGCCCGCAAACGTGCTGACCACCACGGAATTTGCCCGTCGTATCGAGGGAATGAAGGATATCGGCCTGGAGGTGGAGATCCTGGAAGAGGCGGATCTGGAGAAGCTGGGCATGCGCACGCTGCTGAGCGTTGGACAGGGCTCTGACAGCCCCTCCAAGGTGGCGGTGATGCAGTGGAAGGGCGGTGCCAAGGATGCCGCGCCGCTGGCGCTGGTCGGCAAGGGCGTGGTGTTTGACACCGGCGGCATCTCCCTGAAACCGGCAGCGGGCATGGAAGAGATGACCATGGACATGGGCGGCGCCGGCGTGGTGGCCGGCACCATGAGAGCGCTGGCGCTGCGCAAGGCCAAGGCAAATGTGGTCGGCCTGGTCGGGCTGGTGGAGAACATGCCTTCCGGCAATGCGACCCGCCCCGGCGACGTGGTAAAATCCATGAAGGGCGACACGGTGGAGGTCATCAACACCGACGCCGAAGGCCGCCTGGTGCTGTGCGACGTGCTCTGGTATGCGCAGGAGCGGTTCAAGCCTGCGGGCGTGATTGATCTAGCGACGCTGACCGGCGCGATCATTATCGGGCTGGGGCATGAGAATGCAGGTGTGTTCTCCAACGACGATGACCTTTGCAACGCCTTCCTGAAAGCCGCGAGGACAGAGGATGAGGGCGCGTGGCGGATGCCATTGGGCAAGGCTTATGACGAGCAGCTGAAATCGCGGATTGCCGACATGAAGAACGTGGGCGGCCGCCCGGCCGGCTCGATCACCGCAGCGCAGTTCCTGCAGCGGTTCATCAAGGACGGCATGCCGTGGATCCACCTAGACATCGCGGGGGTGGCCTCGGTCAGCAAGGATACGGATTACGCGCCCAAAGGTGCGACCGGCTGGGGTGTGATGGCGTTGAACCGCCTGGTCGCGGACAAGTTCGAGGCGGAATAAGCACCCATGGGGGCTGCCTACTTTTACCATCTGACACGCAGGCCGCTGGAAGAGACGCTTCCGGTGCTGCTGGACAAGGCGCGCGGGGCGGGCTGGCGCATCGCCGTGCGCGGGCGCGACCCTGAGCGCATGGCCTGGCTGGACGACCGCCTGTGGCAGGGGCCGGAGGAAAGCTTTCTGGCCCATGGTCTGGCGGGCGGCCCGCATGATGCATTGCAGCCGATCCTGCTGACGGCAGGACCCGAGGCGGCCAATTCGCCTGATTGCGTAATGGCGGTGGACGGCGCTGCCGTCAGCGCCGAGGAGGTGCAGGCGCTGCAACGCGTCTGCATTCTGTTCGACGGCACCGACCCCGAGGCCGTCCAGCATGCCCGCACCCAGTGGAAGAGCCTGACTGATGCAGGCTGTTCCGCCCAGTACTGGTCAGAGGAAAGCGGCCGCTGGGAAAAGAAGGCTGAGAAATAGGCGGATATCCGGGTTCCGGACCTGCGGTTGGCAGAAATCTGCCGATGGCCTGTGTGAATTGTTTCACTCGGGCAACAATCTCTCGATTTTTTGTCACCCGGGCATTAAGCCTGCGGCCATCAAAATCCGGATAACCGGATGACGCGACCAGGACACTGGGGGGACGGATGATTTTTCAACGTGCTGTCAAGCGGCTGCGGCTGCTTCCTTTTGCCGGAGCGGGCCTTCTTTTCCTGGCCAATTGCGGTGATGTGCAAAACGGGTCGGTGAGCCGGGCGGAAGCTGAGGCGGCGCGGCTGGAGTATGCGGTTCAGGAAGTTCAGTTCCTTCAATCCAAGGGCCGCCGGGTCTGGTGTGTGCCATTTGCCCGCAACGCCAGCGGTATTGAGATATTCGGCAATGCCAAGACCTGGTGGGCGCAGGCCAAGAACCAGTTCACCCGCAGCCAGGAACCGCAGCCAGGGGCCGTGATGGCATTCAGCGCAACCCGGTCCAACCCGCTGGGCCATGTCGCAGTGGTCTCCAAGGTCGAAGATTCACGCAGGATACGGGTCAACCACGCCAACTGGCACCGCAACAAGATCTCGCTCGGCATGGCCGTGGTTGATGTGTCCGAAAAAAATGACTGGTCCGCTGTCCGGCTGGAAAGCTATCCGGGCGCGTTCGGACGGGTCTACCCCGTCAAAGGGTTCATTACAGCTGAGCCAGGCAACGGATAACGCCGCCGCCGGGGCCAGGGTCAGCTGCTTGGGATATTGCCGCGCTGGATCATCTGTTCGGCAATCTTTTCGAAGGCTTCACGCCATAAGGCTTCCAGTTCCGGTGTCATCTCCTTGCCCAGGGCATGGCGCAGCGTGTCGATCAGTGCTTCCTCCATCGGGGCAAAGTGGGGGATCAGGACGCCAAGCGACGCATGGGTCTTGCCGAGTTGCTGGAATTGCGAGCTCACGGCGCCCTCATCATTGAGCTTGGCCAGAATGACGCCCAGCGTGGTCATGAACTTCATGCCTTGGCCTTCCAGGTCTTCCCGGAACATCTGGCGCAATTCAGGCGCGTGGCGGAACAACGCGTCGTAGAAGTAGGCGGGAACCTTGTCGGCTTCATCCTTCAGCTTGCTGTAACTGTTCTGCAGTTGCTTCAGTTCGTCTTCGGTCACGGGATTGTCTTGCTCCTTTCTGATTGGATTGGTGGCTTCCAATCTAGCGGGCATGCGGCGGCAGTTCCTTGATCCGCCTCAATCTTTGCTCTTCACAGCTTCGCGAGCTGCGGTGCTTAGCGGGTCAGCAGCAATGCGCCGTCGCGGATTTCTATGCTGGACCAGCGCTGCAGGTAGCCCATGCCCAGTAGGGACTGTTCCAGCTCTCCCTGGTTGACCCAGACGCGGACGTGCTTGTCGGTGATGCCGCCCAGCGAAATCTCGTCCACCCAGACAGAAGCAGTGCGCACCTCGCCATTGGCGGTGCTGGCGCGGCCGAGATAGGCGAGGCTGCCGGTGTCGATCCCTGCGCTGTTCGCGTCGCGTTCGTTCAGCACCACCTGGCTGGCACCGGTGTCGACCAGGAACTCGACCGGGGCGCCGTTCACGTCCAGCGTCAGGTAATAATGGCCGTCGGGTGCGCGCGGCACCTCGACCCGGCCTGCGTCGATGGCGACGCTCTGCTGCGGGCGCACTGTCTTGCGGATGTCTTCCCACAGCCCGTAAGCGGCGATCACGCCAAGGAAAATGAAGCCCCACACGGCAAACATCTGCAGCGTCTTGCCGATGCTCTGGCGGTTCTGGACAAAGACCCAGGACCCAACCGCAACCAGCAGGATGATCAGATAGATAAACCGCCCGATTTCATATTCGCCCATGCGCTCACCTCCTGATTATAATGTAGGCGGGCCGGGGCGTTATGCTAGCCTGCGAACCCGAAGGCGCGCAGGCCGTCCAGCACGAACTGCACCGAAAGCGCCGCCAGCAGCATCCCCAGAAGGCGGGTGACGACGGTAATGCCGGTCTTGCCCAGCATCCGTTCGAACAGGCCCGAGAACAGGCACATCACCAGCAGAATCGCCAGCACCGCGATCACCACGCCCATGACCATGGCAAAACCGGTGAAGCCGGGTTGCTGGCCGGAGAGCAGGATCACGGTCGCAATGGAGCCCGGTCCGGCCATCAGCGGGATTGCCAGCGGAAAGACGGAAGGGTCGTCGAAATCATCTTCCTCGCTGCGGTCCTCGCGCCGCTTGTTGCGGCGTTCAAACAGCATGTCGAGCGCGGTCAGGAACAATAGCGCACCGCCAGCCACCCGGAAGGCGGGCATCGAAATGCCGATGAAGCCAAGCACAGCCTCGCCCAGGGCAGCAAAGATCGCCAGAAGAACCGCGGCCGTAATGGTGGCCCGCAGCGCGATGGAGCGGCGGCGGGCGGAGGACATGCCTTGGGTGAGCGCAATGAAAACCGGCGTCAAGCCGATCGGGTCGACGATCACGAACAGTGTCACAAAGGAGGTGATCAGGAATGCGGTGTCGATCATTGTGCCTCTGCCTGCTCCAGTTTTTCCAGCGCGTCCATCCACAGGCCTTCCGCCCGTTCCAGCGCCTCGATGCACTCAGCGTGCTTTTTCTGCCAGACCGCCATATCCGCCGCCTTGCCCGGTTCGTACAGGCTAGGGTCGGCCAGCTTTTCGTCAAGCTTTTCACGCATTTCGCTGAGCTTCTCCACCCGCGCCTCGGATTTGCGGACCTCGGAGCGCAGGGCGATCAGCACATCGCGGGATGCGCGTTTGGGCTTGGCGGGTTTCGGCGCCTCGGTTTTGGCGGCGGGTTTTTCGCGCGCCAGCAGCAAGTTGCGGTAGCTTTCCAGGTCGCCGTCATAGGGTTTGACGGTGCCGTCCGAAACCAGCCACAGCCGGTCTGCCACCAGGCTGAGGAGGTGCATGTCGTGGCTGACAAGTATCACCGCGCCGGAGTAGGCGGTGAGCGCTTCCACCAGCGCCTCGCGGCTTTCGATGTCGAGGTGGTTGGTCGGCTCGTCAAGGATCAGCATATGCGGTGCGTCGATGGTGGCGATCAGCAGCGACAGCCGCGCCTTCTGGCCGCCGGACAGCCGTCCCACTTCGGTTTCCGCTTGCGCAGCCCCCAGGCCGAAGCCGGCCAGCCGCGCGCGCCATTTGGCCGGCGCTTCGTCCGGGCGCAGGCGGCGCAGGTGGTCCAGCGGGGTTTCATCGACGTACAGTTCATCCACTTGGTGCTGGGCGAAATAGCCGATGCGCAGTTTGGAGGACCGGGTCATCTTGCCCGCCATCAATGGCAGCCGGTCCGCGAGCAGCTTCGACAGGGTCGACTTGCCCTGGCCGTTCTTGCCCAGCAGTGCGATGCGGTCGTCCTGGTCGATGCGCAGGTTCAGCCGCTTCAGGATTTCGGTGTCGCCATAGCCGGTGATGCCGCCCTCGATATGGATGATTGGCGGCGACATTTCCTCCGGCTCCGGGAAGGTAAAGGCGCGCAGGGCGGCCTCTTGCGGGGTGGTGATCGGCTTCATCTTGGCGATCATCTTGAGGCGGGCTTGAGCCTGTTTCGCCTTGGTCGCCTTGGCGCGGAAGCGGTCAACGAAGCTTTGCAGGTGGGCGCGGCGGGCCTCCTGCTTCTTGGCTTCGGACTGGGCCGCCAGAATGCGGGCGGCACGGGTCTCGGCAAAGGTGTCGTAGTTGCCTTGGTAGAGTGTGAGCTTCTTGTCTTCCAGATGCAGGATCGCACCCACCGCCCGGTTCAGCAGGCCCCGGTCGTGGCTGACAATCACCACGGTGTGCGGGTATTTCGCCAGGTAGCTTTCCAGCCACAGCGCGCCTTCGAGGTCGAGGTAGTTGGTCGGTTCGTCCAACAGCAGCAGGTCGGGCTGGGCAAACAGGACGGCAGCCAGCGCCACCCGCATCCGCCAGCCGCCGGAGAAATCGGAGCAGGGGCGTTTCTGGTCCTCGTCGTCAAAGCCCAGTCCCTTGAGGATGGAGGCCGCGCGGGCCTCAGCCGACCAAGCGTCAATGTCCGAGAGCCTTGTCTGGATTTCGGCAATCCTTGCCGGGTCGGTGGCGCTGTCCGCCTCGGCCAGCAGGGCGGCGCGTTCGGTGTCGGCGGCCAGCACCGTATCGGTCAGCGAGGCATTGGAAGATGGCACCTCCTGCGCGACACCGCCGATGCGGGCCTTGGAGGGCAGGGAAATGCTGCCGGTCTCCAGCGCCAGCTCACCGCGGATCAGCCGGAACAGCGTCGTCTTGCCGGTGCCGTTGCGCCCGACAAGCCCGACCTTGTGTCCGGTGGGAATGGTGGCAGAGGCGCCTTCGATCAGCGGGCGGCCTTCGACCGAATAAGTAATGTCCTGAATGCGTAACATGGACGGAGCACTGCGGCAGTGCTGCGGTCTTGTCAATGGGGGAGGGCGCTGGCGGCGGCTTGCGGCCCCATTAGGTGCAGGTGTTAGTTCAAGTGCTGTGCGAGTTCGTCGAAGGAGTAGGAGGCAAAGCCGACCAGCGGGTTGCCATCCTCGCGGCTGAAGGCGAAGACATGGATTTCGTCATGGCGCAGGGTGGCGCGGCAAAAGGTGCCCTCCTTCGCAAGCTGGGCGGGGCAGCTGTCCAGGTCAGTGTGGGCTATTGCAGTTTCAAACAATCCATAGGTCATCGGCAGGGGAGTTTCAGCGGCAAGGGCCGGTGCGGCTGCAAGGCAGGCGATCAGAGTAAATGCAGGTTTCATTGTTCAACCTTGTTTCAAGTTTCAAACCTGTTCGCGCTGCGCTACCTGACAAAATTAATCAGGTAATTGCAACCCCGAAACGGCAGCTGCGTCAATGCTGCGCAATCCCCTCTTTATCCTGTCACAGAGCCATGCTATCGGGGCGGCAATTCGTAACGGGCCGGGCATGACGTCCGGCTTTTCAGCACAGGAGTCTGCCCCATGGCACTGGAACGCACTTTCTCGATCATCAAGCCCGATGCAACCCGCCGCAACCTGACCGGCAAGATCAACGCCAAGTTTGAAGACGCCGGCCTGCGCATCGTGGCGCAGAAGCGCATCCACATGACCAAAGAGCAGGCAGGCAAGTTCTACGAAGTGCACGCCGAGCGCCCGTTCTACGACGAACTGTGCGAATTCATGTCCTCCGCTCCGGTGGTTGTGCAGGTTCTGGAAGGCGAGAACGCCATTGCCAAGAACCGCGAAGTAATGGGCGCCACCAACCCGGCAGACGCAGCCGCCGGCACCATCCGCGCCGAATTTGCTGAATCGGTTGGCGAAAACTCCGTGCACGGCTCCGACGCACCGGAAACCGCTGCTGTGGAAATCGCCTACTTCTTCTCCGGCATCGAGCTGGTCGGCTAAGCTTCAGGCTTAACCGGTAAAAAGGGGCTGCAGCCTGCGGGTTGCAGCCTTTTTCGTGTCTACTATTTGCGTTTACATGGGCCTGACGAGCGGATGGCGGCGGATAACGCGCTGTTTCCGCTGCGAGTTCGAACTGTCGGTGCAGGCGGGAGAAAGCCGCAGTTCCCGCGGTTCGGTCAGGCTGGAAAACTTTCGCCGTCCCAGGCGTTTCGGCAGCGGTTCACCCTTATTGCCGTTTTCTTCCAGATGGCGGCGGAGCAGGGCCGTGTTGCGGGTGTTGGACTTCCAGACCACGTCAAACAGGTCGCCGGCAAAAGGGATCGCGCCGATGAGCGTATCGATCCCGATATTGGCAGCCATCCGCGCCAGCACCGGGGTTGAGGCCCCCATCCGATAGCCGGAGTAAAGAATGTATCCGGCAGGGACCAGGGCAAGCGCATCGCCGATGCCCGGCACCAGGCCCGCAATACTGTCCCAGCCGACCCGCACCCCGACCAGCGGGATACGGAAGGCGCGGTCCATACGCTGCGCGAGGCGTTCTAGCGTCTGCAGTTGCTGTTGCTTATGTTCCGGCAGCTCAGGCATGGCTCGGCGTCCGTGCGATGACCCAGACCGCATGAACGATGCCGGGGATGTAGCCGAGAAGCGTGAGCAGAATGTTGAGCCAGAAATGCTTGCCAAGCCCCACCTGCAGGAACACGCCCAGCGGCGGCAGAATGATGGCGAAGATGATGCGGATCAGGTCCATGACAGAACTCCCATTGTTGTGCCTTTTGTTGGGTGCTCAACGGCTGGACCTGGCAAATGGTTGCATCTTCGCTGCAGGGCAAGCGCTGCCGGCGGCGGGGATCCCGTGCATTCAGGGTGCGGCCAGCAGCTTCCGCGGCCGCTTCAGGCGGGCCTCAGAGTGTCTTGAGATCCGCCGCTGTGGCGCGCACGCCGATGGCGTCCAGTTCCGCCAAAAGCTTTGAGCTGTGCTGCGGCCGGGCTTCCGCCTTGATCGCGTCGAAACGTTTGCGCAGCTCTTCCTTCTCCTTGCCCTTGCAGTCGTTCCACGGGCGCCCTTGCAGGGCCATCACCAGCACATAGTATCCGATGAAATGCGGGCGGGTGCCGGTTTGCAAAAGCCTGGAATAAGCCGCATCGGCGCCGATCGCGCGCAAATCCTCAGCTGAGGTAATCCCGGCCCGGAGGCAGGCCTCCTCATAGGCGGGGCCAAGGTTGCGGATGGAGGAAATCGCAGTGTTCATGGTTTGTTTCTATCCGCGCCGACTGCCGTTGTCACGCGGAAATCCGGCAGCATCGTAAATCACGCTCCTGCGCACTGACGCTGGGTTCCGAGCCGGATTGGGCGATTGACAGTCGCATTTGCGCCGGAAACCCTTCCAACAGGTCCGATGGGAGGATGACGGATGAGCGATGGGTCGCACGTACCTGTGAATATTGAAGGATTTGATCTGGCAAATCCGCCTGAGGGTTTCGCGGAGGAACCTTTCCCATACTACGACGCCTTGCTGCGCGACGCTCCGGTGCTGCCGCAGCCGGACGGCTCGCTGCTGGTCTGCCGCCATGCGGACCTGGACCGGATTTACCGTGATACTACTTTGTTTTCTTCGGACAAGAAGCGCGTGTTTGCCCCAAAGTACGGCGCGGGTTCGCCGCTGTTTGAGCATCACACCACCTCGCTCGTGTTTTCCGACCCGCCGTTGCACACACGGGTGCGCAAGATCATGACCTCGGCGCTGACGCCGCGGGCGATTGCCAGGATGGAGCCGGGGCTGATTGAAACCGTCGACTATCTGCTGAATGCGATGGCGGGCAGGGACAAAGTGGATCTGATTGATGATTTCGCAGCCTCGATCCCGATCCAGATCATCGGCAACCTGCTGGATGTGCCGATGGATGAACGGGCGCCCTTGCGCGACTGGTCGCTGGCGATCCTGGGTGCACTGGAACCTGCGCTGAGCGAGGCGCAACTGGCGGCTGGGCACCGCGCGGTGGAGGAGTTCAAGGCCTATCTGCAGGACCTGATCGCCCGGCGGCGGGCCAATCCCGGCGACCTCGAGACAGACGTGCTGACCCGGCTGATCAGGGGCGAGGGTGCGGACGGGACCCTAAGCGAGATCGAGCTGATTCAGAACTGCATCTTCATTCTGAATGCGGGCCATGAGACCACCACCAACCTGATCGGCAATGGTCTGGCGCTGCTGAATGACCATCCGGACCAGAAGCAGCGGTTGCTGGAGGAGCCTGAGTTGATCAAGCCCGCGGTGGAGGAGATGCTGCGGTTCCGCTCTCCGAACCAGCTGGGCAACCGTGAAACTACCGCCGAGGCAGAGGTTGGCGGCGTCCGGGTGCCCGCGGGAACCAACCTGCATCTGGTGATAGGGGCGGCAAACCGCGATCCGGAGGTGTTTGAAAATCCTGGATGTTTTGACATCACCCGGACGCCGAACCGGCACTTGGCCTTTGCTGGCGGTCCGCATGTCTGTGTCGGGCTAACGCTGGCGCGGCTGGAGGGCAAGATTGCAATCGAGCGCCTGCTGCGCCGCTTCCCGGACTACCATCTGCTGCCGGGTCGGGTGCCAGGCGGTCGGATCCGGTTCCGCGGCTATGCCGCGCTGCCTGCGGAGCTGGGATGATGCGGGAAAGGCCGGCGGCCAGAAGCCTGTCTTCAGGCTGCCGGTGATCTGTACGCGCTTGGCGGCGCGCCGGTCCAGCGGCGGAACGCCCGGTGAAAGTTTGCCGCGGAGGAGAACCCGACGTCCTGCGAGATTTCCTCGATGCTTTTCTGGCCGGTTTGCAGATCGCGTATCGCCAGGTCGCGGCGCAGCCCGTCCTTGATGGCCTGGAAAGAGGTATCTTCCGCATCCAGCCGCCGCATCAGCGTTCTGGGGGTGACTTTCAACGCCCGTGCCGCATCCGCTAGGTGGCAGCTCTCCCAACTGCTCCGGTACAGGAATTCCCGCACCTTCAGCGACTGGGTGTGTTCGCGGAACCCGGTGAAGATCCAGTCGCGGGGCGCCCGGGCGAGAAACTCGTTCAGTTCCCCATTGTTGCGGGGGCCGGGCAGGCCAAGGTTGCCAGTATCGAACAGAATTGCCGAAGCCGGCGCGCTGAAGCTGACCGGAGCGGGGAAGATGACCGAATAATCCTGGGCAAACCCGGGCCGTTCGAAAGCAAAGTGCACAGCCCGGACCGGCACCTCATAGCCTGCAAGCCACGACAAGAGCCCATGCGCGAGCTTGAGAATCAGCATGTGTCCGAACCGCTGTACCGGCTGCGCGCCCTGCGGCACAAGCTGCAGACCGGTGCTGGCGTTGTCTTCGGTCAGGTCCAGCCGGAAATCGTCCAGCAGCAGGTTCCAGAAGGTGGAAAACCGGTGCAGGGCAGCGGGCAGCGTGCCGGCTTCGCGTACCGTGGTCAGAAGATGCTGCAGCGCTCTAGACCGGACGGGACGGCTCCAGAGGCCGGTCATTTCGTCCCCGGTTTCGACGGCGGCAATCTGATAAAGCCGGACGATCTGATCCAGGGTGACCCGGTGTGTGAGCTGTCCGCCGGACAGGTGCAGCCCGGCCCGCTGCAGAAAGGACGCAAGCTGCTCGTGCGTGCAGCACTGCCGAAGCGCCAGTATCCAATCCCCGGCAAACTGGGGCGACACTGTTGCAAGATTTGACGAGTCCGGCGCGGGGATCTGCATGGGTGTCAGGGTGGTTTGTCACTTTTGGAAAGGATTTTGTCTGTAATGAACGTGGAGCTGCCAACTTGCAACGCGTATCTGTCAAGAAGGAACAATAATCCGGAGCGACGGAAATGACCTATCAGGCGCCCATTCGCGATATCATGTTCAACATTGAGCATTTGCCACCGGTGCCGGAGTCGGCCTCGGATGGCGGCATTGACCTCGCGGACATGGAGGCGGCGCTGGAAGGGCTTGGGCGCTTCTGCTCAGACGTCATTGCACCGCTGTCGCGGGTGGGGGATGAGGCCGGGGCGCGGCTGGAGGGGGCAGAGGCCGTGCTGCCGGAATCCTATGCGCAGGCCTATGCGCAATTCGCCGAGATGGGCTGGCAGAGTCTGCCGCACCCGGAAGAATTCGGCGGCATGGGGCTGCCGCGGGCGGCTGCGGCGGCTGCGACCGAGATCTTGAATGCTTCTGACCTCAGCTTCGGCCTGTGTCCGCTACTGACCGATGGCGCGGTGGAGGCGCTGCTGCTGACCGGATCGGATGCACAAAAACAGAAATATCTGGAACGGATGATTTCCGGCCAGTGGTCCGGCACCATGAACCTGACAGAGCCGCAGGCCGGCAGCGACTTGGGGCGGGTGCGCTGCAAGGCGGAGCCTGCCGCAGACGGCACCTATGCGGTCTCCGGCACCAAGATCTTCATCACATATGGCGAGCACGGGCTGACAGAGAATATCATTCACCTAGTGCTGGCACGGACACCGGGCGCCCCGGCCGGCCCCAAGGGGCTGAGCCTGTTCATCGTGCCCAAGTTCCTGGTCGAGGAAGATGGCTCGCTGGGCCGCCGCAACGCGGTCACCTGCGTCAGCCTGGAGCACAAGCTGGGCGTCCGGGCCAGCCCGACAGCGGTGCTGGAATACGATGGTGCGACCAGCTTCCTCGTGGGCGAAGAGAACCGCGGGCTGGAATATATGTTTGTGATGATGCGCGCGGCCCGCTTTGCCGTCGGCGTGCAGGGGGTCGCCGTGTCGGAGCGGGCCTGCCAGCACGCACTGCTGTATGCGCAGGAGCGTGTGCAGAGCCGGCCGGTGGATGGCAGCACCAAGGATGCCGCGCCAATCATCCGGCACCCGGATGTCCAGCGGATGCTGTTGCGGATGCGGGCGCTGACCGAAGGCGGGCGGGCGCTGGCGATTGCGACTGGGGGCTGGCTGGATCTGGCCAAGCAGGGCAGCAATGGCGCCGAGGATATGGCTGAATTCCTGGTGCCGCTGGTCAAGGCTTTCTGCACCGAGCGGTCGCTGGAAGTCACTTCCCTTGGGGTGCAGGTGCATGGCGGCATGGGCTTCATTGAAGAAACCGGTGTTGCGCAATTCTACCGCGATGCGCGGATCCTGCCGATCTATGAGGGCACCACCGCGATTCAGGCAAACGACCTGCTGGGCCGCAAGGTGCTGCGGGATGGCGGCGCAACCGCCCGCCGTTTTGCCGGGCTGGTGCAGGAGACCGAGCAGGCCCTGCAGGACGGCTCCGCGCAGGCGCAGGCCGTGGCAAGGCGGCTGGGTGAAGCCCGCCAAGCGTTTGAGGCCAGCCTGGCTTGGCTGCTGGACACCGCAGCGGCGGATCCGAATGCGGCCTATGGCGGCAGCGTTCCTTTCCTGATGCTCACAGGCAATCTTGCTGTCGCATGGCAGCTCGGCCGCTCCGTTCTGGCTGCCAGCGCCAAGCTGGACCAGGGCGAGGACACAGCTTTTATGGCCCAGAAGATCGCAACCGCGGTGTTCTACGCACAGCACATCCTGGTGGAGTGCGGCGCCGAAAGCGTCCGGGTTACAGAGGGCAGCGCCAGCCTGAATGATGCGGCGCTCCATCTTTGAACGACAAATAACAACGGCACATGTGTGCCGGGAACTAAGGAAAGGGCCAGAGCCATGACCCAAGCGGCAAACGCGCAATCTTATGAGAATCTGGACATTGAACAGCGTGACAATGGCGTCAGCATCGTCTGGCTGAACCGGCCAACCAAGCGCAATGCGCTGGACACCGCGACCATCGAGGAGCTGGTCAGCTTCTTCAGCAATGCACACCGCAACGGCGTGAAGGCGGTGGTTCTGGCGGGAAAGGGCGACCATTTCTGCGCCGGTCTTGACCTGGTTGAGCACTGGAAGGCAGACCGCAGCCCCGACGATTTCATGCATGTGTGCCTGCGCTGGCATGAAGCCTTCAACAAGATGGAATACGGCGGCGTGCCAGTCATCGCTGCGCTGCAGGGCGCGGTTGTCGGCGGTGGTCTGGAACTGGCCAGTGCCGCGCACGTCCGGGTGATGGACCAGAGCACCTATTTCGCGCTTCCCGAGGGTCAGCGCGGCATCTTCACTGGCGGCGGCGCAACCATCCGGGTCTCTGACATGATCGGCAAGTACCGGATGATCGACATGATTCTGACCGGCCGGGTGTACCAGGGGCAGGAAGCGGTTGATCTGGGACTGGCACAGTACATCACCGAGGGGTCCAGTTTCGACAAGGCGCTGGAACTGGCCGACAAGGTTGCCCAGAACCTGCCGCTGACAAACTATGCGATCTGCTCGGCGATCAGCCATCTGAACAATATGTCCGGCATGGACGCGGCCTATGCCGAGGCGGTGGTGGCCGGTGTGGTGAACACCCAGCCTGCGGCGCGTGAGCGGCTGGAGGCTTTTGCCAACAAGACCGCGGCGCGGGTGCGTCCCAACAGTTGATACGGCAAAGCGCGCCGCCAGGGGCAGGGGCAGCTTGGCGGCGGCACACAGCACTATTTCCGGGGTTCCAGCCAGTGCGGCGGCTGCTCGGCTTGTTAGGCGCGCAAAAGAAAAGGGCCTAGCGAGAAATCGCTAAGCCCTTGAATTCTTTGGCTCCGGCGGTAGGGATCGAACCTACGACCAATTGATTAACAGTCAACTGCTCTACCGCTGAGCTACGCCGGAACATGTGGCGTCGTATAGGGTTTCCAATCTGCGGCGTCCAGAGAAAATTCTCATGAACCGGGAATTTTTTTCGCCCCTTGTATGAGACCTGCCTTCAAGCGCTGCGGGCAGGCCGGAAGCGGCCGGTTTACACGCTCTGCATTGGTGTTCGTTCGCATCATATGCTGGAAGGCGAGGGTCTTCGGTGCGACCCTTTCGGCAGGCAGGTATGCCGCCATAGCCGGCCGGGCGAGCAGTCCAAGACTTGTAATTCGGGGTAGTCAAAGATGAGACGTAAACTTGCTGCCAGGCGCAAAGAGCGACTCGGCAAAGGTTCCCGGCTGACACTGCAGCCAGGCGGCGCCGGCATGACCATTCTTTAGACGAGCGCGTACCGATAGCCGGACCTGGTTCCGGTGATTCCACCTCAGGCAAGCGGACTGTCACATTACGCCTTTCTGATCTGCCCACTCAGGTCTCTGGTGTCAGCCGTTTCCGCTCCAGGAAGTCTTCCTTTGCCAGTTCCCGCAGTGGCCGGTTTACGGCGGCGCGGGTGCTGGCGGATTCCACGGCGAGGTCGGTTCCGCAGGGGCAGTAAGTTGTCCGGTGCCCAGATTTTTTCGTGGACTCGGATGTGTTTGGGGAAAGCAGGATGTGACCAGGCTGCGGGGGCATTCAAACCGCTCTTGGCGGGCAGATAGCCCGCAACCCGGTCATCCAATTTTGGTGCGACCCTAACGGAAGAACAAAGTGCAAGGGCCGCTTCTCTCTCCGAAATTATGCGGACAGCCCCGGCAGGACCTGTTTGCCGATAACCCGGCCGCTTTCCTGGCGTTTGTGCGCCTCAGTAAGAGTTTCGGCACTCAGCTCAGCGGCGCGCTCCGTCACTGTGGATTGCAGCACGCCTTGGTCCAGCATTGCGGACACCCGGTTCAGCAGGCTGCGCTGCGCTGCGATGTCGGCGGTGCCGAACATCGGGCGGGTGAACATGAACTCCCAGGAAATGGTCAGCGCTTTGGGTTTGGCCGGGTCGATGTCCAGATCCTCAGGGTCGTCGATCAGTGCGACGTGGCCGCGCGGTGCGATCAGTTCGACAATTGCGGGCCAGTGCTGGCCTGTTGCTGTCAGCGCGGCAACGTATTCTGGCGCCAGGCCAATGTCCCGCACCTGTGCTGCCAGATCGGCGCGATGGTCGATCACATGGTCCGCGCCCATCTTTTTGACCCAGTCCTGTGTCTTGGGGCGCGAGGCCGTCGCAATCACTGTCAGTCCGGTGAGCTTCTTTGCAAGCTGGATCAGGATTGAGCCGACACCGCCCGCGCCGCCGATTACCAGCAGCGTACGCCCTGCGCCGCCGCCCTCGGCAAGGCGGAAACTGTCAAACAGCATTTCCCAGGCAGTGATGGAGGTCAGCGGCAGCCCCGCGGCTTCTGTGAAATCCAGCGAGGCCGGCTTGCGGCCCGCGATGCGTTCATCCACCGCGTGAAACTCGGCGTTGGTGCCTGTGCGGGTCACGTCGCCGGCATAAAACACCTCGTCGCCTGCGGTGTATTCCGTGACCTCGCCGCCTGCGGCCACCACCACACCCGCAGCGTCAAAGCCGAGAATGCCGGGGCCGCCTTCGGGCGTGCGGGCTGCGCGCAGTTTGACATCGACCGGATTGACCGAGATGCCCTTGACCGCGACCAGCAGATCGCGCGGGCCGACCTGCGGTTTCTCAACCTCAACCAATGACAGGGCGCCGCTGCCGTCAACCGGGCCGGTTTGTGTGTATCCGATAGCTTTCATGTTCACTTCTCCAAGGAACCGGGTTTTGTTGTTCTGAGCGAAGATATGGCTTTGAAAATCGGAATAAATGCCGCAAATTGGAGTTCAGAATTCTGATTTTTTGAATAATGAGGGCTGATGGACATTGTTTCCCTGCGCCTTTTCATTGCGGCAGCCGAGCGGTTGAACATCTCTGCAGCCGGGCGCAGCCTTGGCATGGCCCCGGCAGTGGCGAGCGGGCGCCTGGCAAAGCTGGAGCATGAGCTGGGTGCGGAATTGCTGCACAGAACCACCCGCAAGGTGTCGCTCAGCCAGGACGGTGAGGCCTTTCTGCCGTATGCGCGCGAGATTGTTGCCCAGTCCGAGGCAGGCCGCGCCGCGCTTGGTCTGAATTCGGCCGGCCCATCTGGGACGCTGCGCTTTGCCGCGCCCAGCAGTTTTGCCCAGCTGCACCTCATGCCGCTCCTGCCAGACTTTCACGCGAAGTATCCGCAGATCACGCTGGACCTGCGCCTGTCTGACACGCGCTTCGATCTGATCGAGGGCAGTTTCGACCTTGCCCTTCGCAGCGCGCCGCTGGAGGACAGCAGCCTTCGGGGCCGCAAACTGGCTGATGACAGGCGCATCTTGTGCGCGGCGCCGGACTATCTGAACCGCTGCGGAACCCCCGAGACCCCCGATGACCTGGCCGGCCACATGTTCCTTGCCTGGGCCGATCTGGCGCCGCGCAAGCTGGTTCATGCGGATGGCCGGCGCGCGGTGCTGGATCCCGCGCGCATGGATTGCCGAACGATCCTGGACGACGGCACATCCCAGCGGGTGGCGGCGGTGGCGGGTGCGGGCCTGTCGGTAAATTCCTTGTGGAACGTCGCGCACGAACTGTCGGCGGGCCGGCTGGTGCCGGTGCTTCCAGGCTGGCAGCTAGAAGCTGCATCGGTTCTGTGGCTGATTTATCCGCGCTCCAACGTGCTGACGCCGAAAGTCCGGTGCTTCATGGATTTTCTCCTGGAGCGCCTCTCGGGCCCGTTGGCCGCAGCTAACCGGCTCAGCTGACCCTTCGAAGCTTTGGGTGTGCGTGCGCAGCGGGCAACGCTCTTCAGGGGCGACCGCGGATTAGACTGTTGTTGCGGCCGCAGGAAGGCGGTAAGCAGGTGCCGGGCGCAGTCCATGTTGCGAGGCGAGATTGAAAGCTATTCCAGGTTGCCCGTTCCCTGGCTCCGCAAGGCTGGTCAGAAAACGGTCTCTCTCCTTCATGCTGCTTCAGGTGATCCGCGATCATCAGGATGCCCAAGAGATGTCTCTGGGAACATTTCTGGAGCAGCTGGGCGACAGGTCCTTCGGCTGGGCCATTCTGCTGGCATGCCTGGTCAACCTGCTGCCCTTGCCGCCCGGGGCCACACTTGTCACCGCCATCCCGCTTCTGATCTTCTGTACCCAGCTGGCCTTGGGGTTTTCCAGCGTGCGGCTGCCGCAGAGGCTTGCGCGGATCCGCATTTCAGGCGGCGCGATGCGCCGGATAGTTCTGCGCCTGCGCCCGATTTCCCGGCGGCTGGAGCGGATCGCCCGGCCGCGCCTTCCGGCTGTTTTTCAGCCGCGTCGGGAGCAGCTGATCGGGTGCCTTCTGCTGTTGGTCGCCCTGGCATTGTTCGTGCCGTTGCCGCTCAGCGGATGGTTTCCCGCCATTTCTCTGTTTGTGACGAGTATCGGGCTGGTCGAGCGTGACGGTGTGATTGTGCTGACAGGGGCCGTCGCCGGGATCTTTTCGATAGCGCTGACGGTGTTTGTGGCCACGTCGATCCTGATAGGCGCAAACAGTCTGCTGCACTGACCCTGCCGTGTTCCGGGATTGCTTCTGCCCCCGCTGCAATCCAGCGGCCTCAGGCTGCGTCCGGCATTGCACGGCGGCGCTTCAGCCGAGGGGATTGTTCGATCAAGTCAGGCGGCGCCAGCCCAAAACAGAAAAAGCGCCCTGGATGGAGCGCTTTGTGCTTTCTTTCCAACCTGTAAGGGGAGGTTGGCTCCGGCGGTAGGGATCGAACCTACGACCAATTGATTAACAGTCAACTGCTCTACCGCTGAGCTACGCCGGAACGGTTCGTGCCGTATAGCGCCCCCCGATTTAAGCGTCCAGAGGGCGGCGGAAATTTTTTGAAAAAAAATCAGCTGCCGCCCAGTTCGAAAACCGCAGAGGCCGACAGGCCGCCTTGCGGCGCCGCCAATCCGCGGCCTGTGAGGTCCACCAGATGCGCAAACACATTGCGCTCCGCGGCTCTTAGCAGTGCGGGTGGGGTGTCCGTGTAGATCAGTTCCGCCAGGGAGCGGGCGGTGGCGGGGGCCGAGGTCAAGGCCTTCAGAATGGCGGCTTCACGCGATTCCCTGTGGGCAATCAGCCAGTCAAGCCGTGCGTCCGGGTCGGAAATCGGCGCCCCGTGGCCGGGGTGAAAGACCCGCCAGCTGCGCTGGCGCAGGCGGCGGCAGGAGGCCATGAAGTCGGTGAGATCGCCATCCGGCGGCGACACCAGGGAACTGGCCCAGCCCATCACATGGTCGGCGGTAAAACAGGCATCCTTCCAGGCCAGCGCAATGTGGTTGCCAAGATGGCCCGGAGTGTGAATCACTTCCAGATCCCAACTGTCCCCGGCAATGGTTTCACCATCGGTGAGGGTGGTGTCCGGGGCGAACGCCAGGTCTATGCCTTCGCCGCCACCGGCCAGCCCATTCGCGGCCAGCCCGGCCATGACACTGCTGCGCCCCGCTTGCGGACCGCCGAAGGCATAGACCGGCGCGCCGGTGGCGTGGCTGAGGCCGCGGGCCAGCGGCGAATGATCCAGATGGCTGTGGGTCACGATGATATGGGTGATCTGCTGGCCAGGCTGCACCGCTGCAAGGATTGCCGCGAGATGCACGTCCGACTCCGGGCCCGGGTCGATCACCGCCAGCCCGCCGGTGCCCAGCAGGTAGGTGTTGGTGCCCCGGTAGGTCATCGGCGAAGGATTCGGGGCCAGAATGCGGCGCAAGCCCGGCTCCAGCTCCTCGGCGAGGCCGGGTTGCGGGTTGAATTCATCCGGTGCCTGCATGGTTCAGTCCCAAAGCTGTTTTCCTAGTGATTGCACCGCAGGCAATCTTTTCTCTTTCCCCGGCGCCCTATAGGCTTAGCCCATGTTCTTCAAATGGCTCAAACGATATATGCCGCGCAGCCTATACGCCAGGGCGGCCCTGATCCTGGTTGTGCCCATCGTGGCACTGCAGATCGTGATCTCAGTCGTGTTCATCAAACGCGATCTGGAGGATGTGACCGTTCAGATGACGGCAACTATCCAGCGGGAAATGGAGCTGCTGCGCCAGATCGCGGACGCCGCACCGGATCAGGAGGCAGCGCTGGCGCAGATTGCGCCGGTATTGCAGCCGTTGCAGATGCAGGCACGGTTTCTGCCGCCGGGTGCGCCGTTGCCGGAGGATGAGTTCAGCCTGATCGAGTTTTCCGGCCGTGTGGTGCGGGAGGAACTGGGGAAGACTTTCCCAAGTTTTCTGTCGGCACGGTTCCTGCCGAACCGCCTTGTTCAGGTCTACTTCGGCACTGCGCACGGGCTGGTGG
Source organism: Leisingera sp. McT4-56 (assembly GCF_020514995.1). Taxonomy (NCBI): domain Bacteria; kingdom Pseudomonadati; phylum Pseudomonadota; class Alphaproteobacteria; order Rhodobacterales; family Roseobacteraceae; genus Leisingera; species Leisingera sp. McT4-56. Next base: position 403,225 of record NZ_JAJALF010000001.1, on the reverse strand, counting down.
AGCTGAGTTTCGACCGCCGCCGGGTGACTGCCGCAGCGCCGCATCAGCTGATTGTCACGATGATGCTGTTCGGTTTTCTGATGATGATGATTTCCTTCCTGTACATGCGCAATCAGCTGCGCCCCATCAAGCGCCTGGCGGATGCGGCTGAGGCATTCGGGCGGGGCAGGGCAGTGCCCTATTCCCCTGCCGGCGCAACCGAGGTGCGGGCGGCCGGCAGCGCCTTTCTGGATATGCGGGCCAGAATAGAGCGGCAGATCGAGCAGCGCACGCTGATGCTGTCGGGGGTGAGCCACGATCTGCGCACGCCGCTGACCCGGATGAAGTTGGAACTGGCGATGCTGGATGAGGAGGAGGCGGCGCCTATGCTGCGCGACGTCGACGAGATGCAGGCGCTGCTGGATGCGTTTCTGGATTTCTCCCGCGGTGCTGCGGTGAGCGAGCCTGAGCCGGTGGACCCGCATGAGCTGGTCCGCGATATCGTTAGCGGCTGGCAGCGCCAGGAGAATCTGGTGGCGGTCGGTGAAATGACCGGTGCGGGCGAGGTCATGCTGCGCCGCCACCCGATGCGCCGGGCGGTGGAGAACCTGATTTCAAACGCGGTGCGCTACGGAACCCAGGCGCGGGTTTCTGTCGCGGTGACTGACCGCTCGGTGCGGATCCGGGTGGAGGATGACGGGCCGGGCATTCCCGCAGAGCAGCGGGGCGATGCAGTCCGGCCCTTTACCCGTTTGGACCCGGCCCGCAATCAGGACCGGGGCTCTGGTGTGGGGCTGGGCCTGGCAATCGTTGCAGACACCGCCCGTGCGCATGGCGGCACCCTGCGGCTGGGGGAGAGCGCAGACCTGGGGGGGCTGAAGGCGGACATCGTCATCGCCCGCTGATTTGGCCGCGGGCAATTGCGGCGGCTCAGGCCGCCGAAGAGTGCGCCATTGCGCTAGGCGAATTCCTTGGTCAGAGTGTTGAAGCCGGTCTCGATTGCCGAAGCGGCCTTGGCCAGGTTCTCTCCGCCAGATGCGATGCTGGCAACAGTGGTGCCGACGCCCAGGCTTCCGACCCAGATCAGCCATTTCGCCCAAACCGGGTCCTTGTGACGCAGGGCATCGACCGCCTTTTCCGTGCTGTCGAGGAACTTCTCGGCCGGCTTGATGCTGACGTGATAGGCTTCGATGTCCTTGATCAGCTTTGCGGTGGCCTTGCGGGCCTCCTCCATCGCGGCATAGAGCCCATCCAGCTTCTTGCTTTTGTAGCCCCGGTCCTTGGCCATCTTGCCCAGCTTTTTGTCAATCTCCTTGTCGAGCTTCGACTGCTTGTCCAGGAGCTTGTTCAGCTCCTTGCCGAGGCCCGCGATCTCAACCTCGATGTTCTTCAGCTTGGCCTTGTAGGTCGCCAGATGCTTGTTGACCCGGTTGAAGCCTGCGGTTTCGATCATCAGGAAATCCGCCAGGAATTCCTTGCCGATCTCCTTGGCCTTCACCTTGGCCTTGGATTCCTTTTCATAGGCTGAGACCAGCTGCTTCAGCGCCTTTTCCAGCTCCCCGTGGACCTTGACGATGTCGGAGGTCACTTTTTGCACCGCGCGTGCGATCGAAACGACGCTTTGGGCGATGCCATATATGCTGGCGGCAATCGAGGCGCCGCCGGTAACCGCACCGGCCGCCAGCGAGGCGGTGCTGCCGATCACTGCTGCACTGCCCAGCACAATCGTGCTGACCACCTTGAACCGGTACTTGTTGCGGGCCTTGTTGCCCTGTTTCCATTTCGTAAGATGTTTGTTCGTGACCTGCTCGATCGACTTTTCGTATTTGGCAAAGATCTTCTTGATGTCGGCATCAAGCTCCTTCACCTCCTTGTCGCTCAGCGGCATGACCGAGCCCAGGTTGTTGGCAGCGTCGACCCGCAGGCAGCATTCGCTCAGCAGCATTTTGTATTCTTTCGTCGCGTCATCATAGAGCTTGGCGACAAAACGGGCATCGGTGTCCAGTTCCTTGGCGACGTCCTTGTCGACTTCGACTGTCGCGGCAAAGGTCATGTTGCCGAGCTTCACGAACTTCGGCTTGACCTTCTTGGTGACCTCGTTCTTGACGTCTGCCTTGATGATGGTGAGCTTTTCTGTCACCATGAAATCTCGTGCCTCTGAAACTGTTTTGCGGCGGGTCCGGCAGCTGAAAACGGAATGGAAATCGTCAAAAGAATTGTGTGGCTTGCCTGGATGCCACTTTATCCCACGGCAGGGTGAATGAAAGCAAAAGCTGCTGGCGGCATGAAGGATGCCTTAACGGGAATGGGACGGAGGAAGCGGTGCTTCCCGGCGTGCAGCGGTGCTGTCGCGGAACCATAGCCGAATTAGAGCAAGAGAATGGTAGGCCCGGCAGGATTCGAACCTGCAACCAAAGCGTTATGAGCGCTCTGCTCTAACCGTTGAGCTACAGGCCCGCCATGGGGTTGTGGTTAGGAAATGGGGCGGGCAAGGTCAAGCGGTGATTGCAGAAGCGGCGGGCGATTTCGCTGCCGGGGTCCGGTGCAGGGCTTCCAGACGGGCCACCGTGTGCTGGATGGTCAGATCCCGGCGCCGGTCCGGTGTCCGGCGGGAGGGGTAGACGGCAAACACGTCCTTCAGGGGCGCCTCATAGCCGGGCAGCACCTGTTCGTATTCGCCGCTGGCAAGCTGCGCCTCGACCATGAAGCGGGGTGCGCGGGTGTAGCCGGAGCCGCTGCTGACGGCGCGCATGATCAGGTCGGGGTCATCGGCGGTGAAACCCACCTGCACCGGCGCCGGATATTCCTGCCCGCCGCGGCGCAGGGGGAAGAAGCCGCGGGTCTGGTCCTCGTGATGCTGGATGAACTTCAGCCGCTTCAGTTCCTCCGGTGTTTGCGGGCGGGTTTCGCGGTCCAGGTAGTCCGGGGTTGCAAACAGCACGGTTTCCAGGGTGGAGATCTTGCGGCCAAAGCCGTCGGTGTCGCCCAGCTGCCCGGTGCGGATCGCTAAGTCGTAGCCTTCGCGCACTACATCGACCAGCCGGTCCTCCAGCCGCATCACGATGTTCAGATCCGGGTGCTCGCGGTTCAGGTCCAGCAGCATCGGCCCGATCACGCTGCGACCCAGAAAGGAGTTCACGCTGATGCGGAAGGTGCCGGAGACGCTGCCCTCCAGCGCGTCCACTTCTGCTGTCATGCGGTTGTATCCGGACAGCAGCGTTTGCGCGTGGCTGTAGACCAGATCGCCCGCGCGGGTGGCATGGATGCCCTTGGCGGTGCGGTGCAGCAACTGCTGGCCCATCAGCGCCTCCAGCTGCTTGATCTGCTGGCTGACCGCAGATTGGGTGATGCCGCGGCGCTGGGCGGCGCGGTTCAGGCTGCCTTCGTCGAGGGCGATGGTGAATGTCTCCAGCAGCGTCAGCTTATCCATGTCCAGCCTATAAGGGTTGCTAATAACTGTTATCGGTGCTGCCGGGCTGCAAGCCGCAGAAACGCGCGGTTAAGTCCGTTGCACAGGAGTATTTCCTGAAACAGATATTGGAGTTTCTTATGACAATCAATCGCAGGGCATTTCTGGGCGGGCTGGCAGCGGCCCCGGCGGCGGCGCTGGCCACCGGGTTTGCAGGCAGCAGTTGGGCTTGGGCCGCCGAAGGCGCAGCGGCGGCTACCGCGGTCATCCACTCCTTCACCCTTGGGGATGCCAGGGTCACGGTGCTGCTGGACGGGCACCTGCCGCTGGGCGCCCAGCTGTTCAACACCTATGACGCTGCCAAGGCGGAAACCGTACTGGCGCAGGGCTTGCACCGTATGCAGGACGATGCGCTGCAGATCCCGGTCAATGGCTACCTGATAGAGCGCGGCGGGAAAAAGCTGCTGATCGACACCGGCACCGCCCAGCTGATGGGGCCGGGCCTGGGAGCGCTGGGCGCCGGGCTGGCGGCGGCTGGGGTTGCGCCTGGGAGCATTGATACCGTGCTTTTGACCCATATCCACCCGGACCATTCCGGCGGGCTGATCACGCCGGACGGAGCCGCGGCCTTTGCCAATGCAGAGCTGGTGGTGGCGCAGCGGGAATGGGACTTCTGGCATGACGATGCCATAATGGCCGGCGTGCCTGAGGGGAGCCGCGGCTTCTTTGACATGGCCCGCCGCTCTGTCGCGCCCTATTCGGACCGGCTGCAGCTGCTGCAGGGGGAAGGCGAGGCCGCACCCGGTTTCACCGCGCTGGAGCTGCCGGGCCACACACCGGGCCACACCGGGTTTATGCTGGATGCGGGCAGCGAGGGGCTTCTGTTCTGGGGCGACCTGATCCACAGCGCCGCCTTGCAGTTTGCGCTGCCGGACTGGACCATCGCCTTTGACACCGACCCTGGCCTGACCGCCCAGACCCGGCGGCGGACGCTGGACCGGGCGGCGGCGGACAATCTGCTGGTCACCGGCGCGCATCTGGACTTTCCGGCGCTGGGCCGGGTGCTGCCGCAGGGGGAGGCTTTTGCCTATCAGGCGGCGCCCTGGCAGTTCGGCCTCTGAGCCGGTAAAACCCCGCGCCGCGCCCCTTAATCGGGGTGCGGTGCAATCGCTTGTTTCCTTCCGTTCCGCCTTGCGCTAAAGGCTGCCGCAACGTGTTGGAAGGAGCCATGTGATGACCAGCGGCAAGAACGGCCTGACCTATGCAGATGCAGGTGTGGACATTGATGCGGGCAACGCCCTGGTTGACCGGATCAAGCCGGCCGCCAAGCGCACCAACCGCCCCGGCGTGGCCAGCGGGCTGGGAGGTTTCGGCGCGCTGTTCGATCTGAAAGCTGCCGGCTACAACGATCCGATCCTGGTCGGCGCCACTGACGGCGTCGGCACCAAGCTGCGGATCGCCATTGACACCGGCGTTGTGGATGGCGTCGGCATTGATCTGGTGGCCATGTGCGTGAACGACTTGGTTTGCCAGGGCGCCGAGCCGCTGTTCTTCCTCGACTATTTTGCCACCGGCAAGCTGGAAACCGACGTCGCGGCCCGCATCATCGAAGGCATCGCCGAGGGCTGCGTGCGCTCCGGCTGCGCGCTGATCGGCGGTGAGACCGCGGAAATGCCGGGCATGTACCCCGAAGGCGACTTTGACCTGGCTGGTTTTGCCGTGGGGGCGATGGAACGCGGCACTGCGCTGCCCGACGGTGTTCAGGAAGGCGACGTGCTGCTGGGGCTGGCGTCCGACGGCGTGCACTCCAACGGCTACTCGCTGGTGCGCAAGCTGGTTGAGGTCTCCGGTCTCGGCTGGGAGGCTGACTGCCCGTTCGGCGAAGGCTCGCTGGGTGCGGCGCTGCTGACCCCGACCCGCCTTTACGTCAAACAGTGCCTGGCGGCGGTGCGGGCAGGGGGCGTTCATGCGCTGGCCCATATCACCGGCGGCGGCCTGACCGAGAACCTGCCGCGGGTCCTGCCCGAGGACCTGGGCGCCGATATCGACCTGAACGCCTGGGACCTGCCGCCCGTGTTTAAATGGATGGCGGAAACCGGCGGCATTGCCGAGGCAGAGATGCTAAAGACCTTCAATTGCGGCATCGGCATGATCCTGTCCGTCTCTGCAGACCGCGCTGATGAGCTGGTGAAGGTTCTGGAGGGCGAAGGCGAGACCGTGGCCCGTCTGGGCGCCGTCACCGCAGGTGCCGGCATGCGCTATTCGGGCAAGCTGCTGTGAGCCACAAGAAGGTCGCGATCCTGATTTCCGGCGGCGGCTCCAACATGGTGTCGCTGCTGGATAGCATGACCGGCGATCACCCGGCGCGTCCCTGCCTGGTCCTGTCCAACAACGCCGAAGCAGGCGGTCTGGCCAAGGCTGCCGCGGCTGGTGTTGCAACCGCCGTGGTCGACCACCGCCCATTCATGGGCGACCGGGAAGCCTTTGAGACCGAACTTGTGAAACCCATTTTTGAGGCGGGTGCAGATATCGTCTGCCTGGCCGGGTTCATGCGGGTCCTGACCGCCGGGTTTGTCTCTCAGTTTGAAGGGCGGATGCTGAACATCCACCCCTCCTTGCTGCCGAAGTACAAGGGGCTGCACACCCACGCCCGCGCGCTGGAAGCAGGCGACAGCGAGCATGGCTGCACCGTGCATGAGGTGACGCCGCTTCTGGATGACGGCCCCATCCTCGGCCAGGCACGGGTGCCTGTGCTGGCGGATGATACGCCGGACACACTGGCAGCGCGGGTGCTGGTGCAGGAGCACAAACTGTACCCGGCCGTGCTGCGCCGCTTTGCTGCGGGCGACAAGACACCGGTGCAACTGCCCTAGCGTGTCGCCTGCACGGCGGCACTGTTGCCATGCCAGTCCTGCGGCTCTGCGCCCGGCGCTGGTGCCAGCAAGGCCGGCAATCCAACCAGCACCAGAAGCGCACCAGCGGCCAGCAGCGGAATCAGCCCGCCCAGCGGCGCGAACCCGGCGGACTTTGCGGGGGTGAGATCGAGTGTGGTCATCATTCATTCTCCTCTAGGTGATACCCCGCCAATCTAGGCGCGGCTCTAACATCATGAAAATGAATGTTTGATGCAAATCACATCACAGGGCGTGAAGTCGTGCGGCGGCCGTGCACCTGCCGGCGCGGCAGGAAGGGGGAAATCTCCGGCGGCTGCGGCACCTGTTTGCATTGGCCGGGACAAGCGCGTATCACGGCCCGGCCCATATAAGATTGAAAAGCCGTAATTGATGAAGACTCTGACCACCACCGAAGATCTGCAGGCCTTTTGCGAAACCGCTGCACAGCACCCGTATGTTACGGTGGATACCGAGTTTCTGCGTGAACGGACCTACTACTCCAAACTGTGCCTGATTCAGCTAGCCTTTTCCGGGGACGGGGAAAACGACGCGGTTCTGGTGGATCCGCTGGCCGATGGTATATCGCTGGAGCCGCTTTATGCGCTGTTCCGCAACGAAAGCGTGGTCAAGGTGTTCCACGCCGCGCGCCAGGACCTGGAGATCTTCTGGGTGGATGCAAATGTGTTCCCCAAGCCGCTGTTTGATACCCAGGTTGCGGCAATGGTTTGCGGATTTGGCGAACAGGCGGGTTATGAGACGCTGGTGCGCAAGATCGTCAAGCAGGGGCTGGACAAGACCTCGCGCTTTACCGACTGGTCGCGCCGTCCCCTGAGCGAGGCTCAAAAGACATATGCGTTGGCCGATGTGACCCACCTGCGCAAGATTTATGAGTTTCTGGCAGCGGAGCTGACCAAGAGCGGCCGCGCCCATTGGGTGGCCGAGGAACTGCAGGTGCTGACCGATCCCGCGACCTATGACATCCGTCCCGAAGACGCCTGGAAACGGATCAAGACGCGCACCAACTCCGGCAAGTTCTTGGCTGTTGTGCGCGAGCTGGCGGCCTTCCGCGAGACCTATGCCCAGTCCAACAACGTGCCGCGCAACCGGGTGTTCAAGGATGACGCGCTGGTGGAGCTGGCCTCGACCAAACCGCGCACAGGGGGCGAACTGGGCGGCTCGCGGCTGCTGCTGCGCGAGGCGCGCAAGGGGGCGATTGCCGAAGGCATCCTTGAGGCCGTGGCCAAGGGTGTTGCCTGTCCGGCTGAAAAACATCCCAAGATGGACCGCAGCAAGGAGAAGCTGCAGGTTAACCCGGCGCTGGCCGACCTGCTGCGGGTGCTCTTGAAGGCGAAGACCGAAGCCGAGGGCGTTGCCGCCAAGCTGATCGCGCCGAGCGCGGATCTGGACGCGATCGCCGCGGGCATGCGTGACGTGCCTGCGCTGAGCGGCTGGCGGCGCGAGGTGTTCGGGGCTGACGCGCTGCGCTTGTGCGAAGGAAAGATAGGACTTGCTGCGAAAGGGCAGGACGTGAGGGTTGTGGAGCTGTAAGCGCAGCCACCTGCCGCCTGATCACCGGAGGTGCACTGGAAAGTAAAAACGCCCGCGGCCGCGGGCGTTTTTCTTTGTCTGCGCGGCAGCGGTTCAGCGGCGGCTTTCGCGGGCGTTTTCGGCGCCATTCACACGAACGACACGGATCTCCTGCAGATCCTGGTTCGACAGAGTTCGGGCGGCGTGCAGGGTGCGGCTGAACTCGCTGCCGGTGATCGTGGGTTCGTCCGGATAGACGATCCGGAAATCATAGGCCAGAACGCCCTCTTCGCTTTGCTCGGCGCGGCGCAGTTCAACCTTGAAGGCGCCCTGCCGTGCGGCAATGCCGGTGGCGTGGATGATAGCGCCTGACGTTGTGCGTTCGATTTGCAGGCCGGACACCTGGCTGATCAGCACGCTTTTGTCTTTGGGCGGCTTCTTGGCAAAGATGCCGCGGGCATTGCTTTCCTGGGGCATGAGCGGATTGCCATTCTCCGTTGCGGCTGCCTCCACCGGTGCGGAACTGCCGAACCAGTTGGTCGGGTTCAGCCGTGAATCCCGCCAGCCGCAAGCTGAAAGCACCAGCGCGCAGGCCAATGTAAGAGCCAATGGTTTGTGCATCTGTCCCCGCCCATTCAAAATGTCTTTGCAACGGATTACCTGATTGGCCGCAGCTTGAAAAGCGGTTGAAAAGGGGCGGGCAGGGGCTTAGGTGCTGAACTGCACCGGAAGCGGGTTTTGAGGATTGACGGACGATGGCCACTGCCGCCTTTGAAGAGATTGTGGAAGACTTCGAGTTCATGGAGGACTGGGAGGACCGCTACCGTCATGTGATCGACCTGGGCAAGGCGATGGAGCCGCTGGACGACGCGCTGAAGGTGCCTGCCACCAAAGTCGATGGCTGCGCCAGCCAGGTGTGGCTGCATGCCACCATTGAGGGCGGCGCATTCCGCTTTGACGGAGACAGCGACGCGATGATCGTGCGCGGCCTGATTGCGGTGCTGCGCCGCCTTTACAACGGGCTGGCGGTCAAGGAAGTGCCCGCAGTGGACGCAAAGGCGGAACTGGCGCGGCTGGAACTTAATGAGCATCTGTCTTCGCAGCGGTCCAATGGGTTGCGCGCGATGATCGAGCGGATCCGCGAAACCGCGATGGCGCAGGCCTGACAAATCACGGGTGAGGGGGGCTCGTCGTCGTTGGGCTCGAACCAAAGGCGCCGCAATGACGCCCCCCGGAGTATTTTCACATAGAAGAAGCGGTTAGCGCGCCCAGGCGGAAATGGCGGTTTCCAGATCGCCATAGCCGGTATGGCGATGCTCAAACGCCAGCCCCATGCGGTCGGCACATTCGCGCGCCTTTTCCACCAGTTTGGGATCGCTGATCTGCGACTGGTAAACCAGCTTGGTGTAGTTGCCGAAAACCATGTCCCTCAGCTCCGGGTTCTTGTCGAGGCCCATCGGCCGCCAGACGAAGGCGTCGAACTGTTTGACCAGGAAATCGGTCAGGTAAAAGGCGGTGATTTCGCCTTCCTCAGCGTGGCGGGCAAAGGTTTCGTTGCCCTCGAAGAAGGAATAGCAGTGCGGTCCCGCGACCATCTCCACGCCGAGGTCCGCGCATTTGCGCTCGAGTGCGCCGCCGGTGCCGCAGTCGGCATAGACCACATAAATTTTGTCGTAGACCGCTGAATGCTTGGCCACGGCGCCCTCGACGGCGTCGACGATCTGCTCCGGATAGAGGTGCAGTTTGGCGGGCAGGCAGGTGAGGTCGATGTGATCCAGCCCGTTCGCGTCCTTGATGGCAAGGATTTCGCGCGCCAGCGCGCCGCAGGCGATCAGCAGGATGCGGCCGGTCTTTTTCTCGGGCGCGGCCAGGCCCTGTTCGGTGAGGGAGCTTTCCTCAAGCGTCCGCCCTGTCGGGGGACGGAAGGCAGCCCGCTCTGTCAAGCGGGCTGCGCGTCCTTTGCGTGCCAAATCAGGCGCTCATCGAGTTGTGCTTGCGCGCAACGAAGTCCTTGGCCATTTCCACGGCCACGGCTGCGTCACGGCAATAACCGTCGGCGCCGATTGCCTTGCCGAACTCTTCGTTCAGCGGCGCGCCGCCAACCAGCACGATGTAGTCGTCGCGCAGGCCCTGCTCGACCATGGTGTCGATAACCACCTTCATGTAAGGCATGGTGGTGGTCAGCAGAGCGGACATGCCGAGGATGTCGGGCTTGTGCTCTTCCATGGCTTCCAGGTAGTTCTCGACCGGGTTGTTGATGCCGATGTCGACAACTTCGAAACCTGCGCCTTCCATCATCATGGAAACCAGGTTCTTGCCGATGTCGTGGATGTCGCCCTTGACGGTGCCGATCACCATGGAGCCGACGCGCGGGGCGCCGGTCTCGGCCAGCAGCGGCTTCAGGATGGCCATGCCGCCCTTCATCGCGTTTGCCGCCAGCAGCACTTCCGGAACGAACAGGATGCCGTCGCGGAAGTCGGCGCCAACAACGGTCATGCCGCCGACCAGCGCCTTGGTCAGGATGTCGTAGGGAGTCCACTTGCGCTCCAGAAGGATGTTCACGCCTTCTTCGATTTCCTCTTTGAGACCATCATAGAGGTCGTCAAACATCTGCTGAACAAGTTCCTCGTCATCGAGTTCCGAGAGGATGATGTCTTCTTCGTCCGACATGCGCCTAATCCTTGCTGACGGGGGAATCCCCGGTGTTGGCCTATTTCAGAGGCTTTTGTGACAGAATGCCGCCCGCGGACTGCATTATTTGCGACATTGCCGCTGTTCTAACCGACGTATAGAGACAATTCTGGCGCAAGAATAATGAAGATTCCGCATGGAAATCTTCGAATTCGCCCATTTGTTCTTTATTTGTTCTCTCTGGGCGGTTATTTTGCGCCCATGCCGACGGAAATTACGCCACATCCAATGCGCCGCAAAACGCGCGCTAGCCTCAGCAATGCGGCAGGCCGTTTCGACATGGCGCGGGAGGCCGTGGACGACGGCTGGTTCCAGGAGGTTCCGCCAGCGGTGATTCCCACCGAGGTGCGCCAGGAAACGGCGCGCTCGCTGATCACCTACAACCGCTCGCCCGATCTGCCGTTTGACCGCTCGATCAACCCTTACCGCGGCTGCGAGCATGGCTGCATCTACTGTTTTGCGCGGCCGACCCATGCCTATCTGGGGCTGTCGCCGGGAATGGATTTCGAAACCCGGCTGATTGCGCGTCCCAATGCCGCCGAGGTGCTGCGCAGGGAGCTGTCGGCACCGCGCTACCGGGTGGCCGCGATTGCGCTTGGCACCAATACTGATCCTTACCAGCCCTGCGAACGGGATATGCGCATTACCCGCGCCTGCCTGGAAGAGCTGCGCGGTTTCAACCACCCGGTGGCAATTGTGACCAAGGGGGCGATGGTGGAGCGGGATCTGGATATTCTGGCACCGATGGCGGCCAAGGGCCTGGTCAGGGTTGGAATTTCGCTAACAACGCTGGACCCGGATCTGTCCCGCCGGATGGAACCGCGGGCGCCGCTGCCGGCGCGGCGTCTGGCCGCCATCCGGCGGCTGACCGCGGCTGGGGTTCCGGTGCGGGTGATGACCTCGCCGGTGGTTCCGGGTCTGACCGATCATGAGCTGGAGGCGCTGCTGGCCGCCGGGGCGGAGGCGGGCGCGGATGCGGCCAGCTGGATTATGCTTCGCCTGCCGCGCGAGGTGTCGGAGCTGTGGCAGGAATGGCTGGCTCAGCATGAGCCGGACCGCGCCGCCAAGGTAATGGCGAGGCTTCGGGAAATGCACGGCGGGCGCGACTATGATCCGCGCTGGGGCCACCGGATGCGGGGCGAGGGGCGTTATGCCGAGATGATTGCCCAGCGGTTCAAGGCGGCCTGCAAGCGCCTGGGGCTGCAGCAGCGGACAGCGGCACTGCGCTGCGATCTGTTTGCCCGACCGCCGCAGCCTGGCGACCAGCTGGCTCTGTTTTGACCGGTTCTTGAACAGCCGGGGCGGCAGTTTTGTGATATGGTGGACATCTCCATGACTGAAAGGAGGGTGTCCAATGACTACTGTTGCTATGAAGGCGCGTGTCACCGGGCATGTGCAGGGCGTGGCTTTCCGCACCTGGGCGCGGGCGGAGGCGCTGCGCCATGGGCTGACAGGCTGGGTCCGCAATGAACCTGATGGCTCCGTTCGGGCCCTGCTTATGGGGCCGTCTGACAGCGTCGCAGACATGGTGCGCAGAATGGGCCGCGGCCCTGGTGCGGCATCGGTCAAGGACGTGCTGACCGAAAGGACCGACCCGGAACCGGGTGTCAGCGGGTTTCAGATCGTCGGCTGAAGCAGCCGGAACGCGGTGGCGGCTGGCCCCGTGCCGAACGGCAGAATGAAAGCGGCGCCGCAATAGATGTGCGGCGCCGTACTGGTCCTCGTATCAGGCTGCAAAATGGACGGCAGCGCGTTTCAGGCGCGGCGGCGGCCGCGGCGGCCGCGCCGCTCACTGCCAGCCCCGGCATCTTCGCCGGTGCCGTCGCTGTCAGAGGTGAAGGGCCCCAGAACCTCGACGATTTTCTCCAGCGCGGGTGCCTCGCCGCGCGGGCGGCTGTCCAGCGCATCGCGCATGGAGCGCAGGTGCGCAGGCATGGTGCCGCAGCAGCCTCCGATGATCTTGGCGCCGGCATCACGGGCCATCACCGCATATTCCCCCATCAGTTCAGGGGTGCCGTCGTAATGGATGTGGCCGTCGACATATTTCGGGATGCCGGCATTGCCCTTGGAGATGATCGGGCGTTCGGTGCCTTGCGCGGTAAAGCCCAGAACGGTGCGCAGGATGTCGGAGGCGCCGGTGCCGCAATTGGCGCCGAAGGCCAGCGGCGTGTTCTCAAACTCTTCGACCAGCTGGGCCAGATCTGACGAGGTCACGCCCATCATGGTGCGGCCCGCGGTGTCAAAGCTCATGGTGCCGCACCAGGGCATATCTGCCAGCTTGAAGGCTTCGGCGGCAGCGCGGAACTCCTCCGGTGCCGAAATGGTTTCCAGCCACAGTACATCAGCGCCGCCTTCCTTCAGGGCGTCGGCCTGTTCGTGGAACATCTCAACTGCCAGGGAATGGGACATCTCGCCAACCGGTTCGAAGATTTCCCCGGTCGGGCCGACGGAGCCGGCAACAGCGATCTTGCGTTCTGCCTTGTCTGCAACTTCGCGGCCCAGCTCGGCGGCGATGCGGTTCAGCTCACGCACGCGGCCCTGCGCATCGTGCAGTTTCAGGCGCGCGGCGGTGCCGCCAAAGCTGTTGGTCAGGAACAGGTCGCTGCCGGCATCAACAGACCCCTGATACAGTGCCAGAATTTTCTTGGGCTCGTCTACGTTCCACAGCTCCGGTGCGTCGCCGGACTGAAGGCCCATGGCGAACAGGTTGGTGCCGGTCGCGCCATCCGCCAGCAGCACGTCTTTGGTGTCCAGCAGCTGTTTGAATGTGTTTGTCATCGGTCGTGTCCCGTGTCAGCAGGCCGCCCCGGTGGGCCGGGCGGCAAATAGGTCTGTTTCCCCTGTCTCACGCCGGACGAGCAAGGGCAATTTCATTTTCTTCATCTTCATTATGAGACTGCGGACCTGCTGCCGCAAAACCGGCGGCAGGCGCATGAATGCGCCAATGCACAGGGCCAGGTGCCGTTCTGTCTGTCCGGCAGTTTGGCCGCTCAGAAGCCGGAAAAGGCATCAAGGCACCGGCGGGGGCGTCTCCTGCTTGAACACGGGCCTTCGGGCCTGCTGGTCCGTGGTTGCCAGTGGCAGGCCAATCAGCTGGATTCGCTGAGGATCTGGGCCTTTGCGTCGATCAGCAGCTCTGCGCGCTTGGCGCGGATCTGCTCTTCCGTTGCCTTGCCTTTCAGGTCGCCTTCCAGTTTTCGCACCACGTCTTCGTGGCCGGCTTCCTCCACGTCTGCTGCGACCACCGCCTGGGCATAAGATGCGGCAGAACTGCCTGTCATGCCCAGCAGATCCGCGGCCCACATGCCCAGCAGCTTGTTGCAGCGCGCCTGCGCATTGAACTGCATCTCCTCATCATGCGCGAATTTCGCTTCAAAGGCTTGTTCGCGCTCGTCAAATGTTGTCATGTCGCGTCCTCATTAAACCTATTGTACCCCTTGTATGATAGGAGCATGATACTGGCTCAGGGCAAGAAAAAACTGTGCCTGGAAAAGCCTTTGAACACTGCTGCAAACGGGGCGGGCGGGCGTGCCCGGAGCTGCGGGCGCGGACAGATGGGGTTGCGGCCTGGGATGCCGTTCGCCCGGGCGCTGCAGCAAGCTTGCGGCTGAGGCCCCCTTGCACTATGAGAGCGGCACATCGCAGGGCCGGATTCCCGGCATTGACCCGAAAGGTTCCCAATGGCGCGTCGCAAGAAGATTTATGAAGGCAAGGCCAAGACTTTGTACGAGGGCCCCGAGCCCGGCACCATCGTCCAGTATTTCAAGGACGACGCCACCGCCTTCAACGCCGAAAAACACGACGTGATTGAGGGCAAGGGTGTCCTGAACAACATCCTGAGCGAATTCTTCATGCTGGGCCTGGCGCAGATCGGCGTGCCGACCCATTTCCTGAAGCGCCTGAACATGCGCGAGCAGCTGGTGCGCAGCTGCGAGATCATTCCGCTGGAAGTGATCGTGCGCAACTACGCGGCCGGCTCGATCTCCAAGCGCCTGGGCATCGACGAGGGCACCCAGCTGCCGCGCCCGGTGGTCGAATACTGCTACAAGGACGATGCCCTGGGCGATCCGCTGGTCACCGAAGAGCACATCGCTGCCTTCGGCTGGGCCAGCCAGCAGGACATGGATGATATCCTGAGCCTGGCGCTGCGTGTGAACGACTTCCTGTCCGGCGTGTTCCTGGCAGTCGGCATCCGCCTGGTCGACTTCAAGATCGAGATCGGCCGCATCTACGAGGGCGACTTCCAGCGCCTGGTGGTCGCCGATGAGATCAGCCCCGACAGCTGCCGCCTGTGGGACATCAAGACCGGCCAGAAGCTGGACAAGGACGTGTTCCGCCGTGACCTGGGCAGCCTGACGGACGCCTATTCTGAGGTCGCACGCCGCCTGGGCGTGATGCCGAACAATCCGCCTGCGCCGGGCAAGCCGACGCTGGTGAACTGAAATGGGGACCCGCTGCGCCTGCCGCGCCGCGGGTCTTTGAGTATTTTTGGAAAGATGAAGCCCGGGAGGGCTTCGCCATCGAAAATCTGAGGGATGATGCGATGAAGGCACGGGTGCATGTGATGCTGAAGAACGGGGTTCTGGATCCGCAGGGGGAGGCCGTGCGCCACGCGCTCGGCGCTCTGGGCTTTGACAAGGTTGAAGGCGTGCGTCAGGGCAAGGTGATTGATCTGGACCTGGCCGAAGGCGCAACCGAGGCGGATGTGACCGCGATGTGCGAGAAGCTGCTGGCCAACACCGTGATCGAATCCTACAGCATCGAGATGGCCTGATGAAGGCGGCGGTTGTTGTATTCCCGGGTTCGAACTGCGACCGCGACTTGGCGGTGGCGTTCGAACAGGCCGGTTTCGACGTGTCGATGGTCTGGCACAAGGACAGCGCGCTGCCCGAAGGCGTGGACATTGTTGGCGTGCCGGGCGGTTTCTCTTATGGCGATTACCTGCGCTGCGGCGCCATCGCGGCCCAGTCGCCGATCTGTAAGGCGGTGATCGATCACGCAGACCGCGGCGGCTATGCCATCGGCGTTTGCAACGGGTTCCAGATCCTGACCGAAACCGGCGTGCTGCCGGGCGCTCTGCTGCGCAATGCGGGGCTCAAGTACATCTGCCGCACCGTGAACCTGAAAGTCGCGACCTCCGAGAGCGTCTTTACCCAAGGTTACAATGCAGGTGACGTGATCGGCGTGCCGATTGCCCACCACGACGGCAACTACTTTGCCGATGCAGAGACCATCAAGGCGCTGCACGATCAGGACCGGGTGGCCTTCACATACGAGGAAAACCCCAACGGTTCGGTGGCTGACATTGCGGGCATCCTGTCCGAAAACCGCCGTGTTCTCGGTATGATGCCGCATCCGGAACGGGCTGCGGACGAGGGTCATGGCGGCACCGATGGTGCGGCAGTGTTCCGCGCACTGGCCGGGATGGTCACCGCTGCGTGACTTGAGGATGCGGGGCGGCAGCCATAGTGTGTCAATATGACCGCCCCGCGCACCGATCTTAATAAGTCCGAGCCAAAGGCGCGTTCCCGCACGATTTCATGGCGGGCGCGGCTGGCGCTTGTGCTGTTCATGGTGGTGGCGGCGGTCACGGTCTGGACTACCAACCGGGCGCTGACCCACCGTTTCACCGAAAGCACCCGCAACCGGGCAGAGCTGCGCCTCGCGCTTTATTCGGGCAACCTGCTGAGCGAGTTGCGCCAGCATGCCATCGTGCCGCAGCTGCTGGCCCGCGACCAGACGCTGATCTCAGCGCTGCAGTCCAGCGACTTCTCCCTCTCCACCCAGCGGCTGATTTCCTTTGTCGATGAAATCGGCGCCGCCTCGATCATGCTTCTGGCGCAGGACGGCCGCACGGTGGCGGCAACCGACCGCAATCGGCTGGGGGAAAACCACCGCAACGCGGCCTATTTTGTCGACGCGGTGCGGGCAAAGTCGACGGTGTTCTCGATCATCCCGCGGGAGGTGGGCGGCTACCGCTTCACCTATTCCCGGCGGGTGATCGACGCGACCGGAGTGCTGGGGGCCATCGTTGTCGAGGTCGACCTGCAGAAATTCGAACGGGCCTGGGCCGGGATCTCGGACGCGGTTCTGGTGACCGACAGCACCGGCAACATCATTCTTGCCACCGAAGCGCGCTGGCGCGGGTTGAAAGAGGGCGATGCGCTGACGCTGCAGACGCCCGAAGGGGCCATCCAGCGGGCGATCCGTGCCACCACGGACTGGACGGCGCTGCCGCCGGATGCCTACCTGCAGGGCGAAGCCGTGATGCGGCTGGAAACGCGGGTGCCGTTCCAGGGATGGCGGATGGCCACATTCACCACCTACTCCTCCGTCCGAGAGCGGGTCAATGCGGTGCTGGCGCTGGAGATCATGGGATTCGCAATCCTTCTGGCGCTGGCGTTCTACTTTCTGAGCAGGAAAACCGCGTTGCGGATGGCGCTGTTCCAGCGCGAGTCGGCAGAGCTTCGCGTATTGAACGCTCGCCTCCAGCGGGAAATTGCCGAGCGTGAACGCATGCAAAAGACCCTCGCCGTGGCCGAGCAGAGCCTGGCGCAGAGCTCCAAGCTGGCCGCCCTGGGCGAGATGTCTGCCGCCGTCAGTCACGAGCTGAACCAGCCGCTGGCGGCGATGAAAACCTATCTGGCCGGCGCCCGGCTGCTGCTGAACCGGAACCGTCCGGACGAGGCGCTGGCCTCCTTCGGGCGCATCGACGATCTGATCGAGCGGATGGGCGCGATCACCCGCCAGCTGAAATCCTACGCGCGCAAGGGCGGCGATGCGTTCAGCCCTGTAAACTTGGGCGATGCGCTGGCTTCCAGCCTGTCGATGATGGAGCCGCAGCTGCGTCAGCGGCATGTGAAAATAACCCGCATCCTGCCGGAAGAACCTGTTATGGTGATGGGGGACCGGATGCGGCTGGAGCAGGTGATGGTCAACCTCTTGCGCAACGCGCTGGACGCCACCAAATCCGTGGCGGATCCTGAGGTTGAAATCCTGCTGGCGGCGGGCGAGACGGCGACCCTGTCGGTTCGCGACAATGGGATGGGTATCAAGGACTTCGACAACCTGTTTGAGCCTTTTTACACCACCAAGCAGCCCGGTGACGGTGTTGGATTGGGTCTTGCCATCTCCTCGGGGATCGTCAACGACCTTGGGGGACGGCTGACTGCCCGCAACGGCCAGAACGGCGGGGCGGTCTTTGAGATGCAATTGCCGGTCCTGGTGGACGGCATCGAAGCTGCCGAATAGGCAGCCCGGAGTGATTAGGAGAGAACGCGCATGGCCCAGGCTATGAAAATCGCGATCGTGGACGACGAACAGGATATGCGGCAGTCGATCAGCCAGTGGCTGGCGCTGTCGGGCTACGACACGGAGACCTTTTCCAGCGCAGAAGAGGCGCTGAAGGTTCTGGGGCCGGATTACCCGGGCATCGTGATCTCTGACATCAAGATGCCGGGCATGGACGGCATGCAGTTTCTGAAGAAGCTGATGGGCAGCGATTCCGCGCTGCCGGTGATCATGATCACCGGCCACGGCGATGTGCCGATGGCGGTTGAGGCGATGCGCGTCGGCGCCTTCGACTTCCTGGAAAAACCCTTCAACCCGGACCGGATGTCGGAGCTGGCCAAGCGCGCCACCGGCGCGCGCCGCCTGACACTCGACAACCGCGCGCTGCGCCGCGAGCTGTCGGACGGTTCGCAGATCATGAAGAAACTGATCGGCCAGAGCCCGGTGATGGAGCGCTTGCGCGAGGATATCCTGGACCTGGGCCAGGCCGACGGCCATGTGCTGATCGACGGCGAGACCGGCACCGGCAAGACGTTGGTCGCCCATGCTCTGCACGCGGTTGGCAGCCGTGCGGGCAAGAAATTCGTGCTGATTTCCTGCGCCGCGCTGGAGGAGGAGGTGCTGTCCAAGCGCCTGTTCGGCCCGATGCTGCCGGAAGACAGCATGCTGCCGGCCATCGAGGAGGCCCGCGGCGGCACGCTGGTGCTGGAGGACATTGACGCGCTGTCGGAAACCCTGCAGGCCAAGCTGCTGAGCGTGATCAACGAGCAGGGCACCCCTGCGGAAACCCGGATCATCGCCATTTCCAACCTGCAGGAAGCAGGCAAGACCTGCGAGGATGCTTTGCGCCCGGATCTGTTCTACCGCCTGGCGGCGCTGCGCATCACCGTGCCGCCGCTGCGCCAGCGCGGCGAGGACATCCTGACCCTGTTCACCCGCCTCAGCGAGCAGTTCTCGGAGGAGTACGGTTGCGATGCACCGCAGGTCAGCGCCCAAGAAGCCGCGCAGCTGCTGCAGGCGCCCTGGCCGGGCAATGTGCGCCAGTTGATCAACATCGCCGAACGCGCCGTGCTGCAATCGCGCCGCGGCTCCGGCACCATTGCCTCGCTCCTGATGTCCGATCACGAGGAAATGCAGCCTGTCATGACCACCGAAGGCAAGCCGCTGAAGGAATATGTGGAAGCCTTTGAGCGGATGCTGATCGACAACACCATGCGCCGGCACAAGGGCTCGATCGCCAGCGTCATGGATGAGCTGTGCCTGCCGCGCCGGACTCTGAACGAGAAAATGGCGAAATACGGGTTGCAACGGTCGGATTACCTGGCCTGAGCCTGCACCAGCCGTTTCCTTGTGCGAAAAACGGCCCGGAAAGTACGTGTTTTCACAGCCGGAATATTATGTGGATACAGGCTTCGATCCAAAAAGTTACCTGAAATTAACGGCCTGCCTGCTATCGGCAGGCCGTTTGCATTTTCAGGCCGCGTGGTGACGAATGTCCATTGTCATTACCTATCCACAGGCCTTATGCTGGCGCAACGGGCCGGAAACCGGCATTTGGTTTCTCCCGTTCTGATGAGTTTCGCTGGCTTCGGCTTTTGTCCGGCATGATCCGAGAAAGCCGCAGCCAGACCGATTGGCCCTCTTGAACCAAGAGGGCAGTTTAGCGCCCAAGCCGGAATTATCACCGGTGCAGGGATAACAAGGCAGGCACGGGCATACCCCGTCTGCCGGAGAAGAACCGCGATGACGCGCGCGAGAGCGAAGAGCACTGAGGCAGGAAGGCCGGGCATCGAACCCGGGACCACCTGCTGCACCGCGCCGTCCAAGATCGCCCTGACAAGACACCACCCGAAACGCGCGCGGCCGCCTGGAAGCAGGAGGCTTGCGGGCGCACAGGGCAGGTGCACCAAGGACCCATGGCAAAGAAGATGCTTATTGACGCCACCCACGCGGAAGAGACCCGCGTTGTGGTGGTCGATGGAAACAAGGTTGAGGAGTTCGACTTTGAATCCGAAAACAAACGCCAGCTTGCTGGCAACATCTACCTCGCAAAAGTAACCCGCGTCGAACCGTCCCTGCAGGCGGCCTTTGTGGACTATGGCGGCAACCGCCATGGTTTCCTGGCGTTTTCCGAGATTCACCCGGATTACTACCAGATCCCCGTCGCGGACCGTGAGGCCCTGATGGAGGAAGAGCGCGCCTATGCCGAGGCAATGCGCGCCCGCGATGAGGATGAGGAAGAAAAACCGGCCAAGCCGAAACGCTCGCGCCGGTCCAAATCCTCTGCAAAAGCAGCGAAGGCGTCTTCCAAGGATGCTGTCGAAACCAAAGACGTCGAGGCAGCTGACGCTGGAACCGGTGAAATCGCCGGCATGGAAACCATTGACTTGACCGGCGAGGGTGAAGCCGCGGATGTCCCGGCGGAGCTGGCCGAGGTGCCCGAGGGCTCCTCGCCGATGGAGCGTGTTGCCGAGACCCCGGTGGAAGAGCCGGAAGAGGGCGATACCGCTGCGCCTGAGGCTGAAGCAGAGGCTGCCGCTGCTGAAGATGCTGTTGCGGAAGACCCTGCTGCTGATGAAGAGGTCCCGGCGGAAGAGGCCGCGGCTGAAGCAGCTGAGGAAAACGAAGCCGAAGCAGAGACCGAAGCGAAAGCCGTTTCTGAAGAAGTTGAGACTGCGGCTGAGGAAGCCAAGGAAGACGGAGCTGAAGACAGCGACGAGGATGGCGACGACGAAGGCGAAACCAGCCGCGCTGATGCCACCTCCAAGGATGAAAGCATCGAGTCGGTTGCCGACGAGGACGACAGCGAGGACATCCGTCCGCCGCGCAAGCCGCGCCCGCGCCGCTACAAGATCCAGGAAGTGATCAAGGTGCGCCAGGTGCTGCTGGTGCAGGTCGTCAAGGAAGAGCGCGGCAACAAGGGGGCTGCTCTCACCACCTATCTGTCGCTGGCGGGCCGTTACTGCGTGCTGATGCCCAACACCGCCCGCGGCGGCGGCATCTCCCGCAAGATCACCAATGCAGCCGACCGCAAAAAACTGAAAGACATCGCAACCGAACTGGACGTGCCGACCGGCGCGGGCCTGATCGTGCGCACCGCCGGTGCCAAGCGCACCAAATCCGAGATCAAGCGCGACTATGAATACCTGCAGCGGATGTGGGAACAGATCCGCGAGCTGACGCTGAAATCCATCGCGCCGGCCAAGATCTACGAAGAAGGCGATCTGATCAAGCGCTCGATCCGCGACCTCTACAGCCGCGAGATCGACGAAGTTCTGGTGGAAGGCGACCGCGGCTACCGCATCGCCAAAGACTTCATGAAGATGATCATGCCGTCCCACGCCAAGAACGTGAAGCACTACCAGGAAGGGCTGCCGCTGTTCGCGCGCTACCAGGTCGAAAGCTACTTGGGCGGCATGTTCAATCCGACCGTGCAGCTGAAATCCGGCGGTTATATCGTGATCGGCGTGACAGAAGCGCTGGTGGCGATCGACGTGAACTCCGGCCGCGCCACCAAGGAAGGCTCGATCGAGGAAACCGCGCTCAAGACCAACCTGGAAGCGGCAGAAGAAGTTGCCCGCCAGTTGCGCCTGCGCGACCTTGCCGGCCTGATCGTCATCGACTTCATCGACATGGACGAGCGCAAGAACAACGCCGCCGTCGAAAAGCGCATGAAGGACAAGCTGAAGACCGACCGCGCCCGCATCCAGGTGGGCCGGATCTCCGGCTTCGGCCTGATGGAAATGTCGCGCCAGCGCCTGCGCCCCGGCATGATCGAGGCGACCACCGCCCCGTGCCCGCACTGCCATGGCACCGGCCTGATCCGCTCCGACGACTCGATGGCGCTGTCGATCTTGCGCCAGATCGAGGAGGAGGGCACCCGCCGCCGCTCCCGTGAGGTTCTGGTGCGCTGCCCGGTGTCCATCGCCAACTTCCTGATGAACCAGAAGCGCGAGCATATCGCGCAGATCGAGGCCCGCTATGGCCTGTCCGTGCGCATCGAAGGCGATCCGCACCTGGTCAGCCCGGACTTTGTGCTGGAGAAATTCAAGACCGCTTCGCGCAACGTGCCTGCGGCCACCGCACCGGTGGTGTCGGTGGATACCTCGATCATGGATCAGGTGGACGCTGACGAGGCCAAGCAGGACGAGGAAGAAGCTGCCGCCGCAGTTGAGGCATCAGACGAGGCCTCGCAGGAAGACAAGCCCAAGCGCAAGCGCCGCCGCCGCCGCCGCCGTAAGTCCGGCAATGGCGAGCAGTCTCAGAACGGTGAGACCGGCGACACCGGCGACGAGGCATCTGAGGACCAGGACCAGCCCAAGGAAGAGGCGGCCGAAGCCTCTGATGCTGTCGCGGAAGGCGAAGAGGCTCCTGCGGAAGAGGTGAAGGAGAAGAAACGCTCCCGTACCCGTACCCGCTCCCGCAAGCCGAAGGCAAAGCAGGCTGAAGAAGAAGTCGCCGCCGTTGAAGACGCTGCTGCCGGAGAGGCAGAGGCCCCGGCGGAAGCTGCTGAGGAAACTGCCGCGGCTGCGGAAACCGCCGATGCAGAGGAAGCGCCCAAGCAGGAAGAAGAAGCGCCGGTGGCAGAGGCTGCAGAACCGGCGGCTGAAACGGCCGTAGAGGCCGAAGAGGCTCCGGCGGAAACTGAAGCCGCGCCAGCGACAGAGGACGCTGCGGAAGCTGAAGCTGAGACTGCAGAGAACGCTGAGGAAGCCGAAGAAGAAGCTGCTGTTGCAGAGGCTGAGGCGGAAGAAGCCGAACCCGCCGCTGAAGAGCCTGCTGCAGAAGCGGTTGCTGAGGAAGAGACCGCAGCAGCCGAGCCTTCGCCTGCGGCTGAGGAAAAGCAGCCGGAGCCTGCCATGGCCGGAGCTGAGGCTGAGCCGGAACCGACGGCCCCGCCCAAGCCTAAGCGCCGCGGCTGGTGGTCGATGGGCAGCTAAGGCTGAAGAAGATCTAGGGAAAGGCAGGCTGTTTGGCCTGCCTTTCTTTTTTGCTCTGCCGGTGCTTCTCTGGCAGCAATCGCGCATGACGGCAGCCGTTTCCCAATGCGCGATGCAGCCCGCAACACACCCTGAACGACGTCAGCGCTGAATCAGTTTAGCTGCGTTTGCGGATCAGATAGATCTGGTGGTCCGAGCCGGCGCTGTGGCCGAGAAACTCATGGCCCGCTTCATTGCAGAAATGCGGCACGTCGATCACCGCCGCCGGGTCATCCGCCAGAAGTTCCAGAACCTGGCCGGGTTCCAGTGATTTCAGCCGCTTGCGTGCCTTCAGGACGGGCAGGGGGCACAGCAGCCCGATTGCGTCCAATGTCTCTTTGATCTCGGTCATGGTGTGCAGATAAGCGGGATGTTTCATGCTGTCCACAAGGATGTGACCAGCCGTCCCCGTGACGTTGGCCCGCTGCTGACATAAGTGTTGCAACATGTTTGGAATCGAGATCATCGACGCAGGGCTGCTCCCTGCCATGCTGGTGGCGCTGCTGGGCGGCGTGATCAGTTTCCTGTCGCCCTGCGTGCTGCCGATCGTGCCGCCTTATCTGGCCTACATGAGCGGTGTGACCATCGGCGAGATGCAGGGCACCTCCGCTGCGCGGCGCAAGGCGATCATCGCCGCGCTGTTCTTTGTGCTGGGGCTGTCCACGGTATTTTTGCTGCTTGGATTCACCGCGTCGGCTTTTGGCGCCTTCGTGCTGAAGAACCAGGAACTTTTCGCGCAGATTTCAGGTGTTGTGGTGATCATTTTCGGCCTGCATTTCCTGTCGGTGTTCCGTATTCCCCTGCTGGACCGCGAGGCGCGGATGGAGGCAGGCGAGTCCGGCGGTTCCGCCCTGGGCGCCTATGTGCTGGGTCTGGCCTTTGCCTTTGGCTGGACGCCCTGCATCGGCCCGCAGCTGGGTGCGATCCTGTCTCTGGCAGCATCGGAAGCCTCCGTCAGCCGCGGCACCATCCTGCTGGGCGTTTATGCCGCGGGGCTGGGGGTGCCCTTCCTGCTGGCGGCGATGTTCCTAAACCGGTCGATGACGCTGATGAACAAGATGAAGCGCCATATGGGGCTGATCGAAAAGGTGATGGGCGGCCTGTTGCTGTTTGTCGGCATCATGCTGGTCACCGGCCTGTTCACCACTTTCTCATGGTGGCTGCTGGAGACCTTTCCGGCGCTGGCAGCGCTGGGTTGAGACCGGGGAATGGGAAGGGGCCTTCGGGTCCCTTTTTCTTGCGCCTACCAGGCCTTACTCTTGCCGGAATGCGCTGCTAGTCTCACCGCGGAAAGGCAGAGCAGGTCAGCGTGGATCAAACCGGTTCCAAACCCCAGCAGGTGCGCAGGCGGCGGGTGTTCTACATCCCCGGCTATGACCCGATTCACCCGCGCCGCTACCGCGAGCTTTACCGCAAGGAAGGCGCTGCGCAGGCGGAGATTTCCGGCTACAGCCTGACCCTGTCCCCGAAACGGACCAAAGGCCCCTACGGCTGGCATGCCGCTGCGGAAATGGACGGGCAGCGGACCGGGGCGGATTTCGAAGTGCTGGTCTGGTCCGACATCGTGCGCGGCAGTATGGAGGCAACGATTCCGGGCACCTACTGGCAGCTGCTGCGGACTGCCTGGATCTATATCTCCACCGGCGCGCTGCGTCGGATGATGCGGCTGCGCAAGGGGCCGGTGATTGCGGCGCTGTACCCGGTTGGAATGCTGCTGCTGCAGGCGCTATTGGCGCTGCTGCTGGCTTGGGGCGTGGCAAAGGCATTCGCCATCCTGGCTGGGTTGGCCAGCCTCGGCGGCCCGCTGGCCGCACTCATTGGATGGGCCACGGGCCTTGGAGCGGGCTATGCTCTGCTGCGTTGGTTCAAGAAGCGCGATGGCAAGTTCTTTGCCTATTATCTTATGCATGACTACGCCCATTCGGCAGCGTCGCGGGGCGCCATCCCGCCCGACATGGAGGCGCGGATGCGCCAGTTCCGCTCCCTGATCCGCAAGGCGCTGGATGACCAGGGACTGGATGAGGTGCTGGTTGTCGGCCATTCCTCCGGTGCGCATCTGGGGGTGTCAGTGTTGGCGGATCTGTTGCGTGACGGGCTGCCGCCGGAGCGGCCGGCCTTGGGATTTCTGACATTGGGGCAGGTGGTGCCGATGGTTTCTTTCCTGCCGAAGGCAAAGCGTTTGCGGACCGACCTTAAGTATCTGTCGCAGAGTTATGAAATCACTTGGATTGATGTCACCGCGCCGGGTGACGGATGCGCCTTCGCTCTATGTGATCCGGTGGCCGTCAGCGGCGTCGCACCGGAGGGTAAGCGCTGGCCGCTGGTGTTCTCGGCTGCCTTCACCCAAACCCTCAGCCCGGAGCGCTGGCAGCAGCTGCGCTGGCGCTTCTTCCGGCTGCATTTCCAGTATCTCTGCGCCTTTGACCGGCCAGGCGACTATGACTACTTCCGGATCACTGCCGGGCCATTGACGCTGGCGGAGCGCTACAGGGACCGCAAACCGTCGCAGTCCCGGATTGATGTGCCGGTCTCGAAATTCACCTCGGTGGCTGCCGAATGACCCCTGTGCTGCCGCCGAAACCATCCGCACGGCCCGACCGGGTGTCGCTGTGGCGCTATGTGAAACTGTTCCGCCAGGATCTCCTTTCGGCGCAGCCTGCAAAGCTCTACCGGGCCTGGATGGCGGAGTTCCGTACGCCCTTCTTCCGCTCTTTTCTCGTCAACCAGCCGGAGTTGGTGAAGCTGCTGCTGAAGGAGCGCCCGGACGACTTTCCGAAATCGGACCGCATCGCCGAAGGGCTGAAGCCCTTGCTGGGAAATTCGGTGTTCCTGACCAATGGCGACGCCTGGAAGCGGCAGCGGCGGATCATTGACCCGGCGTTCGAGGGGGGAAGGCTGAAGGACACTTTCCCGGCCATGCGGGCGGCAGCAGAGGCGGCCGTGGCGCGTTTGGAAGGGCGGCAGGGGCCGGTGGAGATTGAGGAGGAGACTTCGCACGCGGCAGCGGACGTGATATTCCGGACGCTGTTTTCGATCCCGATCGAACATGAGGTGGCGGGGAGGGTCTTTACCCGCTTCCGCGACTACCAGCGCAGCCAGCCCTTGCTGAACCTGGCCGCCTTTGTGCCGCTGCCGCGCTGGGTGCCGCGGTTCTTTCGCCGCGGCACCCGCCGGAACGCGGCTGAGATACGGGCCTTGATTGAACAGCTCACGGCCGAGCGCATGGCGGCAATCAAAGCAGGCACAGCGCCGGATGATCTGGCGACCAAGATCATGACCACCCGTGACCCGGAAACCGGCAGCACCTTTGATACGGCCGAGATGGTGGATCAGGTGGCGATCTTCTTTCTTGCCGGCCATGAAACCAGCGCCTCTGCCTTGGCATGGGCACTTTACTTGATGGCACTGTACCCGGAGTGGCAGGAGAAAGTGGCGGCGGAAGCGGCTGCGCTGGAGGATGAGAGCTTTGCCGCGGTGTCAAAGCTGAAGATCAGCCGTGACGTGTTCCGCGAAACATTGCGGCTCTATCCGCCGGTGCCGATGATGGTGCGCGAGGCAGCCTGCCCGGAACGGTTCAGGAACCGCGCAGTGCCCGAAGGGGCGCAGATGGTGCTGAGCCCCTGGCACCTGCACCGGCATGAGCGGCTGTGGGAAAACCCGGATGGTTTTGACCCCGCGCGCTGGCAGACGGAAAACGGCAAGCAATGCCAGCGCGATGCCTATATCCCGTTTTCTGCAGGCTCTCGCGTCTGCACCGGGGCAGGGTTCGCCATGGTGGAGGGGCCGCTGATCCTGTCGATGATCCTGCGCCGGTTCCGGATTGAACCCGTGGAAGGCAAGACGCCGGTACCGGTGGCGCATCTGACAGTGCGGTCGAAAAACGGGATCTGGCTGCGGCTATCGCCCCGGCAGCCAAAACTTTTCTGAAAAGCCTTGACCAAGGTTTTCAGAAAACTTTGGTGTCAGCACAGCAAGCGAACAGGCTGATTATTGCTGAAGATGTTAACCTGCTCACCATTCAAGACCGCATGATATCCGCGCCGCCGCACTTCGTTATGCAGCGGGGCCAGGCCGACATTGCGTTCAACATCCCGCAGTTTGCGGCGCACGACACCGCCTTGGCGGGCAGACTTCACATCGAAGATCTGCTGCATCCACAATTCGGGTGAGATAGTGCGAAACACATGTGCCATGCGGCAAGTGTCCGCAAACGTGGTTAACGCGCCCTTAACCGGTGCAGCACAAACAGCCGGATGGCGGATGCCAGCCCGCAGTCATCGCCGCGGGTTTCATCAATTTCGGCTGCCAAGTCGTTGATTGCGCGGTCTTCCTGTGCGGCGATCTCGCGGAAGGCATCCCAAAAGTCATCCTCCAGCGACACCGAGGTCCGGTGCCCGCGCAAGGTCAGGGAATGCTTCTTGGGGCGCCCGGTCATTCGTCGCGCTTGTGATTGTCCAGGCGTTGGGCGTCCTGGTCATTGCGCGCCTTGTCCAGGTCTTTCTCTGCTTTGGTCCGCCCGAATTTCACTGCGTTCCGGGCAGCGCGGGCCTTCTTCTCGGCCCGCGCTTTTTCCTTTCTGTACCGGTTCAGATTGACCGGCTTTTCCATCAGTCCTTGGGTCCGATCATCTGCTCGGGGCGGACCACGGCGTCAAAGGTTGCCTCATCGACAAAACCCAGCGCAATCGCCTCTTCCTTCAGCGTGGTGCCGTTCTTGTGGGCGGTCTTGGCAACGGTTGTGGCATTGTCATAACCGATGGTCGGCGCCAGAGCGGTGACCAGCATCAGGCTTTCCTTCATCAGCTTGTCGATGCGCGGCTCATTTGCCTGGATGCCGTTCAGCATCCGTTCGGTGAAGCTGTCCGCGGCGTCGCCAAGCAGCTGGATTGACTGCAAGAGGTTGTAGGACATCATCGGGTTGTAGACGTTCAGCTCGAAATGGCCCTGCGAGCCTGCAAACTTGATCGCCGCGTCATTGCCCATCACATGCGCGGCCACCTGGGTCAGCGCCTCTGCCTGGGTCGGGTTCACCTTGCCCGGCATGATCGAGGAGCCCGGCTCGTTCTCCGGCAGGATCAGTTCGCCCAGGCCAGAACGGGGCCCGGAGCCAAGGAAGCGGATGTCGTTGGCGATCTTGTAGCAGCTGCCCGCAATGGTCGCGAGCGCGCCGGACAGGAACACCATGGCGTCATGGGCGGCCAGCGCCTCGAACTTGTTGGGGGCGGTGACAAAGGGCAGCCCGGTGATCTCGGCCATGTTGGCAGCCACGGTTTCACCCCAGCCTTTCTGGGTGTTGAGGCCGGTGCCGACGGCGGTGCCGCCCTGTGCCAGCTCGTAGATGCCGGGCATGGCCGCCTCGACCCGTCCCAGGCCCTGGCGGATCTGATGCGCGTAGCCGCCGAATTCCTGACCCAGGGTCAGCGGGGTCGCGTCCTGGGTGTGGGTGCGGCCGATCTTGATGATGTCCTTGAACTCTTCCGCCTTGGCTTCCAGCCCTTCTGCCAGCTTGGTCAGGCCCGGCACCAGCACGTCGCGCACGGACATCGCGGTGGCGATATGCATCGCGGTGGGGAAGGTGTCGTTGGAGGACTGGCCCATGTTGCAGTGATCGTTCGGGTGCACCGGCTCCTTGGAGCCGATCACGCCGCCCAGGATTTCAATGGCGCGGTTGGCGATCACTTCGTTGGAGTTCATGTTGGACTGGGTGCCGGAGCCGGTCTGCCAGACCACCAGCGGGAAGTTGTCGTCGAACTTGCCCTCGATCACTTCGCCGGCCGCCTGGATGACTGCATCGGCGATTGCCGCGTCCAGCTTGCCGGAGGCCTTGTTGGCCATGGCACAGGCCTTCTTGATCACGCCGAGCGCACGCACGATAGCCACCGGCTGCTTTTCCCAGCCGATCGGGAAATTCATGATCGAACGCTGGGTCTGCGCGCCCCAGTATTTCTCTGCCGGGACTTCAAGCGGGCCAAAACTGTCGGTTTCGGTGCGGGTTGCGGACATCCGTCTGTATCTCCGTTGAGTATGCGATTGTATGCCGTTTAGCCTGTGCCGGAATGCGGCGCAATTGGCCAGTTGCGCGCAGCATAGCCAAAAGGGCCGCAAGGTATAGTGGTGAATTGGCGCAATCCGGGCGCTGTAAATGTCTGGAACCGTGTTATGCTGGCAATACATGGACTTGTGCCGCCTAACCCGGAAAGGAGATGCGTGTGCTCATTTGCTTGCGTTCTTTGCTGCCGTTGCAGGCCGCGCTTCTGGCGGCGGGCCTTCTGATGCTTGCGGCCATCCCGGGGTTTGCGGCGGGTATTTCGCAGTTCACAGGCGAGTATTCCGGCAGTGTCGACCTCGTCAAAGAAGATGGCGACACCGACCCGAGGGACATGAGTGTTGTGATCCGCGAAATGAAGAAGGGCTTCACCATCAAGTGGACGTCCACCACGGAAAAGGACGACGGCCGCAGGAAGACCAAAACCTACGAGATCGAGTTCCGGAAAACCGGGCGAAACGGCATCTACTCGGCAGCCATGACCCGCAATGTGTTCGGCCATTCGGTGCCGCTGGACCCGATGGAAGGGGAGCCCTTTGTCTGGGGCCGCATCACCGGTGACACGCTAACGGTTTTTTCACTGTTCATTCATCCAAACGGCGACTACGAAATGCAGCAGTATGACCGGACCCTGGCGGAGGGCGGTCTGAACCTGGTCTACAGCTCCCGCCTGAACGGCGAGCCGCGTCGGCAATTGTCCACTTTCCTGAAGCGTAAATAACCCGGAAAGAAAAAGGCAGCCCGCAAGGCTGCCTGATATTTTTGCCGCAAGAGCGGAGCCCTATTTCCGGAAGCTGTCGAGCGACACCACATCGGCGTCTTTCTTTTTCGGTTCCAGCTGGTCGTCGGCATTGTCCGCTTCTTCGTCCGCATCCGGCACCGCGGTAAAGCCTTCGGTCTCCTCATCAGCGCTTTCAAACCGCAGCCCGAATTCCACCGACGGGTCTACGAAAGTGCGGATCGCATCATAGGGGATGTAAAGCGGCTCCGGAGAGTCGCCAAAGTTCAGCGTGACCGCAAAACCTTCCTCATCGACGGTCAAGTTGTCGAACCAGTGCTGCATGACCACGGTCATTTCTCCCGGGTAGCGGTCGGACAGCCAATCGGCCAGTTCTACATCCGGGTGGGCCGTGTCGAAGGTGATGAAAAAGTGGTGGTTACCGGGCAAGCCATTCTCAGCGATGTCCTGCAGCACGGTCCGGATCAGGCCGCGCATGGCAGAGTGCATCAGGTTGCCATAGTCGATTTCACGGGACATGCAGTCACCCTTTGTTCATTTGCGGTCAAGCATAAGAGATTCTGGCGGAAACAAAAGGGCAGCCTTCTGGCTGCCCGAAAATTTTTTGACCCGGGCTGAGCCGGCCAGACAGCCTCAGTCAGCTGATTGCAAACGGGAATTCTGCAATTGCCAGCCCGGCTGCAGCCATCAAGGCCAGCAGCAGCAGCATTTTGCCGCGCACCAGCCAGGCCGCCACGGGCGCCAGCAGAACCAGCAGTGCCGCGGTGGGGTTCAAGCTGTCCCAGACCGGTGCGGGGACCTGCAGAATTCCGGCTTCAAACACCCGCGTTTTGGCAAAGACCACATGGATCAGAAACCAGGCCGACAGGTTCAGAATGACGCCCGCGACGGTGGCGGTCACCGCCTTCAGTGCCATGCCCAGCCGCGGGTGCGCGGCAATGCGCTCCACATAGGGCGCGGCGGCAAAGATCCACAGGAAACAGGGCATGAAAGTGGCCCAAAGCGCCACCGCGCCAGCGGCGAGGAACAGCCCCGTTCCCCCTTTCAGCAGGCCGGAGAGCATGGCGACAAACTGGGTGACCAGGATCAGCGGGCCGGGCGTTGTCTCTGCCAGCCCCAGCGCGTCGATCA
Organism: Leisingera sp. McT4-56; assembly: GCF_020514995.1. Lineage (NCBI taxonomy): Bacteria > Pseudomonadati > Pseudomonadota > Alphaproteobacteria > Rhodobacterales > Roseobacteraceae > Leisingera > Leisingera sp. McT4-56. The sequence continues at coordinate 372,541 of NZ_JAJALF010000001.1, read as the reverse complement.
TCTGGCCCGCATTGATCCAGCCGAACTGGCTGACCACGGTCTGGCTGATATAGGCCAGCACCGCATAGGCGCCGCCAAAGGTGACCACCGCCAGCTTGGAGAAGAACCAGCCGATATCCGCAAGGAACCCGGCGCCCGTCAGGCTCAGGAGGACCAGCGGCAGCAGCCACAGCCCGCCCCACACCGCAATGGTGCCGAGGGTGCTTCCGTTACTGGCCGGAGGATTGCGCGCCGTGCCCGCTCCGTCTCTGTCTTTGCGCATCAGGCCGGTGCAGGCGGCAGCAAGGACGACCAGCGGAAACGGCAGGTTAAACAGGAACAGTGCGGCAAAGCCGAATCCGGCCAGCGCCCAGTCCAGCGGATGGTTCAGCGCTTTGCCCGCCAGCCGCCGCAGCGCCTGCAGGATAATCACCACCACCGCCGCTTTCACGCCCAGGAAGGCGGACTGAACCGCGGGCAGGGTGCCGTATTGCGCGTAAAGCCAGACGAGCCCGGCAATCACTGCCGCCCCCGGAAGCACAAACAGCAGCCCGGCCAAAAGCCCGCCTGCGGTGCCGCGCATGCGCCAGCCGGTATAGGTTGCCAGCTGCATCGCCTCAGGGCCCGGCAGCAGCATGCAGAAGCTCAGCCCGCGCAGGAAGCTTTCTTCGCTCAGCCAGGGGCGGTCCTCGACCAGTTCCTTGTGCATCACTGCAATCTGCGCCGCCGGGCCGCCAAAGCTCAGCACTCCTATGCGCCCGAAGACGTGGAACATTTCCGTCCAGCTGGGATGGCTCATGCCTTGCGGTCCGCCGGCCAATCGTGGCCTTCGCTCTGGCCGTCTCGGGCCCAGCGGTATAGCGCATCATATAGCTTCATGCCTGCCTCAAGCTGCTGGTGATCGTCCTTGAACTGGCGTGACAGCCCCACCGAGAGGGCCAGAAGCCCCGCCGCCTCGGGCGCCAGGTCGTGCCGGTTGGTGTCGGCGCCTCTCACAACCCGCGCCAAGGTGTCAAGTGCAGCCGTGCGCAGGCCGAACTCCTCCAGCAGGGTGTCAAAGGTGCAAAACTCCCCCCTGTGCGACCAGAACACATCCTCGACATCAAAGGGTGTTGCGCCAAAGCGTTCCGCGGTCCCGGCAACCTCAGAGGGGGATACAAACAGGAACCGTGCCCCGGCATCCGCAAAGCGGCGGATCAGCCAGGGGCAGGCGATCCGGTCGATCTTGGGGCGGTGGCGGGTCACCCACAGGGTGCTGCCGCCGACAGGGGCGGGCAGGGCGCCGGCCGGAATACGCGGTGCGCCCTTCAGATCACGCCATGCAAACATGCCGCCTTGCAGGTACTCCGCCTCGATACCGTCACTGCGAAGCCAGGCGGTCAAGCCTTGTGACAGCTTCAGGCCTTTCTGGCAGATCACTACACAGTGCCGCCCGTTGAGGCGGCCCTTGAGGCGGTCGATGTCAGTGTGCGGGTGCCGGAAGGAGCCGGGTATCAGATAGGGGTCTGCTGCAAAGTCTTCGTCCGTGCGGACGTCCGCCAGGACCGGAGCATCCGGCAGGCCGGTCAGGCGCAGCAATTGGGCAGGGTTGATTTCATTCGGGGCAGCCATGGGCATGTCTCCTCGCGCGCAAGGGTAACATGCGAACCTTGGGCTGTCGCCTCACGGGGCGTTCGCGGGACTCCCCATAGGTTCATGAGACCGGAGCCTGCAGGTCCGTGTCAAGCCCGGACTGCTTCCAGTCGAGGGTTTCGCCAGTCATGCAAGCGGCAAGTGCGTCCTGCGGCAGCTGGCCGAGGTTTTCAAAAAGGGTAAAGTAATCAAGCTGGCTGATCACCTCGGCAATCTTGCCGCCTTCGAACCGGACAAAGAAATGATCGCTGAAGCGGAACGGTGTCCGGTCACGCGGGTTTTCCGTGTCTACGATGATCCGGGCAGCCAGCCAGTCGCCCTGTTCAACCACCAGGTCCGCCGACGCCTTCAGCGGTCCGAGGAGGCTGCTGATGGTTTGGGCAAACTCCTTGACTTCATCCACGCTGACAGGTTCCCGGGTCATTGCTCCGCGGACTGTGGCGTTTTCCGTCAAGAGCTTGTCCGCAAAGCCGAAATTCCTGTTTCCCCAGGTTTCATTGAGCCAGCTGAGCAGCACGTCTGTCTTCGACATCTGCAAACCTTTCCATCCGCGCGTTGAAGGGGTGCAGGAAAGCAGGAACCATCTAAAGCATAGGAATTCAAGCATAAATGTTTCCGCAATCGGCATAACGCGCCGCGCGGCGATACGCTTTCAGGTCCACGGCGGTGCATGTTGAACTGCAGGGGGGGGATGCGGGAAAGTGCAGGTTTCTGTTGCCAGGTACCTGCGAACCCCGCCTTACGCGGCTAGGCGCAAGGGCTTAGATTTCGATTCCTCGAACTGCTTACGCAGCCAGAGCAACCGGAGCACGATTGTCGTTTGCAATTGTACTGTTTGGGCCGGTACGGTGGCACCCCGCCGAGACAAAGCAAACCCCTTTAGACGTCCGTCGATCCTGTTTCGGCCCCATGATCCCCAAACGAAGGATATTGGTGGAGCCGCCGGGTACCGCCCCCGGGTCCGATCCGCTTATTACGAGCGCGTTTATGTCCATAGTTCCACAAGGGAACAGAAGTCATATAGTCGGCTTCTTGGCGGTTGCAAAGGGGGCAACCGGCATCCCCAAAGGATTCCGGCCAGTTTTCAGGGAGCCGAGCGGAACCGGGGGGCAAGCCGGAAGTGTCCCGGTGCATCGTTGGGAAGTTCCTACCGTTTTGCCCTGGCGGCAAAGACATCGGCGGCCAGTTTGCGGGTCTCGCTTTCCAGATCCTGCAGCCCGCAGACCGCGGCACTGCCGTCTCCGGCCTCGATGGCGTCTGCAATCCGGGTATGGAGGCCGGTGATCGCAGCGCGGTCGCGGGCGCTGAAGGTGATCATGTTCATCAAGGGCTGCATCGCCTCCACCGCGCCCGCCAGCTGATAGGACAGCACCGGATTGCAGGCCCCGTCCACCAGCGCCCGGTGAAAGGCCACATCAGAGGCGCAGAAGGCCACGTCGGTCAGCCCCGGCTGCCCCTGGCGGAAGATTTCCGCCCGCATCGTTGCCAGGTGGTCGGCGCTGCGCCGTTGTGCCGACAGCGGCGCGCAGGCGCGCTCCAGGGCATAGCGCGCCTCGCAGGCGGTATCAAAGCTCACCGCATTCATGCTCAGGAGCAGGGTCGAGGTAGTGACCTGCTGCGCATAGGCATCCTCGAAGCTCAGCCGGTTCACAAAGGCCCCGCCGGATGCGCCGCGCTGGGTGCGGATCAGCGATTGCGCCGCCAGCCGCTTCAGCGCCTCGCGCACCGTCGGGCGGGAGACTTGAAAGTGGTCGGACAGCTCGGCCTCTGACGGCAGCCGCTCATCCACGATCAATTCGCCGCAGATGATGGCATCCTTGATCGCCTGGGCTATCTGAACCGAAAGATCGGCGGAACTGTTGGGGTCAATCTTCATGCCGGCTCTCCTGGCAGCTCTCCGCACCGGGGGCGGCCCCGGCAAGAAATCATTTGTCTGACATTTAAAAGTCTGACATTTAAATATCTATGGCTTGAGTCGAGGAAGGGCAATGCCTGCAACCTCCGTGCTTAGGCTTTTGCGGCATTGGATCTGTGCCGCCGGCAGCCAATTATCTGAAACGCTCAAATGGAGAGTTGAGCATGGCAAGCATCTTTCCTTCCCGCCGCATCCGGCGCACGCCCTTTTCCCCCGGTGTCGAGGCCGCAGGCGTCAAGGGCTATACGGTCTATAACCACATGCTGCTGGCTACCGTGTTTGACAGCCTGGAATACGACTGCGCCCACCTGAAGGAGCACGTGCAGGTCTGGGACGTGGCCTGCGAGCGCCAGGTCAGCATCAAGGGGCCGGACGCGCTGCGGCTGATGAAGCTGATCAGCCCGCGCGACATGGACAGGATGGCGGACGACCAGTGCTATTACGTGCCGACGGTGGATCATCAGGGGGGCATGCTGAATGACCCCGTGGCGGTGAAGCTGGCAGCGGACCACTACTGGCTGTCGCTGGCGGATGGCGACCTGCTGCAGTTTGCGCTGGGCATCGCCATTGCCAAAGGGTTCGACGTGGAGATCACGGAGCCTGATGTTTCCCCGCTGGCGGTGCAGGGCCCGAAGGCGGACGAGCTGATGGCCCGCGTCTTTGGCGAAGCGGTGCGCGATATCCGCTTCTTCCGCTACAAGCGCCTGGCGTTTCAGGGGGTAGAACTGGTTGTGGCGCGCTCCGGCTGGTCCAAGCAGGGCGGGTTCGAGGTCTATGTCGAAGGCGGCGAACTGGGGATGCCCCTGTGGGACGTACTGTTCGCCGCTGGTGAGGAGCTGAACGTGCGCGCCGGGTGCCCCAACAACATCGAACGGGTCGAAAGCGGGCTTTTGAGCTATGGCAATGACATGACCCGCGAAAACACGCCTTATGAATGCGGCCTGGGCAAGTTCTGCAACTCGCCGGAGGACTACATCGGCAAGGCTGCGCTGGCGGAGCAGGCCGCAAACGGGCCGCAACGCCAGATCCGCCCGCTGGTGATCGGCGGCGACATCCCGCCCTGCCAGGATGCATGGCCGCTTTACGCAGACGGACGCCGGGTGGGGCAGGTGGGCTCAGCCATCTTCTCGCCCGAGTTCGGGGTGAACGCGGCGATTGGCATGGTCGACCGGTCCCACTGGGATCCGGGCACAGCAATGGAAGTGGAAACCCCGGCTGGAATGCGCCCTGTAACCGTTCAGGAGCGGTTCTGGCGCTGAGGAGTGAGCGCCGGGGGCGCTGCCCCCGCCGCGGCAGGCCGCGGCTCCCCCGGGATATTTTGGGCCAGATGAACATGGGATCTGGCTTGCGGTACAGGAAAGGATGGCAAGATGTTCAATGCATTGGTGGTGAACAAGGACGAAGACAGCGGCAAGACCTCTGCCGCGGTGGAGCAGATCAGCCTGGATCAGTTGCCCGGGGGCGATGTGACCGTGGCAGTGGAATACTCCACCGTGAACTACAAGGACGGGCTGTGCATCGGGCCGGGCGGCGGGCTGGTGCGCAAGTATCCGCATGTGCCGGGGATCGACTTTGCCGGCACGGTCGAGGCCTCTTCCGATGATCGCTACAAGCCGGGCGACAAGGTGGTTCTGACCGGCTGGCGCGTGGGCGAGGCGCATTGGGGCGGTTACAGCCAGAAGGCCAATGTGCGCGCTGATTGGCTGGTGCCGCTGCCGGAGGGGCTGAACAGCCGCCAGGCGATGGCGGTGGGCACCGCGGGCTTTACCGCGATGCTGGCGGTGATGGCGCTGGAGGATCACGGGCTGGAACTCGGACATGGCCCGGTGCTGGTCACCGGCGCCGCGGGCGGTGTCGGCTCTGTCGCCACCGCGATCCTGGCAAACCTCGGGTATGAAGTGGCCGGGGTGACCGGGCGCCCGGAAACTGCGGAATATCTGAAATCGCTGGGTGCGACCCAAATCGTGGCCCGCGAGGAGATCAACGAGACTACCAAGCGGCCGCTCGAGAGCGAGACCTGGGCGGGTTGTGTCGATGCGGTCGGCGGAGCGATGCTGGCGCGGGTTCTGGGGCAGATGAAATACGGTGCCTCGGTTGCCGCAGTCGGGCTGGCAGGCGGCGCGGATTTGCCGGCCACCGTGATCCCGTTCCTGCTGCGCGGGGTAAACCTGCTGGGTATCGACTCGGTCATGCAGCCCTATGACAACCGTGTCCGGGCCTGGCAGCGGATCGCCAGCGACTTGCCGATGGACAAGCTGGAGGCGATGATCCAGCCTGCTGCCCTCAGCGACTTGCCGAAGCTGGGCGCGGATATCCTCAAGGGCCAGGTCAAGGGCCGGGTGGTGGTGGACGTGAACGCCTAAATCATTATAATATCTTGCATCTGTCGGAAGGCGCGCGGCGATGTCCGCGCGTTTTTCGTTCAGGGCGCGGCATCGCCGCAGCCCGATGGGTGAGCACTGCCGCGGTTGTGCGGCCCCGATCCGTGCTTCGCCCGGCACGTTCCCGGCCCCTGTGCCGGAAACGCGCGACATTTGAAGCAAAGGAGGGAGACCGTGTTTTCAAAAATCATGGTGCCCGTCGATCTGGCCCACGCCGCCCGCCTGGACAGGGCGCTGCAAATGGCATCGGATCTCGCGCATCTTTATAAGGCCGAAGTGGTTTTTGTGGGGGTCACCACGTCCCAGCCCAGTTCCATGGCGCATAATCCGCAGGAGTACGCGGCAAAGCTGGACAGTTTTGCGGCGGAACAGGCGGGCAAGCGCGGCATAACGGCATCCGGTCGCGCCGTCGTCAGCCACGACCCGGCGGTGGACCTGGAAGCCACACTGCTCAAAGCCTGCAGCGAAATAGGGGCGGAGCTGATCGTGATGGCCAGCCATGTTCCCAGTGTCAGCGATTACCTGTTCCATGCCCATGGCGGCCGTGTTGCGGAGAAGGCACCGGTGTCGGTGCTGGTAGTGCGCGAAAGCTGAACTGCCGGAAGCCTCCGGCAGCGTAACCCCGGCTAATAGGACCAAAGATTACAGGGAAGGAGGCCAATATGGCTGACGAATCCACAAATCAGGGTATCCCTGCGCCCGAAGGCGAAGCGGATATCATCGATACCGATTACGAGATCGGCCAGGACAACATTGAAACCCAGATCGGCCCGATCGGGGTCGACATCCACAACCCGGTGTTCCCGGTCTCCGGATTCGTGATCGTGGCCTTCGTGTTCTACGCTCTGGCGCTGCCTGAGCAGGCGGGAACATTCTTCAACTGGCTGCGCCCGGCGGTGACCAGCAGCTTTGACTGGTTTTTCTTCGGCGCCGCAGACCTGTTTGTCCTGTTCTGCCTGTTTCTGATTGTCTCCCCTTGGGGCAAGGTGCGCCTGGGCGGCAATGAGGCAACTCCGGATTACAGCTACATCGGGTGGTTCGCGATGCTGTTCGCGGCGGGTATGGGCATCGGCCTGATGTTCTACGGCGTGAGCGAGCCGATGAGCCACTTCTCCTCGTCCTTCGGCGGCACCGCCGTGCCCGAGGGCGGCGGCGCCCGCACCGACTGGGCACCGCTGGGCGCGGCCGCGGGCGATCAGGCCGAAGCGGTGCGGCTGGGTATGGCGGCAACGATCTTCCACTGGGGGCTCCACCCTTGGGCGATCTACGCCATCGTGGCACTGGCGCTGGCCTTGTTCACTTATAACAAGGGGCTGCCGCTCACCATCCGCTCCGCCTTCTACCCGATCTTCGGCGAGCGTGTCTGGGGCTGGGTCGGCCATATCATCGACATTTTGGCGGTCTATGCCACGCTGTTTGGCCTTGCGACTTCGCTGGGCTTTGGCGCCACCCAGGCCAATGCCGGCCTGTATGAGCTGTTCGGCGTTCCGACAGGTGCCACAACCGAGGTTATCCTGATTTCCGTCATTACCGTTATCGCGCTGATCTCGGTGATGCGCGGCTTGGATGGCGGCGTGAAGGTGCTGTCGGAAATCAATATGGCCCTGGCTTTCCTGCTGCTGATCTTCGTGCTGATTGCAGGCCCGACCGCGGTAATCCTGACCGGGTTTGCCTCCAGCCTGATGGCCTATATCGAGTACCTGCCGGCACTGTCGAACCCTATCGGGCGCGAGGACGTGAACTTCAGCCAGGGCTGGACCGCCTTTTACTGGGCCTGGTGGATCAGCTGGTCGCCGTTTGTCGGCATGTTCATCGCCCGCGTCAGCCGCGGCCGCACCGTGCGCGAGTTCGTGATCTGCGTGCTGCTGATCCCCAGCCTGGTCTGCGTGCTGTGGATGAGCGTGTTTGGCGGCACCGCCATTCATCAGGTGCTTTCTGACGGCTTCACCGGCGCGCAGGACGCGGCGCTTGAACTCAAGCTGTTCAAGATGCTGGGCGAACTGCCGCTAGCCGGGATCACCTCCTTTGTGGGGATCGTGCTGGTGGTGGTGTTCTTCGTGACCTCATCCGACTCCGGTTCGCTGGTGATCGACACCATCACAGCGGGCGGCAAGGTCGACGCGCCGGTGCCGCAGCGGGTGTTCTGGTGCATCTTCGAGGGCGCCGTTGCCATCGTGCTGCTGCTCGGCGGCGGGCTCGGCGCGCTGCAGGCGATGGTGATCTCCACCGGCCTGCCGTTCACCGTGGTGCTGCTGCTGATGTGCTGGGCCATCTTCCGCGGCCTGCTGACAGAGGCGCGCTGAAGCATCCGGCCGCCCACGGCGAAACGCCCCGGCACAGATGCCGGGGCGTTTTCAGTGTCAGCTATTGTACTTGAAGAACCCGAGAGAGTTGCCATCCGGATCGGTGGCATAGAAGAACCGCCCGGGCGGGATCTCGATGGTCTCTGAGACCACCTTGCCGCCGGCATCCGTGACCCGCTCCATCACGTCTTCCAGCGCGCCCTCGGCGGTCAGATGCAGGGTCGGGCCGCGGCCGTCGCCTGCAGGCTTGCCGGGGTAGAGATGCAAGGCAACACCAGTTGCCTGATCGGCGGGCTTGAACATCGCGATCGGGTTCGGGCCGCTACTGTCGATGCTTAGGTCTGCACCAGTCACTTTGCTGTAAAACGTAACCGCCGCGTCCAAGTCGCTGACGGGCAGTTCGCCCCAGACCAGGAAATCCTTTGGCGTGAAACCCATGTCTAATCCTCCATGATGTGATGCCGCCAGATTGCCATGCGCTCCTGACAGTTTCCGGCATCAGCCGTGCCGCTTGACCGGACCGCCTCCGGTACGCTACGACCTTTGCGTCCTGCCAAGGCTTTTTGCGCCTTGCAGGGCTGCCTGCGATCCCTCAATCCTTGTGCGGGAGCGCGGCTCGGCTGGAAGACCTGCCATGTTCGGGGTGATCCCTGGCATGTGCCGGTCGCCCCCTGAACCGCAGCGATTGAGGAGACACGCGATGAGCGTTTTGGATATTGATTTCGTCCGGGCACAGTTTCCCGCCTTTGCAGAGCCCAGCCTTGAGGGGCAGGCGTTCTTCGAGAATGCGGGCGGGTCCTACACCTGCCGCCATGTGATTGACCGGCTGACCCGGTTTTACACCCAGCGCAAGGTCCAGCCCTACGCGCCTTATGAGGCGTCCCGTCTTGGCGGCGAGGAAATGGACGAGGCCCGCGCCCGCCTGGCCGCGCTGATGGGCGTTGCCACGGATGAGCTGAGCTTTGCCCCTTCGACGACCCAGAACACCTATGTGCTGGCACAGGCCTTCCGCAAAGTGATGATGCCGGGGGAGGCGATCATCGTCACCAACCAGGACCACGAGGCCAATACCGGCCCCTGGCGGCGTCTGGCGGAGGAAGGGATCGAGATCCGCGAATGGAAGCTCGACCCGCAGACCGGCCATCTGGACGTGGCGCAACTGGAAACTCTTCTGGATGAAAAGGTCCGACTGGTCAGCTTCCCGCATTGCTCCAACGTGGTGGGAGAGATCAACCCGGTGGCGGAGATCACCGCGATGGCCCATGCCGCAGGTGCCTTTGTCTGCGTCGATGGCGTCTCTTATGCACCGCACGGCCTGCCCAACGTCGATGAGCTGGGCGCCGACATCTACCTGTTCTCCTCCTACAAGACCTACGGACCGCATCAGGGCGTCATGGTGATCCGCCGGGCGCTGGGCGAGCTGCTGCCGAACCAGGCGCATTACTTTAACGCAGGCGATCTGTACAAACGCTTCACCCCGGCCGGTCCTGACCACGCCCAGGTGGCGGCCTCCGCCGGCATGGCGGATTACTTCGAAGCGCTGGCGGCCCACCACGGCCACAGCGGCAGCGCGGCGGAAACCGGCGCCTTTGTCCACGACCTGATGCGCGCGCATGAAATCAAGCTGTTGCAGCCGCTTCTGGACGCGGTGAAAGACCGCAACGATGTGCGCCTCGTGGGGCCGTCGCGGGCGGAAACCCGTGCGCCCACCGTGGCCTTGGCTCTTAGCCGTGCGGCAGAGCCGGTTGCGGCGCAGCTGGCGGAACATGGCATCATGGCAGGCGGCGGCGATTTCTACGCCGTGCGCGCGCTGAAGGCGATGGGCATTGATCCAGCCGAGGGCGTGCTGCGTATCAGCTTCACCCACTACACGTCCGAGGCAGAAGTCGCCAAGCTGATCGAGGCCTTGGACCGGGTGCTGTAACAGGAACCGCACAAGGAAACGACATGAGCAGCCATGCCCCGGTCATCTGGTGGATCAGGCGGGACTTCCGCCTGGCAGACAATCCGGCCCTCACGGCTGCTGTGAACAGCGGCGCCCCGGTGCTGCCGGTCTATATTCTGGACGCACAGGAGGCGGCGCTGGGCGCCGCTCCCCAGTTCCGGCTTGGCCTCGGGCTGGATCATTTCGCGCGAGAACTGGAGAAGGCGGGGTCGCGCCTGATCCTGCGGCGAGGCACGGCACTTGCGGTGCTTCGGGACCTGATCAAGGAAACCGGGGCAGGCGCGGTGCATTGGTCCCGCCTCTACGATCCGCAGGCGATAGCCCGCGACACAGACGTCAAGAAACAGCTGCAAGAGCAGGGCGTCGCGGCCAAATCCCACGGCGGGCGGCTGCTGTTCGAACCCTGGACCGTCGAGACCAAAACCGGCGGCATGTACAAAGTCTTCACGCCGTTCTGGAAGTCCGTGCGGGTGCGCGATGTGGACAGCCTGCTGCCCGCGCCGGGAAAGCTGCCCGCGCCGGACGCATGGCCGGCCGGCGAGGATCTGGCCAGCTGGAACATGGGCGCAGCGATGCGCCGCGGCGCCGAAGTTGTGGCCCGCTATTGCCGCGTGGGCGAGGCCGCGGCACAGGCACGGCTGGATGAGTTCCTGGAAGACAAGGTCTCCGCATACAAGGACCGCCGCGACTTTCCGGGCCAGGATGCAACCTCCGGCCTGTCGGAAAACCTCGCCTGGGGCGAAATCAGCCCGCACCGCCTGTGGCATCAGGGGCGCGCGGCGATGGAGCATAATAGCCAGGGTGCCGAGACCTTCCTGAAAGAGGTGGTCTGGCGCGAGTTTGCCTATCATTTGATGTTCCATTCGCCGCATATCCTGACGGACAGCTGGCGCCAGGAGTGGCAGGATTTCCCATGGTCGCAGGAGGTAACCCCGCAAGTACAGGCCTGGCGGCGCGGCCAGACGGGATACGGCTTTGTCGATGCCGCCATGCGCGAGCTGTATGTGACCGGCAAGATGCACAACCGGGCCCGGATGATCGTGGCAAGTTTCCTCACAAAGCATCTGATGGCCCACTGGAAAATTGGAATGGACTGGTTCGCGGACACGCTGGTGGACTGGGATCCGGCCTCCAACGCCATGGGCTGGCAATGGGTGGCGGGGTCCGGTCCCGATGCCGCGCCCTTCTTCCGGGTGTTCAACCCTTCCGGCCAGCTGGACAAATTCGACCCGGATGGTGCCTACACCCGCCGCTGGATTGCCGAAGGCCAGGGCAATCCGACGCAGACCGCGCTGGACTTCTACGCTGCAGCGCCGCTGTCGTGGAACCTCTCCCCGGACATGGCGCGCGCGGAAGCGGTTGTCAGTCTGCAGGCGGGCCGGGACCGGGCGCTCACGGCCTATCACGAAAGCCGTGAAACCGGCTAACGCACAGTTTTCTTGCCACAAAGCCCTCTGCGGCCTAGCTTTTCCCTGTAGCACGTCCGTATCTCGCATGGGGGGAGCGAATGAAGCTCACGTCCGTTGAAGGCCAGAAAAACCTGCCGCGCTATTTTCCGGCGGTGTTTGCCAAGGTGAAGGCCATGGAGGCCGGCCAGCTGGACATCCAGCTGCCGGACGGGCGCATCTTCACCGGCAAGGGCCGAAACCCGGGTCCGGCAGCCGATCTGATCATCCACCACCCTGATTGCTTTGCGCGGCTGATCCGCGAAGGCGATCTGGGCTTTTCCGACGCCTATCTGGAAGGCTGGTGGAGCACCACAGATCTGCAGGCCTTCATGGATTTAGTGCATATGGGCGCAAACACGGTCTATGACGGCTTCCCGGGCCAGGGGCTGGCGCGGGCCTATGAACGCTTCCGCTTCTGGCTGCACCGGAACCACCGGAAGCAGGCGAAAAAGAACATCGCGCATCACTATGACCTGGGCAATGATTTCTACAGACTGTGGCTGGATGACACGATGACCTATTCAAGCGCGCTGTTCCGCAGCGGCCAGGACAGCCTGGAGAAGGCGCAGACCGCCAAGTACGCCTCGCTGGTGGATCAGATAGGGGTGCAGCCCGGTGACCATGTGCTGGAGGTCGGCTGCGGCTGGGGCGGTTTTGCCGAATACGCCGCCAAGGAGCGCGGGCTGAGGGTCACCGGCCTGACGATCAGCCGGGAGCAGTTGAAATTTGCCCGCCAGCGCATTGAAAAGGCAGGGTTGTCGGACCAGGTGGAGCTGCGCCTGCAGGACTACCGCGATTGCCGCGGCCAGTTCGACGGGATTGCGTCAATCGAGATGTTCGAGGCCGTTGGCGAGAAATACTGGCCAGCGTATTTCGGCGCAATCCGTGACCGGCTGAAACCCGGCGGCAAGGCCACGCTGCAGATCATCACGGTTGCCGACCGGCGCTGGGAGGTGTACCGCAAGGGTGTTGATTTCATCCAGAAGCACATCTTTCCGGGCGGTATGCTGCCCTCGCCCGGGGTGCTGCGCCAACAGGTGGACAAGGCGGGTCTGGGAGTGGTGCGGTCGATCGAATTTGGAGACAGCTATGAGCTGACGCTCAAGCGCTGGCACGAGACCTTCAATGCCCGCTGGGAGCAGATTGCCCGCCTGGGGTTCGACGAGCGCTTCCATAAGATGTGGAACTTTTACCTCACTTCCTGCGCGGCCGCCTTTAAGACTGGCAATTGCGACGTGACGCAGATTACAGTTGCTCACCGCTAATTGACTTTTCCGCACGGAATCTGACCAGACATGCCTACCGGAGCCCGACTAACTGCCGCTGTATCCCTGGCTTTGCTGGCGTTTATCGTTTCTTTCCTGGTCATGCCGCAGATGCCCGAAGGCACGAATTTCGGGTATTTCGTTCATGTGAACGTGCTGCTGGGGATTCTGTCCGGCTGGATCGTCATGGGAAACCGGGCCGGCGGCGGACTGATTTCCGGAATCAACAACGGGCTTACCGGTATGGCGGTGATGGTGCTTTGGGCGCTGTTTGCACAGGGCGCTTGGGAAATGTTCCGCCTTGCCACGCGCAACCGGTACGGCGGCCCGTTTGAAGCCTTGTCCGCGATATTCGTGATTGCGCTGGACTATTTCTTTGTTATCGCTGTGCCGACAGTGCTGGTGCCGCTGGTGATCGGCGGTGTCCTTTCCGGGCTCGCAACCGAGAACGCTTCCCGCCGCTGGCGCTAATATCACCATTAACAACAGGTTATCATCCGTGGCTGATCTCTTCTTCTTTGGCACGCTGCGCCATCTTCCTTTGCTTGAACTGGTGCTGGGCCGGAGCGGCGATGCGCTGCGGGCGCAACCGGCCAAACTGCCCGGGCACGGCGTGTACCAGGTGGTCGGGCAGCCGTTCCCGGCGATCGAGGAGCGCAACGGCGCCATGGCAGACGGGGTCTTGGTTCAGGATCTTTCGCAAGGTGATCTGGACAGGCTCAATTTCTACGAAGGCGGCTTCGGCTACGCTCTGAAACCTGTCTCCGTCGGGCTGGAGGATGGCCGCACAGCTCCGGCTGAGGTCTATTTCCCCGAGCCGGGCCTGTGGCAGACGGCCGAATACTGGGATCTGGAAGCCTGGGTGGCCAATTGGGGGGCTCTGTCGCTGCGCGCGGCTGAGGAGGTAATGGCCTACTACGGCAGGATGAGCGCCGAAGAGGTGGCCCGCTGCTTCCCTTCCGTCCGCCGCCGCGCTGCTGCCTGGCTGGCGGGGCAGGCCCGGCCCGGCGATGGGGTGCATGACCTTACCAAGGATGTCATCGTGCACAGGCACAACCGCGCCCATCTCAATTTCTTTGCGATGGAGGAGATGGACCTGCAATACCGCCGTTTCGACGGTAGCATGAGTCCGGTGATGAACCGGTCTTCGGCAATGGCGGGCCACGCTGCGGTGCTGCTGCCCTATGACCCGGTCCGTGACCAGGTGCTTCTGGTGGAGCAATTCCGCGCACCTCCCTTCATTATGGGGGATGCGCATCCCTGGATGTGGGAGCCCGTTGCAGGTGTGATCGATCCGGGCGAGACGGCAGAGGAAACCGCAATCCGTGAAGCGGTGGAGGAAGCAGGCGTTACGGTCCGCCATCTGGAAACCGTGGCGCAGGGCTACCCGTCGAGCGGCGCTCTGGCGGAATACATTCACATTTTCATAGGCATATCCGACCTTTCTGATGTGAACGGCGGCGGCGGAGTCGCGGGTGAGGGGGAAGATATCCGCAGCCGGATCCTCAGCTATGATGAGTTGATGGACGGCATTGACGCGCAGACCTACCAGGACATGCCCTTGGTGACAGCGGCGCTGTGGCTGTCACGGCACCGTGAACGGCTGCGCAACGGCGCGGTCTGACCCGCTTCCCGCCTTGTGATCACCGGGTGCCTTGGATACACCTTGGGGGAACGATCGAAAGGGATACCATGCGCATTGCACGCGATCTGGCTGATGCCATCGGCCACACACCTCTTATCCGCCTGAACCGCGTCAGCGAAGAGACCGGCTGCGAGATCCTGGGCAAGGCGGAATTCATGAACCCGGGCCAGTCGGTCAAGGACCGCGCGGCGCTGTACATCATCCGCGACGCTATCGCCCGCGGCGAGCTGAAGCCGGGTGGCACCATTGTTGAGGGCACCGCCGGCAACACCGGCATCGGCCTGGCGCTGGTCGGGGCCTCGATGGGATTCAAGACGGTCATCGTGATCCCGGAAACCCAGTCCGAGGAAAAGAAGGACATGCTGCGCCTGGCCGGCGCCCAGCTGGTTCAGGTTCCGGCGGCGCCGTACCGCAACCCCAACAACTATGTGCGCTATTCCCAGCGTCTGGCCGAACAGCTGGCCAAGACGGAACCCAACGGCGCTGTCTGGGCCAACCAGTTCGACAACGTGGCCAACCGCCAGGCCCATGTGGAAACCACCGGCCCGGAGATCTGGGAGCAAACCGGCGGCAAGGTGGACGGCTTTGTCTGCGCGGTCGGCTCCGGCGGCACCCTGGCAGGCGTGGCCGAGGCGCTGCAGCCCAAGGGCGTGAAGATCGGCCTCGCGGACCCGATGGGCGCGGCGCTTTACTCCTATTACACCACCGGTGAACTGGCCTCCGAAGGCAGCTCGATCACCGAAGGCATCGGCCAGGGCCGGATCACCAAGAACCTCGAAGGCTTCAGGCCTGATTTCAGCTACCAGGTGCCGGATGACGAGGCCGTGCCGTATGTCTTCGATCTCTTGCACGAGGAAGGCCTGGTTCTGGGCGGCTCCTCTGCCATCAACGTTGCCGGGGCGGTGCGCATGGCCAAGGACATGGGGCCGGGCAAGACCATCGTCACGGTTCTGTGCGACTACGGCACCCGCTACCAGTCCAAACTGTTCAACCCGGACTTCCTGCGGGAGAAGAACCTGCCGGTGCCGGAGTGGATGACCCACACGCCCGCGTCGATTCCCGGTGTTTTTGAGGACGTATGACACCTTTCATAACCGCTTTGCGGAACGTGCTGCTGGGGCTGGTCCTTGTGACCGGCCTCGCAGTGCCTGCGCTGGCTCAGCTGACCGCTGAGTCCCGCGCTTATTACCAGGACTGGCTCAAGACCGCTAACCGCGCGGAAGAAGTGATTGACGCCAGGCGCGCCTCCAGTGGCGCACTGGAAACCCTGCGCAAGGAACTGACCACCTACCGGCAGAATTTCCTGCAGGCGCGCACTGAAAACGGCGACCGCATCAAGACGCTCGAAGGCCAGATAAGCGCCCTCGGCGAGGCGCCGGGCGAAGGCGAGAGCGAGCCCGAGGACATCGCCCAGCTGCGCTCCTCTCTGGAGCGGCAGCTGAAGGACCTCAAGGTTCCGCGCATTGTCTCGGAAGAAGCCTACAGCCGCGCCAACGGCCTGATCTCCGAAATCGACAAGATCATCCGCGAGCGCCGCACCCGCAAACTGCTGGAGCGCGGCCCGTCGCCGCTGAACCCCGAGCACTGGCCCGGCGCATTGCGCACCCTGAGCCGGTCGGCCAGCTCTATCTGGAATGAAACCGCCTCCCGTGTCGGCAGCGCCACTACCGCCGAGCGGGTGCAAAACAGCCTGCCGGCACTGCTGCTGCTGCTGGGCCTGTCTGCGTTCCTGCTGCTGCGGGGGCGTCCCTGGGCCCATGCTGCGGGCGATTACCTGCGCCAGTTCGGCAGCAGCGGCCGCGGCGTCTGGGGCTTCATCGTTTCCCTGCTCGAAGTCATCCTGCCCTTCATCGGTATCATCTGCCTGGTGGCGGCGGTGGATCTTTCGGGCATCCTGGGTACCCGCGGCTCTCTTTTACTGGACTATGTGCCAGGCTGGGCGCTGGTGATGCTGTCCTTCCATTGGCTGGGCAACCAGCTGTTCTCCAACCGGCTGGAAAACGATCTGGTTCCGGTGCAGGAGGGGCGGCTGAACGAGACCCGGCTGATGGTCGATACCCTGGCGGTGATCCTGGTTCTGCAGGACGCGCTGGTGAAGCTGGAAAACTTCGAAACGATTCCACCCTCTGTCCATGCGGTGGCCAGTTTCCCGCTGATCACCGCGGCGGCGCTGGTGCTGCTGCGGCTGCACCGGATCGGGGTCAAGCGGCGCCAGAAGCAGACGGCTGGGACCGAGGACGACGGCGCCATTGCCGCCGGTGCCAACCGTATTCTGACCCTGGTCCGGCGGGCCACCTATCTGCTCGGTTTCATCTCGCCGCTGCTGGCCGCGCTCGGCTATGTCAACGCGGCTGAGGCGCTGATCTACCCGGCGGTCTCGACCCTCGCCCTTCTGGCTGCGCTGCTTGTAGTGCAGCGTTTCCTGGGCGACGTTTACGGCTGGCTGTCCGGCAAGGGCTCCGCCGCGCGCGACTCGCTGTTTGCGGTTTTGATCGGCTTCCTGCTGGCCGCCCTGGCGCTGCCGCTGCTGGCGCTGATCTGGGGCGCGCGTGTGGCGGACATGACCGAGCTGTGGTCGCGCTTCCTCGAAGGCTTCCAGATCGGCGATACCCGCATTTCGCCAACCGCCTTCCTGACCTTTGCCGTTGTCTTTGCTGCAGGTTATGCGCTGACCCGGCTGATCCAGGGAAGCTTGCGCAACTCGCTCCTGCCTAAGACCAAGATCGACCCGGGCGGCCAGAATGCCATCACCTCCGGCCTCGGCTACGTCGGCATCTTCCTGTCGGCAGTGGTTGCCATCTCGATGGCCGGTCTCGACCTGTCATCGCTGGCGATTGTCGCAGGCGCGCTGTCGGTCGGCATCGGTTTCGGCCTGCAAACCATCGTGTCGAACTTCGTCTCCGGCATCATCCTGCTGATCGAACGCCCGATTTCCAAGGGTGACTGGATCGAGGTCGGCGGGCTGATGGGCTATGTGCGCGACATCTCGGTACGCTCCACCCGGATCGAGACCTTCGACCGCTCCGACGTGATTGTGCCGAACTCCGATCTGATCTCCGGCACCGTCACCAACTACACCCGCGGCAACACCGTTGGCCGGGTGATCGTGCCGGTGGGTGTGGCCTATGGCACCGACCCGCGCAAGGTGGAAGCAATTCTGGCAGACATCGCCAAGAGCCACCCGATGGTGCTTCTGAACCCGGCGCCTTCGGTGGTGTTCCAGGGCTTCGGGGCAGACTCCCTGGATTTTGAGATCCGGGCGATTCTGCGCGATGTGAATTGGGTTCTGTCGGTGAAATCCGACATGAACTATGAGATTTCCAAACGGTTCCAGGAAGAAGGGATTGAGATCCCCTTCATGCAGCGCGACATCTGGATCCGCAATCCGGAGGTTCTGGCCCAGGGCAAGAGTGCGGTCAGCGATTCCGCATCCGGCAGCCCGGCGGCTCCGGCGCCGCCGCCCAAACCGGACGTCGGCGACTTGCAGCAGGACGCAGAGGGAGATGGAGATGGGGATGCCGACAAGTGAGCCGCTGTTCCGCAAGGACGCCTATGCCCGGATGACGGATGCAACCGTGCTGGGTTATACGGAGCAGGGCGGCATCATTCTGGACCGCAGCCTGTTCTATGCCACCGGCGGCGGCCAGCCAGGGGACAGCGGCAAGCTGTTGTGGGGCGATGGGCAATGCGAAGTTGTCACAACGGTAAAGGGCGCGGAGGGGGCCATTGCGCTGATCCCCGCAGAGGGAGCTTCCCTGCCGCCTGCAGGCGCCTCCGTCACACAGGTGCTCGACTGGGACCGCCGTTATGGCCACATGCGCGTTCACACCGCTCTGCACCTTCTGTCGGTGGTGATCCCGCTGGAGGTCACGGGCGGTTCAATCGGCGCAGAGAAGGGCCGGCTGGATTTTAACATGCCGGACGCGCCGAAAGACAAACAGGTGCTGCAGGACCAACTGCAGGCGCTCATCGACCGCGATCTGGAAGTGACCGAGGACTGGATCACGGACGCGGAGCTCGATGCGAATCCGCACCTCGTGAAGACCATGTCGGTGACGCCGCCGCGCGGGGCAGGGCAGGTGCGGCTGGTCCGCATCGGTTCTCCTGACGAACAGATCGACCTGCAGCCCTGCGGCGGCACTCATGTCCGGCGCACCGGTGAAATCGGCAGGATCCGCCTGGGCAAAGTGGAGAAAAAGGGCAAGCAGAACCGCCGAGTCTACCTGCACTTGGAGGTCTGAAAAAGAATTCGGGGCAGAGCGAATTTTTTGCCGTTTCAGGCCTTGCAATTCCCCTGCCGATCCTTCAAAAGCCCCCTCAACGGAGAGGTGGCCGAGTGGTCGAAGGCGCACGCCTGGAAAGTGTGTAGGCGGGAAACCGTCTCCAGGGTTCGAATCCCTGTCTCTCCGCCATAATCATCACAAGTTGACAAGACAAAGCCCTGAAAGGGCCGCATTTCTGCCTGCGTTCAGACGACCGCGTCGGATGTATCCCGGCAGCTGTCGGACAGCTTTCTGTCTGTTTCCAGGGTGTGCCGCCTCAGGTTCACAGGAAGGGAGTCGGCTCCAGGCCAGCCGCATATCCCGCTGGCAAGCAAGTTACGGGACGCTGTCTCCGAGGGGCGAGGCTCTCCGGCGCTTACCCGCGGTAAGATGCGGATTTGATTAAACTTGGTGAAAGTAACGGCTTGCCCGTGGTGCTGCCGGGAAGGCCTGAAAACCGTGTTGATTCGAGCGCGCTCGTGGAATCTTGTAGGGCAGGCCGGAAACAAAACCTTCAAAAGCCAGTGATTGGTGGCTTCAGCGGCACCTTTTGCAGGTTGAAACTGGGTCGTTGCGGCCGTGGCCGGCTGCACGGGCGCGAATGGCGCGGGTTTCGGATATGGAAACAAAGTCGGCTCCGTTTTTGCGGGTATATAGCGGTTCTGGCATGTTTTTCTGACTTGGGGCCGCCTTTGCTGCTGCAAACCGGAAACAATAGCGGCGGCGCAGGAGCCGGATTTACGGCATCCTCAAATCTGCCCTGCAGAATGTGCACTTTTTTAGGCAATTTTTTGGCTTTGTAGGCCGCCACACCTAAAGTATGCATGGATTAGCCCATTGGGGGGGCAAGTTTTGTAAGCTGCTGGAAAGTGGTGGACTGCTAAAATTTTATTCAAGCGGCTTTGCCGCGATGCGAGCACTCCACCGTATCTGAAAGCTTCTGCATTCCGGCTGCGTGCTGCGTCAGCACGCAAACCAGGGCGCTTGCGCGTTCTGGCCCTCTTCCTGCACGGGCTGGTGAATTTTGATTGCGGCATCCCGCAAGGCGTGAGGCTGCCCGGCTGGCCCGAAAGACGGGGCTCGGGTCCAAACCGGTGAGGAGAGGGTAATGACGAATAAGAACGAAGAGCCGAAACAAGGGCTTGATGGCATTGTTGAGGGCACTTCCGGTGATGACCGGATTGATGCGGCCTACACCGGCGACCCCGAAGGCGACATGGTCGACAATGGCGATGCCATCGACCCGGCTGCGGGGCCGGACGACGACTTTATCATTGCCGGCGACGGCGATGATACCGTGCGTGCCGGTGCGGGGAATGACACCGTCAAAGCCGGCGGCGGCTCTGATTGCGTGGACGGAGGTGATGGCGACGACGTGATCAACTCCACGCATTCCGGAACGCCGCTGCCGGACCGCGGGTTTCCGGGCTACACCGGGACCGATCCCGACATTCCGTACATTCCGGCGGACCCCGATCCCTACGACGACATGGACACTGTCTTTGGCGGGGCCGGCAACGACACCATCTTCACCGGCGACGATGCCGACCTGCTGGACGGCGGCGAAGGCCGGGACGTTCTTGACGGGGGCATCGACGACGACACCATCCTGGGCGGCGGCGGCAACGATGTGCTGATCGGGAGCGAAGGTTCCGACGTCCTGGACGGCGGCGAAGGCAATGACATCATCTTCGGCGGGCTGGATCCGAGCTTTGATGACGGGTTGAACATTACCGATGATGGCGGCGACGGGCGTCCGGCGGACCCCGATCCCACCAACGGGATGGACACGATCTATGGCGGCGCCGGCAATGACGTGATCTATGGCCAGGACGACGACGACGAGATCTATGGCGGCACCGGCAATGACACCATTGACGCGGGCATCGATGACGACCTGGTCGAGGGCGGCTCCGGCAACGATGTGATCACCGGCGGCCACGGTGCCGATACCCTGTCAGGCGGCGATGACCGCGATACCTTTATCGGCGGCACCGACGGGGACGTCGTTGACGGCGGCTCGGGCGGTGACGATTTCGATACCCTGGATCTGTCCGGCTCGGGCCCGTTTGAATTGACCGGCGTGACCGTGGATCCGGATGGCAACAGCCTGTCAGGCACCGTCAACTTCCTCGACGGGGATGGCGAGGTTACCGGATCGATGACCTTTGGCGAGATCGAGCAGATCATTCCCTGCTTCACGCCGGGCACGCTGATCGCCACGCCGCTGGGCGAACGCCGGGTTGAGGACTTGCAGGCCGGCGACCGGGTGATCACCCGCGACAATGGCATTCAGGAGATCCGCTGGGTTGGCATCCGTACGCTGGAAGGCGCTGATATGAAGGGCCTTGCGCATCTTCAGCCGGTGCTGATCCGCCAGGGCGCCCTGGGCAACGGCTTGCCGGAACGGGACATGATGGTCAGTCCGAACCACCGGGTGCTGGTCGCTAACGACAAGACAGCGCTTTACTTCGAGGACCGCGAGGTTCTGGTCGCAGCCAAGCATCTGACCGGCCTGGCCGGCGTGGACGTGGTGGAGCTTGCCAGCGTCACCTACATCCACTTCATGTTCGACCAGCATGAGGTTGTGCTGTCCGACGGGGCCTGGACCGAGAGCTTCCAGCCCGGCGACCAGTCCCTGCGCGGGCTGGACAACGCGCAGCGCAACGAACTGTTCGAGCTGTTCCCGGAGCTGAAATCGCAAAAAGGCCGCGAGGGCTATACCGCGGCGCGCCGGTCGCTGCGTAAACACGAGGCGCATCTGCTCGTGCACTGATGGGTGCAGCTGCCGTTTGGGGGAAAACGGTGGACAAGGGCGAAGCGCAGGAAGGCAGGGCCTTGTGCCCTGCCTTCTCTGCGATTGTGGAGGGCTCAGCGGTTGCGCCAGGCGGCCCAGTCCTCGGGCGTGTCCAGATCCGTAACAGCGTGGCTGCCGGGCAGCGTGATGCTCTGCACCTCTTCCGTTTTCAGGATGCGGCGTGCGCCTAGATCCCCCTTCAACGATTTTAACCCAGCAAAGCAGCGTTGCGGAAACAGGACCGGGTGGCCGGGCGTGCCGTCCTCCGCCGCTGCGCGCAGGATCGGGCTGTCCTGGCCGTGGAATTGCGCAGCGATATGCAGCAGATCGCGGGTCTCAATTTCCGGCATGTCTGCGGGCAGGATCATCACCGCTTGTATTCCTTCCGGCAGGGCGGCGGTGCCTGCGCGGATCGAGGCAGCCATGCCCTCGGCGGCATCCGGCACCGGGACACGTATTGCGCCGCAGGCAGCCGCTGCGCGCGGATGGGCGGTGCTGGGCAGGGTCACATAGACCGGCAGCCCGGTCAGCGCGGCGCGGCGGCACATCAGGGTGAGCAGGGGCTGTCCCTCCACGTCCTCCATCAGCTTGTCGCGGCCCCGCATCCGCGAGGAGGCGCCGGCGGCGAGCAGGAGAATGGCGATGGCAGTCATGACTGTTCAAACCTCGGCGCTGTGCCGGGCTGATGGATGTCTCCGGCGGGGATATTTTTAGCCAGAAGAAGAGACGGATCCAGCGAAAGCCGTATAGGTCAGTATGGATGACCGAATGTTTCGCGCGCGAAACATTCGGGTATGGGGGCTGACGTTTGTGTTGCGTAAGTTCCGCGGCGTCAGCGAGCGGTGCCTTGGCAACAGGGCGGGTTCAGGTCAGGCGGGCTGACCTGAACCCGGTGCGTTTTTTAAGCTTAGCCGCGCATCCGGGCGCCGTCGGCATCGAACAGCGGCTCGGTGATCAGCCGGGCCTTGTACATCTTGCCGAGGATTTCGATTTCCACTTCCAGGCCTTCACTGGCTTTCCCAGTGGGGACAAACCCCAGCGCGATGGATTTCTGCGCGTGATGCGAGTAGCCGCCGGAAGTGCAGAAACCTACGACAGCACCGTCGAGCCAGATTGGTTCATAGGCCACTACATCGGCGTCTTCCGCCTCGACCTCAAAGGCGCAGAGCTGGCGGGCAGGACCAGCGTCGTGTTCAGCCTCTGCGGCGGCGCGGCCAATGAAATCAACGGGTTTCTTGAAGGAGATGAAGCGGTCCAGCCCGGTCTCCGCCGCTGTGTAATCGGGCGAGAACTCGCGCAGCCAGGAGCCGAAGAACTTGTCGAGCCGCAGCGACATCATTGCCCGCATACCGAAAGGTTTCATGCCCAGCGGCTGGCCGGCTGACCAAAGGCTGTCCCACAGGGACCGCTGGGAGGGCAGGTCGCAATAGATTTCATACCCCAGATCGCCGGTGTAGCTGACGCGCTGCACGATGCAGTCGGCCATGCCCACGGTCAGGCGGCGCACGTCCATGAAACGCATGTCCGAGATGTCCTGCCGGGTGCAGGCCTGCAGCACCTCGCGTGCCTTGGGGCCTGCGATCTGGAAGCCGTTGCGGGTGTCGGAGATGTTTTCGAGGTGAACGCCCTCGTCCAGGTTCTGCAGGAACCAGCGCATGTGGTAGGCCTGTGAGCCGTAAGAGGCGGTGAGCTGGAATTCCTGTTCCGACAGGCAGGAGATGGTGAAGTCGCCGATCAGGCGGCCCTTGGGCGAGAGCATCGGTGTCAGCGACAGGCGGCCCGGCTGCGGCACCCGGCCTGCCATGATGCGGTCGAGCCAGGCGCGGGCGCCGGCGCCCTTGACCAGGTATTTTCCGAAGTTGTGGACCTCGTTGATGCCGACGTTTTCGCGCACGGCTTTGACTTCGCGCGCGGTGGCCTCAAAGGCGTTGGAGCGGCGGAAGGACGGGGTTTCATAGCGGGGTTCGTTCCCTTCCGCGAAGTAGTTCGGAACTTCCATGCCGTATTGCGCGCCCCAGACCGCGCCCATGCCATCGAAAATGTCGTGCATCGGTGTGGTGCGGAACGGGCGGGCCGCGGGCAGTTCCTCGTTCGGGTAGGCGATGGAAAAGCGTTTTTGATAGTTTTCAATGACTTTGGGCCGTGTGTAGCCCGGGGTTATCCAGTCACCGAAGCGGGCGCAGTCCATCGCGAAGGTGTCGCGCTCGCATTCGCCCTCGACCATCCATTGGGCCAGCATCAGGCCGACACCGCCGCCCTGGGAGAAGCCAGCCATTACGGCGCAGGCCGACCAGTAGTTGCGCATGCCCGGCACCGGACCGACCAGCGGGTTGCCGTCGGGAGCAAAGGTGAAGGGGCCGTGGATCACCGATTTGACGCCTGCGGCCTCCAGCGCCGGGAAGCGTTTGTAGGCAAAGGCGATCGAGTCCTCGATCTTGTCGAAATCGTCGGGCAGCAGCTCGTGGCCGAAGTCCCAGGGGGTGCCATCCACCGCCCAGGGCTTGCAGGGCTGTTCGTAGAAACCGATGCAGAGGCCGCGGCCTTCTTGCCTCAGATAGCTTTCGCCGGCCGGGTCCATCACATGCGGGTGCTCGCCGCCGCCGTCGATGATCTCGGCGATCATCGGCACCTCGTCGGTGACGATATACTGGTGTTCCATCGGGTGCAGCGGGAAGTAGACGCCCGCCATGGCGCCGACCTCGCGCGCCCAGAGGCCGCCTGCGTTGACCACATGCTCGGCGTGCACGGTGCCCTTGTTCGTCACCACATCCCAGGTGCCGTCGGGGCGCTGGTTGGTCTCGATCACCTTGCAGTGAGTCTCAATCGTGGCGCCGCCCATACGCGCGGCCTTGGCGTAGGCGTGGGTGGTACCGGAAGGGTCGAGGTGACCGTCGAGCGGGTCATACAACCCGCCGATAATGCCGTCGGTGTTGGTGACGGGGGCGATCTTTTTGATCTCTTCGGGGGAGACGATTTCTGTCTCCAGGCCCATGAAACGGTGCTTGGCGCGTTCGGCCTTCAGCATGTCGAAGCGTTCCTGGGTCTCGGCCAGGGTGACGCCGCCGACGTGGTGGAGGCCGCAGGACATGCCGGTGATCTCTTCCAGCTCTTTATACAGCTTGATGGTGTAGCCCTGCAGCGCCGCCATGTTGGTGTCGCCGTTCAGCGTATGGAAACCGCCCGCCGCGTGCCAGGTGGAGCCGCTGGTCAGCTCCGAGCGTTCGATCAGCATGACGTCGGACCAGCCGAGCTTGGTCAGGTGGTAGAGGACAGAGCAGCCGACGACGCCGCCGCCGATCACTGCCACGCGGGTGGTGGTTTTCATGTGGGCCTCCCTGAATAGGTGTTTCCCGCATTCTGTACAGAAGTGAACAGTAGTCCAGAAGAAAAACGGCATGGCGTGCCGCTTCTAGGCCGTCTGCGCCGCCTAGGGCTATTCAGAGGTGCGGAAGCGGCTGTTCTGGACGAGGAAAATCGCCGTCAGGGGGGCGGCGAGGAGAATGACGCCGACAGTGATCAGGAGCATGCCGAGCTGTGAATAGTCGGCAGGGGTGGTGACAGCACCTGCCGAATCTGTGACTTCGCGGGTCACCACAAAGATCTCGTTCAAGTATTTGGTGCCGAGGCTGGAGGCCGAGAGCGCCAGATTGGTGAAGGAGGCCATGACCGCAAAGAAGGTGGCCTTGAGACCCGAAGGCGCGTTGCGGGCGATCCAGGCGAGCATCGGGATCATCGCGACCTGGCCCAGCGGCGATTCCACCGCAGTGTCGACGATGGCGATGAAGCGGGCGTCGACCACGCCTCCGGTCATCGCTGCGGTCCAGTGGTGGGCGCCGTAGTAAAGCGCAATGTTGGGCAGGCTGAGGACGGCCTCGGTGATTGCCAGAAAGGCGACGATCCAGGCAATCGGGCGGCTGGCCATCATCGGGCGGAAGATCAGCATGCCTGCCAGCGTCAGCAGCGAGGTGATGAGGGACAGGACCGACAGGAACTGCTGGTCAAACCCCAGGACGTCGATCTCGAACCAGGTGGCGCCGGGGCCGCGGAGCGGTGTGGCGCGGTAGACGAAGATGATGATGGCGGTGCCAACGAGGGCGCGGGCATGGTCAGCTGGCAGAACCGCAACAAGCTGGCGCATCAGGAGCAGCACGATGGCCATGGACCCGGCAAAGACGATTTCCTGCGAGTAGGGCACATCGCCGAGGCCCACGGCCAGCGACAGCGCCACGAAGGCACCTCCGCCGATGAAATACCAGTGGTTCGGGGTGATCGGGTCGCGGGGCGGTTCGAGCCGGGTGCGGATTTCGGTTTCGTCCACACCTGCGCGGCGCAGCCGGACAGTGTTGCGCCATTTCTGCCAGATCGCCAGCGCCACACCGGACAGTGAAATCACCGGGATCAGCAGCGCGAGGGTGAACACAAAGCCGTAAAGTGCGCCTTTCTCGGCTTGCGGCAGGGCATCGGCGCCGTCAAACAGGGCGACATTCAGCGCGGCCGCTGCGCTGGAGCCGCCGATCAGAACGAAGCGGCCGAATGTCTGCATGGTCGTGTGGAGGGACTTGGTCTCAGCCTCGGGCAGGGGATTGCCGCGGTCGTCAACATGCGGCACTGCCTCTACCGACATCGCATCTGCCACCACGTCTTGCAGCACGAAGCCGCAAGGGGCCAGCAAGGCGGACGTGACGTACCAGGCATTGAGCGGCATCAGCGCGCCCATCATATCCGGGTGCAGAACGATGGCGGCCAGAATGGCGTAGCTGGCGGCCATCAACGCCGCGCCCGCGAGGATCAGCAGGTATTTCCAGCGCCAGATCAGGTCGACCAGATGGCCCAGCGGCATCTTCAGCGCCCAGGGCAGCCCGACCCAGAACGCCAGCCCGGCCAGAAAGGCAGCGGAGAGGTCGAGGTATTCCTTGACGTAGAACGAGGCGGCGACGGTGCTGATGCCCTGCGCGCCATAGGCGAAATAGATCAGGAGTGGCGGCAGAAAGGACCAGCGCAGCTGGCGGAACAAATCCAGCACAATGCTGTCGAACCAGCCCCAGGCCAGTACTGCTGCACGGGTCATGGGCACTCCCTGGTCAAGACAGCGGCCGGATCTTCAACTCGGTCACGCGGTTGCCCTCGCGCGCCGTGACCTCGAAGCGGAAGCCGTGGAACGAGAACACCTGCCCCTTAACCGGGATCATCTGCGCCTCGTGGATCACCAGGCCAGCAACGGTGTTGGCCTCGTCATCCGGCAGGTTCCATTCAATGGCCCGGTTCAGGTCGCGTATGGTGGTTGCGCCTTCAACCAGATAGGAGCCGTCGGCGGTCTTCTTGGCCACGGTCTCTTCTGCCGGATCGAATTCATCGGTGATCTCGCCGACGATCTCTTCCAGGATGTCCTCCAGCGTGATCAGCCCCTGCAGGGCGCCGTATTCATCCACCACCAGCGCAAAATGTGAACGCATCCGCAGGAACTGGCGCATCTGCTCGTCCAGCGTGGTGGTCTCGGGCACGAAATAGGGGGCCTTGGCGACCTCCGCGATATCAAAGGATTGCAGGCGGCCGGTATCGGCGCCGGCACCGGCACCGCCGGCCTGTTCATACATCGCCCGGAACAGGTCCTTGGCATGAACCACGCCGATGATGTTCTCCTGTTCGCCGCGGAACACAGGCAGGCGGGTGTGCTGGCTGTGCAGGCATTGCTCCAGGATGGTTTCCGGCTCTGCATCCGCGTCGATCATTTCGATGTTGGAGCGGTGCAGCATGATTTCCTCGACAAAGCGGTCGGAGAGATCAAGCGCGCCGAGGATACGGTCGCGGTCCTCCTTTTCGACCACGCCTTCGGAGTGGCCCAGCTGCAGGGCACCTGCAATTTCCTCGCGCACAGCCATGATGTGGCTGTCCGGGTCGATCTGCACACCGAATATGCGCAGCACACCGCGCACGAACAGCCGCACCGCGCCCACGATTGGCGACAGGATCATGACAAGGATGCTGATCGGCGCCGATACGGCCGAGGCGGCCTTCTCGGCGTTGGAAATGGCGTAGGTCTTGGGCAGAACTTCGGCGAAGACCAGCACCAGCAGGGTCATCACCAGCGTTGCCATCGCGACACCGCCTTCTCCGAAGATCCTAGTAAAGAGCGCGGTGGCGAGCGAAGCTGCAAGGATGTTGACAACGTTGTTTCCCAGCAGGACCGAACCGATCAGGCGCTCGTTGTCTTCGGTAATGACCAGCGCGCGCTGAGCACCGCGGGAGCCCTTGTCGGCTTGGGCACGCAGCTTGCCGCGTGAGGCGGCGGTCAGCGCCGTTTCCGAGCCCGAAAAGAAGCCGGAAAAGACGAGGAGCAGCACGATGGCCCCGGCAGTGGTCCAGAAGGCGCTGTCGAGTACGGTGGAGGCAGTGTCCATGAGGAGGTCAGATGTCCGGTCTGTTTTTTGTTCGCTGTATTTATGGGGTCTTAGCCCCGCCGCTTCAAGCGCCGCGGTCAGCCGCGCTTGGCCAGCGGGTGGTGTTCCAGCACCAGTTCCTGCAGCCGCGCGTCCAAAACATGGGTGTAGATTTCAGTGGTGGCGATGTCGGCGTGGCCGAGCAGGGCTTGGATCGCGCGCAGGTCTGCACCGTTGGCCAAAAGGTGGGTGGCAAAGGCGTGGCGCAGGGTGTGCGGCGTCACCTTGCCCGGAGAAATACCGCCGGTCACCGCCAGTTCCTTGATCAGCAGGTAAAACCGGTGCCGCGTCAAATGGCCGGATTTGCCGCGGGACGGAAACAGGAAGCGCGAGGGCGGATGGCCCTTGGCCTCGCGCTCTGCTTCGGCGCCGTCGCGTGCCAGCAGCCATTGCGCCAGTGCTTCGCGCGCAGGCGGCGACAGCGGCACCATGCGTTCCTTGCCGCCCTTGCCGAGGATAAGCAGCATCCTAGGGTCGCCGCGGGCGGCGGACACCGGCAGCGAGACCAGTTCGGTCACCCGCATGCCGGTGGCATAGAGCAGCTCCATCAGGCAGGTGTTTCGCAGCCGGTCGGCCTCGCTTCGGCCGGTCTTGCGGGCGGCGTCCAGCAGGCGGTCGACCTCGATCACCTCAAGGGTTTTCGGCAGCCGCTTTTCCCGACCGGGGCCGCGGATCTGGATGGCAGGGTTGTCCTCGCGCCAGCCTTCCTCAAACGCAAACCGGTAGATCTGCTTGACCGCCGACAGGCGCCGGGCCCGGGTTGAGCGGGCCAGTCCCTGGGCGTCGCAATCAATCAGGTAGGCCTCGATATCGTCTTGGGCTGCGGTGAGGAAGCTGAGCTTGCGGTGCTCCAGCCAAGCGGTCAGATCCTTGAGATCGCGGCCGTAGGCCAAAAGCGTGTTTTGCGAAGCGCCGGTCTCAGCCGCCTGGGCATCGAGGAATGTGGAGATCCACTGGAAATTATCGCGCGGCGCGGCCATGTCAGCCGCGCTCCAGCAGCATCAGCTGCAGGGAGGCCCGGCGGGCGGTGTCCTCCAGCCCGACCGCGCGGAAGGCGGCCAGAGCTGCAGTGAGGTCGCCCAGATTGCCGTCGGCGCCCTGGGCAAACAGCACCATGCTGCGCAGGATCGCCTCGCCCAACTGGCCGTTATCCAGCAGCTGGCGGATGGATGGCGGCACAGCGGTGTTTGCGGCAAACCCCAGCGCAATGGCTTCCGCCAGCGGTGACGGCGCCGCGGCCTCGCCGGGGCGGCCCTGCGCCAACGCCGCCAGGAAATGGTCCGCGGCACCAGAGGCCTGCGCGTCATGAGCGGCCAATTCATACGCGGGAGACAGCAGGCGGATGCGCCAGGCCAGTGCCGCCGCCGGGCCAGTCAGTTTGGCCCGCGCCAGCGGCTCGGCGAAAATATCGGCAAAAACGGTTTCGGTGCCGGCCTCCTGCATCGCTTCCCAAGCCTGGGGCAGGGATTTGGCGATGGCCCCGGCGCTGCCGGAGTTCAAATCGCTTTCCAGCTGCTGCACCGCTGCAACCCGGTCCCAGATGCCGCCGGAGGCAGCGGGTTTGCGGGCGCTGAACAGTCCAAGGTACTGGTTCGGGTTGAGCGCCCCGGCGCGGGCCAGCCGTTCTGCCGCTTCCAGCTGCGCCTTCCAGCCGGCGATATCGCGCAGGTCGGCGGCGGCAAAGGCCGGCGGCAGCGGCGCAGTGGGCATGGATTCGCCAATGGTTTCAAACAGGCGGAACGTCAGCGGGTCCGGATCTGCGGGCCGCCGAAGGGGCGGCGCCAGTTCGAACAGGTCCGGGTTCAGGTACCGGTCGAGCAGATCCATCTGGTCCTTGGGCAAGAGCTCCAGCGCATGGGCGGTTTCCAGCATCAGCGCCGCGGTCGGCCAGTCGCCGCGCCGCGCCGCGCAGAAGATCCGGGCCGCATAGCTGTCTGAAAGATGCGGCGAGGCGGTGAGCGCCGCGCAGGAGGCATCCTCGCTGCCGGTCAGAAGGGTGGCGTCGAACCAGCGGGAAAAACGCGCCTTGCTGCCGGTGGGGCCTGCGTGCTCCACCAAAGCTTGCGAGGGATCGGTGGCCCCCAGTGCCATCAGGCGGTCGAGCCGGGCCAGCAGGATCCGGTCGCCGGTGGCTGCAGGCGGGCGGGTTTCCGACAGCAGCAGGGTGAACAGCAGCGCCTGCATCGCCGGGCTGCCGCGCACCGGCACGGTTTCGATCAGATGGGTGATGTCATCCGCGGCGCTGCCGCGCCACAGGTCGGCGGGCAGGCCGGTGGCAGCAGCCGGGACCAGCCCGATGGGCGGCAGCAGCGCCTCCAGCGGGGTGACTGACACCTGCGGCAGCGCGGCGGTGCCCGCGACGGGCGGCTCCAGCAGCACGGTGCCGGGCAGCCCGTTTCTGGGCTGCGGCTGGTTCAGCCATTCAATTGCCGCCAGCGGTTCATTGGCAAGCGCACTGCCTGCCAGCATCACCCCGGCGGCAGCTGCCTTAATCCGCATTCAGCACCACCGGCTTGCGCACCTCGGTGCTGGGCGCGCTGAAATCGGCACCGAACCAGGGCCCCACGTAAGCATAGCCCACAAGCCCGATTGCGGCCAGAACCACCAAGTATACCAAGTACTTAATCAATCGACCCATAGCGCATCCAATGCCTGTTTCCTGCTCTTTTGCTCAAGTTATATATTCCCTTTTCGGCAAGATCACGTCATTCACTGAAGAATGAGCGAAAAAGAGCAAATCAGCGGCCAGAAGGCAGCAGCGCCGGTGCCGGGGAAATTGAAAAAGACCATCGTGATGGTGGGCATGATGGGGGCCGGCAAGACCGCCGTGGGCCGGGCGCTGGCGGCCCGGCTGAATGCGCCGTTTCTGGACAGCGATCACGAGATCGAAGCCGCCGCCAACATGACCATTCCGGAGATTTTCGCCCGCGACGGCGAGCCTTTCTTCCGTCAGAAGGAGCGCCAAGTGATTGCGCGCCTGTTGGAAGAAGAGCGCGGCGTGCTGTCGACCGGCGGCGGTGCCTTTCTGGCAGAGGAGAACCGGCAGGTGATCACCGCCAAGGGCGTCTCGGTCTGGCTGAACGCCGACCTTGAGGTGCTGTGGAACCGGGTGCGCCACCGCGATACCCGGCCGCTGCTGCGCACTGCCGACCCGCGTGCGACACTCAGCAACCTGTATCACGAGCGGGTGCCGCTTTATGCCAAGGCGGATGTGTCGGTGGTCTCGGACGGGCAGGCCTCGATTGAAACCATGGTGGACCGCGTGCTGGAAGCCTTGAAGGCACGCCCCGATGTATTGGAGTGGAATTGATGGAGCGCACGGTTCATGTGCCCCTGGGCGAACGCGCCTATGATGTTGTGATCGGCCCCGGCTTGCTGGCGCAGGCGGGGGAGCGGATCAAGCCGCTCTTGAGCCGGCCGCAGGTGGCGGTGCTGACGGATGAAACCGTGGCGGAGAAGCACCTGGAAAGCTTGCGTGCTGGGCTGGCCGCCGCCGGGGTGGAGATGACCGCACTGGCATTGCCGCCGGGCGAGGCGACCAAGGGCTGGCCGCAGTTCACCCGGTCGGTCGAATGGCTGTTGGAGCAGAAAGTGGAACGGGGCGACGTGGTTGTTGCCTTTGGCGGCGGCGTGATCGGCGACCTGGCGGGCTTTGCCGCCGCAGTGCTGCGCCGCGGCGTGCGGTTCGTGCAGATCCCGACCTCGCTGCTGGCGCAGGTCGACAGTTCGGTGGGCGGCAAAACCGGCATCAATGCGCCGCAGGGCAAGAACCTGATCGGCGCCTTCCACCAGCCGTCGCTGGTGCTGGCGGACACCTCGGTGCTGGAAACCCTGACCGCGCGCGATTTCCTGTCCGGCTATGGCGAAGTGGTGAAATACGGCCTGCTGGGCGACGCGGAGTTTTTTACCTGGCTCGAAGCGAACGGCCCTGCGCTGGCCGAAGGCGATGTGGCGGCGCGGGTCGAGGCGGTGGCGCGCTCGGTGCAGATGAAGGCGGATATCGTGGTGCGCGACGAGACCGAGCAGGGCGACCGGGCGCTGCTCAATCTGGGCCATACCTTCTGCCACGCCCTGGAGGCCGCCACGGGGTATTCGGACCGGCTGCTGCATGGCGAGGGGGTGGCGATCGGCTGCGCGCTGGCGTTTGAGCTGTCGTCGAAGCTGGGCCTGTGCTCGCAGGAAGATCCCAGCCGGGTGCGGGCGCATCTGAAGGCGATGGGCATGAAAACCGATCTGGCCGATATTCCGGGTGCGTTGCCCGGTGCAGAGGCGCTTTTGGACCTGATGGGCCAGGATAAGAAAGTGGTTGCCGGCCAGCTGCGGTTCATTCTGGCGCGCGGCATTGGCGAGGCCTTCGTGACCGGCGATGTGCCGCCGGATGCGGTGCTGGAGGTTCTGCGCAGCGCGGGCGCCTGAACCGGGCCGCAGGCCGCAGACAGTCAAAGGGCAGCCGCGGAGGCTGCCCTTTAGTGTTTGTGCTGGTAAACGGACGGGTCAGGCGGCGTTGCTGCTGCCCAGGTCCTGATCCCAGCCGTCGCCGTCTGCATCGAAGCCGATGGCAAGCGGAGGATGCGCTGCGGGCGCGGGCAGGGGGCTTGAGGCCGTGCCGATGGTGAACTGAGTGACCTGCTCACGCAGCTCCTGCGCCTGGTCGGACAGCGAGGTGGTCGCCGCGGTGGTCTGCTCGGCCATGGCGGCGTTCTGCTGTGCCATCATCTCCAGTTCGCCCACGGCGGTGTTGACGTCGCTCATCTGCGCCGACTGTTCCTTCATGTTGCCGGCAATCTCGACCACCAGAGAGGAAATCTCGCCGACCTGCTGGTTCACGGCGGCCATCGCCTGGCCGGCCTGATCCACAAGCGCCGCACCGTTTTTGACCTGGTCGGAACTGCGGGCGGTCAGCTCGTCGATCTGCTGAACCGCATCGGCGCAGCGCTGCGCCAGTATCCGAACCTCGGAGGCGACAACCGCGAAACCGCGGCCTGCCTCGCCTGCGCGGGCGGCCTCAACCCCGGCGTTCAGCGCCAGCAGGTTGGTCTGGAAGGCGATGTCCTGGATCACCTTGGTGATCTGGGAAATCTCCTGCGAGGATTCTTGCAGCTTGTCCATTGCGGCGATGGTGTCCCTGACCACCTCATCACAGGATTTGACGTCATGCTGGGCGCTGTCTGCCAGTTCTTCGGCACGGCCGGCGTTCTCGGCGGACCGCTGGACGCTGCCGGTCAGTTCTCCCATCGCGTGGGTAGTCTTCTCCAGCGTTGCGGACTCCGCCTCAGTGCGGTGGGCCAGGTCCATGGATGCCTCTGCAATGGATTTGGTGCTCTCGTCGACACTGCTGGTGAGTTCCGCAATCACGGAGACCGCGGCGCCTAGTGAAGTCAGCGAGTCGTTGAAATCCATCCGGATTGATTTGAACTCCGAGGGGAAGTGTTCTTCGATCGGGTTGTCCAGCCGCTTGTGCTGCAGATCAGAGAGCGCGCGGCCGATGCTGCGGGTGACGGATAGGATTTCCTCGCGGCGCTCCCTCTCCTCCTGCATACGCTCCTCCTGCTTGCGCTGGGTAACGGTGCGCAGGTCCACAACGTTGCGGGCAACGTCGCCGATCTCATCACGCCGGGCCGCGCCGGGGACTTCAACTTCGGTCTCGCCGGAGCCAAGCTTGTGCAGCGCCACGTTCAGGACCGACAGCCCCCTGGTCATGTCGCGGGCGATCACCAGGCCGAGCAGCAGAACGCCGGCCAGCAGAACCACGGCAAAGATTGCCATCTCTGTCAGCAGCAGCTTGTTGTGCGCGTCAAAGGCGGCCATGTCGCGCTCCAGGTGCTCGATCAGCAGCATCTCCTTCTTCTGCAGCACCTCGATCGCCTTGGTTGCAGCGGCAAACCAGTCTTCTGAACTGACGCCTTCGCCGCCGTTGCCGTGCAGGATTGCTTCGCGCAGCTCATCGAATTTCTTCATTCCGGGATCCGCGAACAGGCCTTTAACGGCGTCCCGGTCCTCGGCGGTTGCAAAGCTCTTGAAGGTGCGCAGGCGTTCCTTGAATAGCTCATGATCGGCAAAGAAGGCTTCCCGGTCTTCCGGTTTCCAGCCGTGTTTGAACCCGACAGCGCCGGCTGCGCGTTCCAGCCCTGCAGCGTCGATGGCGCGCATGAAGAAAGACAGGGCCACCGCCTCCTGTGAGATGCGGGGATCATCAATACCCTTGGCCATGGCGAGGCCGGTTTGAATGAGCGCGTCATTCAGGTCGGTATAGTAGGCAATCAGCGCTTTCAGCTTCAGGGAGTGGGTGTCGATTTTCTGGCGGATGTCCTTTTTGCGGGCCAGTTCGGACTTGGCAAACCGGACCGCTTGCACGGATTCAGGCGGCATGGCCTCCAGTTCAATGCGGCTGATCTCCTCGAGATAGGCCGCCATCTTGGCGTCATTCGCCTGCCGGACCTTGATCAGCTTTTCCGGCGGCGCCTTGGCTGCGCTTTCCAGGTAGCTCGCGCTCAGCCCGCGCTCCAGTTGCAGATTGTGGACCAGGCTGCTCATGTGCTCCAGCACCTCGCCGGCCTGGACCGTATTAACCTGCGCCTTTCGCTGCAGATCGAGCAGGGTCTGCCCGATGAACCAAAGGCTGAGAAGCAGCGGTGCCGCCAGAAGCATTCCGATCTTGGTCTTGATCGATAGATGCTGCAAAAAACGCATACCCATATCTTGAATCCTTGATGTACCTTTTCACGATCGACCTATTCACCATCCGTGATATGTCTTAATTTTTGCCTAGGCTTGGTAAGCAGGCCGTAAAAGGCAGAAGCGCTTGGGGCCGCTGGCCTATATTGCGGCCGAATGTGTGCAGGCTACGGGTGTCATTGCGTAAATTATTGAAATATAAGATTAAACTACTTCCGCTCCAAAGGCGAAGCGCACCATTACCGCACCGTGAGAGTAAGGAAGCAGCGGGCCGCCACACTGTGCCGGCCAGGGGGCACAGGTCTTTCGTGAAGTCTGCGAAAAGACACCGTTAACAAAGAAAAGCCCCCCGGCCGAGGGGCCGGAGGGCTGCGGCGCGAAGCCGCCTGGGTCTTGCGATTCGCCCTGTCAGGCTTAGAACGGGATTTCGTCGTCGTCGATGTTGTGGGACGCACCGCCGCCGAAGTTGCCGCCGCCGCCTTGCGATCCGCTGTCATAACCGCCGCCGTAGCCGCCGCCCTGGCTGCCGCCGCCATAGCTGCCGCCGCCTTGGCCGCTGCCGTAACCACCGCCGCCGCCGCCTTCGCCGCGGCCGTCCAGCATGGTCAGGGTGGAGCCGAAGCCCTGCAGCACGACCTCGGTCGAATACCGGTCCTGGCCGCTCTGGTCCTGCCATTTGCGGGTCTGCAGCTGGCCTTCGACATAAACCTTGGAGCCCTTGCGCAGATACTGCTCGGCCACCCGCACCAGACCCTCGTTGAAGATCGCGACAGAGTGCCACTCGGTCTTCTCGCGGCGCTCGCCGGTGTTGCGGTCTTTCCAGGTTTCAGAGGTGGCGATGCGCAGGTTGCATACCTTGCCGCCGTTCTGGAAGCTGCGCACCTCGGGGTCGCGGCCCAGGTTGCCGATGAGCATGACTTTGTTCAGTGAGCCGGCCATAGGGTTGGGTCCTTTGTTCTTGATAATCTTGTCCAGCAGCATGCGGCTGCGAATCCGTCTGCGCTGATTTCCATGCACACTATAGACCCGGGCAGGGTGTGGAAAGCAGCTCTCTGGGGATGGTTTTGCGGTTGTTTACGCGGCAATGACGGCAGCTTTCGCCTGTGAAGCTTTAAATTTGTCCCGCATTCGTTATATTCGCGCAAAGTGGGACAGTGTCGGGACAGCGGAAATGCGCAAAGCCGTTGCGGGATTGGTTATTGCCGTGATCGGGGCAGGGCAGCCTGCGTCCGCCGAAATGTTAAGCACCAAGAACCGGCGGGACCTGTTTGCGGCTCATACCAGGGTTCTGGATGGCCGCGCCGCGACGCAGTACAAGAACTCCGCCCGGCTGCAGCCCAAGACCTTCAGCATTCCGTCCGCAGCCGGCACCCTTCCTTACAGCGGCAAGTACCGGGGCCAGTATCTGCAGATGGCACGGGATGCCGCGCGCCAGCATGGCGTGCCGGAGGAGCTGTTTCTGCGTCTGGTGCAGCAGGAAAGCAACTGGAACCCGAATGCCAAATCGCACAAGGGGGCGCTGGGGCTGGCGCAGCTGATGCCGGCCACGGCGCGGGCGCTGGGAGTCAATCCGGCGGTGCCAAAGCAGAACCTGGAGGGCGGCGCGCGCTATCTGGCGCGGCAGTTCCGCAAGTTCGGCTCTTGGCGGCTGGCGCTGGCGGCCTATAACGCCGGGCCGGAAGCAGTGCAGAAATACGGCGGCGTCCCGCCTTACAGGGAAACCCAGAACTACGTGAAAAAGATCTGGGGCAGCTGACACAGCGGAGCGGTTAACCTGCGGGCAACTTCCGTTAATGCCCCGTTAACTCCGCCGGAGTGTCAAGCATTTGCCTTAATTTTTCGTAAATCTGCCTCCAGGACCTGGAGGAATTGCCTTGTATATCAACAGCTTTGACGAGCGCATTGAACGGATCAACTGGCAGCCAAGCGCTGTGCCGACCCGCCAGATGATCGACAGCGTGCTGGCAGGCCGGCAGCCGCGGCAGCCGCGCAGTGCCGTTCTGAGCCTGGCAGGGGCTGTGACAGGCATTCTGATCGGCACCGGGCTCAAGGGCATGTTCCTGCCCGGGGTGCCCTGGGGACTGGATGCGGGGCTTGCCGGTGTCATCGGCGGCGGCCTGGCGCTGGCCGGGCTGGCGGCATCGGTGACAGCGGCTCTGCTTGCGGCGGTCAAGGGGCAGCGGGCGCCGCGTCTGATGCAGTTCTCCTCGATGAACCTGCTGATGATCGTGGTGCTGCTGCTGAGCTGAACCTGACCGGTTGCTAGAGCGCGGAGCGCAGAAAGGCTTCATCTGCAATTGGAAGTACAGCGGCTGGGGTTTTACCTGCGAGACCGTGCCATTGCTTCCATTTTTTTGAGGCAGGTTCCCCAGAATATGTCCAAAACCTGAGGGCTTGGGCACTTCATGAAGCAATCACCGATTTCGACGGATCATCTGCAAGGCTCAGAGTAGGCAGCCGGCGCTGCGGCGGGCTGATGAAAACAGGCCGCTTTGCCCGGGCACTGCAGGTTTTGCTGCCGGTTCTGACGGGCGGTTCGTGTTCGTGTCCCGTCATCCGCTGGATACCGGCCTGTCCAACATTAAGGCTGACTTTGCTGAGGGGAATGCGTTTACGCAACGGATGGATTGGCTGGGCGAGATGACCCGGCTGGAATACGAGTCTGCATGGGACTATCAGGGCAAGCTTGGCAGCCAGTTCAGAGCCCAATCCTACCGCGCTTTGGTCAGTGACCCGCAAGCTCAGATCGCCCGGCTGTTGGAGCACGCGGGGCTGGAATGGGAAGACAGTTGCCTGTCTCCGGAAAAGTCCAGAAAAGCAGTGATCACCGCATCGCTTGTTCAAGTCCGCCAGAAAATCAACACGGGCGCGCTGGACAAGTGGAAAGCCTACGCTGCGGAGCTGGAGCCGCTAAAGGAAACTCTGGACGGCGACGAATGGCTTCGTGAATGGGAAGACTGGGACAACACGCTGCACGGCAGTTAGCAGCAAAAAAAACGGGCCGGGAAGTTCCTGGCCCGTTTTTTGAAAGGGTTTTTTTACTCCGCGGCGACCTTGATCACCGGCTTCATGCGGTCCAGCACCTCATCGCTGAGGTGGCATTTGATCTGGTGGCCGCCGTCCAATGTGCGGACCGGCGGGACCTCCTTCTCGCACAGCCCGCCCGGCACTTCGGACTTCCAGCGGCAGCGGGTCTGGAACGGGCAGCCCGGTGGCGGGTTCATCGCCGACGGGATGTCGCCTTCCAGGACGATGTGCTCTTTCTCGATTGAAGTGTCGGCGATCGGCACCGCCGACAGGAGCGCTTCGGTATAGGGGTGGTAGGGGGGCGCGAACACCTGATCGGTGTCGCCCAGCTCCACCACATGGCCGAGGTACATCACCATCACCCGGTCGGAGAGATAGCGCACGATCGACAGATCGTGGGAGATGAACAGCAGCGTCGTCTTCTCGTTGCGCTGGATCTCCATCAAGAGGTCGGTCACCGCCGCCTGCACCGACACGTCGAGAGCCGAGACAGGCTCGTCGGCCACCACGATGCGGGCGCCGCCGGCAAAGGCGCGGGCGATGCCCACACGCTGCTTCTGGCCGCCCGACAGCTGCCGCGGCATCCGGTCGGCAAAGGCGCGGGGCAGTTTCACCAGGTCCAAAAGCTCCAGCATCCGTCTGCGGCGCTCCGCCTCGGAGTTGCCGATGCCGAAGATCTCCAGCGCCCGCATGATCTGGCGGCCCACTGTCATCGACGGGTTCAGCGTGTCGAACGGGTTCTGGAACACCATCTGCACGTCGGAGACGGTTCTGGTATCGCGCTCCTCGATCGGGATCTGCTCGATGTTGCGGTTGTCCAGCAGGATCTGGCCCTCGGTGGCGGTTTCCAGCCCCATCAGCACCTTGGCAAAGGTGGACTTGCCGCAGCCGCTCTCGCCGACGATGGCCAGGGTTTCGGACTCGCGCGCCTCGAAGCTCAGCGTCTCATTGGCCTTCACCACCTTGGTTTCGCCGCCGCCGAACAGGGCATTTGCTGCAACCTCATAGTATTTCTTGAGGTTATCCATCTTCAGGATAACCTTGCCGGGCGCGGTTTTCTCTTTCTGCTCGCCCACGGTCAAAGGCGCGTTCCAGTCGATTTCCTGGAACTTCAGGCAGCGCGTCTCGTGCCGGTCGTTGCCATGCACAGGCGACATCGGGATCACCATGTCCTGGTCGCAGCGGCCCTCTTCGAAATAGTCGCAACGGGGGCCGAAGTTGCAGCCGGGCGGGCGTTCGTGGGGCAGGGGGAAGTTGCCGGGGATCGCCACCAGCGGGCGCGAGTTCTTGTCGGCGCCGGGCAGCGGGATCGAGCGGAACAGCGCCTGGGTATAGGGATGCTGCATCTCGTCAAAGACATCGTGGATCGAGCCGCGTTCCACCGCCTCGCCGGAATACATCACGCAGAGACGGTCGCAGGTTTCCAGAACCAGGCCGAGATTGTGCGAGATGAACAGCATCGAGGTGCCGTATTTCTTGCCCAGGTCCTTGACCAGCTCGACCACCGCGGCCTCCACCGTCACGTCCAGCGCTGTGGTGGGTTCATCGAGGATCAGCAACGACGGTTTGGACATCAGCGCCATCGCAATCACGATCCGCTGCTGCTGGCCGCCCGACAGCTGATGCGGGAAGGAGTTCAGCATCCGCTCCGGGTCGGGCAGGCGCACGTCGGTCACCACTTCCAGCGCGCGCTGATAGGCTTCCTTTTCGCTGACGCCCTCGTGGATCATCGGCACTTCCATCAGCTGCTTGCCGATTTTCATCGCCGGGTTCAGCGAGGCCATCGGCTCCTGATAGATCATCGCAATCTCGTTGCCGCGGATGTCGCGCAGTTCCTCGGCGCTCATCTCGCTGAGGTCGCGGCCCTTGAACTTGATGGTGCCGCCGACGATGCGGCCGTTCTTGCCCAGGTCCTGCATGACGCCAAGCGCTACGGTGGATTTGCCGCAGCCGCTTTCGCCGACCAGGCCCACCGCCTCGCCGGGCTGCACGGTGACCGAGAAATCCATCACCGCAGGAATCTCGCGCAGGCGGGTGAAGAAGGAGATCGACAGCTTATTAATCTCGAGGATCGGGCCGTCGTAGTCTGCCAGTTTGTTCATGTTCTTTTCTCCC
The DNA here is from genome assembly GCF_020514995.1 of Leisingera sp. McT4-56. Taxonomy (NCBI): domain Bacteria; kingdom Pseudomonadati; phylum Pseudomonadota; class Alphaproteobacteria; order Rhodobacterales; family Roseobacteraceae; genus Leisingera; species Leisingera sp. McT4-56. The sequence goes on along the minus strand of NZ_JAJALF010000001.1, from coordinate 332,715 downwards.
TGTTGAGGCTGGAAGGGACAGGATCCCTTTCATCTGGCCTCAAATATCCCGGGGGTCCGGGGGCTGGCCCCCGGTCCCGCCGGTTCGGATCAATCCTTCAGGCTTTCTTCGCGCAGGCCGTCAGCCAGCAGGTTCAGGCCCAGAACCAGCGTCAGCAGCGCAAAGGCGGGCGGCAGCGCCGGGTGCAGGTAGATCGACAACAGCTTGCGGCCGTCATTGATGGTCGATCCCCAGTCCGGGCTTTCCGGCGGCAGGCCGAGGCCGAAGAAGCCCAAGGTGCCCAAGAGGATGGTGGTGTAGCCGATGCGCAGGCAGAAATCGACGATCAGCGGCCCGCGGGCGTTCGGCAGGATCTCCCACAGCATGATGTACCAGGGGCCTTCGCCGCGGGTCTGGGCGGCGGCCACATAGTCGCGGGTTTTGATGTCCAGCGTCAGGCCGCGCACGATACGGAACACCGTGGGCGAGTTGACGAAGACCACCGAGACGAACACCACCAGAATACCGCCGGGGATGTCGAAGAAATCGAGCACCTTCGGCAGCCCCGGGATCTTGAAGCCGGTGCTGGTGTTGATCAGGTAGCCGCCGTTGGACACCAGCTGCAGATAGAGCCAGATCGCAATGCCCAGCACACCGGCCATCAGCGGGTTGCGCAGCTTTGGCCGGGTGTAATAGCGCGAGTTCAGCAGCACCCCGATGAAGACGATGGGGAACATGAACAGGACAATTGCCATGTAGTTCGGCACGCCGGTTGCCACGATTTCGGGCGTCACCAGCAGGTAGAACAGCAGGATCACCGGGAAGGCCAGGATCAGGTTCGCCAGGAACGACAGGATGGTGTCCAGCCGTCCGCCGTAGTAGCCGGCTGGCAGGCCCAGGGTGATGCCGACCATAAAGGCGAACAATGTGGCCAGCGGGGCGATCTGCACGACCACCCAGGCCCCCTTGACCAGGCGGCTGAAGACGTCGCGGGCCAGGTTGTCGCCGCCCAGGAGGTACCATTGGTATTCCCCCTCGCCAACGCCCCGGACCGCGGTCCCGGGGACCTTGTTCTTCATGCCCGAGACCTGGGACAGCGGGTCGTGGGTCACGATCATGTCCATCGCGCCGTAAATGCCGGTGAAGACCCAGAACATGACCAAGGCAAAACCGATCATGCCGATGGGGCTGTCGAACAGTTTGCCATAAAGCCCGAGGCGGCGCTTGAAGGCCGCAGAGAGGGCAAAGAGGATGAGAAGCGAAATCCAGACCGGCGACAGCTGGTAGAGGATCCGCGCGGTGATATCGAGTGCGCTAAGAGGTTCCATGCTTTGCTGCCTTCCTTAGGAGATCCGGATACGCGGGTTGAGGTACACGTAGCCAATGTCGGAGATCATCTGGGTAATCAGAACAACGAACACGGACACCACGGACACAGCCAGCAGCAGGTCGATGTCGTTGTTGCCGGCAGCTTGCACCAGGATGAAGCCGAAGCCTTTGTAGTTGAACAGGGTTTCCACGATCACCACACCATTCAGCAGCCAGGGGAACTGCAGCATGATCACGGTGAAAGGCGCGATCAGCGCGTTGCGCAGAGCGTGTTTGATGACGATGTTGTGGAAGCTCACGCCCTTGAGGCGGGCGGTTCGGATGTATTGCGCGGTCATCACCTCGGTCATCGAGGCGCGGGTCATCCGGGCGATGTAGCCCATCCCGTAAAGCGCGATGGTCAGCACCGGCAGAAAGAAGTTTTCAAAGGTGGGATTGTCGGTTGCCGCGGTTGCGGTGCCCTTGAACCACTTCAGGCCGACGGTGGACGACGTGAAAACCGCGATGAAGATAACACCAGAGACATATTCGGGGGTTGCAGTGGTCAGAATGGAGACCGTCGACAGTCCCCGGTCGGTTGCCGAGCCCTCGCGCATCCCGGCCAGAACGCCGATGATCAAGGCCGAGGGGACCATCAGAAGCAGCACCCAGCCCATCAGGCGCAGCGTGTTCTGCAGGCGCTCGGTGATGATGCTGGCCACATCCTTCTTGAAAACGCTGGAGTATCCCCAGTCCCCTTGCAGGATGCCGCAGAAGGTTGGCGCATTTGCAGCCTCCTCTGCACTGACCGCACCGGCGATGCAGCGGCCGGTGATGCCTTCCTCGCTCTCGCGGGTCCAGCCAGGCAACACGCCCAGCCATTCGCCGTAACGGCTGATCATCCAGCCGCTGTGGCCGTTCTTGTCCAGCCAGCTGGCCACGGCCTCATCCGTCATGCGGAAGTTGCCCTGGGTTTTGGCGAGTTTTTCGAGGTTGGGGTAGAGGTTCGTCAAGAAGAACACGATGAACGTCAGGCACAGGGCCGTCAGCAGCATCACGCCCGAGCGGCGGAGAATGAAAAGTCCCATTGGGGTCCCCTGTCAGTCTGGCGGATCGGACCCGGCTCGCGGGGCGGGTCTCTTATCTTTTAAGCTGGAATGCACCGCCCCGAAGGGGGCGGTGCGGGAAGCAGGAGCCGGTCGGGCTTAGGCTGCCCAGCCCCATTTGTAGTGGTGATGCTCGAAGGAGACATGCATGTCCGCACCGACAACGCCTTCGCGCATGTGGCGGTAGAGCGAGCGCCAGTAGGGCTGAATGGTCACGCCTTCTTCCTGGATCAGCGCCTGGCCCTTGGCCGAGATTTCACGGCGCTTGTCGGCGTCAGCAATCGAAAGGGCTTCTTCCAGCAGGGCGTCGAACTCCGGGTTGGACCAGCCAAACTCGTTCCAGGCTTCGCCCGACTTATAGGCCAGCGCCCAGATCTGCACGCCCAGCGGGCGGTGGTTCCAGTTGGTCGAGGAGAACGGGTATTTCGCCCAGTCGTTCCAGAAAGTCGAGCCCGGCAGAACGGTCCGCTTCACCTTGAAGCCCGCATCGCGCAGCTGAGCGGCCACGGCGTCGGTGGTGTTCCGGCGCCAGTCGTCGTCGATCGACAGGATTTCGTGCTCGAAATCCATCATGCCGGCTTCTTCCATCAGCGCCTTTGCAGCAGCGGGGTCAACCTTCTGCGGCGGCAGTTCGGCGTATTCCGGATGGATTGGGCCGACATGGTGGTTCTCAGCCGGTTCGCCGCGGCCGCCATAGCCCAGTTCCAGGCAGACCGAATTGTCGACGGCCATCTGGATTGCCTTGCGGACGCGCTTGTCGGCATAGACTTTCTTGCCATCGATTTCGGCCAGCTGGTTGGTGCGGATCACGATCGAGGACATGGTGACAACTTCCGACTTCTTGTAGCCGAGGCCGTCCATCACATCGATGAATTCGCCAACCGATTCATAAAGCATGTCGACTTCGTCGGATTCCAGGGCCGCCAGCCACGAGGACGGGTCGGTGCCGAAGTCGATGTACTCGATGCGGTCCAAAGCGGGCTTGCCATAGATCGCCTCGCCCCACCAGGTGTGGTTGTCGTTGCGTTCCAGAACCGAGCGCACGCCGACTTCCAGCTCGGTCAGCAGGAACGGGCCGGTGCCAACGTTCTGAGTGAAGTCATTGGTCTGGAAGGAGGAATGCACGATCGCCGCCGGATAGTCGGCCATGCCTGCAATCAGCGAAATGTCGGAGGCCGGCAGGTTCAGCTTGACGGTGTGGCTGTCGACCACTTCGATGGCGCCTTCGACTGCTTGGCCGGTGTCATTGTCGATCAGAGTTGCGAAGCGGCCGGCCATGGAGTTGCCTTCCAGGCCCTTGTCGCACCAGCCGGCGATGTTGCGGGCAACATCTTCGGCGGTGAAGTCGTCGCCGTTGTTCCACTTGACGCCCTGGCGGACGTTCAGTGTGTAGACGGTGGCGTCCTCGTTGATCTCCCAGCTTTCCAGCAGCATGCCGGTGAAAGAGCCGTCATTGTTGTATTCCACCAGGTATTCAATGGTACCGCGGGTCTTGTTGGCCATCTGCGACCAGTCGAAGGTGCGCGGATCCTTCAGCGGGCGGACTTCGGTCTGCACGCGCAGGGTGCCGCCCTGCTTTTTCTCTTCAGCAGCCTTAACCGGGGCGGCCAGGCCAATCATTCCGTATGCCGCAGCTGCGGTGACGCCCAGCGAGGTGGCGCGGGTCAGGAACTCCCGGCGGTCCAGTTTGCCGTCCAGCACTTCCTTGGCGTGCATCTTGGCGGCCCAATGGATCGGGGCTCCGTTGATGGTGTCTTTGGTCATTTAGGTCTCCCTGTCATACCGTTCTGTCTTATTGCGAAACGGGTATTGGCCCAGCCGCTGGCCAGGCGATTATGGTGTGAGTTGTGGATTATAGTTTCCCCATGCCCGCATTCCGGCAGAGATATGCCTTTTCGTCAATGCACAGTTTCGGCGTTTCCATGTAAAAATACGACATTTTTGACGTCGCTTTTCTGATTGTGGCCGGCATGCAGCCGCATACTGTTCAAAACTGCCCAGTAATGCAGCCCGGGATCAGCGCGAGATCGGGGGGGGCCTGGCAGTGCGGCGGGAATCTGCTGACGGATCAAACTATTGTGTTCCTGCTTTGAGGAAACCTGCACCGCCGGCCGCGGCTGCGGACCCCAAGTGCACTCGGTTGCCGGTCCGAAAGGATTGCCATCCGCAGCCCCCGGTTGCGAACCCCTGTCCAAGTGCTGCCTTCGCGCATGCCCCGGCCAGCCTATCGCGTTGTTGCCGGAGGCAGGCGAAGGCGGTCGCAGGCACCGCAATTGCGGGTTCAGGGCTCGGACGCCACGTCAGGAAAACCAGGCCGAAGGTCTCAGGCCAAAGAAACCTGATGCCAGCCCTTCATCCGGGCGCGGAACCAGCTTCGCTGGCGTTTGGCGAACTGACGGGTGGCGATGGCGGCACGCTCCTCGGCCTCTTCCAGCGTAAGCGTTCCTTCTGCATAGCCCATCAGCTCCGGCACCCCGATCGCCTTGCAGGAGGGCAGTGCCGGATCGTAACGGCCGCGCATGGCCTCGATCTCTGCCATCGCGCCCTGTGCGAGCATTATGCCGAAGCGCCTGCGGATTCGGGCCTCCAGCCAGTCTTTTTCCGAGTTCAGAACCATCGCCGTACAGTCCTGCAGCGGCAGCGCCGGGGCGGGAGTGACGTCCTGCCAGCTGGCCAGCGGTCGGCCGGTGGCTTTCAGCACCTCCCAGGCCCGCTGCACCCGGGCGCGGTTCTGCAGGTCGATGCGGCTGGCGGTCTCCTGATCCAGCTCTGCAAGCAGCGCCCCAAGCGTCATGGCATCGGCTGCGGCCCGGACCGCGGGCGGGGTGGCGGGAATCTCTGCCATGCCTTCTGTCAGTGCGGTGAAATAGAGGCCGGTGCCGCCAACGATGATCAGCCGTTCGGGTCCGTCCAGCAGCGGCAGCATCTCGCGCAGCCAGTGGCCGGCCGAATAGTCCGCATCATAGGGCACATGTCCGTAAAGCGCGTGCGGCGCCTGTGCCTCTTCCTCTGCCGAGGGGCGGGCGGTGATCACCCGCCAGCAGTCATAGACCTGGCTTGCATCGGCGTTGACGATGATGCCTCCGTGGCGGGCGGCAATGTCCAGCGCCAGCGCGGATTTTCCCGAGGCGGTCGGGCCTGCGATCAGCACAGGTTTTCTGGGGGCGATATCAGGCAGGTTCATGCAGGCGTGATCCGTCTCTCAGTCCGGTTCCGCAAATCTGCGCGGAATCCGCGCTGCGCGGATTGAAACCGGCAGCGAATTGCTCCATTTTGCCGCGCAAATTAACCCTCACATCTTCTGGAGCGCAACATGCCTCAACCGCACGAAAAGCCGGAACTGGATCCGGCCGCCGCCTATAAACGCGTCATGCTGAAAATTTCAGGTGAGGCACTGATGGGCGACCAGGGGTTCGGCCTGCATCCGCCGACTGTGCAGCGCATCGCCCGCGAGGTGAAAACCGTGCATGATATGGGGGTCGAAATCTGCATGGTGATCGGCGGCGGCAACATTTTCCGCGGGCTGTCCGGCTCGGCGCAGGGGATGGAGCGCACCACCGCGGATTACATGGGGATGCTGGCCACCGTGATGAACGCGCTGGCAATGCAGTCCGCGCTGGAAGGCCTGGGCGTGTTCACCCGGGTGATCTCGGCGATCCGCATGGATGAGGTTGCCGAACCCTACATCCGCCGCCGCGCTGTGCGCCACCTGGAGAAGAAGCGGGTCTGCATCTTTGCTGCCGGCACCGGCAACCCCTATTTCACCACCGATACCGCCGCGACCCTGCGCGCCAACGAGATGGCGTGCGAAGCGATCTTCATGGGCAAGAACGGCGTGGACGGCGTCTATGACAAGGATCCGGCACAGCACAACGATGCGGTCCGCTATGACGAAATCAGCTATGACGACGTGTTTGCCAAGCGGCTGAAAGTCATGGATGCCTCCGCCATCGCGCTGGCACGCGACAACAACCTGCCGCTCATCGTGTTCCCGCTGGACGAGCCGGGCGGCTTCCGCGGCATTCTGGCGGGCGAGGGGACCTATACCAAGGTTCACGGCTAAACCGCCGCTGGACCAGCTGAAACCGCGTGCCACTGGTGGCTCGCGGTTTTTTTGTGTTTTGGCCGAGGCGCATGCGCGGAGAGCGGATCGGAGCCGTGAATTCTGCGCCAGGCAGGCTAATTCTTTCATTAAGGGGAAGGCCGCCAAGGGGCAAACTTGCAGCCCCGGTGTCGGCAAATCCTCCCCAACATCGCTATACATCAGCCTTCCAATGGCTTAAGAGCCAATGGAAGACCGCCTCAGATAAGGGGAGAGAGCAGCATGTCTGATGATTTTGAACTGGATACCGACGACCTGAAACGCCGCATGGACGGCGCGATGGCCAACCTGCGCACCGAATTCGCATCGCTGCGCACCGGCCGGGCTTCTGCCTCGATGCTGGAGCCGGTGATGGTGGATGCTTACGGCTCGATGACACCGATCAATCAGGTGGGCACCGTCAACGTGCCGGAGCCGCGCATGGTCACCATCAACGTCTGGGACAAGGGCCTGGTCGGCAAGGTGGAGAAGGCCATCCGCGAGTCTGGCCTCGGCATCAACCCGCAGCTCAACGGCACCATCATCATGCTGCCGATTCCGGAGCTGAACGAGGAACGCCGCCGCGAGCTGGGCAAGGTGGCCGGCCAGTACGCCGAACATGCCCGCGTGTCGATCCGCAACGTCCGCCGCGACGGCATGGATCAGATCAAGAAAGCCAAGGCCGACGGCATGTCGGAAGACGATCAGAAGTTCTGGGAAGCCGAAGTGCAGGAGCTGACCGACAAGATGATCAAGCATGTGGATGAGGCGCTTGAGACCAAGCAAGCCGAGATCATGCAGGTCTGACGGGCAATATGCCGGGTGATTCAAATCCGCAAATCAGGGCCGCCGGAGATGCTCCGGCGGCCCGTTCCGGTCCGCGCCATGTCGCCATTATCATGGACGGCAACGGCCGCTGGGCCCAAGCCCGCGGCCGGCCGCGGCTGTTCGGCCACCATGCCGGCGCCCGCCGGGTGCGGGAAGTTGTCGAGTGCTGCCCAGAACTGGGCGTGAAATACCTTACCATCTTTGCCTTCTCGACCGAGAACTGGAAGCGCACGCAGACCGAAGTTGCCGGTTTGATGAGCCTTTTCCGCCGCTACATTTCCAAGGAAATGAACGCCTTGGCGGAAAAGAACGTCCGGGTGCGCTTTATCGGCGACCGGGTACGTCTGGATGCCAAGCTGATAGAGCTGATGGACAAGCTGGAGCAGAAGACCGAAGGCAACGACGGCACCCAGCTGACCATCGCGCTGAACTATGGCGGCCGCGACGAGGTGGCGCGCGCCACCAAGCGGCTGGCGCGGGATGTGGCCGCAGGACGGCTGGACCCCGAGGACGTCGACCAGGAAACCCTGCCGCGCTACCTCGACACCCATGTGCTGCCGGACCCGGATCTGGTGATCCGCACCAGCGGCGAGGCACGGATCTCGAATTTCCTGCTGTGGCAGTCGGCCTATGCCGAGTACGAGTTCATCGACACCCTGTGGCCGGATTTCACGGCTGAGGAACTGGCGCGCCTGTGCAGCAGCTACAGCCGCCGCGACCGCCGGTTCGGGGCCGTAAAGACATGAGCGCCGCCAAGGGCCGCTGGGCAGACCTGCTGCCGCGCGCTTTGTCCGCCGTGGTGATGGTGGCGGCGGGCGGGTATGCCACTTGGGCAGGCGGGCTGGTCTTCAATGCGATGATCGCCTTGTGCTGCGGCGGCATGATCTGGGAACTGGTGCGGATGCTGGCGCCTGAGCGGGGCAGTGCAGCGCTGCAGCTCGGCGCGGTTTCCGCCATTGCGGTGCTGCTGGCGTCGCTGCTGCCGCCGCTCTGGGTTCTGCCGGTTCTGGCGGCCCCGGTGGCGGCCGGCATCAGCCAGGTCACTGTCCGGCGGCAGTATTTTGCAGGCTTTGCCCTGTGGGTGCTGCTGGCGGGCTTCGGCTTTATCTGGCTGCGCGGCCAGATGGGCGTGGCCTGGATGCTGTGGCTGATCGGGATCGTCGTGGCAACCGATGTCACCGGCTATTTCGCGGGCAAGGCCATTGGCGGACCCAAGTTCTGGCCTCGCGTCAGCCCCAAGAAAACCTGGAGCGGCACCGCCTCGGGCTGGCTTGCGGCCGCCATTGTGGGGGCCGTCTTTGCCAATCAGATGGGACTGGGCTATGGCATTGCCGTGCTGTCGGTGCTGCTGTCGATGGCCAGCCAGGCCGGCGATGTGGCGGAAAGCGCGCTGAAGCGCATGACCGGGGTCAAGGATTCCAGTGCGCTGATCCCCGGCCACGGCGGGCTGTTTGACCGCTTCGACGGGATGCTGGGCGCCGCGGCCATGTTCCTGGCCGTGACCGCCATCTGGGGATAACCAGACAGGAAGAGACATGCGGAAAGTTTCGATCTTCGGCGCTACCGGGTCGATTGGCCAGAACACCATCGACCTGATCCGCCGCGCGCCCGAAGCCTATGACGTGGTGGCGCTGACCGGCGGCGCCAATATCGCGCGGCTGGCTGAGGATGCCATTGCGCTGCGGGCCAAGGTGGCGGTAACCGCTTTTGAGGACCGTTTGCCGGATCTGCGGGCGGCGCTGGACGGCTCCGGCGTGGAGGCGGCAGCGGGGCAGGCGGCGCTGGTTGAGGCGGCTGCGCGCCCGGCTGACTGGATCATGTCGGCGATTGTCGGCGCTGCCGGGCTGGCCCCGGGGCTGGAGGCGCTGAAACACGGCACCACGCTGGCCTTGGCCAACAAGGAATCGCTGGTCTGCGCGGGAAAGCTGCTGCTGGAAACCGCAGAAAAACACGGCGCCCGGCTGCTGCCGGTCGACAGCGAGCACTCAGCGGTATTTCAGGGGCTTGTCGGGGAAGATATCGAGGCCGTCGAACGGATTGTCATCACCGCGTCGGGCGGTGCGTTCCGCGACTGGCCGCTGGAAGACCTGCCCAGGGCAACTCTTGCGCAGGCCTCCTCACACCCCAACTGGGACATGGGGCAGCGGATCACCATTGACAGCGCGTCCATGTTCAACAAGGCGCTGGAAGTTATTGAAACCCGGGAATACTTTGGCGTCCGGCCGGATCAGATCGAGGTGCTGGTGCACCCGGAATCGCTGGTTCACGCGCTGGTCGGGTTCAATGACGGCGCGCTGATGGCGCATCTCGGCGCGGCCGACATGCGCCACGCCATCGGCTATGCGCTGCACTGGCCGGCCCGCCTGAACCTGCCGGTGGAGCGCCTGGATCTGGCCCGCATCGGCCAGCTGAACTTCCGTGCCCCGGAGCCAGCCCGCTACCCGGCGCTGCGCCAGGCCTATGAGGTGATGGAACGGGGCGGCCTGATGGGAGCGGCGTTCAACGCTGCCAAGGAGCAGGCGCTGGATGAGTTCATTGCCGGCCGTATCCGCTTTACCGATATGGCAGCGGTGACGGCAGAGGTGCTGGAGCGCCTTGAGGCCAAGGCCGACCTCATTGATGCCGCAATCACACTTGATAACGTGACCCGGGTTGACCATCTCGCAAGGCAAGAGGCCGCCAGGGCCGCAGAAGAACACATAGGATAGATTTTTGGACTTGCTCGCTTTTGTCCCGCAGTTCGGCGGTTTTCTTTACACCGTCGCCAGCTTCGTCGTTGCCTTGTCGGTGATCGTGGCGGTGCACGAATACGGCCACTACATTGTCGGCCGCTGGTCGGGGATTCATGCGGAGGTTTTTTCGCTGGGCTTCGGGCCTGTTCTGTGGAGCCGGATGGACAAGCGCGGCACCCGCTGGCAGGTCGCCGCGCTGCCGTTTGGCGGCTACGTGAAGTTCCTTGGCGACGCGGACGCGGCGTCTGGAAAGGATGCTGCGGCGATGGAGGCCGCAGCCGCTGATCCGGAAGCCTTGCGCCGGACCATGCATGGCGCGCCCTTGTGGGCGCGGGCGGCGACTGTTGCTGCGGGCCCTGTGTTCAATTTCGCGATGTCTGCGATCATCTTCACCGCGGTGGCACTGTCACAGGGCACCATGCGGGAGCCTCTGACCATCGGCGAGCTGGCGCCGCTGCCTGCGATCGAGAATGGCTTGCAGCAGGGCGATGAACTGGTCTCTGCCGGCGGCGTGGCGGTTCCCAACTACCTGGACAGCGCAGCATGGGAGGCCTTCCGGGATGCCATTCCGCAGGAGCAGCCGCTGGAGTATGTGGTGCGCCGCGACGGTGCCGAAACCACCGTCAGCGGTCCGTATTTATATCCGCCTTACGTGCGCGGGGTGGTGCCGCGCAGCGCAGCCTCTGACGCAGGGCTGCAGCAGGAGGACGTGATTGTCGCAGTGGACGGCGCCCCGCTGGTGTCATTTGACCAGCTGAAGCAACTGGTCGAGGCTGCAGACGGCAAAGTTCTGGTCCTGGATGTCTGGCGCGGCGGCGAAACTGTCGAAATGGCGCTGGCGCCGCGGCGCACCGATGAAGCGCAGCCGGACGGCAGTTTTGCCACCCGCTGGCGGATCGGCATCGTCGGCGGTCTGGCCTTTACCCCGGCAACCGAGCCCGCGGGCTTTGGCGAGTCGCTGGCGGCGGGCTCCTATCAGGTCTGGGCGGTGATCGAGACGTCGCTGTCGGGGGTGAAGCACATGATCTCCGGGGCGATCAGCACCTGCAACCTGTCCGGGCCGATCGGCATTGCCGAAACGTCGGGCGCAATGGCCAGCCAGGGTGCCGAAAGCTTCATCCGCTTCATCGCGGTCCTGTCGACCGCAGTGGGCCTGCTGAACCTGTTCCCGGTGCCGGCGCTGGATGGCGGCCATCTGATGTTCTACGCCTATGAGGCGGTGGCGGGGCGCCCGCCGAGCGACCGGGCGGTGCGGGTGCTGATGTCGCTCGGTATCGCCATCGTGCTGTCGCTGATGGTGTTTGCGCTCGGCAATGACCTGTTCTGCTGAGCCGACGGCGCCGGGCTTTGACCAAGGGCGGCCATGGCGCCGCCCAAGTGCTGCCACATTCCTCCGTTAACTTTTTCTCAATCCGCCGGCAGCGCGATGCTGCGCCCCGGCCGGCGGACGGATGAAAAAACCGGGGGAAGACCGATGCAAACACTCACCCAATCCTACCGTGGCCTTGGCCTCCTTGTGCGTTTGAACTGGGACCGGGCGCTGACCGGTTTTGTCATTCTGGGCGCGCTGGCCGCAGGCACCTGGCTCGCCACTCTGTGATTCCCGCAACCGGCGTGTAAACCCGCCGCGCCGGTTGCCTCCAAAATGCGCTTTAGTTGGTTTTGACAAGCGCCTTTAAACCCGGTACGCACGTCGCAAAGCTGCTATAATAATCGGGTTCTAAAAAATGGTTTGGGGGAATTTCGCAGGCAAGTCCTGTGGTGAGCGTAAGTCGGGCATCAACATCTTGTACCGGAAAGTTTCTGCTATTTCTCTGGCAGTTGCGTTGGGCTACGCTCTGGCGCCGCTTCCGGCAGAGGCGCAAAGCTACCGCTTCAATTCGGTTCAGGTTGAGGGCAACCAGCGAATTCAGACATCCACCGTTGTGGCCTATACGGGCATCGAGCGCGGCCAGACTGTCAGTGCGGGCGAGCTGAACGATGCCTACCAGCGCATTCTTGACAGTGGCGTATTTGAAACAGTGGAAATCGTGCCGCGCGGCAGCACGCTGGTGATCAAGGTCACCGAATTCCCGACAATCAATCAGATCAGCTTTGAGGGCAACCGGCGGCTCAAGGATGATGCGCTGGAACAGATCATCGAGTCCGCGCCGCGCCGGGTGTTCAATCCCTCTCAGGCCGAGCGTGACGCTGCCTCCATCGCTGAAGCCTACAGCGTTCAGGGCCGCCTGGCGTCCCGCGTGACTCCGCGTATCATCCGCCGCGACAACAACCGCGTCGATCTGGTTTTCGAGATTTCCGAAGGCGACACCATCGAGGTGGAACGCGTGTCCTTCACCGGCAACCGGGTCTATTCCGACCGCCGCCTGCGCCGCGTGCTGGAGACCAAGCAGGCAGGTCTGCTGCGCGGCTTCATCCGCTCCGACACCCTGATCGAAGACCGGCTGGAGTTCGACAAGCAGGTTCTGCGGGACTTCTACCTGTCGCGCGGCTATGTCGATTTCCGTGTGAACAGCACCAATGCCGAAGTCACCGAGGAGCGGGATGCCGTGTTCCTGGTGGTCGATGTGACCGAGGGCCAGCAGTTCAAGTTCGGCAATATCACTGTCACCAGCGAGATGCCGGAGGCGGATGCCGACCTTTTTGCGACCACGCTGAAGATCAAGCCGGGCGTCACCTACTCGCCGACCCTGGTGGAAAATGCCATCGACAGGATGGAAGGACTGGCGGTCCGCAACGAGATCGACTTTTTGCGGGTGGAACCGCGTGTCACCCGCAACGACCGCGATCTGACGCTGGACATCGAATTTGTGCTGCGCCGCGGCCCGCGCGTCTTTGTCGAGCGGATCGATATCGAAGGCAACACCACGACGCTTGACCGGGTGGTCCGTCAGCAGTTCACCTCTGTTGAGGGCGACCCGTTCAATCCGCGTTCGATCCGCAACAGCGCCGAACGCATCCGCGCACTGGGATTCTTTGCCAATGCCGACGTGGAAACCCGCGAAGGCAGCTCCGCGGATCAGGTGATCGTCGATGTGGACGTCGAGGAACAGCCGACCGGCTCTCTGAACCTGGGCGGCGCCTACTCGGTCACCGATGGTTTCGGGATCAGTGTGGGCCTGACCGAGAACAACTTCCTGGGCCGCGGCCAGCGGCTGTCGTTCAACATCGCGACTGCGACGGAATCCGACTCTTATGTGCTGGGGTTCACCGAACCCTACCTGCTGGGCCGGAAACTGCGCTTCGATCTGGATCTGGGCTTGAACGAGACGGACTCCAGCTTCTCGGAGTACCGCACCAAGCGTGTCTTCTTCCGTCCCGCCCTGACCTTCAATACCGGCGAGGATACGTCGCTGCAGGTCCGCTACACCTGGGACGCGGACGAAATGCTGTTCGACGACGACGATGACGACATGGATCTGGCAGGTCCGGTGGTGCAAAGCGAAATCCGTCAGGGTGAGCGCACCGCCAGTGCAATCGGCTTTACCTACCGTTACGACAGCCGCCTGACCGGCCTGGATCCGACTGCTGGCTTCCTGGTGGAAATCGGCGCCGACTACGCCGGCCTTGGCGGTGATTCCGAATACATCAAGACCACTACGAAACTTGTCGCCCAGAAGCAGATCTGGAACGAGGAAGTGACAATCCGCGCAACCCTGGAAGCGGGGGCCTTCCAGTGGGAGGGCAGCGGCAGCAGCCGGTCGATTGACCGCTTCGTCCTGACCCCGTCGGTCATGCGCGGCTTCGAGCCGGGCGGCATCGGCCCCCGCGACCGGAGCCCCGGCGACCCGGACGGCGGCAACTACAACGACTTCCTGGGCGGCAACTACTATGCTGTTGCGCGCTTCGATGCTGAGTTCCCGCTTGGCCTGCCCGAGGAACTGGGCATGCGCGGCGGCCTGTTCTACGATGTGGGCGGCCTTTGGGGGTTGCAGGATGTGAATACGTCGGGTGCAACCGTGGTCGGCCGCGACAGGTCGTTCCGCCACGTAGTCGGTCTCTCCCTGCTGTGGACAACCGGGTTCGGCCCGCTGCGGTTCAACTTCTCCAAGGCCCTCCAGAAAGAGGACTTTGACGAGGAGCAGAGCTTCGACCTGACTCTGCAGGCGAGGTTCTGATCTGGTGCGGCAGCCGGCGCCCGGTATCTGGGCCGCATGCGGCCTTGCTCTGGCACTGTCCTTCTCCGGGGCAGTGCCTGCCCGCGCGCAGGAGACCGCCGCAAACGGCGGGGCTGATTACCAGCTGGGGCTGCCGCAAAGCGGCATCCTGACCATTCAGCCCGACCGGCTGTTCTCCGAAAGCGCCTTTGGCAAGCGGGCCGAACGCGAAATCGAAGCTGAAGGCGCGGTGCTGACCGCGGAAAACAGGCGGATCGAGGCGCAATTGCGCACCGAGGAACTGGAGCTGACCGAGCGGCGCAGCGAAATGGAGCCGGAAGCATTCCGGGCTCTGGCGGATGCCTTCGATCAGAAAGTGCAGGAAACCCGCCGCCGCCAGGACCAGAAACTGCGTGAAATCACCCAGATGGGCGAAGAGGCCCGGCGCGAGTTCATCGCCGCCTCGCTGCCGGTTCTGCAGCAGATCCTGCGGGAAACCGGGGCTGGTGCAATTCTTGACCACTCGTCAGTCTTTCTGAGCGCGGATTCCGCCGATATCACGGCCTTGGCGATTGCCCGCATCGATGCGGTCCTGGGGGACGGCGCAGAGGATGACGACGGCGAGCGCTGATCGCGCGAACTTGCCCAATGCCCGTCCGCTTGCTAGGGACGGGCCAGTATCATTGACGTAAATGGGAAACCAAGCATGACCACCGAGCTGCAAAGCGCTGACATTCAACTGATCCAGCGGATCCTGCCGCACCGCTACCCGTTCCTGCTGGTCGACAAGGTGGTCGATATCGACAGCTATAAATCGGCGCGCGGCATCAAGAATGTCACCATGAACGAGCCGCACTTCCAAGGCCATTTCCCGGGCACTCCGATCATGCCGGGCGTCACCATTGTCGAGGCGATGGCGCAGACTGCAGGCGTGATGCTGGGTGTGGGCATGGACATGGTCGATACCAACCTGCTGATCTATTTCATGAACATCGACAAGTGCAAGTTCCGCCGCAAGGTGGTGCCGGGCGATGTGCTGGAAATGCATGTGGAGACCCTGCGCGGCAAACCCGGCGGCAAGATCTTCAAATTCTCCGGCCGCGCAACTGTCGATGGCGAAGTGGCGGCTGAAGCCGAGTTTTCGGCCATGGTCGACGTGCAGAAGGACGATTGAGAATGAGCCGGATTCACCCCAGTGCTGTGATTGAAGAGGGCGCCAAGCTTGGAAAGGACTGCGAGATTGGCCCGTTCTGCGTGGTTGGCCCTGAGGCGGTTCTGGGGGACCGGGTTGTTCTGAAGTCCCATGTTGTTGTCACCGGCGACACCGAAATCGGCGATGAAACCGTAGTCTTCCCCTTTGCCGTGCTGGGCGAGATCCCGCAGGATCTGAAGTTCAAGGGCGAGAAGTGCAAGACCGTGATCGGCAAGCGCAACCGCATCCGCGAGCATGTGACGGTGAATGCCGGCACCGAGGGCGGCGGCGGCGTGACCCGCATCGGCGACGACGGGCTGTTCATGGCCGGCTGCCACATCGCTCATGACGCCCAGGTCGGCGACCGGGTGATCGTGGTGAACTCTGCCGC
The DNA here is from genome assembly GCF_020514995.1 of Leisingera sp. McT4-56. Classification (NCBI taxonomy): domain Bacteria; kingdom Pseudomonadati; phylum Pseudomonadota; class Alphaproteobacteria; order Rhodobacterales; family Roseobacteraceae; genus Leisingera; species Leisingera sp. McT4-56. The sequence goes on along the minus strand of NZ_JAJALF010000001.1, from coordinate 317,001 downwards.
GGTTGCGGGCCACTGCGTGCTGGAGGATGACGTGATCATCGGCGGCCTGTCCGGCATCCACCAGTGGGTGCGGATCGGCAGGGGCGCGATTGTCGGCGCGGTCACCATGGTGACCAATGATGTGATCCCCTATGGCCTGGTGCAGGCGCAGCGCGGTGAGCTGGACGGCTTGAACTTGGTCGGGCTCAAGCGCCGCGGCGTCGCCCGCAGCGATATCACAGCCCTGCGCGCGGCTTTCCAGATGCTTGCTCAGGGCGAAGGCACTTTCCAGGAGCGTGCCAAGCGGCTGGGTGACGAGACAGAGAGCCAGTATGTGCAGGAGATCGTCGCCTTCATCACCGGTGAGAGCGACCGTTCCTTCCTGACCCCAGGAGGCTGAATAGATGCTGGCAGTGATTGCAGGCACCGGCATGCTGCCGGCTGAAGTGGTGTCCCGTGCTGCGGGGCGCCCTCTGGTCTGCGCGATGGCAGGCTCTGAGCCTGATGCGGTGGATCCGGAGATCACCTTCCGCTTTGAGCAGCTAGGAAGCTTTCTGGAGCGGCTGAAGGCGGCGGAAGTGACCGAAATCTGCATGGCAGGTGCGGTGCGCCGCCCGCATATTGACCCCTCTGCCATTGATGCGGCCACCATGCCGCTGGTGCCGGTGCTGCAAAGCGCGTTGGCCGCAGGCGACGACGGGGCATTGCGGGCGATTATCGGCATTTTTGAACAGGCGGGTTTTGCTGTCCGCGCCGCCCATGAGGTGGCGCCCGATCTGCTGATGGCCGCGGGTGTGCCGACCAAGGTGCAGCCGGGTGAGCTGGACAAGGCTGACGCGGAACGCGGCGCCGAAATCGTCGCGGCCATGTCGGCTGCCGACATCGGCCAGTCCTGCGCCGTGCGCAAGCGGCAGGCGATAGCGGTGGAAAACCTGTTTGGCACCGACTGGATGCTGGCTTCGCTGCTGCAGCGCCCGGACGGGCAGGGCGGCCTGTTGTTCAAGGCGCCGAAACCGGCGCAGGACCGCCGCGCCGATCTTCCCGCCATCGGGGTGGAAACGGTTGAAGCCGCCGCCAAGGCCGGCCTTTCCGGCATCGTGCTGGAGGCGGGCGGCGTCATCGTTCTGGATCAGGACGCGGTGATTGCGGCCTGTGACCGGCTGGGCCTGTTCCTCTGGCTGCGCGAGGCATGAACCTGCGGGTCTTCATCCTGGCGGGGGAGCCTTCGGGCGACCGGCTGGGCGGGGCGCTGATGGCAGGGCTGAAACAGCTGGAACCCGGCGTCAGCTTTGACGGCATCGGCGGCGCGCTGATGGCCGAGCAGGGGCTGGTGTCCCGCTTTCCGATGGATGAGCTGTCGGTGATGGGGCTGGCAGAAGTGCTGCCCAAGTACCGCCACCTGAAGCGCCGGATCCGGGAAACGGCGGACGCGGTGCTGGAAATCAGGCCGGACGTGCTGATCACCATCGACAGCCCTGACTTCTCCCTGCGCGTGGCGCGGCTGGTCAAGGCGCAAAGCAATATCCGCACCGTGCATTACGTGGCGCCTTCGGTCTGGGCATGGCGGCCCAAGCGGGCCGGGAAAATGGCGGAAGTCATCGATCACGTGCTGGCGCTCTTGCCGTTTGAGCCGCCCTATATGGAAGCCGCAGGTATGGACTGCGATTTCGTCGGCCACCCGGTGGTGGCGGAACCGCAGGCCACGGAACCGGAGATCGCCGCTTTTCGCAGTGAATTCGGCTTGGGTGATGCGCCATTTGTTCTGGCGCTGCCGGGATCGCGCCGCTCTGAGGTGTCGCGGCTGGCCCCGGATTTCGGCGGCGCGCTGCACCGCTTCACTGCCAGACACCCGGAATACCGGATCGTCGTGCCAGCCGCCGCCCCGGTGGCCGGCCTGGTGCGCGATGCCGTGCAGAACTGGCCTGAGGGGGCGGTGCTGGTCGATCCGAACGAATTTGACGCCGCCACGGCCAAGGCGCATAAGCGCGCGGCCTTTGGGGCAGCGGATCTGGCGCTTGCGGCTTCGGGCACGGTCTCGCTGGAGCTGGCCGCGGCAGCCACCCCGATGGTGATCGCCTACAAGTTTCAATGGCTGACCTGGCAGATCATGAAGCGCATGGCACTGATCGACACCGTGACTCTGGTCAATCTGGTCAGCGACACCCGCGTGGTGCCGGAATACCTGGGGCCGGACTGCACGCCCGAAAAGATTGCTGCTAGCCTTGAGGCGCTGGCAGCCGGCCCGGGGGCTCAGCTGGAGGCAATGAAGCTGACCATGCAGCGTCTGGGGCAGGGCGGAGAGGCCCCGGGGCTGCGGGCCGCGCGGGCTGTTCTCGAGCGGCTGCCCGTGACTTAGGGGCAGGAGCGCGCCGGATGCAAAGCCTCCGCCGCGCGGCTATTGGTGGCGCGGATGCTTGCGCATCCGCGCGGCGCTTGCCGCAAGGCTGCCGCAGAACGCCGGCGGGTGACAGTAGTGAAAACTCTGGAGTTCTTTTGCTGAGAAGCGCCTAAGGGCAGGTCTGCCCTTAGGCGCTCTTCCGATTTTCGGTTTGAAGATGCCGCTTCAAGGGCAAGCCGCGCGTGCCGCGCGGAGGCTGTGCCTCCCTTGACCCGGCGGGCAGGGGATCAGTAGCCGCGCCAGATCCAGCCGCCGCCGAAGATGCGGCTGCCTTCGTTGGCGTAGAACACGCAGGCCTGGCCGGGGGAGACGCCTTCCTCGGGTGTCAGCAGTTCCACCTCGGCGGTTGTTTCCGTCAGCGGCCGGATGATCGCTTCCCGCGGCGGGCGCGTGGAGCGGACCTTGACCTTCAGATGCCATTCCGCGCGGCTGGTAAAGGGTTCGTCGCCCAGCCAGTTGATTTCGCGCACCGGAATCGTGCGGGTGGCCAGAAGCTCCTTGGGGCCGACGACCACCTGTTTCTTGTCGACGTCCAGTTTCACCACGTAAAGCGGTTCTGACAGCCCGCCGATGCCAAGGCCGCGGCGCTGGCCGATGGTGTAATGGATGACGCCCTCGTGGCTGCCCAGAACCCGGCCGTCGGCATGCACGATCTCACCCGGCTCGGCGGCGCCGGGGCGCAGTTTCTCGATCACGCTGGCGTAGTTGCCGTCCGGCACAAAGCAGATGTCCTGGCTGTCGGGCTTGTCCGCCACTGCCAGGCCGTACTGGGCCGCCATCTCGCGCGTGGCGTCCTTGGAGGGCAGGTGCCCCAGCGGGAAACGCAGGTAGTCGAGCTGCTCCGGCGTGGTGGAGAACAGGAAGTAGCTCTGGTCGCGGTTCGCGTCCTCGGCAGAGTGCAGTTCCGGACCGTTCGGCCCCATCTTGCGCTGGATGTAGTGGCCGGTTGCCATGCAGTCGGCCTCCAGATCCTTGGCGGTTTCCAGGAGGTCCTTGAACTTCACCCGCTCATTGCAGCGGATGCAGGGCACCGGAGTTGCGCCCGCCAGATAGCTGTCGGCGAACTCGTCAATCACCGCATCCTTAAAAATGTTCTCATAATCCAGGACGTAATGCGGGAAGCCGCGCTCCTCCGCGACGCGGCGCGCATCGTGGATATCGATGCCCGCGCAGCAGGCGCCTTTTTTCGCCAGCGCTGCGCCGTGATCGTATAGCTGCAGCGTCACACCCACCACGTCATAGCCTTGATCGGCCAAATATGCAGCAACTACAGAGCTGTCGACGCCGCCGGACATGGCCACCACCACCCGGGTTTCCGAGGGCGGTTTGGCAAAGCCGAGCGAGTTCAATTCCAGGTCTTGGTCCAGCGCCATGGGGCAGCTCCTAAAGGCAAGGGGGCAGGCGCCGCAGAATATATGAAAATCCTAAGGACTCTCAAGGGGCGTGGTTCATGCGGCGTTAAGCCTGTTCGTAAATCCTGTTGCCAGACCCAACGAACAAGATCTTCAGAGGGAAGAAGAATGTTTTTGAAGAAAGTCGACGGGCCGCGGGCAGTCACCCTGCCGGATGGCACCATTATGACCCGGGCGGACCTGCCGCCGGAAACAACCAAGCGCTGGGTGGCGTCGCGCAAGGCTGCGGTTGTGCGCGGAGTGCTGTACGGGCTGCTGCCGCAAAAGGAGGCGATGCGCCGTTATGGCCTGAGCGAGGAAGAGTTCCGCAGCTGGGTTGCAGCGGTGGCCGACCACGGTGAAGAGGCCCTGAAAACCACACGTCTCAAGAAATTCAGGGATCATGACTCCAAATAGACTGCGCCGCCCTTGAGTTGCATTTGTAAATTAACCATCATGGTAACGAGGCATTAACTTTTTTCCACCAAGGTTAACGCGACCTGAGGGAAACAGTGTACAGGCGGAGAAAATAATATGCGCATTCTGCTGGTTGAGGATGATCCGACCACGGCAAAAAGCATCGAGCTGATGCTGACCCATGCCAACCTGAACGTTTACACGACGGATCTGGGCGAAGAAGGGATCGATCTGGCCAAACTTTACGATTATGACCTGATCCTCCTGGATCTGGGGCTGCCGGATATGAACGGCCATGAGGTGCTGCGCCAGCTGCGCATGTCCCGCATCGAAACCCCCATTCTGATTCTGTCCGGTGCCGACGATACCGACAATAAGATCAAGGGCTTCGGCTTTGGCGCGGATGACTATCTGACCAAACCCTTCCACCGCGAAGAGCTGGTGGCGCGGATCCATGCCATCATCCGCCGCTCCAAGGGCCATTCGCAGTCGATCATCCGGACCGGCAAGATCGCGGTCAACCTGGACGCCAAGACGGTGGAAGCCGGCGGCAAGGCGGTGCATCTGACCGGCAAGGAATACCAGATGCTGGAGCTTCTGTCGCTGCGCAAGGGCACCACTCTGACCAAGGAGATGTTCCTGAACCATCTCTATGGCGGCATGGATGAGCCGGAACTGAAGATCATCGATGTTTTCATCTGCAAGTTGCGTAAGAAACTCAGCACGGCGACGGGCGGCGAGAACTACATCGAAACCGTCTGGGGCCGCGGTTACGTGCTGCGCGATCCGCAGGAGGATCATATGACCGGCGGCCAGCGGATGGCTGTCGGCGCCTGAAAGGATGAACACCCGGGCGGCGCGTGAATATGTGCCGCCGGTTGCAAAGACCTGCCAATAGGCGGGTCTTTTTGTTTTTGGCGCCTGCGGCACGCAGGCCGGCAGATGCGCTGGACGCGGCGCTTGCGGCACCTTATCACCAGAGGTGAGAACGAAGAGGGACCGCGCGTGGCAGGAATGACAGAAAAAGACGTGGCCAGCCTGACGGCAGAAGATGCCAAGGCAGAGTTTGCGGCGCTGGAAGAGAGGCTGCGGGCGGCGGATCTGGCGTATCACCAGGAGGATGCCCCGGAGATCAGCGACGCCGAATATGATTCGCTGAAGCGACGCTACCGGGCACTGGCAGACGCGTTTCCGGGTCTGGCGGAAGCAGCCACCCAGCTGGACGCAGTCGGCGCGCCTGCGGCCTCCGGTTTTGGCAAAGTTGCCCATGCGGTGAGGATGCTGTCGCTGGGCAACGCGTTTGAGGATGAAGACGTTGCAGATTTCGACCGCAGCATCCGTAAATACCTGGGCCTTGGCCCGGCGGACGCGCTGTCCTTCACGGCGGAGCCCAAGATTGACGGGCTGTCGCTTTCCCTGCGCTACGAAAATGGAGCCTTGATCCAGGCGGCCACCCGCGGCGATGGCAGCGTCGGGGAAAATGTGACCGCAAATGCGCGTACCATCGCCGACATTCCACAACAGCTGGAAGGGGCGCCGGAAGTGCTGGAGGTGCGCGGCGAAGTCTACATGAGCCATGTGGATTTCGAGGCGCTGAATGCCCGGCACGAAGAACGCGGCGGCAAAACCTTTGCCAACCCGCGAAATGCGGCGGCGGGATCGCTTCGGCAGCTCGATGCGGAAATCACCCGCGCGCGCCCCTTGCGTTTCTTCGCCTACAGCTGGGGGGAGTTGAGCGAACCGCTGGCGGCAACGCAGATGGATGCAATTGCGCGGCTGAACGCCTTGGGCTTTCAGACCAACCCGCTGACCAGTCTTTGTGCGACGACAGAGGACATGATCGCGCACTACCGCAGTATCGAGGAACAGCGCGCCACGCTCGGCTATGACATCGACGGCGTGGTCTACAAGGTCAACGATCTGGCGCTGCAGGCGCGGCTGGGATTCCGCTCCACCACGCCCCGCTGGGCGATTGCTCATAAATTTCCGGCCGAGCTCGCCTGGACCCGGTTGGAAGCCATCGACATTCAGGTCGGGCGCACCGGCGCGCTCAGCCCGGTGGCGCGGCTTACTCCGGTCACCGTTGGCGGGGTGGTGGTGTCCAATGCCACGCTGCACAACGAGGACTACATCCAGGGGCGCGACTCCAAGGGCGAGGAAATCCGCGGCGGCAAGGATATCCGCATCGGTGATTGGGTGCAGATCTACCGCGCCGGAGATGTGATCCCCAAAGTGGCTGATGTGGACCTGTCCAAGCGCCCCGAAGAGGCAGAGCCGTATCAGTTCCCGCACATCTGCCCGGAATGCGGAAGCCCGGCGGAGCGGGAGGAAGGCGATGCGGTGCGCCGCTGCTCCGGTGGCATGATCTGCCCGGCACAGGCGGTGGAGAAGCTGAAGCATTTCGTGTCCCGCGCGGCCTTCGATATCGAAGGTCTGGGAGCCAAGCAGGTGGAGCAGTTTCACGGCGATGGATGGATCAAGGAGCCTGCGGATATCTTTGATCTGCAAACGAATTACGGCTCCGGCCTTCAGCAGCTGAAGAACCGGGAAGGCTGGGGCGAAAAGTCTGCGGAGAACCTGTTTGCAGCGATTGAGGAAAAGCGCACAATCCCTCTGGCCAAGCTGATCTTTGCCCTGGGGATCCGCCACGCGGGTGAGGTTGCAGGCCGCGACCTGGCGCTGCATTACCGGGACTGGCAGGCAATGGCGGATGCGATCGACGCCGCCCGCACGGCCGCCTTGGCGCACCGGGCCGCAGATGAGGCTGAGGAGGCGGAACGCCAAGCGGCAGCTGACGAGGGCCGGCGCGCGAAGATTTCCGAAACCCGAGCGGCAGCCGTGGCGGCTTGCGATGTCCCGGTGGAAGCTTCTGCCGCTTGGTCAGACCTCATCGGTGTGGATGGCATCGGTGCGGTCCTGGGCCTTTCCTTGTCCGATGCCTTTGCCAACCCGGAGGAGCGCGCGGCCTTTGACCGGCTTGTGGCCAAGCTGACCATCGTGCCGCCGGATGCCCCCGCTGCTGACAGCCCTGTGGCGGGCAAAACCGTGGTCTTCACCGGCACGCTGGAGAAGATGACCCGCGCCGAGGCCAAGGCACGGGCAGAGGCGCTGGGGGCCAAGGTCTCCGGCTCCGTCTCCAAGAAGACCGACATTCTGGTGGCTGGTCCCGGGGCCGGCTCCAAGGCCAAGAAGGCGGCGGAGCTTGGCATCCGGACTATGGACGAAGACGGCTGGCTGGAGCTGATCGCAGAAGCATGAGCGGACGTCCCGAGATCCTGTTTCCGTTGTTTGCCGACGCCGAAACCCTGCAGGGTGTCGGCCCGAAAACCGCGCAGAATCTCAGTCAGATCGGCATAGAAACGCCGCGCGACTTGCTGTTTTCGCTGCCTTATTCGGTGGTCGACCGGCGCCGCCGCGACACCATCCGCGGGGTGGAGCTGCCCGCCACTGTGACGGTGGAGGTGACCATTGGCCGCCACCGCCCGGCACGCAACCGCGGCGGCGCCTACCGCATACATGCGGAGGATGCGGAGACCGAGTTTCAGCTGGTATTCTTCCACGGCCGCAGCCGCTATCTGGAGGCGCAGCTGCCCGAAGGCGCCCGGCGGGTGGTCTCTGGCAAGCTGGAGCTGTTTGATGGCCTGGCGCAGATGGTGCACCCGGATCACATGCTGCCGGTGGAGGAGGCGCACGGGATCCCTGAGTATGAACCGGTCTACAGCCTGACCCACGGTGTCACGCAAAAGACCATGTACAAGGCAGCTCAAAGCGCGCTGTCGCGGATGCCGGAACTGGCAGAGTGGACCGACCCGGCGCAGATGCTGCGGGAAAACTGGCCTGCCTGGCATGAGGCCTTGCAGTCTGCCCACGCGCCGCAGGGGCCCGATGACCTCAGCCCGCAGGCACCTGCGCGGGCACGTCTGGCTTACGACGAACTGTTTGCCCACCAGCTGACCCTGGCGCTGGCCCGCCAGAAGGAGCGCAAGGCCCGCGGCATCCGAAGCGCCGCCACAGGCCGGTTGCAGTCCAAAGTACTGAAGGCACTGCCGTACCGCCCGACCAACGCGCAGGCCCGCGCGATCGAAGAAATCTCTGCCGATATGGCGGCGGACAAGCGCATGAACCGCCTGCTGCAAGGGGATGTGGGGGCCGGGAAAACATTGGTTGCCTTCATGGCCTTGCTGGTTGCTGTTGAAGCGGGCGGGCAGGGTGTGATGATGGCCCCGACCGGCATCCTGGCGCAGCAGCATCTGGAAGGCCTTGCACCGCTGGCCGAAGACGCCGGCGTGGTGATCGAAATCCTCACAGGCCGTGACAAGGGTTCTGAGCGCAAGGCCAAGCTGGCGGCGCTGAAGAGCGGCGATATCCAAATCCTGGTCGGCACCCACGCGGTGTTCCAGCAGGACGTGGAATTCCGCGACCTGCGCCTGGCCATCGTCGATGAACAGCACCGGTTCGGCGTGCGCCAGCGGATGGAGCTGGCGGAAAAGGGCAAGGGCGCCGACGTTCTGGTGATGACCGCGACACCGATCCCGCGCTCCCTGGCGCTGGCGCAATACGGCGACATGGATGTCTCGGTTCTGGATGAAAAGCCGCCGGGAAGGAAGCCGGTCAAGACCGCCGTTGTCAGCACCGAGCGGATGCAGGAGGTGGTCGGCCACCTGCGCAAGGCGATTGCCGAGGGGCGGCAGTGCTACTGGGTCTGCCCGCTGGTGGACGAGTCCGAGCTAAGCGACCTGACCGCGGCTGAGGAACGATTCAAGCACCTGCGCGCGGTGCTGGGCGAAGGCACGGTGGGACTGGTGCACGGCCAGATGCCGCCCGCCGAAAAGGATGCGGCGATGGCTGCCTTTGTCGCAGGCCATACCAAGGTTCTGGTCGCCACCACGGTGATCGAGGTCGGGGTGAATGTGCCCAATGCCTCGATCATGGTGATCGAGCGGGCCGAGATCTTCGGCCTCGCCCAGCTGCACCAGCTGCGCGGCCGGGTCGGGCGGGGCAGCGCCGATTCGACCTGCCTCTTGATGTACCAGCCGCCGCTGACCGAAGGCGGCCGCAAAAGGCTGGAGGTGCTGCGGGAGACAGAGGACGGGTTCCGGATCTCGGAGACCGACCTGCAGATGCGCGGGGCGGGCGATATGATCGGCACCGCGCAATCCGGCCTGCCGCGATTTCAGATTGCAGACCTGGAGCGACAGGCCGGGCTGATGGCGGTGGCGCAAAGCGATGCGCGGGCGCTGCTGGCTGCTGATCCGAAGCTGGAGGGCGAGCGCGGCAAGGCGGCGCGCGTTCTCCTGTGGCTGATGAAACAGGATCAGGCGATCCGTTTGATTTCAGTGGGTTAGGCTGCATCTCCACCACTGTTCTACTGCGGTGTTCTCCTGTGTTCGCAAATGTTCTCAAAAAGTTCTTTACAGGCGTTCCGAAAAATGAGAACAAAGAGGCAACAAGTTTGCCAAAGAGCAGCATCACAGACTGGAGGAGGCCCGAGCCATGATTGCACAGATCAAGACCACCATTCAGAATGCCCATTCGACCCTGCTGCAGGACGCCATCGGGGCGGCCTCGCTGATGGTGATGCTGGTGGCGGCGCTGCATCTGCCGGGGCTGCTCTGATCCCCGCATCGTTTTCCTGATTGCATCTGCTGTGCCGGGCTGGCCCTTTCCTGTCCCGGACTGTTTCCGGGGATCAACCGCCTGTACGGATCCCCCTCGGCCCGATCTTCGACTGAATTGCCTCAAGATCCTGCCTGGCCCGCCCGGGTCCCGCACCGCAGAGCATGACTGCCGCCGCCATCTGCCCGGATGTGCGGCGGTTTTTTCATGTCAGAAGGGGGAGGCAGGCGCGCGTTTCCCGCCTGGGCGCGGGACAGCGTGTATTGCGAATTGTGCAGCCGGCCTTAGGCGCATTGCTCCTTGGCGGCGGTCTGCATGGCTTCCAGAGTCGCCTCCAGCGCCAGCATGATCGAGGCATGGCGGTTCTTGAACTCACGCGCGGGCTGCAGCACTTCCAGACCGTCAAACGGCGCATCCGGCACCGGGCCTTCCTGAGTCAGCATGGCCTTCAGCTGGTTGCGGGCGGTTTCAACTTCCTCCAGCGAACAGCCGATCACATTGGCGCCGGTCACAGCGGCAGAGGCTTGACCCAATGCGCAGGCCTTCACGTCCTGCCCGAAATCCGTGATCCGGCCGTCCTCGACCTTGATATCGACGGTTACGGCAGAGCCGCACAGCGGCGAACGTTTCTTGACGGTGGCATCCGGCGCCTGCAGCCGGTCCAGATGCGGAATGTCGGCGGCCAGCGCCAGAATGCGCGAGGAATACAGCTTGATCAGATCACTATCGCCAGACATCGCTTTCCCGGTCTTTCCCATTTTGCAGGTTCCCCATACATAGGGAGCCGAACAGCAGATGCAAAAGGTTTTTCCCCATGTCCTTTGATCCCGCCAGCCTGACCTACAATGACGCCGGGCTGATCCCCTGCATCGCGCAGGACGAAGCCACCGGCGAGGTGCTGATGATGGCCTGGATGAATGCCGATGCAGTGGCCCGCACCCTGGAGACCGGCAAGGTCACTTATTGGTCGCGCTCGCGGCAGTCGTTCTGGATCAAGGGCGAGACGTCCGGCCATGTGCAGGAACTGGTGGGCCTGCGGATCGACTGCGACCGCGACTGCCTGCTGGCGCTGGTGCGCCAGACCGGTGCGGCCTGCCACACCAACCGTCGGACCTGTTTCTATACCGCGGTGCGGGAGGGGGAAGAGGTCGAGCTGATGAAGCCAATGAGCTGATCCGCTTCGGGTGCGGCCCTGGCGGACCGTGTCTCCGGCGGGGATATTTTCAGCCAGAAGAAGGCGGCAGACCCACCATTTCGCGGATGTCCTGCGGCGTGGCGCCTTCGGCGCGGTATTTGGCAATGGCACGCGCATCATCTCGTTTGGCGAGGCGTTTGCCATTCTCATCGCGGATCAGGCGGTGGTGGTGGTAAATGGGCGAGGGCAGGCCCAGCAGGCTTTGCAGCAGGACGTGGATCTGGGTCGCCTCGAACAGGTCAGCACCGCGCACGGCGTGCGTAATGCCCTGATCCGCGTCGTCCGCCACCACCGACAGATGGTAGGAGCTGCCCATGTTGCGGCGCACCAGGATAATGTCGCCAACAGCTGAGATCAGCTCATCTGGGTCCAAGGCGTGCGTACCCTGGAATTTCGGGCCCGTCTCCGTGAAGCTGCGCAGATCTGCGGCGCGGACGGCTTTTTCCATATTGAACCGGATCACATCCCGGTCCGTGGCCTCCGATGGCAGCCGGCTGCGGCAGGTGCCGGGGTAGATGCGCCCGTCCGGGCCAAATTGCGGCACGCCTTCCTGCGGTGCGCCGGCGGCGGCCTCGATATCTGCGCGGTTGCAGCGGCAGGGATAGGTCAGGCCCATCGCGGTCAACTGGTCCAATGCTGCCCGGTAGCGGGGCAGCCGCTCTGACTGGCGCATCACCGGCTGCGGCCAGCTGAGGCCCAGCCAGTGCAGATCCTCATAGATCTGCGCTTCCCATTCGGAGCGCGCGCGCGACTGGTCGATGTCTTCGATGCGCAGCAGGAAGCGGCCGCCGTTGGCCACGGCCATGTCATGCGCCAGCATGGCGGAATAGGCATGGCCCAGGTGCAGCGGTCCGGTCGGCGACGGCGCGAAACGTGTGGTGAATGTCACGCTTTCTCAATTACATAGACGGTAGACTTCAGGTTTATTCCGGGGAGGTGCTCCCCGTATTCCCGAAATAGCAGCCGTGCGGCCGAACAGTCCAGCCATTCATTGAGCTTGCCGGTATAGGCGTGGTCCTCCAGCGCGTGATCGTTGTAGGAAAAGGCAAACAGCCCTTTGCGGTCCAGTCCGCGCATGATCACGTCGAAGGTTTCCGGCGGTGCCGCCCCGGTGCCGAGCACACCGCAGCCGACGATGGCGCGGTAGGCGCCTGGCTTCACCGGAGCCTTGTCGGTGACGTCCAGTTCGGCCAGGTTCCGGTAGGCGCCCTTGTCCCGCGCCTGGGCCAGCATTTCGGGCGAAGGTTCCAGCCCGTCGACCACGTTATAGCCGGCCGCTCTCAGCGCGAGGCCCGCCAGGCCGGTGCCGCAGCCGAAATCTAGAATGGGCGCGTCCGGCTCCGGCAGGTACTTCCACAGCGCCGCGGCGATCCGGGCCGGCGTTGCGTAACCGTTTTCCGCGATTTCAGCGTCATATGAGGCGGCCCAGCGGTCATAGTGGTCGCGGGTCGCGTCCTGGCTGGTAAGGCCATAGGATTTACCGAGGAATTTTTCACTCATGCCACAATCCTAGACCCGCGCTTTGCGCAGCGTCTAGGAAAAGTTGCTGAGCCAGTCCTGCCAGACCCCTTTGGCGCGGTCGGTATAGGCCTTGTAACGGTCCTTGCGGCCGCGGCGACCGCCCTTCAGGCCGTCCACCGGGCGGAACAGGCCGAAATTCACGTTCATCGGCTGGAAGGTCTTGGCCTCGGCGCCGCCGGTGATGTGGTGGATCAGCGCGCCCATGGCGCTGTCCTGCGGCACTTCCGGCAGCTCCCGGCCAAGGATCTCCGCCGCGGCCAGGCGGCCCGCCAGCAGGCCCATGGCGGCGCTTTCCACATAGCCCTCGACCCCGGTGATCTGGCCGGCAAAACGGATGTTGGGTTTCGACTTCAGCCGCATCTGCGCGTCCAGCAGGGTGGGCGAGTTGATGAAGGTATTGCGGTGGATGCCGCCGAGGCGGGCAAAGCTGGCGTTCTCCAGGCCGGGGATCATCTTGAAGACCTCCGTCTGGGCGCCGTATTTCATCTTGGTCTGGAAGCCGACAATGTTGAACAGCGTCCCCAGCGCGTTGTCGCGGCGCAGCTGCACCACCGCATGGGCCTTGACCTCAGGCTGGTGCGGGTTGGTCAGCCCCACCGGCTTCATCGGCCCGTGGCGCAGGGTTTCGCGGCCGCGTTCGGCCATCACCTCGATCGGCAGGCAGCCGTCGAAGTAGCCAGCGGTTTCGCCTTCGTGGAATTCGGTCTTGTCGGCGGCCAGCAGCGCGTCGATGAACGCCTCGTACTGGTCTCTGTCCATCGGGCAGTTGAGGTAGGCGGTGCGCTCTTCCTCGGTTTCGCCCTTGTCATAGCGCGACTGCATCCAGGCCTTCGACATGTCGATGCTTTCCGCATAGACAATCGGCGCGATGGCATCGAAGAAGGCCAGTGCCTCGGCTCCGGTTTCGGCTTGAATGGCCTTGCCCAGCTCCGGCGAGGTCAGCGGGCCGGTAGCAAAGATCCAGTGGCCTTCGGTGGGCAGTTCGGTGATTTCTTCGTAGGAAACCGTGACATTCGGATGCGCCTTCAGCTTGGTGGTCACGGTTTCGGCAAAGGGCTCCCGGTCCACGGCCAATGCGCCGCCGGCGGGCAGCCGGTGTTCATCCGCGGTGGTCATGATCAGGCCGTTCGCCGCGCGCATTTCCCAATGCAGCAGGCCCACGGCGTTCTGCTCGTCATCATCCGAGCGGAAGGAGTTCGAACACACCATCTCGCCCAAGTTGCCGGTCTGATGGGCAAAGGTTTCCACCTTGGGGCGCATTTCGTGGATCACCACCTGTACACCCATGTTTGCCGCCTGCCAGGCCGCTTCCGAGCCGGCCAAGCCGCCGCCCACGATATGCAATGTCTGTGCCGAATGATCTGTCATGCCCGCCACATAGGGCAGGGGGCGTGCGCGTGCAACAGGCTTGGGGAGATACCAGGCCGCAAGCAGGCCCTTCGCCCTAAAGGCGGGCAGGCAGGCTTTTCGGGGGGAGATTTGGGGCCGCCGCTGCGGGAATGGATGACCGGGGTGAGAGAACCGGTTGGAGGGACCCTTCCGCAGCAGCAGCCCAAATTGTGCCGGTCAGCGACCTTGCCCAATCTCTGCCATCTTTCCGCCCGAATTGGAAGGCGGCTATTTGGCTTATTGCGGAAACATTACGTTCCGATTGGTAAACAAAGGCTAAAGCTTTCCGTAAATTTTCGGAAAAACTCACTCCTGCCAGTCGGGGGGGCGTTTTTCGATAAAGGCGGCCATGCCTTCGATGGTGTCCCGGTACATCAGGTTCTCGACGATCACGCCGCTGGTATAGGCATAGGCCTGGTCCAGCGGCATCTGCAGCTGTTCATAAAACGCCTGCTTGCCGATTTTCACCGCCGCGCCGAGCTTGGACGCGATGGTTTCCGCCAGCCGGGTGGTCTCCGCCTCCAAGTCCTGCAGCGGCACGGCGCGGTTGGCGAGCCCCAGCTCAACGGCGCGTGCAGCGTCCACGAATTCGCCGGTGGTCAGCAGCTCAAACGCCTGTTTGCGCGGGATATTGCGCGACAGTGCCACCATCGGGGTGGAGCAGAACAGCCCGATGTTTACGCCGTTGACGCCGAACTTGGTGCCTTCGGCCGCCACCGCCAGGTCGCAGGAGGCAACCAGCTGGCAGCCCGCAGCGGTAGCAATGCCGTGGACCTGCGCAATCACTGGCTGGGGCAGCGACTGCAGCCCCGTCATCACGCTGGTGCAGCGCGCAAACAGATCCTGGAAATAACCCTTGCCGCCGTCGTCGCCTGCGCGGCCTGCGGTCATCTGCTTGATGTCATGGCCGGCGCAGAACCCTTTGCCGGTGCCGGACAGAATCACCACCTTGATACGGCTGTCTTCGCGCAGGGCATCGATTTGCTCCTGCAGCGCGGCCAGCATCTCGTCCGACAGCGCGTTCAGCTTCTCGGGCGTGTTCATGGTCAGCCGGGCAATCGCACCCGTGTCGTGACGTTCCAGAATTGCCATCTTGCCCTCCGTGCAAATCCGGGGGCAACTCTAGGCGGAGCGAACGGAAAGGGAAAGCATGGCGCTGGCATTTGATGTCGCAGGTCTGACCGAATACCTGCATGAGATTTTTCCGCAGGTGCGGGATGACTTTGCCATCGAAACGATGGGGGAAAACCATCTCAGGATGCGACTCTTGACGGCGGAGAGGCACCTGCGCCCCGGCGGCACGGTGTCCGGCCCGTCGATGTTTGCGCTGGCCGATTGCGCGGTCTACGCGCTGATCCTGGCGCATCTGGGGCAGGAGGCGCTGGCTGTGACCACCAACTGCTCGCTCGATTTCATGCGCAAGCCCGCGGCCGGTGCCGACCTGATTGGCGAGGCGCGGCTGCTGAAACTGGGCCGTGTGCTGGCGGTAGCGGATGTGCTGATCTATTCCGAGGGCATGGCAGAGCCGGTGGCCCGTTCCTCGATGACCTATTCGATCCCGCCCAAGCGTTAGAGCGCAGTTGCGAAGGGCTGGCCGACCTTGACCAGGGTCTCCCGCCCCTTGGCGCTGTTTGCCACCAGATCATCGGAGAACTGGACTTTACCTGGCTCGAACACCACCACCACGGTGGAGCCGCCGAATTTGAAATAGCCCTTCTCGTCCATCTTCTGCACGGCGCCCGAAGTGCGGGTGTTGACGATGGAGCCGACCCCGAAGGCGCCGACCTCGACAAAGCAGTAGCTGCCCAAAGCCTCGGTTTCGATCAGCGTCCAGGTCCGCTTGTTCTCGCCGAACACATCCGGCCCGGCGCCAAGGGCAATCGGGTTGACCGAATGCAGCGCGCCGGGAATGTCCTGCGATGCCGTGATGCGGCCCGCGGCGGGGAAATGGTAGCGGTGGTAGTCCGCCGGGCACAGCCGCACGATCGCCAGCGCGCCGCCGATGAACCGCTCCGCAATGCCGGGCAGCATGGTGCGCACCGACATCGGATAGCCCTTGACCGGGACAAACACGTCCTCTGCCAGTTCCGGGAACACTAGCACCCGGCCATCAGCGGGGGATACAATGTCTTTCGGGTCCGCGCTGAAGGGACGGGCCTCGGGCCTCAGATGGCGCACGAAGAAGTCGTTGAAGCAGCCAAAGCTGTCCGCCGGGGCCGTGGCCTCGCTCATGTCGATGGACAGTTCGTCGACCACTGCCGCGATCTTGCCCTTGGAAAACCGCGAGTCGAACCAGGCGCCCATCAGCCGGCTGATCAGGGAAGAGTGGAACAGCAGCTTTTCGACCGGCCTGGCGCTGGCGTTCTGATAGGCCCAGCGGATCCACTTCTCGCCCAGCACCGCCTCTTCAAAGGTCTCGCCGGTCTCGCGGTCTACAACAAGAATGGGGTCGCGCTGCATCAAATCTGCCAAATCTGGTTTCGTCCCGCTGCGCCTAGCAAAGCGCGGGGAGCGGGCCAAGAGCGGATTTTCATATGGCGGTTGCGCGGTTCCGCTTCTTTCGGGTGGCGGCGCAAATAAAAAAGGCCGGGGCATGCCCCGGCCGTAAGGTTGTTCTTTTGCCCAGGGGATCACGGGCGCCAGAACGGAAGAGTGGCTTCATAGTGGGCGTCCTCACGGGACAGCCCGATGTCCTTCAGCTGCGTATCGCTCAGGTGTTTCAAATGGGTTCGGGTGCGATGGCGCAGGCTCCACTTGGTCACCAGCACGGCAAAGGAGACGGCCCATTGCGCCAGCACCGGCAGGGCCGGGCGGCTGTTCAGATAGGACATGTTCGATTGTGCCATTTGCGTATGCTGTGCCATGGGAGGCTTCCTTCGTATTGTGTTGATACAATCCTGTTGATTTGTCGTGGCGTTTTGATACAAAGGGGGTGCAGTATTGTCCAAGGATGGATTGTAATGGGTACAATTTGGCCGCAGGCCCTGGGTGAGACAAAAGGTCCCAAGTACAAAAAGGTCGCAGATACAATCCGGTCGGCTGTTGAAATGGGCAGCCTGAAAATTGGTACAAAGCTGCCGCCGGTACGCGATCTCGCGTATCAGTTGAGCATCACCCCCGGCACCGTCGCCCGTGCCTACAGCATTCTGACCGATGAGGGCGTGCTGGAAGCTGAGGTCGGGCGCGGCACTTTCGTAGCCGAAAAGAAGAAACCGGTGCCCGATGACGTATGGTCGCGGGAGCTGCATCTGCTGGAGGCACGCGATCCCGGCCATGTCAGCCTGTTCAGCCCGCGGATTGCCGACATGGGGCAGGTGGCGGCGGTGCGCGAAGCGCTGCACAAGGTGGCCGAGGGCGAGGCGCGCAATTTCCTGAATTATCCGACCCGCGATGCATATCAGCCGGTGCGCCAGGCGGCTGCCGCCTGGATTGCGCAGGCGCCGGTTGGCCCGGTCAGCGAAAAGGACGTGGTGCTGACCCACGGCGGCCAGAACGGGCTGATGGTGGCACTGCAGGCAATCTTGCAAGGCCCGCAGCCGGTGATCATGGTCGAGGATCTGACCTATGCGGGCTTCCGCCGCGCAGCAGAGCTGCTCAGGGCGCAGGTGGTCGAGGTCGCCATGGATGAACACGGCATCCGCCCGGACGCAATGGAGCTGGCGATCCGAAAATCCGGCGCCTCCGTCATCTGCACCAGCCCGGAAGTGCATAATCCCACCGGGCTGTTCACGCCGCTGGAGCGCCGCAAGGAGATCGTCCGCATTGCCCGCCGCCACGGCGTGCAGATTGTCGAGGACGACTGCTACCGCCTGGGGGAATCGCGCGCGCCCAGCTACCGCGCGCTGGCGCCGGAACTGGCCTGGCATGTCTCCTCGATCTCCAAGATCCTGACGCCGGCCTTGCGCGTCGGCTTTGCGCTGGCGCCGGAGGGGCGGGCGGCAGACCTGCGGCGGGTGGCGGAATACGGCTATTTCGGCCTGGCGCAGCCGTTGGCGGAACTGGTGCGGATCCTGCTCACCGACCCGCGGCTGCCGGGGCTGGTTCAAAGCGTGCGAAACGAAATGGCCCGCTACGTGCGGGTGGCGGTCAACGCGCTTGGCGGTTTTGACCTGACCTGGAACCCGGAGGTGCCGTTCCTGTGGCTGAAACTTCCGTCCGGCTGGCGCGCCGCCGCCTTTACCCGCGCGGCAGAGGCCAACGGGGTGCAGATCCGCTCGGCGGATGAATTCGCCCTGCGCGACGGTCGCGCGCCGCATGCGGTGCGCATCGCCATCAACGCGCATGTGCCGCTGAAGCAATTCGAAGAGGCGATGCTGCGCCTGCGCGCGCTTCTGGACAACCCGCCGGAGCAGATCAGCGTGTGATTTTGTGGGGTATTATTATACCTATTTTTTAACGTACTGATTTGTAATGGTTTATTCTTGTTTGGTGGTGTTGACTGGGGCTTTGGATGCCCGTAAACCCCGTCCATCGAATTCAGGCCGATGACCTATGGGATTCTGCCTTCACGACAAACAGGATTGACCTGCCATGAAAACCTTCTCTGCTACTCCGGCAGACATCGAGAAGAAGTGGATCCTGATCGACGCCGAGGGCGTTGTTCTGGGCCGTCTTGCCTCGATCGTTGCCATGCGCCTGCGTGGCAAGCACAAAGCCTCGTTCACTCCGCATATGGACATGGGCGACAACGTCATCATCATCAACGCCGACAAGGTGCAGATGACCGGCAAGAAGCGCGACGAGCACTTCTACTGGCACACCGGCCACCCGGGCGGCATCAAGTCGCGCACCAAGCAGGAAATCCTGGAAGGTGCACACCCGGAGCGCGTCGTGTTCCAGGCTGTCAAGCGCATGCTGCCGGGCAACCGCCTGTCGCGCCAGCAGATGACCAATCTGCGTATCTATGCCGGTGCCGAGCACCCGCACGAAGCCCAGGCACCTGAAGTTCTGGACGTCAAATCCATGAACAAGAAAAACACCCGGAGCTGATACCGATGGCTGATCAGATCAACACTCTCGAAGAGCTCGCAGCTGCAACCGGTGTGGAAGCAGTGGCCGAAGAAACCATCGCGCGTGAGCCGGTTCGTGACGAACTGGGCCGCTCCTATGCCACCGGCAAGCGTAAAGACGCTGTTGCCCGCGTCTGGATCAAGCCGGGCTCCGGCAAGGTCGAGGTGAACGGCAAAGAGCTGAACAAGTACTTCGCCCGCCCGGTGCTGCAGATGATCCTGCGCCAGCCGTTCCAGGTTGCCGGCGTCGAAGACCAGTTCGACGTTTACGCCACCGTCAAAGGCGGCGGCCTGTCCGGTCAGGCCGGTGCGGTCAAGCACGGCATCTCCAAAGCCCTGCAGCTGTACGATCCGTCGCTGCGCGGCGCGCTGAAAGCGGCCGGCTTCCTGACCCGCGACAGCCGCGTTGTGGAACGTAAGAAATACGGTAAGGCCAAAGCCCGCCGTTCGTTCCAGTTCTCCAAGCGCTAAGCTGGAAACACATGCTTTTGGAAGGGCTCGCCGCTGGCGGGCCCTTTTCCGTTCCGGCCTCCGCCATTTCCTGCAATCTTTCAGAGTTCTTTTAGAAAGTTTTTCTAGGTTGGCCCGGTATTCAACGGATCAACACTGGAAGGCGGGACAGACAATGGCTTCTCCTGAGAACTTCAAGACCGCCCCGATTGGCGCCGGGCAGCTGGAAATCGGCCGCTTTACCCACGGGTATGAGGACATGGACATTCAGGGGCAGGACAGCGGCGCCAGTATCTCCATGGGATCGTTCTGCTCGGTGGGCCGGGGGGTGAGGGTGCTGCTGGATCAGTCGCCGGCATTGGACCGGATCACTGCCTTTCCGTTTGGCGAGGTATTCACCGATCATCTGGGCGGCGCGGAAACGCACGCGCCCCGGCAGGGCGGCCATGATGTGGTGATCGGTAATGACGTCTGGATCGGCGCCAATGCCACGCTGCTGGGCGGGGTGACCATTGGCGACGGCGCTGTTATCGGCCCCAACGCCACCGTGGCCGGCGATGTGGGTGCTTACGAGGTCTGGGCGGGAAACCCGGCACAGATGGTCCGCAAACGCTTTGACGACGCGGTTTGCAAAAAGCTACAGGAACTGCGCTGGTGGGATCTGCCGCTGCCCCTGATCCGGGAGATGGCGCCGCTGCTGTCCGCGCAGCCCACTGCGGACCTGATCGAAGGCTTGCAGGGCATTGTCAGCGACCTCGTGACCTTCACCGGCGAAAGCGCAGCCTGACCGCTTGAAACCGCGAAACCCGTCTGTATCAGGGCTGATTTCCGGCCCGGGGCGGCCTGCGCTGTCCCCGGGCGTTAACTTTTTCAAAAAACTAGCGTAACATGGGCAGACCGCTTCCTGTTGGGGGACAGCAGTCATGCCGCAAACGATCTACGAGAAGTACGGCGGGTTCAGCGCTATCAGCCGGGTCGTGATGACCTTTTACGAGCTGGCGCTCGATTCCGATCAGATCGGCGACTACTTCGCCGACGTGGATATGGCGCGCCTCATCGACCACCAGACCAAGTTCATTTCCTCGCTGCTGGGCGGGCCGGCCTCGTTCAGCGATGACCGGCTGGAGGCGGTGCACCGCGCCTTGGGCATCAGTCACGAAGACTTCGACGAAATGGGCACGCTGCTGAAAGAAGCGCTGGAACAGCATGGGCTGTCGGAACCGGATATCCGAACCACACTCAGCGCCATCGAATCGAAACGCAGCATCATTGTCACCAGGGATGCGGCATGAGCATTGCCGCCATCAACGAACAGTTGTTGCGCGCAATCGGCGTCGGTGTGGCTGTCGTTCGGGCCTCTGATCTGGGGTTTGTCTTTCACAACCAGCCGTTTGCGGAATGGTTCGGCACCCCGGGGCCCGGCGCGTCCCTGATAGATGCTATTGACGGCCTCAGCGCGGAAGACTTGAACACGCTGTGCGACGAAGGGCTGCGCTATTCCGCAGAGCTCAAGATCAAGCGCAAGCGCCGCACGCTGGTGTTTGCCATCAATATCTCCCAGGCCAGCCATCTGGACGAGCCGCTTTTGGTGGTGGAATGCCAGAACATCACCCGCATCCGCGAGCTGGAGAGCATGATCGACAGCTACTCCGCTATGGTGGAGCGCAACACCCGCGAGCTGGAGCGCGAGAAGGAGCGGGTGGAACGGCTGCTGCTAAACCTGATGCCGCGCTCCGTCTATGAGGAATTCAAGACCTTCGGGGTGGTGACACCGCAGCTCTATCCCAAGGTCTCGGTCGTAATGCTGGACTTTGTCGATTTCACCGATTTTGCCTCGCGCACCGATCCGACGGTGACACTGGGAGAGCTGAACGACATTTTCACTGCCTTCGACCGCATCGTCGAGCAATACGGCTGCGAGCGGATCAAGACCATCGGCGACGCTTACCTGGCGGTGTCCGGAATGCCGGACCCGGCACCGGACCACGCCACCGCTGTGGCCCATTGCGCCACCCGGTTCCTGCGCTACCTGGACCGGCGCAACCAGAGCCATCAGCACAAGTGGCAGGCCCGGATCGGCCTGGGAACCGGATCTGCCGTCGGTTCTGTGGTGGGCATCCAGAAGTATGTCTATGACGTCTTCGGCCCGGCGGTGAACCTGGCCTCCCGCCTGCAAGTCTTTGCCAACCCGATGAAAATCGTCGCGCCCGAAGAAATGAAGGAAGCCCTGTCCGAGGAATTCCACGTCACCGATATCGGACCTGAGGATATTAAGGGCATCGGCGAAGTGAATCTGGTCAATGTCGGCAGTGAGCTGAGCGCGCCGCAGCCGAGCGGCCGGTTCTAGCAGCCGGGTCTAACTGTCTGGCCCGATCAGCCCCAAGCCGCGCAAGTAGATGCCAATACCGCTTTCCAGCAGATCCTCCGGCGGGAAGGGCGAGGCGGCACCGGGAGAGTTGCGCGCATAAAGCTCCACCACCCCGTGGCTCATCGCCAGCACATGGGCCGAGAACATCGAGGCCGGCGGGCGTTTCTCGGCCGGGATATGCTGGCTGAGGTCGGCTGCGGCTCGTTCCAGGATCTGCCGCGCCCGCGCCGCGGCATCGGCCAGTTCCGGGGTGCGGTTCACCGAAATCCCGCTTTCGAACATGGCGATGTAATGTCCGGGATGCTTGCGGGCAAAGGCCAGATAGGCGCGCCCGGTCGCCTCAAACGCCGCCAGTGCAGAGGGCTGGTACTTGTCATAGGCATGCTGCATCAGGTCTGCGAACATAACGTAGCCCTGACGCGAGGCCTCGGCGATCAGATCCTCGCGCCCTTCGAAATGGCGGTAAACAGCCGCCGGGGTGACACCGGCCTGCTTGGCGGCCTCCGACAGGGTAAAGCCGGTCGGCCCCTTGGCCTCGATCAGCTGCAGGGCAGCTTCGACCAGCGCCTGGCGCAGATTGCCGTGATGATAACCGCGTTTAGGCATCCCAGATGTCCGGGCCTCCGCAAATCTTGGTGTCCAGGGCGCCAATCGCCTTGGAGTCCTTGCTGGCATAGTCAATGGCGTGCAGCACGCTGCGCATCGCCGCCAGCCTGGCCCGCCGTTTGTCATCCGAGCGGATGATGGTCCAGGGGGCTTCGGCGCAGTGGCTGCGCGCAAAGGTTTCGGAGATGGCGGCGGTGTATTCGTCCCATTTCTCCAGCCCCTTCACATCAATCGGGCTGAGCTTCCACTGTTTCAGGGTGTCCGACTCCCGCGACAGAAACCGCCGCAACTGTTCAGCCCGGCCAACGTTGAGCCAGAATTTGAACAGCCGGATGCCATCCTCGGCCAAGGCCTGCTCAAACCCCTTCACCTGGTGAAAGAACCGCTCGCGCTGCGCGTCCGTGCAAAAGCCGAACACCTTTTCCACAACGCCGCGGTTGTACCAGCTGCGGTCAAAGAACACGATTTCGCCGCCGGACGGCAGGTGATGGATGTAGCGCTGGAAATACCACTGGCTCTGTTCCGCCTCGGTGGGTTTCGGCAGCGCCACTACCCGTGCGCCGCGCGGGTTCAGGTTTTCCCGGAACCGCCGGATGGTGCCGCCCTTGCCAGCCGCATCCCGGCCTTCAAACACGATGGCAATGCGGGCGCCGCTGGACTTGACCCAGGATTGCAGCTTCACCAGTTCGATCTGCAGTGCCTCCAGCTCTGCCTCATAGGGCTTGCGCTTCATCCGCTCGTTGTGCGGGTAGCCGGGGCTCAGGATATCATCCTTGTCCGCACCCTTGATCGCCGCGCGGATCTCCTCCGGCGCGCCGCTTTGGCTGTAGCGGCTGATGGCCCCGTCAAATGGCAGCGGCATGTGCAAAACCCTTCTGTCCTCAACCCCTTATATGGGAAGACAGTATGGAATGTGAATCGTTTTAACGCAAATTTGCGCAGCTGACATGGGGGCGTTGCGGCAAAAGCCGGAGGGTGCTGCACCGGCCCGGCGCGGGCAGGTGCAGTTGAGGGTTACAGACTGCTGGGGATCAGCTGCCGCGGTTTTACACCTTGAGCTTTTTTCGCAGCCGCCGGATCTTCGATTTGAACTTGAACCCCTTTTCCAGGCTTGCGCTGTTGGTGGCCTTCCACCATTCCCGGTCCTTCGGCCAGCTGCGCCACACAATACCGTCCGCCGCCGTCAGGTGAGAGATGCATTCTTCTTCACCTGGTTCGGACAGGCGTTCGCCATTCTTGGCCCAGTACCAGGTCAACTTCTGGCACACGCGGCCCTTGGCATCGATATACCATTTCCCGACTCCAACACTGTCAGGATGCTTACCGCAATAGGCCTGGGCTTCCCAGCGGGGGCCGTAATAGATGCCACCCTCGCACTTCTTCCATCGCTGCGTTTTGCCGCCGTACAAGCTGGCCAAATCCTGCGCCGCTGGAACTGTCGCGTTCTGCGGTTTGGGATCAGCCGTGGCCTGTGATGTTGAAAAAATTACGCCGAAGATCGTTACAATGATGGCGAGACCGGGTGTTTTCATAGTACCCTCCATTACCAGAGGGATAGTATACCACAGCTTGAGTAACAATTCTCTGGGGTTGTTTCTGTCCGCTTCTTTTAGCACCGTGTCCGCAGTAAAGATGGCCCATTGAATTGCAGCAGAGCAGGCTGTTTCAGCTCAAATTCGCGCGCGCGGCGGCGCGGTGAATGGCGGCAGCGACCTCATCCGTTGCCACATGGTGCGGCATGTGGCCGATGCCCTCCAGCAGGGTCAAGTCTGCGGTCGGGACATCGCGCACCAACTGCCGGGCGTGGATGTCGGGATTGACGGTGTCATCCGCAGTGCCGTGGATGATTTCAACCGGTATGCTGATCCGGTCGTAGTGCGGTGCCAGGGATATCACCTCGTCCAGCAGGTTGGCGCGCTGTTTGGCATTGGCCCGCAGCGATGCGCGCCTGAGCGTCAGGCCGATGCCGAAATGACTGGCGTAGCCTTCCGGGACAGCCTGGGGGGCAAACACGGCGTCCAGTGTCTCCATAACGGTTGCCCGGGAGACATAGGCAGTCACGGCCGGGACAGCCAGCGCGCTGCCCAGGCGCGTGGAAGTCACCCGGTAGAACAGGTCCAGCGGCGTGTCCCAGGGATGGGATACCCCGGCAACCGAAACCAAGGCTGCAACACTTTGCGGGTGGTCCACCGCCCAGGCCAGCGCCACCGCGCCGCCATAGCTCTGGCCCAGAACAACCGGGGTCTCAGCCCCCATCTGCGCGGCGGCCTGGCGCAGCACATCAGCCTGCTGGCGGATCGTCGCGCCGCTGCCGTTCAGCGGGCTGGAATAGCCCAGTCCGGGACGGTCGAAGATCAGGATGCGAAAGTCATCGGCCAGCGCAGGGGCAAGGCGGAAGGTCATGTCCCGGGTGTTGCCGCTGGAGCCGTGGATCAGCACCAGATCCGGGGCACTGCCCTTGGGGCGGCCCATTTCCACCACATGCACCCTGTGGCTGCCCACCACCAGGATCTGGCCCTGCGGCGGGTGGCTGGCGATGGCCGCCGCCTCGCGGCGGCCTGCCTGCCAGGAAGTGAGGGCAGCCCCCGCTGCCACGGCAAGGCCCGCCCAGACCAGCATTCTAGCGGCCGATCTCTTCCAGATCGTAAGGCGTCGTCTGATAGATCTCATTGATCCAGTTGCCGTACAGAAGATGCGCGTGGCTGCGCCAGCGGTTCTGCGGCTGGCGGCTGGGATCATTGTCCGGATAGTAGTTGCCCGGCACGTTGATCGGGGTGCCGTTGGCCACGTCGCGGTCGTACTCCTGCTTCAGCGTGTCGCTGTCGTATTCGAAGTGATTGAAGATATAGAGCGCCCGGTGCGCCTTGTCCTCGATCAGGCAGGGGCCGACCTCGTCACTGCCCAGAAGCGTCTTCAGGCCCTCTGCGGCATCGACCTCTTCCTGCTTCATCTCCGTCCAGCGGCTGACCGGGATCACGAAATCATCCGAGAACCCGCGAAGGTACGGCGAGGCCGGCGCCAGGTTCTGATGCCGGAAGCAGCCGAATGCCTTGTGGTCCAGCATGTGCTTCTTGACGCCATGGAAGTGGTTGATCATCGCCATGCCGCCCCAGCAGACGCCAAAGGTCGAATGCACGTTGGTCTGGGTCCATTCGAACACCTCCTGCATCTCGTCCCAATAGGTCACTTCGGGAAATTCCAGGTGCTCGATCGGCGCGCCGGTGATGATCAGCCCGTCGAACTTCTCGTGCTTCACTTCCTGGAAGGAGTGGTAGAACTCCTCCATGTGCTCAGCCGCGGTGTTCTTGGTCTGATGCTCGGTCATCCGGATCAGGCTCAGCTCAATCTGCAACGGGGTGGCGCCGATCAGCCGGGCAAACTGGTTCTCGGTCTGGATCTTCTTGGGCATCAGGTTCAGCAGGCCGATGCGCAAGGCGCGGATGTCCTGCCGCGCCGCCTGATCCGGCGACATGACCATCACGCCTTCGTTCGTCAGAACGTCATAGGCGGGCAGGTCTGCGGGGATCTTGATGGGCATGTCAGCGTCCTGATTTGCGGAAGGTTGTGCGATATAGCGGAAGTTTTCAGATAAGCGGGTTAGCCGCGGTCCTCAAGGGCCGAGGCGATCAAATCCACGAAACCAGCCTCATCCTTGACGGCTGAGATCTGGTCGGCGGTAACGGTGACGCCCCAGTTGTCGGCCATCGCCTGATAACGCGGCTGGCGGTGCGCCAGCGCCTGGGCATAGGTCCAGCGGATAAAGGCATCGGGGTCGACATCAACCTCGGATATCCCGTTTTCCTTGAGATACTCTTGCCACACCCGGTCCAGGAACTCCGGCTGGTAGGACATCGGCTTGGGCGCGCGGTCGAACCGGCGCACCAGCTCGGCAGTATGCGCCTCGCTGCCCTTGATCCAGACCATCAGCGTGTGCTTGCTGAGTTCAGACAGGATCTGGTCCTTGGGGTCATCGGCATCCACCCATTCGCAGATCGACCCGCCGGTGTCGCAGATGAAATGCGGATAGCCATACAGCTGCTGCGCGCGGCCTTCGAAATATTCGGTGTCCAAAAGCGCCCGGATTTCCGCCACCCGGAACTGTTCCTGGCGCCGCTTGTATTCCGCGATCGGCAGGCCGCCCTTGGCCACATCGCCGGGCTTGCCCAGGTAGGCGGCCACCGGCGTCAGGTTCTCAAAGGTGATGTTGGAGCCGATGAAGATCGAATCCGACAGCAGAAGCTCGCGCAGGAACGGCACCTTCATCGCCTCCGCCTTGGCGTTGTCGGCGATGTATTCGCCCATGTAGCGGGTGCCGATGCGGTAATCGACCGAGTAGTGGAACCAGCTGCCGGCGCCGCGCAGAACATTGCTGACATAGGTTTTGCCAAGCCCGGACATGCCAAAGAACAGCACCCGTTTATTCGGCGCGTCGCGCCAGTCCTGCGCAGAAGAGTAAAGCATGGAGTTTCCAAGTCCCTGAAGGTTTCACGCCTTGCTAATCACCCGCGCGGGCTTGGTCAATTGCGTGTGCGCTTGCGCCGCAGCCCGCGGCAGGCGCAAAGAAAAACCCCCGCATTCCGGATGCGGGGGTGAACTGCTCGTTTCAGCCTGCAGCGGCTGCTGCCTGTGCCGGGATCAGAAGTGGAAGCCGACTTTCAGGCCGAAGCTGACCGCGTCGTTGTCCTCGAAATCGGTCACCGGGTTGCCGCCGGGAGAGGCAACTGCGTCGCCCAGCTGGGTGTAGCGGACACCGGCAGAGACGGTCATGTTGTCCTGCTTGTACTGCACGCCCAGGCGGATCGCCTCATAGCCATGGGTCGGCGCCAGCGGCGAGACCAGATCGTCGCCGTCCGCATCCGCATAGATCAGCGCGACAGAGCCGGACCAGTTCTCGTTGAAGGCGCGGCCGATACCCAGCGTGTAGGTCACCGAGTCGTCCAGGTCGATCAGGTCACGGTCCAGAATCCCGGGAACCAGGTTGGTTACGCTGTGCTCGGCCCAGCGGATGCCGCCGAACAGCAGCGTGTCCTGTGCGATGCCGGTTTGGAAATCCAGGTTCACCGACTGCGGCGTCTTGGTCTTGGTCGTGCTGGACCCGCTTGCAAGCGGGAAACCGGCAAAGGTTTCGGTCAGGTCGAATTCATGTTCGATTTCGGAGCTGTAGGTCAGGGCTGCGCGCAGGGCGATCTCGGGGATCTCATAGGCAACGCCGGCCACCCAGCCAAAGGCGCCGTCCTTGTCCACTTTCACATTGTAGGTGCCGCCAGGAATGGCTGCGTAGGCGGCGCCGGCCAAATTGATTTCGCCGTCAATTTCCTGATAGCGGATGCCGCCGTGGGCGCTGAAGCGCTCGTTGAACTTGTAACGCAAAAGAGCGGTGATGGAGTTCGAATCTGCTTGCGCTGTGGTGCCACCGAGCCAAGCAGAGCCATCCACCGGATAGTTCACATCCACACCCCAGGGCTGATCGAAGATCAGAGCAAACGACAGCTTTTCGTTGAGGTCCCGCTTGTAGCCGGCGCCGAACATGTTGAAGCGCTCACCAACATCTCCGCTGGTAGACGGGGTCACAAAAGGGCTTAGGTCCCGGTCGTTGCCCGACAGGTCCACGGATGTGGTCGCGAAAGAGAATTCGGCGTAATTGCCTTCTTCGAAGATGATCCCGATCGGCTGGCCGGTGCGGTCCAGGCCGCTTGCCATAGCAGAACCCGATGCCAGCGCCAGAACGGCTGACGTTGCAAGATAGCGTTTCATTGTTCCTCCCAGTATTGCAGCTGTTCCAAGCCGCTTAACGCGAACGTAATCGGCGGGATTTCCGCAAATCAACATTAACCGCGCGGCAACTAGGCGGATTCAGTCAGCCCTGAGGGGTTCTGTGGGGCTGTCTTGCAACTATGTTCAGGTAATTTGCGATGCAGATGACGGCGGCGCCGCCCAGCACCCAGGCATCCAGCGCCTCGCCGTAGATCACCATGCCCAGGATCGCGATGGCAGGCAGGCGGGCAAAGTCCACCGGCACCACCACACTGGCCGGGGCCAGCGACAGCGCGGTGGTCAGGCAGAAATGCGCGGCGAGGCCGGCAATGCCGATCAGCACCAGCCAAGGCAGGGTGGCGGCATCGGGCAGCGCCATGTCGCCGTCCCACCCAGCCGCCAACACCCCCATCACCAGTTGCATGGAGGTGAGCCAGAACAGGATTGAGGCGGTGTTCTCATGCCGGGTCAGCCGCTTGGTCAGGATTGCGGTGAGCGCAAAGAAGATGGCGCAGCTGGCCGCTGCCATCAGGCCGATGTTGATGGTGTCGGGGCTTGGGCGGGCAACAATCAGGATGCCCGCAAAACCCAGCGCCGCCGCCAGCATCCGCCGCCGGGTGAGCACCTCTCCCAGCAGGATCGGCGACAGGATAATCACCCACAGCGGCGAGGTGAACTCCAGCGCAAAAACCTGCGCCAGCGGAATCAGCGTCACCGCCAGGAACCACAGGTTCTGGCCGGTGAAGTGGAAGATGTTGCGCAGCAGATGCACCTTCAGCCGCTGCCCCCGCACCTGGTGCCAGCGGCCTGTTACGGTGAGGGCTGCAACCACGATCATTACACCCACCAGGCTGCGGTAGGCCATGATTTCGAAGGTATCCAGCGTCAGCCCCGCCTCGCGGCCCGCAATCGCCATCGCGGAAAAGGAGACGATGGCGCCGATCATCCAAACGGCGGCGGCAACCGGTTCCGATTTCTGCATGAAGGACCTCCCGTTGCCGCAGGAAGGCGCGATCCTGCAGCGGCGTCAAGGGGTCTCGCAGCCAGGAGGTTCAGCGGTTCAGATAATCTCGCGCAGCAGCCCGGCCTGCGGAAGGCTTGCGATTGTCTCCTTCGCTTGCGCCCCAAGTTGTGCCAGCCCGGCCTCATCCTTCAGCGCTTCGTCAATTCCCGCCGCAAGCTGGCCGTAGGGCAGGGGCAGCATCCCGTCGCGGTAGCAGTCGTCGATCCGGGTTCCGGGGTTCACTTCGGCCGCGATGGGAACACCATTGGTCATCAGGTAGAAGGTCCGCACGATCTCGAATATCTGCGTTTCATAGTAATGAAGGTTCAGAACAATCCGCGAGCGGGCGATCCACGCATCACGGTCCTGGCCGTATACGCCGAACAGTGCCTTGACCCGCAGGCCGCGGGATTCGAGATCTGCAAGAACCGCCTGCCTGCGCGGGTTGATACAGCCGTAGAACAGCACGTCGACGTCGGGCTTCTCCCGCCGCGTGATCCGGCACAGTTCCTTTTGATAGCCGAGCTGAAGCTTCTCCACCCGTTTGACGCCAAAGTCCCTGAGGTGGGCGACATTTGCCTCGCTGTAGTCCCACAGCGTGAAGTCCTGCGAGAACCACTCAAGAATTCGCTTGTTCCAGTCGCCGAACACCGCGCCCAGCTGCTCGGTGTTGAGGATGATGGTGCCGGGCGGCATCTGCTTGGCAAAGCTAGGATTGAGAAGGTGGATGCCGATCACGATGTTGCGTGCCGCCGGGTCGATTCTGTTTCTGGTGGAGACAGCTTCGAAGCCGAGATCGCGCAGTGCGTAAAGCAGCAGGTCGGCAATCTCGTAGAACGCGCCCGAATGGACGTAGTTCTGGGGCTCAATCAGGCAGATGTTGAACTTCTGTGTCATGTATCTCAGCCAATTGCGCCTTAGCCGGCGGCCGCTTGGGGATGCGGCTGTGCGGCGGGTTGCCGGTCGTAGTTGAAGTTGTCGAAGTCCATGCTGTAGAGCTTTTGGGCGACGGCTAGGCCTTCGTCGCTCAGAACAAGGTCGCCTGGGTCAAAGCTGTCGGGCAGCCGCAGGTGGTTGCTGTGCGTAATCTGCTGGCTGGCAGGGTTGCTGAACAGGGCGGCATCGATGAAGGCCTTGGCGTGCTCCGCGCCGTTTTCCTCCAGCTTGAAAACCTGGTAATTGGCGCCGGGATAGAAAAAGCCCGACTGCGGATAGAAATGGCCATCCATCCAACCTTTGGTCAGAACGTTTTCCAGCAGGCGGGTCTTGACGAATTGGTCCAGGGTTTCGTCGCTGCCGATCCGGCGCTCGACCAGCCGCTGGAATTTGTAGGCGCTTTCAAGCCGCGCAATCGGATGGCGCACGATGGTGAAAAAGGCGGTGAAAAAATCCTTGGGGAACAGCCGCGACAGGGATTCCCCGTCGATGTGCTGGGGGGAAGAGATGTTCCAGTGCTTCTGCTGCGGCGGGTTGGACACATATTGTTCGTCCAGGAAGGCGAGGCTTACGCCTTTCAGGCCCTGCACATAGCGCTCGACAGAGGTGCCGCCGCACTTGGGAATATGCGCGAAGTGCAGCAGCACGTCCTTGTATTTGATCACGGGCATTTTGCGCCTCCATTTGCCTTGAAGCAGAAGGCCGCCGGCTACAAACCGGCGGCCAGGTGTTCCGCTCAAGATGGCGCAAATTGCTTAAACGTTCTTTAAAACTGCCGCGGACTGCCCCGTTTCTGCAGGGAAATCCGCGAGGCCCGTGATCATTCCCACTCGATGGTTCCCGGAGGCTTCGAGGTGATGTCGTAGGTACAGCGGTTGATGCCCTTCACCTCGTTGATGATCCTTGTGGCGGTTTCGCCCAGGAACTCGTGGCTGAACGGGTAGTAGTCCGCGGTCATGCCATCGACAGAGGTCACCGCGCGCAGAGCGCAGGCGTAGTCATAGGTGCGGCCGTCACCCATCACGCCGACGGTGCGGACCGGCAGAATCGCCACGAAGGCCTGCCAGATGTCATCGTACAGGCCGTGCTTGCGGATCTGGTCGATGTAGATCGCATCCGCCTCGCGCAGGATCTCCAGCTTCTCGCGGGTGATCTCGCCGGGGCAGCGGATCGCCAGACCCGGCCCGGGGAAGGGATGGCGGCCGATGAAGCTCTGCGGCAGGCCCAGCTCGCGGCCGAGGGCGCGGACTTCGTCCTTGAACAGCTCGCGCAGCGGCTCGACCAGCTTGAGGCCCATCTTCTCCGGCAGGCCGCCGACGTTGTGGTGGCTTTTGATGGTGACCGAAGGCCCGCCCGAGAAGGAGACCGATTCAATCACATCCGGGTACAGGGTGCCTTGCGCCAGGAATTCGGCGCCGTCGATGGTGTCGGCGTGTTTCTGGAACACGTCGATGAACAGCTTGCCGATGATCTTGCGCTTGGTTTCCGGATCCGACTGGCCGTCCAGCTCGCCCAGGAACAGATCGCTCTCATCCGCGTGGATCAGCTGGATGTTGTAGTTGTCGCGGAACATCGAGACGACTTCTTCCGCCTCGTTCTTGCGAAGCAGGCCGTGGTCCACGAACACACAGGTCAGCTGATCGCCGATCGCCTCGTGGATCAGGATCGCCGCAACCGAGGAGTCGACGCCGCCGGACAGGCCGCAGATCACCTTCTTGTCGCCGACCTGCTCGCGGATCTTCTCGATCATCTGCTCGCGGTAGGCGCCCATGGTCCAGTCGCCGCTGAAGCCTGCGAGCTTCACGAAGTTCTCATAGAGCTTGGCGCCGTTCGGGGTGTGGTGAACTTCCGGATGGAACTGCACCGCATAGAAGTTGCGGGAGACATCGGCGGTGATGGCAAAAGGCGCGTTGGGGGAAGTGCCGTAGACCTCGAACCCCGGGGCGATTTGGCTCACGTGGTCGCCGTGCGACATCCAGACCTGCTCGCGGTCGGCGTCATTTGCGAACCAGCCGTCCAGCAGCTCCAGCCGGTCAACGGTCGGGGTCACAAAGGCGCGGCCGAACTCCGCGGTGCCGTGGCCGCTTTCCACCTTGCCGCCCAGCTGGTGCATCATCACCTGCTGGCCATAGCAGATGCCCAGGATCGGCACGCCATAGTCGAAAATTTCCTGCGGCGCCCGGGGGCTGCCCTCGCGGGTCACGCTGTCCGGCCCGCCCGAGAAGATCACCGCCTTGGGCGCCAGCTCGCGCACAAAGTCCATGGTGACATTCTGATAGGGGTGGATTTCGCAATAGACGTTCAGCTCGCGCAGGCGGCGCGCAATCAGCTGCGTGACCTGGCTGCCAAAGTCGATGATGAGAAGGCGGTCATGGGATGTCTCTGTCATGCACGCGCCATAGGGCAGGAACGCGCTTTCCGCAAGGGGGTTTGGCCGCGATGCCGGGGGCTGGGCGTTATTTAACGGCAGACCGGCATCAGGGCCGCGCCAGGTATGCCAAAGTCCACCGGCGCGGTGGAAATTGCAGCGGCAATGTCGCTTTTCAACTTGAATGGCCGCAATCCTGCGGCGGCGGCGCGCGCACTGGCTATAATACCCATCGCAATGAAATGCCTGTGGTGAGGATAAACCATGACAGAAGCAGCCCCGCGCCGTCGTGCCCGCGGTTCCGGCGGCGGCGCCGCCCGCCGCGCCGAGCGCACCAGCGTCAAGATCGAGACCGCCAAGTACATCGAGCGCAACATTCCGAACTTCGAGATCCTGAACGAGGAAGCGCTGGAGATCATCGAGTACAACGCGGACACGATCCTGGAAGAGGTCGGCGTCAATTTCGTTGACAACCCGGCGGCGCTGCAGCGCTGGCGCGATGCCGGTGCCGATGTCCAGGGCGAGCGCGTGCGCATCCCCCGCGGCCTGGCCCGCAAGCTGTGCGAAACCGCGCCGGCCGAGTTCACCCAGCACGCCCGCAACCCCGAGAAATCGGTGGTCATCGGCGGCAAGAACCTGGTTCTGGCACCGGTCTACGGCCCGCCCTTCGTGCGCGACCGCAACGGCGGCCGCCGCTATGCGACCATGGACGACTTCAACAAGTTCGTGAAACTGGCCTATATGTCCAAGTGGCTGCACCACTCCGGCGGCACCGTTTGCGAACCCACCGACATCCCGGTGAACAAGCGCCACCTGGACATGCTGATGGCGCATATGACCCTCAGCGACAAGCCGTTCATGGGCTCCGTCACCGAACCCAGCCGCGCCCAGGATTCCGTCGACATGGCCGGCATCCTGTTCGGCAAGGAGTTCGTGCAGAACAACACCGTGATGACCTCGCTGACCAACATCAACTCGCCGATGACCTTCGACGACGTGATGATGGGCTCGCTGGAAGTCTACGCGCAGAACAACCAGGCCTGCATCATTTCGCCGTTCATCGTCGGCGGCGCCATGGCGCCGGTGTCGGTGGCAGGCACCCTGACCCAGGTGCTGGCAGAAGTTCTGGCCGGCATCGCCTACAACCAGCTGTGCCGCCCCGGCGCGCCTGCGATCTTCGGCGCCTTCGTGTCCTCGATCGACATGAACTCCGGCGCGCCGACCTTCGGCACCCCCGAAGCGTCGCTGGTCACCTATGGCGCAGGCCAGCTGGCCCGCCGCCTGGGCGTGCCGTTCCGTTCGGCCGGCTCCTTCTGCGGCTCCAAGCTGCCGGATGCGCAGGCAGCCTATGAGACCGCCAACTCGCTCAACATGGGCCTGATGTCCGGCGTGAACTTCATGCTGCACTCCTGCGGCTGGCTCGAAGGCGGCCTGGTTGCCGACTTCGAGAAGTTCGTGATGGATGCCGACCAGCTGGGCGCGCTGCATGGCCTCGCCAAAGGCATCGCGGTGGACGAGAACGGCCAGGCGATGGAAGCGATCCGCGAAGTCGGCCCCGGCGGCCACTACCTCGGCTGCTCCCACACCCAGGCCAACTTCAAATCGGCGTTCTGGAAGTCCGACCTGCTCGACTACAAACCGTTCGAGCAGTGGGAAGAGGAAGGCGCGCGCGACACCTATGCGCTGGCCTCCAACCGGGTCGAGAAGCTGCTGGCCACCTATGAGCAGCCGGCTCTGGACCCTGCTATCAAGCAGGCGCTGGACGAATACGTGGCCGAGAAGAAGGCCTCTATGCCCGACGCGTTCATGTAATCGCGCGAGGCGGAAACTCAGGGGCAGGGGGCCGCACCCTCTGCCGCAGCAAAACGGCGGTCCGCACGGGCCGCCGTTTTTGCGTTTGGCCTGGCGCGCAGAAATCCGGCCTCGCCGGCCAGCGCGATCAGCACATCCACGTGGCGGATCAGGGAATAGCCGGCCTCGCCGTCCCGGCGCGCCGTGTTCAGCCCGTCTTCCAGCTCCAGCAGCCGCATCACTGCCGCGGCGGGCTTGGGCACCTCGCCATAGCCCAGGATGCGGCGCAGGTCGCGCTGGCGGCAATAGTTCCGGGCGCCAAGCCGCGCCGCCCGCGCCAGAATCCTCGGGCGCCGGAGCAGTGTGAGCCGGGTGAAGACATCCTGCATCGTGCTCTCCTTTCCTATCTCTTTGCAGGCTCTGCTATAACACAACCCTAGGTGGTGTTGCGGAAAGGGGGAGACCGGCGAACGGTCCGTTTTGTGATGATTATGTTTTTTCTGGAAACAATGGTGCCCGATCCGCGCTTTTGTCCAAATTCAGCCGGGCGCAAGGGGACAGGCCGCAGGCACCTTTGAG
This sequence comes from Leisingera sp. McT4-56, assembly GCF_020514995.1. Classification (NCBI taxonomy): domain Bacteria; kingdom Pseudomonadati; phylum Pseudomonadota; class Alphaproteobacteria; order Rhodobacterales; family Roseobacteraceae; genus Leisingera; species Leisingera sp. McT4-56. The sequence goes on along the minus strand of NZ_JAJALF010000001.1, from coordinate 282,231 downwards.
TGCGGCTGGCCCAGCGGCCTAGCTCACGACCGGGGGTTACAAATGCAAGACATGACACAGGCACCCTTTCCAGGCTGGGTGCCGCTGGAAACATGCCGCTACCTTCAACATACCGAGGCAGGCCGCCCGATCCGGCAGCTGGCCCGCAAGGCGGGCTGCCATCCTTCCACCATCCTGCGGCAGGTGCGCCGGGTGGAAACCCTGCGGGACGACCCGCTGATTGACGAGGTGCTGACTTATCTTGCCGGGCGCTACAAGTCCGCCGCTGCGAAACCGGGGCAGCCCGATAGTCCGTCCGCCGCAAGCCGAAGCCTGAGGTCGGGTTTCGAGCGCGAGGCCGCCAGCGTGCTGACCCTGCTCAGCCGCGGCGGCGCGGTTCTGGCCGCGGCCGAGGGCATGGAGATGGCCGTGGTCGTGCGCGAAGGCCAGGAGGCCGACGGGCAGAAGGTGGCGGTGTCGCGCCCCTTGGCGGGCGCGCTGGCGCTGACCGGCTGGATTGCCTGCACGCGCCGGGGACGGATCAGCCGCTATTCGATCACCGCCGCTGGGCGCAGCGCGCTGAACCGGATCATTGCCGATCAGGAAAACCGCGCCCGCGCCCGGCTGGAAGGCGGCTTTGCCGAGGCGCAGGCGCCGTTCGAGGCCCCGGAGCCAGCCGAGACAGGCGGAATGGGCCGCAAATCCCGCTACAGCGGTGCCGAGACGCCGCTGGAAATGCTGGCCAGGCTGTTGGACAAGGACGGCAAATCCTTCCTCACCCAGCCGATGGTGCGGGCCGGGCGGCGGCTGCGCGAGGACTTCGAGCTGGCGCAGATCAGCAGCCACCTGATGCAGGAGGAACTGTACTTCGCCCAAGGAAGCCACCCCATGCGCAGCACCAGCCACCAGGCGGCGGCGGCGGCACACCAGCGGATGACAGAAGCGCTGCAGAAACTGGGCGCAGGCCTCAGCGATATCGCCCTGCGCTGCTGCTGCCATCTGGAGGGGCTGGAAACCGCGGAGCGAAACCTCGGCTGGCCGGCCAGATCGGGCAAAGTGGTGCTGCGCATCGCGCTGCAGCATCTGGCCGAGTACTACGGCGAGGCCAGCCCGCAAGAGGAAGAGATGATCGGCTGAACCGGGCTGCGCTGCAAAAGAAAACGGGCCCGCTGCGCGGACCCGTTTGAGTGCCTGATATGGCGGCGCGCCTTAGGCGGCGACTTCTGCCTTGGCGTCTTTCAGGTGCTTCAGCACGGTCTCCGGGGAGGACACGCCATAGGGGTCTTCGCCGTGGTTGTCGGACAGGCCCGGCTCTTCGAACCATGCTTCGACCACACCGTTGTTGACGATGGCCGCATAGCGCCAGGAGCGGTTGCCGAAGCCCAGGTTGTCCTTGGCGACCAGCATGCCCATCTTGCGGGTGAACTCGCCGGAGCCGTCCGGGATCACTTCCACGTTCTCCAGCTCCTGAGCGCGCGCCCAGGCGTTCATCACGAAGCTGTCGTTCACGGACATGCAGTAGATCGCGTCGATGCCTTCGGCCTGGAAGTCGGCAAAGCCTTTTTCAAAGCCCGGCAGCTGGTAGGTCGAGCAGGTCGGGGTGAAGGCGCCCGGCAGCGAGAACAGCACAACGCGCTTGCCTGCAAAGTAGTCAGCGGTGGTCTTATCTTCCCAGCGGAACGGGTTCGGTCCCTCGATCGACTCGTCGCGGACACGGGTGTGGAAGGTCACGTCGGGCAGCTTAACGCCAGCTTTCATCTCAGCTTGCTCCTGTATCAAAAGATGTATTCGGCGGGCAGGCTTAAAATGATTCTAAGCTGGCTTCAACATGTCCCTGAGCATTGCGCGCAGGTTTCCTCCGCCGACCCGCGAATGCGGCAATCCAGCGCCGGAAACCTGTGCAAAAACGGCATCTTCCACCCCTGCGGGGCGTTACGCCGCAGCTTTCTTGATGGTCACCGTGGTGCCGCGCAGCTTGCGCTCTGCGGCTGTGGTCAGGTCATTGAACTTCTTGAGCGTCGCCAAGAGCTTCTTCTTGTCCTTGGAATCCTCGATGGCGCCCGGGAATTTCTTCTTGGCGGTCTGGTACTGGTCGTTGATCTTCTTCAGATCCTTGTATTTCGCCGCCGCCGCCTTCAGCTCCGGCGCTGCGGCCTTCAGATCCTCGCCCGCCTTGTCGATAGCGGCCACGCAATGGGCGTTGATCGCCTTCACCAGCGCACCGACCTGGTTGGCGTATTTCTTCAGGTTCCGGTCCACCAGCAGCTGCGGCAGTTCGGTTGCGTCCTTCTTCTTGTCATGGCTGTCCGGCTTTTCCTTCAGGATGGCGTTGACCTTTTTCTGGAAATTCGCCGCGTACAGCTTTTGCGCCGCATTCAGCTTGCCCTCGTACTCCGAGGCTTTCTTGACCGCGGCTATCTCCTTTTCCAACTCGCCCTGAAGCGCCTCGATATCCTTCTTGGAGCCGGAAGACTTGGCCCGTTTCTTCAGATCCTTCTCGATGTCCTTCAAGAGGTTCTGCTGCTTGGCCATATGCGCCTTGGCATCGGCGCAGAAGCTCTTCATCTCATTGACGTCGCCCTGAAGGATGTCCACGGCCTTGTTCCAGGTGGTCAGCCCGTCCTTGAAGTTCTTGTCCTTCTGGAAATCGGCCAGTTTCTCGGACTTCACCCCGTTCTTGCGCGCCTTGGCCAGGCTTTCGCGGAAATAATCCTCGCCCTCCCAGGCGTTGCCGAGCGATATCCCGATCCGCTTTTTCAGCTTGTCGCCCTCGGCCGTGGTGAATTTCTTGGTGCCGGCAGCCAGCTTCTTGTGCTCTGCCTTGAACTTCTCCAGCTCCTTGGCCATGCGTCCCTCCCTGAATGATCTGCGGCGAAATCCCATTGCTCGCGGGGATTATGTGTTCCCCTGCGTCACTTTGGCAAAGGAAAACGGCATATTTCCGGAGTTTGAGCCATGACAAAGCTGCAGGGCAGGGTTGACGATATGACCGTGCCAAGCCACATCAGCTGTGGTAAACCCGCTCAGAACGCCAAAGGCCGGAAGGGAAATTCCACGTGAGAGACCTCAAGATCCCGGAGCAGCGCCACCCCGAAAAGGCGCATCGTCCCGACAACGCTCAGCCCAAGAAGCCAAGCTGGATCCGGGTCAAGGCGCCGGGCGGCAAAGGTTATGCCGACACCCACAAGATCATGCGCGACAACAAGCTGACCACTGTCTGCGAGGAAGCGGGCTGCCCCAACGTCGGCGAATGCTGGAGCCAGGGCCACGCCACCATGATGATCATGGGCGAGATCTGCACCCGCGGCTGCACCTTCTGCAACATCGCCACCGGCCGCCCCGATGCGCTGGATGCGTTCGAGCCGGGCCGGGTCGCCCATGCGGTGGAGAAGCTGGGCCTCAACCACGTGGTGATCACCTCGGTGGACCGCGACGATCTGGAGGACGGCGGCGCCGAGCATTTCGCCCAGACCATCCGTGCCGTGCGCCACCGCAGCCCCAAGACCACCATCGAGATCCTGACCCCCGATTTCATCAAATGCGATGACAGCGCCCTGGAGGCGGTGGTGGAAGCCAAGCCCGACGTGTTCAACCACAACCTGGAAACCGTGCCGGGCCTTTATCCTGAGGTCCGCCCGGGCGCGCGCTACTTCCACTCCCTGCGCCTGCTGCAGCGGGTGAAGGAGCTGGACCCGTCGATCTTTACCAAGTCCGGCATCATGGTCGGCCTCGGCGAGGACACGCAGGCAGTGAAGCAGGTGATGGATGACATGCGCGCCGCGGACATCGATTTCCTGACCATCGGCCAGTACCTGCAGCCGACGCCCAAGCACCACGCGGTGGACCGCTTTGTGACGCCCGAGGAGTTCAAGACCTATGAGAAAGCCGCCTATGGCAAGGGCTTCCTGATGGTTTCGGCAACACCGCTGACCCGCTCCTCATACCATGCCGGCGACGACTTTGCCCAACTGCGCGAGGCCCGCAACAAGAAGCTGGGCCTGGCATGACGCCTGAGCGCCTGGCGCGGCTGACACGGCTGCGCCACGCCCTGCATCAAATTCCCGAAGTCTCCGGCGCTGAGGAAAAGACCGCTGCCATGGTGGCGGATTACCTGCGGCTGCATGACCCCGATCAGCTTCTGACCGGCCTTGGCGGCCACGGTGTTGCAGCGGTTTTTGAGGGCAGCGGAGACGGCCCCGCGGTTCTGATCCGCTGTGAACTCGACGGCTTGCCGATTGAGGAGCTGTCGGATCAGCCATACCGCTCCACCCACGCGGGCCGCGGCCACCTTTGCGGCCATGACGGCCACATGACGATGGTGGCGGCGCTGGCAGAGGATCTGTCGGCGCAGCGCCCGGCAAAGGGCCGCGCCGTGCTGCTGTTCCAGCCCGCCGAGGAAACCGGCAAGGGCGCAGCGGCGGTGATTGCCGATCCGGCCTTCGCGCAGATTGCACCGGACTACGCTTTCTCGCTGCACAACCTGCCGGGGCTGCCGGTGGGGCAGGTGGCCTTGTGTTCTGGCGCAGCAAATTGCGCCTCCCGCGGAATGCGCATCAAGCTGACCGGTAAAACCTCCCACGCTGCCGCGCCGCAGGACGGGGTGTCGCCCGCTGGGGCCATTTCCCGGCTGCTGCCGGGGCTGGCGGACCTGGCCAGCGGCGGTGATTTGGGGCCGGAGTTTGCCCTCGTCACGCTGACCCACGCCCGGCTGGGCGAAGCCACGTTCGGCATTGCGCCGGGCGAGGGCGAGGTCTGGGCCACTTTGCGCACCGTGACGGATGCGCGGATGGATCAGCTCATTGCAGACGCCACCGCATTGGTGGAGCAGGTCTGCGCAGCGGAGGGGCTGGGGTTTTCTATCGGGTTCGACGACGTCTTTGACGCCTGCACCAACCACCCGGAAGCGGTGGAAGTGCTGCAGGCCGCCTGTGCCGCAGCCGGGCACCCGGCGCAGATGCGAGACTATTCCCAGCGCTGGTCCGAGGATTTCGGCCAGTTCGGCAAACACGCAAAGGCGGCGATGTTCTGGCTGGGCTCCGGCGAGGCGCAGCCGCAGCTGCACAACCCGGATTTCGATTTTCCTGACGCGGCAATCCCGGCCGGGGCCGGGATCTTTCTGCAAACGCTCAGAAAACTTCTGGGCTGACCGTCAGTTCACCAGCGCATCGACCACGGCAACCGCGCCGATGATCGCCAGGGTGTCCTTGACCACCTCATAGATCTTGTCGTCCTGGCGCACGTAACGGTGCCCGTCGCGCGGCGGGTTCAGGCCCCAGCGGCGGTAATCGTCCACATAGACCCAATTGTCGCCGTGAATGTATCCGTGCCGGGCGTGGCGCTTCTTCACTTGGCCCGGTGCGTAGTAAGACGCGCTGTTCTTGTGTCCCGGCGCCCACTTCGGCGGCCCTGCGTAAGAGGCTGCGGGGATAAAGGACAGGGTCATCGCCGCGGCGGCGGCTGCCGTCAGAATCTTCTGCATTGCGGATCTCCTGTGATCGCTGCGTTTGAACATCACATGGGGGAGGCAGCGGCGAAAGGCAAATCCCCTGCGCCGGAAAATGCCGGCGGCGGGACGAAACCGGCGGTCTTGCGCCGGTTCCCTGTTTCGCGCTGGTTTCTGGATTCTGTGGCATTTCTGCCGGAAAGCGGATCAGGCGGTGTACGGGGGGTGCACAGGGGGTGCACGCAGGGTGCCGTCCGCATTTCGGGGTGCCGGGCGGGTACCCCCGCCCGCGCTCGGGCGGCGGTCAGCCCTCGTCAGTGAACCGCACCTTGCCGATATGCGGCAGGTTCCGGTTGCGCTGCGCATAGTCGATGCCATAGCCGACAACGAATTCGTCCGGGATCTCGAAACCCACCCAGTCAGAGCGGAAATCCACCTCGCGCCGCGACGGCTTGTCCAGGAGCGCAATGGATTTCAGCCGCGCCGGATTGCGGCTTTGCAGCAAGTGCGTGACATGGTTCAGCGTGTGCCCGGTGTCGACGATATCCTCGACCACCAGCACGTCGCGCCCTTCAATGGCGCCGCGCAAGTCTTTGAGGATACGCACTTCCCGGCTGCTCTCCATGGCATCGCCATAAGAGGATGCCTCCAGGAAATCGACCTCGATCGGCAGGTCCAGCTCGCGCACCAGATCGGCGATGAACACGAAACTGCCGCGCAACAGGCCGACCACGACCAGCTTGTCGGTATTGCCGAATTCCTTCTGGATTTCCTCGCAAAGCTCCTCGATCCGCGCGGCGATTGCCTTGGCCGAGATCATCACATCAATGACATATGGACGCTGTGTCATGGCTGCCCCCTTGAATTTCCCGCGCGTACATAGGACATCACGCCCGGTAATTGTAGCAGAAAATCAGCGGACAGATGCCCACACACTCGGAAACCCGCCAGATGCCCTACTCGGCACAGCAGATGTACGATCTGGTGGCCGACGTCGCGCGATACCCTAAGTTCCTGCCCTGGTGCGCTGCCGCCCGCATCCGCAGCCGCGCGCAGCTGGGCGATGCCGAGGTGATGGAAGCGGATCTGGTGATCTCCTTCAAGGTTTTCCGCGAACGCTTTGGCAGCCGGGTAACTCTTTATCCGGATGAGAGAAAAATCGACACCGAGTATCTGGACGGTCCGTTCCGCTACATGAAGTCCCACTGGATTTTCACCCCGCGCGAGGATGGCAGCTGCGACGTCGACTTCTTCGTCGATTTCGAATTCAAGAATGCGGTTCTGCAAAGCATCATCGGGGTGGTCTTCAACGAGGCGATGCAGCGGATTGTGCGTGCGTTTGAGCGGCGGGCGGCGGAATTGTACGGCTGAAGCTCAGCGGGGCGAGATACCTGTTGACCTCAAGCGGGCTTCAAGTCGGATCAACGGCTGAATTCGTCATTTCCCACGGAAGGAGCACCCCGCAATGGAGCAGGAATTCTGGCAGGCGCGCTGGCGCGAGAACCGGATCGGGTTTCATGAGGCCGCACCCAACTCTTTGCTGACCAAGCATTTTTCCCAGCTTGGACTGGAGGCAGGCCATTCCGTTTTTGTGCCGCTTTGCGGCAAGGCGCTGGACCTGGACTGGCTGCTTTCCAAGGGATTGCGTGTGACCGGTGTGGAGTTCAATCAGGGCGCGGTGGAAGAGGTGTTTGCGCGGCTGGGGCTGGCGCCGGAGGTATCCCGGCAGGATGGCCTGATCCGCTATCAGGCAGACGGGCTGACCCTCTACGCCGGTGATTTTTTTGCCCTGTCGCCGGCGCATCTCGGGCGGGTTGATGCGGTCTATGACCGGGCGGCGCTGGTTGCCGTGAAACCGGAGGACCGGCAGGCCTATGCCGCGCATCTGAACCGGATCACCGGCACTGCCAGGCAAATGCTGATAGGATTCGACTATGACCAGTCCCTGATGGACGGGCCACCGTTTTCGGTGCCGGGATCAGCCGTGCAGGCGCTGTACCAGGGCAGCCATGAAATCACCCTGATAGAGGAACGCGCCGCGGACGGCCGGGTCGGCGAGCGCTGCAACGCGCTGGAACAGGCCTGGCTGCTGGAACCTCTGTCCTGAAGCCGCTGATCTGTAACGGAAAGCGGGCCCCCGAAGGGACCCGCCCGGTGCGGGAATTGCACCGTCTGCCGTGAGTGGTGGCATTCGTCATAGCCGGGGTCAGCTGTTCATGTCGTATGCGCGCTCACCGTGAACAGAGAGATCGAGGCCGTTGGTCTCGCTTTCAAGATCCACGCGCAGGGACGTGATCGCTGCGGAGACCTTTACCAGCACGATGGTCACAACCACGGTAAAGATGCCGACGATGACCAGTGCGCCCAGCTGCGCGGCCCAGGCGCCGGCGCCGAAGACTGCGATCATGATGGTGCCGAAGATGCCGCCGACACCGTGCACGGCAAAGACGTCGAGGGTGTCGTCGATCTGCATCTTGTTGCGCACCAGGTTGACCATCTCCTGGCACAGCACGCCTGCGATGGCACCGATGATCAGCGCCTCCATCGGGCCGACAAAGCCGGAGGCCGGAGTGATCGAGGCGAGGCCCGCAATGGTGCCGGTGACCAGGCCCACGAGGGAGGCTTTGCCGTATTTGATCTTTTCCCACAGCGCCCAGCTGAGCGACGCGGTGGCAGCGGAGATATGGGTCACGGTCAGCGCCATAGCCGCGCCGCCGTCAGCGGCCAGCTGCGAGCCGCCGTTGAAGCCGAACCAGCCGACCCACAGCATCGCGGCGCCGATCATCACATAGCCGGGGTTGTGCGGCGGGATGGTGCGGTTTTTGCGCGGGCCCAGGAAGAAGGCGATGATCAGCGCTGCCAGGCCCGCGGTTTCATGCACCACGATGCCGCCGGCAAAGTCCTTGACCCCGGTGTCGCCGAAAATGCCGCCGTCTGCCAGGAAGCCGCCGCCCCAGATCCAATGCACGACCGGCGCGTAGCACAAGAGCATCCAGAGGCCGGAGAACACCAGCACAAAGCCGAAGCCGACGCGTTCCACATAGGCGCCGACGATCAGCGCGGGCGTGATGATGGCAAATGTCATCTGGAAAGCAAAGAACAGAACCTCAGGCAGGGTGCCGGACAGGCTGTCGGCGGTGACGCCGTTCAGGAACATCTTGTCCAGCCCGCCCCACAGGCCGGATGTGCCGCTTCCAAAGGCAATGGTATAGCCGAAGGCCAGCCACAGAACGCTCATCAAACAAGCAATGGCGTAGCAATGCATGAAGACGCTGAGCACATTGCGGGCACGCACAAGGCCGCCGTAGAACAGGGCCAGTCCTGGCAATGTCATGAAGAGGACCAGGGCCGTGGCCACAATGATCCATGCGGTATCCGCTCCGTTCATCCGATTGTTCCTTCCCCTCAAAAACCGGTGCGGTCAGGAGAAAGCGCAGTCCGCGCGCAGGAAAAAGCGGCAGAGGTGCGGAGGGCGCACAAAAACGGGGCTTTTTTGCAAATGCTGAAAAATTGAGCGCCGCAGCGGGTCAGCTGCCTGTTTCGCGCTCGATTTGGGAAACGGCCTGCGCCAGCAGGTCCAGCGCATGGTCACGGGTGGCTGCGCGGACATTGGCGCGGCCGATGGCGCCGAATTCCACGGCTTCCGTTGTGGTGGGCCGGCCTGCGCGGGCCAGGCCAAAGCAGACGCGGCCCTCGGGCTTGAACTCCGACCCGCCGGGGCCTGCAATACCGGTGACGGAGACGGCCAGGGTGACACCCGCGTTCCGGATCGCACCTTCGGCCATTTCCGCGGCGACCTCCTCGCTGACGGCGCCCTCGGCGTCCAGCGTGTCCGCCTTGACGCCCAGCATCTGCATCTTAGCGGCGTTGGAATAGGTGACAAAGCCGCGGTCGACCACGGCGGAGGAGCCCGGGATGTCCGTCAGCGCCGCGGCGATCATGCCGCCGGTGCAGCTCTCAGCCGTGGCGATGGTGATGCCTGCGGCTGTTGCGCGTCTGATCAGCTCATCCGTGACCATGCTTACATTCCCAGGACGCCGTGCGACAGAAAGGCAAGCGCGGCAACGCAGATGGCAGCCAGGATACCCGCGATGATGTCATCCATCATCACGCCGGTCGCGCCCTTCTGCCGGTCGGCCCAGCCGACAGGGCCGGGTTTCAGGATGTCAAACAGGCGGAACAGCACAAAGGCAGCGATCCAGCCCGGCCACAGCGCGGTGATCTCGATATCATGCGCCCAGGCCGGATAGGACACGGCCCAGAGCGCGGTGAACTGGCCTGCGACCTCGTCCAGCACAAACTCCGAGGGGTCCATGTTCTCGCGGTTGCGGGTCATCGCTTCTGCTGCCCAGACGCCGACGATCATGCAGATCACGGTCGCCAGCGCCAGCAGCAGGAACCCGCCCAGCTGGTGCAGCGCATAGGCCATGGGCAGGGCGGCAAGCGAGCCCCAGGTGCCCGGTGCCGGGCGCAGGTAGCCGATGCCGCCGACGGTGCCGATCAGGAAAGCCAGGCGCGATCTCTTCATGGTTTCACCAGTGCTGCAGTGGCGATGGCGGCAATGCCCTCGCCGCGGCCGGTGAAGCCGAGGCGCTCCGACGTGGTGGCCTTGATCGACACGCGGTCTGCGCCGATGCCGAGGATTTCAGCCATTACGGCACGCATCCTGGCGGCGTGGGGGCCAACCTTGGGGTATTCGCAGACCAGGGTGCAGTCGACGTTCGACACGGTGAAACCCATCTCGCGCGCCAGATTGGCGGCGTGGCGCAGGAAAATCTCGCTGGCGGCGCCTTTCCACTGCGGATCGGACGGCGGGAAGTGCTGGCCGATGTCGCCCTGCGCCAGCGCGCCATAGATGGCGTCGGTGACGGCGTGCATGCCAACATCGGCGTCGGAGTGGCCCTGCAGGGTCTTTTCATGCGGGATTTCAATGCCGCACAGGATCACGCTGTCGCCGGGGCCGAAGCGGTGCACGTCGTAACCGTTGCCAAGCCTGATATCCATGTCTGCTCCCAGAATGCGTTCCGCCCGGGTGAAGTCCTCGGGGCGGGTTATTTTGATGTTGTCCGGCTCGCCCGGAATTATGCGGACGCCAAGCCCTGCAGCGCGCGCCACCTCGACATCATCGGCGGCTCCGCCGGGGTGGGCAAGATGTGCCGACAGAATGTCCTGAAACCGGAAACCCTGGGGCGTTTGCGCGGCAAACAGCCCATTGCGGTCCTGGGTGCCGGTGACGGTTTCATCCGCGCCGGTCCACAGCGCATCAGTCACGGCAAGCGCCGGGGCTGCGGCAGGTGTTTCGTCCAAGGCATTGAGAATGCTGTGGATCAGGGCAGGGCTGACGCAGGGGCGGGCGGCGTCGTGGATCAGCACCTTGTCCACGCCGTGCGGCGCCAGCGCCTTGAGACCGTTCAGGACGGAGACGGCCCGCTCTGCGCCGCCTTCAGCGAGGATGAGGCCGGGGGGGCCAGAGAATTCTTCCCAGGCAGCGGTGTCGTCCGGGGAAAGGACCAGTGCGATCGGGTCCACGCCCGCACTCGCAAAGGCTTCGAGGGTCCAGTCGATCACCCGGCGGCCTTTCAGCGGGCGCCATTGCTTGGGTGTGCCGCCGCCTGCGCGGGTGCCGCGGCCGGCGGCGACGATCAGGGCGGCTGTGGTCATGCGGTCCTCGTGCGGAAGTTCCGCCATTGTTTATGAGGTGGCGCGGGAAGTGGCAATCACCCGGCGGAATGTGATTAAAAAATAGGCAAATGAAGGCCGGGAGCGGCTTGCAGAGGCGCAATTCATTGCTGCATAGCAGAAGCTTCGGGTAAAAACCTCTCAGTTGCACAAGGATTAGGCAGTTGTCCTTCACGCTTGGAACCACCTCCATGTCTCCACCCATCGCTCTGGCGCCGATGGCGGGAATCACCGACCGGCCGTTCCGGGATCTGGTCCGCTCCTTTGGTGTGGGGCTGATGGTAAGCGAGATGGTGGCAAGCCAGGAGATGGTGCAGGCCAAGCCCGGCGTGCGCGAGCGGGCCGAGTTGAGCGCGGATGTGGAGAACACCGCGGTGCAGCTGGCGGGGCGTAACGAATACTGGATTGCCGAGGCCGCGAAACAGGTCGCCGGGCAGGGCGCACGGATCATCGACATCAACATGGGCTGCCCTGCCAAGAAGGTGACAAACGGCTATTCCGGCTCAGCCCTGCTGAAGACGCCGGACCATGCGCTGAAGCTGATCGAGGCGGTGGTCGGCGCCGTGGACGTGCCGGTGACGCTGAAGACGCGGCTGGGCTGGGACGACAACTGCCTGAACGCGCCGGACGTGGCGCGCCGCGCCTGCGAGGCCGGGGTGCAGATGGTGACGATTCACGGCCGCACCCGCTGCCAGTTCTATAAGGGCTCCGCCGATTGGGCGGCAATTCGGGCGGTCAAGGACGCAGTGAATGTGCCGCTGCTGGCCAACGGTGACATTGTGGACACGGCGACTGCGCGGCAGGCACTGGAGCAGTCCGGCGCCGATGGCGTGATGATCGGGCGCGGGGCTGAAGGAAAGCCCTGGCTGCTGGCGGAGGTGGCCCATCACCTGTGGGGGACACCGGCGCCGGAGATTCCGGATGGGGAAGCGTTTATCTCAATGGTTTCAGATCATTATCGGGCGATGCTCGACTTCTACGGGCAGGACCTGGGGGTGCGCGTCGCGCGCAAGCATCTGGGCTGGTACATGGATGAGGCCGGAACCGGCCCCGCCATGCGCCGCGCAGTGCTGACGGAGAAGAACCCGCAAGAGGTGCTGGCCCTGCTGCCGGAGGCGCTGAGCGCACAAAGACCGGAGGCCGCCGCATGATGGACAGCACTGCTCTGTGGGCCTCTTTGCCGGTGCCTGCCTTTCTGATCGACGCCTGGGACAAGATCGCCGATGTGAATGCGGCCGGCGAGGGGTTCCTCAACACCTCGCGCAAGGCGCTGACGGGGCAGCCGGTCTGGGACACGCTGGCCATCGACGCGCCGATCGAAGAGGCCTTTGCCCGCGCCCGGGTGCAAGGCACGCCGCTGTTCGTGAACGACATCGACGTCGGCTCCGGCAGCCGGGCGCCGCTGCAGTGCGGGGTGCAGATCGCGCCGTTGCAGGGGCACGAGGGGGTGATGCTGCTTATGGTCACTCCGCGGGAACTGGCCGGGCGGATGACGCAGACCCATTCCGCCAAATCCGCGGCTGCCTCTGCCATCGGCATGGCGGAGATGCTGGCGCATGAGATCAAGAACCCGCTGGCCGGCATCACCGGCGCGGCGCAGCTTCTGAGCATGGGGCTGGGGCCGGAAGACCTGGAACTGACCGACCTGATCGTCAGCGAAAGCCGCCGCATCGTGAAATTGCTGGAACAGGTGGAGCAGTTCGGCAACCTGACCGAGCCGGACTTCAAGCCGGTGAACCTGCACGACGTGCTGGATCGTGCGCGGCGCTCGGCGCTGTTGGGGTTCGGCGCCCATATGACCATCTCCGAGGAATACGACCCCTCCTTGCCGATGGCCTGGGGCGATGCGGACCAGCTGCTGCAGGTGGTACTGAACCTGCTGAAGAACGCCTCGGAAGCGGCTGATCGAAAAGGCGGAACCATTCATATCCGCACTTTCTATGAACATTCTTTCCGGCTGCGCCGCAGCGACGGAACCGGCAAGCTGCTGCCCCTTCAGATCGAGATCACCGACGATGGGCCGGGGCTGCCGGAAAACATCAGGGATGACATTTTCGACCCGTTTGTTTCGGGCCGGGAGAACGGCACCGGGCTCGGCCTTGCTTTGGTGAGCAAGATCGTCTCGGAGCATAATGGCTGGATATCGGTAAGCTCGGTTCCCGGGCGCACGGTGTTCCGGCTGTCGCTGTCGCGCGTGCCGCGCGATGCAAAACCGCAGGAGAGCTGATCCATGGACGGCACCGTTCTGGTCGCTGACGACGACCGCACCATTCGCACTGTTCTGACCCAGGCGCTGACCCGCGCTGGCTGCAAGGTGCATGCAACCTCCTCGCTGACGACGCTGATGCGCTGGGTCGGCGAGGGCAAGGGCGATGTGGTGATATCGGACGTGATGATGCCGGACGGAAACGGGCTGGAGATGCTGCCCAAGATCCAGGCCGACCGGCCCGGCCTGCCGGTGATTGTGATCTCGGCGCAGAATACCATCATGACGGCAATCAAGGCAGAGGAGGCGGACGCCTATGATTACCTGCCCAAGCCCTTTGACCTGCCGGAGCTGATGAAGCGCACCGCCAAGGCGCTGTCCGCCAAGCGGGTGGCACCGGCCGCGGCGAAGGCGGAGGCGCGGGAGCGCCCGGAAGAGCTGCCGCTGATCGGCCGCAGCGAGGTGATGCAGGCGCTGTACCGGCTGATCGCACGGGTGATGAACACCGATCTGCCGCTGTTGATCACTGGTGAAAGCGGCACTGGCAAATCCTTGATCGCGCAGGCAATTCACGATTTCTCAGACCGGCGGACCCTGCCGCTTGTGCATGCGGACGCTGCCGCAATGATTGAGCTGGAAGGCCCGGCGCGGCTGCTGGCCCAGGCCAGGGGCGGCACCCTTGTGATTGATGAGCTGGCCGACCTGCCGGAGGAAGCGCAGGCGCGGCTGGTTCGGATGATGGATGCGCCGGGCGATCACGCGCCGCGCTTCATTGCCTCCAGCCAGAAGGATCTGGCCGCGGCGATGGAGGCCGGGGAGCTGCGCCAGGACCTGTACTATCGGATCTGCGGCACCGCCTTGCATGTTCCGGCCCTGCGCGAGCGGGTGGAGGATATTCCGCTCTTGGCGGAGCATTTCCTGATCAAGGCGGAAAACGAAGGCGCGCCGCACCGGCAGCTGAGCGAGAACGCGCGCGAGGTGCTGCGCCGGTTCGCCTGGCCCGGCAATGTGCGGCAGCTGGAGAACACGGTCTGGCGGCTGGCTTTGACCGCGCGCAGCGAGGAGATCAGCCGGGCCGATGCCGAGGCCGTGCTGGGGCCGCAGGCGGAGGCACAGCCTGCCGTGGCAGGACTGGCAAACGAGAAGCTGTCGGAAGCGGTGGGCCGCCATCTGCAGCGCTATTTCGACCTGCATGGCGACATGCTGCCGCCGCCGGGCCTGTATATGCGGCTGCTGCGCGAAGTGGAGACGCCCCTGATCGAAATCGCCCTGGCTGCAACCGGAGGCAACCAGGCAAAATGCGCGGATTTGCTGGGGATCAACCGGAATACCCTGCGTAAGAAGATCACCGATCTGGATATTGAGGTGACACGCCGCCGCAAACTGATGTAATATCGCCACAGAAATGTGGCCGTGCCGTGAATTTCCTAGGCAGAGCCACGAGATATGGCGGTGACTCGCAAAGAGTCGCACATCAGGATGAGGGCAGTCAGTGGCGCATAAGTCACATCTGAGGGCGGCATACGGGCCGTTTGCCGCCTTGGACAGGTGGCGCAGAACCCGACGGGCCCGCAATATCGGGACCATCGGGCTGGTGGTGCTGGGGCCGGTTCTGGCGCTGGCGACATTCCTTATCATCGGTCCGCTGGGGCAGGGCGCGTCGTCCCGGTCGCTGCGGCTCATCCTGCTGGCAGACCTGGTCTACATCCTGACCATTGCTGCGCTGGTGATGGCCCAGATCGTGCGCCTGTTTGCAGCGCGGCGGTCGAAATCCGCGGGCTCTCGGCTGCATTTGCGGCTGATCGGGGCCTTCGGGTTTCTGGCGCTGATCCCCACTGTCATCGTTGCGGTCTTTGCGGTGCTCACCGTGAACGTCGGGCTTGAGGGCTGGTTTTCGCAGCGGGTCCGCCAGGTGATCGGCAGCTCGCTGGCCGCAGCCGAGGCCTACCAGGCCCAGCAGAAAGACGACCTGACCGAGGACGCCCGCGCGCTGGCGCGATTCCTCGACAACAGCCGCGCGCGCAGTTTCTTCATCAACGACGCGGAACTGCGGCTGGTGCTGTCGCAGGGCCAGCTGCAAGTCCAGCGGGGGCTGCGCGAAGCCTATATCGTCGATGGCGCCGGGCAGATCCGGGCGCGGGGGGAGCGCTCTTACGAGTTCGATTTCGAGGAGCCGAACAACCGGCAGATCGGTGCCGCCCGCGATGACGGCCTGCTGCTGATCGAGGATTGGGACAACAGCGAATTCCGCGCGCTGGTGCGGCTTGATGCGTTTGTCGACCGGTTTCTGTACATCAGCCGGGATGTGGACGGCGAGCTGCTGAACCTGCTGGATGATACCCAGGAAACGGCGCATCTCTATCAGCAGTTGGAGAGCGAACGCGGCCGGGTGCTGTTCGAATTTGCGCTGCTTTATATCGGCTTTGCGGTGATCCTGATCCTGGCGGCGATGTGGCTGGGCATGTGGTTCGCCGAACGGCTGTCGCGACCGGTGGGACGGCTGACGGTGGCAGCGCAGCGGGTCGGGGCCGGCAATCTGGATGTGCAGGTGCCGATTGACGACCGCGGCGACGAGATTTCCCAACTGGGCCAGTATTTCAACCAGATGACCCGTGAATTGAAGGCGCAGCACGGCCGCCTGCTGGACAATACCCGGCAGATCGAACAGCGCCGCCGCCTGTTCGACTCGGTGCTGTCGTCGGTGACCTCCGGCGTGGTCGGCCTGGACGCGGACGGGCGGGTGACCTTTGTGAACCGTTCCGCCGAACGCCTGCTGGACTGGCAGGAGGATCAGCAGTCGCTGGCGCTGGCCGTGGCGGTGCCGGAATTCGGGCCGCTGTTTGCCGAGCTGGCTGAAACCGGCGCCGAGGTGGTGCAGGAAGAGATCAAGGTGACCCGCCAGGGCCGGCTCGAAAACCTGCTGGTCAGAATGTCGCCGCGCCGCTCCGGTGAGGGCGGCCTGGAAGGCTATGTTGTGGCCTTTGACGATGTGACCGACCTGGTCAGCGCCCAGCGGATGGCGGCCTGGGGCGACGTGGCGCGCCGGATTGCGCATGAGATCAAGAACCCGCTGACCCCGATCCAGCTGAGCGCGGAGCGGATCAAGCGCAAGTTCGCGCCCAAGCTGGGCGAGGAAAACAGCGACCAGCTGCAATCGATGACCGATGTGATCGTGCGCCAGACCAACGACCTGCGCCGCATCGTCGACGAGTTTTCGAAATTCGCCCGCATGCCGGAACCGGAGCGGCGCGAGGAAGATCTGGCCAAGCTGGTGCGGGACGCGGTGATCCTGCAGCAGCAGGGCCAGCCGGGTGTGCGGATCACCGCATCGCTGCCTGAGGCGGCGATGCCTTCGGATCTGGACGCCACCATGATTGGCCAGGCCTTGACCAATCTGATCAAGAACGCAGGCGAGGCAATTGAAAGCCTGCAGAAAAAAGGTGCGCCCGAGGGGCTGGTTCCGGAAATCCGGGTTTCGGCCGAGCAGGCGGGCAATGCCTATGAAATCCGGATTGCCGACAACGGCATCGGTTTGCCCGAAGACCGGGCACGGCTGTTCGAGCCTTATGTGACCACGCGCGACGCGGGCACCGGGCTGGGGCTGCCGATCGTCAAGAAAATCATCGAGGAGCACGGGGGCACGCTGACGCTGGAAGACGCCCCGGTGTTTGAGGGACACGCGCATAACGGCGCAATGGCGGTGATCCGCCTGCCCGCCGCGGCCAAAGCGGCGGCGCCTAACAAGAGCACAGTGAAAGCAGGTCTGACATGAGTGACATTCTGATTGTAGATGATGAGCGCGACATCCGCGAGCTGATCTCGGACATCCTGGAGGACGAGGGCTATGCCACCCGCAAGGCAGGCAGTTCCGATGAATGCATGGCCCAGCTGGAAGAGGCCCAGCCGGCGCTGATGATCCTGGACATCTGGCTGAAGGACAGCCAGATGGACGGCATCGACATCCTGAAAGCGGTCAAGCGCGACACCCCGGATATTCCGGTGGTGATCATCTCCGGCCACGGCAACATCGAAATCGCCGTCGCCGCGATCAAGCAGGGGGCGTATGACTTCATCGAGAAGCCGTTCAACATCGACCAGCTGATGGTGGTGATCCGCCGCGCGATGGAAACCTCGCGCCTGCGCCGGGAGAACACCGATCTGAAGCGCAAGGATACCGGACCGGCAGAGATGATCGGCACCTCCGCGGCCTTCCGCACCCTGGTCGGGCAGCTGGACAAGGTGACCAAGTCCAATGGCCGGGTGATGCTGACCGGCCCGGCCGGCAGCGGCAAGGAAATCGCCGCCCGCTACATCCATGCCAATTCGAACCGGGCGTCCGCGCCGTTTATCACCGTGAACTGCGCCAGCATCGAACCCGACCGGATGGAAGAGGTGCTGTTCGGGCGTGAGTCCGCGGAGCGCGGGGTGGAGCCGGGCCTTTTGGAGCAGGCGCACGGCGGGGTGGTGTTCTTCGACGAGGTCGCCGACATGCCGCTGGGCACCCAGTCCAAGATCCTGCGGGTGCTGGTGGACCAGCAGTTCCAGCGGGTCGGCGGCTCTGACAAGATCAGGGTCGACCTGCGGGTGGTCTCCTCGACCAACAGGGATCTGGACGCCGAAATCGAGGCCGGCACCTTCCGCCAGGAGCTGTACCACCGGCTGAACGTGGTGCCGGTGGCGGTGCCGTCGCTGGCGGACCGGCGCGAGGATATCCCGCTGCTGGCCGGCCATTTCATCGCCCAGTTCAACGAGGCGCAAGGCCTGCCGCTGCGCGAACTGACCGAGGAGGCGGTGGCGCTGATGCAGACGATGCTGTGGCCGGGCAATGTGCGGCAGCTGAAGAACCTGGTGGAGCGGGTGCTGATCCTGGGCGACGGCAGCGGCCCGATCGAGGCCAAGGACCTGCCGCGCGAGGAGGAGAAGCCGCAGGAGGAGGGCCGGGTGGTGCTGTCCGGCGCGCTGGCCACCCTGCCGCTGCGCGAGGCGCGGGAGGCGTTCGAGCGCGAGTATCTGCTGACCCAGATCAACCGCTTTGGCGGCAATATCAGCCGCACCGCGTCTTTTGTCGGCATGGAGCGTTCGGCGCTGCACCGCAAGCTGAAGTCGCTGGGGGTGGTGACCTCCAACAAGGCAGGCGCCCGGGTGGCGCATGTGGAGACCGAAGAAGAGCAGGCCTGAGCAGGCTGCCGCTGCGCCCGGCTGCACCGGGCGCAGGCGCCATCAGAACAGGTCCTGGCGGATCGGGTTCAGCGCAAAGTGAACCTGGGCAGCCAGCTGCAGCTGGCTGATGGGATCGTCGGGGACAATCGCGGGCAGGCCTGCTTCGCGCGCCCAATTGGCCAGCTGCTTGCGCGATGCCGGGCCGAACTGGCCGTCGACAGCAATTGCGGATCCCAGCTGCCGCAGGATGTACTGGGTGGCTGCTGAGACATCCTTCTCAGTCATGCCGGACAGCAGATCCCGCGCGGCAGCGCGGGCCTCCGGATCATTCAGCGCCATCGCCTTGCCCGCCCGGGCCGCGGCGGCATGGGCCGGCACCCGGTCCGGCAGCCGGTTCAGCGCCACCCAGGCGCCGTTGGCGCCGCCCCAGGCATCGCCGCGGGCAAGCCCCATGTCATACCATTCCAGCGCCTCGGCCGCATCGCTGCCGGGCAGGTCGCCGTTCATGATCATCCGGCCGATCTCACCCGGGGCATGCGGGTGGCCAAGCTGCGCCGCTTCGGCAAACAGCGCCTTGGCCTTTTCCTTGTCCACCGGTTTGCCCGCGCCGCCGTCCCGGTAGACATAGCCGAGGTTGGCGGTGCCGTAGATGTCGCCGCGCCCGGCGGAGGCTTCCAGATAGGCCAGCCCACGGTCCGGCTGTGCCAGCTCATCGCCGCTCCACAGGAAGAAGACGCCCAGCTCATTCAAGGCGTAGGTGTGGCCCAGTTCCACCGCCCGGCTGAGCAGGTCAAAGCCGCGCTGTTTTTCCTCGGGCGTGCTGCTTCTGCGCAGGAGCCGCTTGCCGCGGGCATGCATCGAGAAGGGGTCGCCGGCTTCGATCCCCTTGTCCCACAGGGCAAACGCCTTGTCCGGGTCAAACGGGATCGGCACGGTTTCGCGGTCGACATTCGGGGTGACATGCAGATAGGCCACCGCGTTATAGGCGCGGACATGGCCCAGCTCGGCCGCCTTTTCAAAGGCTTCGTAGGCATCCATCAGGTGGCCCTGGCCCTGCAGCGCCCGGCCGAGCTGATAATGCAGGCGTCCGATTTCCGGGGCGGCTTCCACCGCCTCGCGGCAGGCCGCCTCTGCTGCCCGGAGGTCGATTTCATTGGGGAAGCGGTAGAGGCCCACCCCCTGCAAATCCAGCAGATCGCCGGCCTCCAGGTCGCATTGCCGTGCAATCATTTCCAGATTGACCGTCACGTCGCGCACCGCGTCCGCCTGCGCCAGCCGCAGCACCATCCGGTCCTTGCGGACCTGGCCGCCATCCTTGCGGGCGGGCAGCTCGGTCAGTTTGGGGGCATAGCTGAGGCTGAGCGCGCGGCCATCACCCGCATTCAGCGAGGTGACACCGGCGGACGGGGTTTCGACAATCGACACAGTGGTGCCCGCCTGGACATAGGGGCTGATCTCCGGTGCCAGCTCCAGTGCCCGGCCAAGCGGTATCTTGACCGACAGCTCGGCCGGCAATTGGCCGAGGCTGGCCGGAGCGGCCTCCGGGGCGGTTGTCTGCGGTGCGGTGCCCAGGTCCGCCGCTGCGATGTTCAGCGACCGGTCCGCCGGGCGCAGGTAGATTTTCTGCATCAGCGTCGAGCTTTCCCAGGGCACCTGGGTGTTGCCGGTGGCGTTGTAGACGTCGCTGCGGATTGCAGAGAGGACGGTCATCGCATCCTCGTCCGGGTTGTCCGGGAAATGCCGCACCACGGAAGCGGTATAGGGGCTGTTGCCGCCGGGCTCGCCATCCAGCGCGGTGGCGCCGGGGGAGGTGGAAAAGGCCACCAGCGTGTTCAGCGGCGGGCGGAACACGTCGAAGCCTTCGCGCGCCTCATAGAGCTGGGCGCCGACCTCGGCGTTGAGCTTGGCATCCGGCACCGGGTTGTCGCGGCAGGAATCCAGCATCAGGATCTGGCTGCCCGCCTTGCCGCCGATGATGGCGGACACCCTGTCCAGCGTGACCGACTGGAAGGGCAGGTCGTTGATGCCGGAGAGCTTGGCGTCGCTGGTCAGCAGGTAGTTGCGGCGCCCCAGCTGGATGCCGTGGCCTGCGTAGTAGAAGAACACCTGGCTGCCGTCGCGGATGTTGAGGGCAGCCTGGCGCAGCAGCGCCTCGAACCCGCGTTTGTCCAAGTCGTAGCCTTCATAGACGGTGTACCCGAAGGACTTGAGCATCTCTGCCATCGCCTCGGCGTCCTTGCGGGTGTTGGTCAGGTCGGTGACGTGGTCGTAGTCCTGAATGCCGATCACAATCGCGGTTTCCGGGGCCGCGCCCCGTTCGCTGGTTTCATAGGCCGCCTGTGCAGCCGCGGGTGGCAGCAGCAAAAAGGCCAGCAGCGCGGCAGCAACAGCGGGACGTTCGGGGGAATGGAGTGTCATGGCGTGATCCGGGTGTTAACCCCAGCCCCCGCCGCCGCCGCTTCCACCACCGCCGCCACCGGCACCACCGCCGCCACCACCGCCGCCACCGGGACCGGCGCCGCCGCCGCCGGGCGGCCCGATGGTCTCAACCGCCGGAGCGGTTGGCGTCGGTGCCGGTGCTGTTGTGCTGGCCGGGCGCGTGGCAGGTGCGCTGTAGGTTGAGGGGGCAGCAGCCGGTGCTGCCGATGGCGGCGGAGCAATTGGCGCAGTGGGTTCGCAGGCTGCGGTAACGGCTGCAACCGGCAGCACGGCAAACAGGAAATGTATCCGCATCGGGTACCTTTCTCTTTTGAGAATACTGGGCAAAAACAATTGGCGTTCAGCTTACTTGAACTTAGGCCGCAAATCAAAATTGTCCCGCTGCAGGCTGACTCTCAGCAGGTGCGGCTGATCCGGGCCGTCAGCCGCCGGGGCGTATGGTGACGCTGCCATCGCGGTTGCGCTGTGCGCAGGCGGCTTCGGTCAGCGGCGCCAGACGCGGCCCGGATACTGCTGCTGCGCTGCGCTGGGTGCAGCGTTTCAGCGCAATCTGCTGATACCCTTTGGAAGCCATGCAGGATCTCTCCAGCCGCTGGCGCAGGGGCTTGTTCACGTCAACGGTGTATATGCTGCCCTGCGACCAGTAACCGGGATAGTAGTAGCAGCTGCCGCCGGAACAGACCTTGCGGCCGGGGTAATAGACCGGCGGGTGCTGGCGGATCTCATTGGCGACGGGCGCATCCTTCAGCGCCTGCGCTGCGCAGGCCAGCTCATCGGATTGCAGGCGGGAAACCTCTGCCCCCTGCCTGTAATAGACAGGAAGGGGCCCGCAGGCGGTTGCGAAAAGCAGCAGTGCCATGCCCGCCGTGACCGTTACGCTCCGTTGCATGGGGAAAGAATGGGCGCAAACTGAGGAAGTTACAATTAATTTGACCGTGATTGCGGCATCTGTCATTCACATCTGGCAAAACTCAGCCTGAATTTCCGCCAAGGGACACGCACATGAAGGTCATTATCTGCGGCGCGGGCCAAGTCGGCTGGCAGATCGCACGGCACCTGTCCGGAGAGCACAACGACGTCACCGTCGTCGACAGCAACGCGGAGCTGGTGCGGCGGGCGACGGACACCCTGGACGTGCAGGGAATTCACGGCTTTGCCTCCTACCCGGACGTGCTGGACCGGGCCGGCGCGCGGGACGCCGACATGATCATCGCAGCCACCCACTCGGATGAGGTCAACATGGTGACCTGCCAGGTGGCGCATTCGGTGTTCAAGGTACAGCGCAAGATTGCCCGCCTGCGGGCCAAAAGCTACCTGACCGCGATCTATTCCGATCTTTACCAGCGCGAGCATCTGCCGATCGACGTGGTGATCAGCCCGGAGCGGGAGGTGGCGGCGGCTGCCATGCAGCGGCTGTCGGCGCCGGCGGCGTTCGACACCGAGACCTTCATGGGCGGCAAGGCGCAGCTCTTGGGCATTCAGATCGACGAGGACTGCCCGGTGGTGAACACGCCGCTGCGGCAGCTGACCGATCTGTTCTCGACACTGCGGGCCATCGTGGTGGGTGTGCGCCGGGACGGGACGCTGTTTGCCCCGGAACCGGGGGACCAGCTGTTTGTCGGCGACAGCTGTTATGTCTTTTCCCACGTCGAGGACGTGCCGCGCACCATCGAGGTGTTCGGCAAGCATGAGAAACGCCAGGACCGCGTGGTCGTGGTGGGCGGCGGCAACGTCGGCCTGGAAGTGGCCAAGGCGCTGGAAAGCAGTGCCTACCGGATCCGGGCCAAGGTGATTGAGCGGGACCGCAGATGCGCCGAGCGCGCCGCCGAGGAACTGGAGCGCACCATCGTTCTGAACGGCGACGGCCTGGACCGGTCGCTGATGATCGAGGCGGGCATCGACAAGGCGGATGCAATGCTGGCGGTGACCGATGACGACAAGGTCAACATGCTGGCCGCGGTGCGGGCCAAGGCCGAAGGCTGCCCGCTGGCGATTGCGCTGATCAACGACCCGACCCTGGTGCCGCTGCTGCCGCACCTGGGCATCGATGCGTACATCAACCCGCGCTCCACCACCGTCAGCTCGATCCTGCGCCATATCCGCTACGGCCGGGTGCGGCAGGTCTACTCCCTGGGGGACGCCGAAGCCGAGATGATCGAGGCTGAAGTCCTGTCGACCTCGCCGATTGCCGGGCAGATGATCCGGGAGACCGATTTCCCCGAAGGGGTGCTGGTCGGCGGCATCCTGAAAGACGGCGAGATGCTGCGCCCCTCGGGCGAGACCCGCATCGAGGAGGGCGACGTGATCGCGCTGTTCGCGATGGCCGACGACGTGCCCGAGGTTGAGCGTCTCCTGCAGGTGTCGATCGACTACTTCTAAGATGCGCCGCGTTGTCCAAGCCCCCATCGGCGTGATGCGCCTGCCGCTGTTCCTTCTGATCTGGGGCATCGCCTCGCTGGCGATGTGGCTGCCGGCCATCCATGCGCTGGTGCTGGACGACCATCACACATCGCAGAGCTTTTTCTACTCCGGCCTCGCCGGGATGATCGTGGTGGTGCTGATTGCGCTGTCGCTGGGCAGCCGGGTGCCGCGCTACGGGATGCCGGGGCAGCTCTTGTCGCTGCTGGCCACCTTCACCGTGCTGCCGCTGTTCCTGGCGGTGCCGGTGCAGGACGCGCTGGTCACCACCCGCTATGTGAACGCCTATTTCGACATGGTCAGCGCAATCACCACCACCGGGGCCGACATCTGGGGCGATCCGGGCCGGCTGCCGCCCAGCGTGCATCTGTGGCGCGCGATGGTGGGCTGGCTGGGCGGTCTGCTGATGTGGATTGCCGCCTCGGCGGTGCTGGCCCCGATGTCGCTGGGCGGGTTCGAAGTCACCGCCAAGGGGGAGCCGGGCGGCGGTGTCGCCGGCCCTGCGCAGATGGAAAGAGCCGACCCGCGCCGCCAGCTGCTGCTTGTCACCCGCACACTGGCGCCGGTCTATGCCGGGCTGACCATGGTGCTGTGGCTGTTGCTGATGATTACCGGCGCGCAGGCGCTGACCGGGCTCAGCCACGCGATGTCGGTGATGGCGACCTCCGGGATATCCGCAACCGGCGGGGTGGAGAACGCCGGCAGCGGCATTGCCGGCGAGATGGTGATGTTCCTGTTCATGTTCTTCGCCCTGTCGCGGCTGACCTTTTCCAGCGACACGGTGACGTCCGGGCAGGGGCGTCTGGACATGGACCCGGAGTTCCGCACCGGGCTGCTGATCGTCTTCGGCGTTCCGATGCTGCTGTTCCTGCGCCATTGGTTCGCCGCCTATGAGGTGGATGCGGGCGAGGACCTGCTGCAGGCGCTGCAGGCGCTGTGGGGGGCCGTGTTCACGGTGATGTCCTTCCTGTCGACAACCGGCTTCGAAAGCGTGCACTGGCAGGCCGCGCGGAGCTGGTCGGGGCTGGAAACCCCGGGCATGATCCTGCTGGGGCTTGCGGTGTTCGGCGGCGGCGTGGCGACAACAGCCGGCGGGGTCAAGCTGCTGCGGGTCTACGCGCTTTACCTCAACGGGCTGCGGGAGATGGAGCGGCTGGTGCACCCCCATTCCGTCAGCGGCGCGGGCGACCGCACCAAGCGCCTGCAGAAGAACGGCGCCTTTGTCGCCTGGGTGTTCTTCATGCTGTTTGCGCTGTCGCTGGCGCTTGTCAGCACCGCGCTGGCCGCGGTCGGATCGAGTTTCGAACAGTCGCTGGTGCTGGCAATCGCTGCGCTGTCGACCACCGGGCCGCTGACCGAAAGCGCCAGCAGCGCCCCCATCGTGCTGAACCAGCTGACTGAGCCGGCCAAGCTGATCCTGTGCATCGCGATGGTGCTGGGGCGGCTCGAAACCCTTGCCTTCATCGCGCTGCTGTCACCGAACCTCTGGCGCAGCTGACAGCCCCCGCGGGTAAAAAGTGTTTTTCGGGTGGAAACTTATTTTTTCTTTCTCCATACTGATTTTTAACGTGCGTGCTGGTCCGCAGCGCGCGGCAAGAACAAAGGCGAGACAATAAAAAATGGCTTCGGACAGACAGAATCTTCAGGATGCCTTCCTGAATCACGTTCGCAAAACCAAGGTTCCGGTTACAATCTTTCTGATCAACGGGGTCAAGTTGCAGGGTGTGATCACCTGGTTCGATAATTTCTGCGTGCTGCTGCGCCGCGACGGACAGTCGCAGCTCGTCTACAAACACGCGATTTCGACCATCATGCCGGCCCAGCCGATCAGTCTCTATGAGGGTGAAGACTCCAATTGATGGAGCATGAAAGGAAGCAGACCCGCGCCTGGGTGCTGCATCCGGAAATCAAATCAGACAGCGGGCGCCGCGAGGCTGCTCCCGCGCTAGAGGAGGCCGTTGCGCTGGCAGCGGCCTTGCCCGATCTTGACGTGATCGGATCAAATGTGGTGCGCCTGCCCAAGGCGCATCCGGGGATGCTGTTCGGCTCCGGCAAGATCGAAGAGCTGGCAGGCATCCTGAAGGCGAATGAAATTGAACTGGTCCTGATCGACGGGCCGGTTTCCCCGGTTCAGCAGCGCAACCTGGAGAAGGCCTGGAAGGTCAAGATCCTCGACCGGACCGGGCTGATCCTGGAGATATTCTCGGACCGTGCGGCGACCCGCGAAGGCGTGCTGCAGGTCGAGATGGCGGCGCTCAGCTATCAGCGGACGCGGCTGGTGCGGGCCTGGACCCACCTGGAGCGCCAGCGCGGCGGCCTGGGGTTCGTCGGCGGGCCCGGCGAAACCCAGATCGAGGCCGACCGGCGCGCCATTGACGACCAGCTGGTGCGGCTGCGCCGCCAGCTGGACAAAGTGGTGAAAACCCGGACGCTGCACCGCGCCTCGCGTGCCAAGGTGCCTTACCCGATTGTCGCGCTGGTGGGCTACACCAACGCTGGCAAGTCGACGCTGTTCAACCGGCTGACTGGGGCGGAGGTGATGGCCAAGGACATGCTTTTTGCCACGCTGGACCCGACCATGCGGCGGGTGGAGCTGCCGGACGGGCCGGAGATCATCCTGTCCGATACGGTTGGCTTTATCTCGGACCTGCCGACAGAGCTGGTCGCCGCTTTCCGCGCCACGCTGGAGGAGGTGCTGGCCGCGGATGTGATCCTGCATGTGCGCGACATCAGCCACGACCAAAGCGAAGAGCAGGCAGAGGATGTCGAGGCGATCCTGGCCTCGCTGGGTGTTGATGAAAACCGGGCCCGGATCGAGATCTGGAACAAGCTTGACCAGCTGCCGGAGGAAGAAGCCGAGGCCCGCCGCCAGCGCGCGGCGCGGGAGGAGGGTATCCATGCGATCTCGGCCCTGACCGGCGAGGGGCTGGACGGCCTCCTGGCTGATATCGCCGAAAAGCTGCAGGGCGTGCGGCACGAGGAACTGCTGCAGCTTACCTTCGCGCAGGGCAAGCAGCGCGCCTGGCTGTTCAAGGAGGATCTGGTGCAGCGCGAGGAGCAGACCGAGAGCGGCTTTGACATCACCGTGCTCTGGACCGACCGGCAGAAGGCGAAATTCGAAAGGCTGTGATCTTCCGAACTGCTTACAAAGAAAAACGGGCGCTGATGCGCCCGTTTTTTATTGCCTCGGTGCAATCCGGGTTATGCCGACCGCAGCGGCGCGGGCCAGCTCTTCGTCCAGCGACATCGGGATGTATTCGCCCCGGCGCCAAAGCTGGGCCATGTCGTCATAGTAGCGCGACAGCGGGTGGCCCGACTGGCCGGTGGCGGTGATGAATACCGAACTATCCGGGTCGGCAAAGTCATAAACCCCGCGGTAGCCGGCGGCGTGGATGTTCTGGAACGGGTCCGGATCCTTGCCGGAGCTTTTGCCGCGCTGCAGGGTGTTGTCGCCGCCGCTGGTGGACTGGCGGATGTTCACGAAGTAGCGCAGCAGCGGCACCTCGCCCAGAACAGCATGGTCCTGCACCGCCTGATGCGCATCACCCCAGCGCAGCGATTCCAGCGCGTCGCCATAGCGTTCCTCGATCCAGATCAGCGCGTCATCAAGTGCAAGGCGCGCCATGTCGGTGCAGGTTTCCTGCGGCGCGCTCTGGCGCACGTCGCACCAGGCGGCAGCCCCCTCGACATCGCGGAAGACGCGCTCGATGAACAGCGGCTCCACATGGCGGAAGGACTTGGCGACCGGGCCCAGTTCATCGGTGATCAGCCGCGCCTGCAGCGCGCGCAGCCAGGCGGCGTAGATCAGCGGCTCCGGCAGGTGCTCGTTCATTTCGCCGTTCCACTCCGACAGCAGGGTGAGGGCAATCTGGCGCTGCCGTTCGCGGGTGCCGGCAGGGGCGGCCTCGCCGGTGAACCACAGGTTTGCGCCGATCAGCGGCAACAGGGTGCGCGCGGTGTAGGAGACCGTGTCCAGCTGCGCCTCGATGAAGCTGTCGCGGGTGTGCACCTCGCGGTTCTGCATCAGCTTTTCCCAGCGGTGGATGCGCTGCGTGTCGCCCCAGTCAAAGGAGACATGCTTGGGGAACGGGCGGTCGAGGATCTTGTTGTTGGTGTTGCCCAGAATGCCGCCTGCAGGGGTCACGAATTCGGGGTTCTCCGCATAAGGCGCCTGGCCCTGCCAGCGGTTCTCCGGGCGCCAGCCCTGGCTGGGCATCCGGCCCTTGCTTTGATGGTCTGCGTCGCGCAGCGGGAAGGCGCCGACGGTTTTCATCGCGATGGTGTCCTTGTCCGCCAGCGTCAGGTTCTGCGCCGGGGCGACGAAATCCTCGCCTGCGATGATCGCCTCCTGCACCGATGCGCTGCGCATCAGCCCGATGGCGGCACTCATCGAGGTGTCTTTGGGGCTGAGCACGGTCCAGCCAAGCGACACCACATGGCCCGGCGGGGTGATTTGCGCCAGGTTGAACATGGAGCCGGGCAGCACCGGCCCGTTGTCGGTCCAGCGCAGGGTCAGGGTGACCGGGGCCTCGTCCTTAATCTTGATGATCGAGGGGCGGGTAACAAATTTCTTGTAGCCGCCGACGCTCAGGTATTCCTGCGGGTTTTCCGGGTTGAGCCGTTCGATGAACAGGTCCTGGTCGTCCATGTAGGAGGAGGTGACGCCCCAGCCCAGCGTGTCGGAGCGGCCGGTGATCACCGCGGGGATGCCCGGGATGGTGCCGCCGATCACCCCGCCGGTGCCCAGTTCCAGCCGCGCCAGGTACCAGACGCCGGGAGCGCTGAGGCCGAGGTGCGGGTCATTGGCCAAGAGCGTGCCGCCTGCCGCCGAACGGTTGGGCGCGGCGGCCCAGGCGTTGGAGGCGCCGGCCAGCCCGCGCGGGGCGACCGGGAACAGCAGGCTGTTTTCCTCTGCGGGCACCGCGGCGGCAAACTGCCGGGCACCGGGCACCAGTTCAGCGTATTCGGGCAGGGCGGTCAGGCCCTTGCCGGGGGCATCCGGCAGGATGTCCCGGATGCGGTCCGCATCGTTCAGCGCCAGCGAGGTGCGGGCGCGCAGGATCTCTTCCCGCATGTGGCCGGACAGCTGCAGCGCCATCAGCTTCATGACCGCGATGCTGTCGGCGGGCTGCCAGGGGGCAAGCGGCATCTGAAACAGGAACATTTCCGGCGCGCCGCGGCCCAATGCGTCCTCGTTGATTTCCAGCAACCGGGCGTTGACGCCATCAGCATAAGCCTTGAGCGCGGCCATCGCTTCCGGCGATTGCACCTCCACCGACTGCCGCGCCAGATTGTAGAGGTCGAGACGGCGCAGGTAGGTGTCGGTCTCCACCGTGCGGGTGCCGAAAATTTCCGACAGGCGGCCCTGGGCTGTGCGCCGCATCACCGCCATCTGCCACAGCCGGTCCTGGGCATGGGCATAGCCGAGGCCGAAGTAGACATCCTCGTCGCTGGCGCCGAAGCTGCCGAAAATATGCGGCACGTTGGCATTATCGCGCACGATTTCGACTGGCGAGGAGAGGCCGGGCAGGGCCAGCTCCTTGTCGTACTCGGGCAGCGACTGCGAAGCCAGGTAGTAGACCAGCGCAGCGGCCAGAACGCTCAGCAGAATCAGGCCCGCAGCAAGGCGCAGCAGCCAGCGGAAAAGATGTCCCATCAGCGGTTGTTTTCCCTTGGGTTTTTGTCATTTCCAGCCGCATGGCAGATTGCGCCCCGCGGCGGCGGTGTTAGGGTTGGCGCCAACATATGCGAAGACAGATCAGGGGAAAAGCAGATGGCAAAAATCGCGTTTCTGGGGCTTGGCGTCATGGGCTACCCGATGGCCGGGCACCTGCAGGCCGCGGGGCATGAGGTCACCGTCTACAACCGCACCGAGGCCAAGGCCAAGGCCTGGGCCAAACAGCATGGCGGCCATTTTGCGGCGACCCCGCGGGCGGCGGCCTCCGGCGCGGAGTTCGTAATGGCCTGCGTCGGCAATGACGACGACCTGCGCTCGGTCTGCCTGGGGGCCGACGGGGCCTTTGCCGGCATGGGAAAGGGCACGGTTTTCACCGATCACACCACGGTGTCGGCCAAGGTCACGCGGGAGCTGTACGGGGCTGCAGCGGAGCAGGGGATCGCCTTTGTCGATGCGCCGATCTCCGGCGGCCAGGCGGGGGCGGAGAACGGCGTGCTGTCCGTGATGTGCGGCGGCGACGAGGATGCCTATGCGCGCGCGGAGCCGGTGATTGATGCCTATGCCCGTATCTGCCGCCGCATCGGAGAGAGCGGCGCGGGCCAGATGACCAAGATGTGCAACCAGATCGCCATCGCGGGCCTGGTGCAGGGCTTGAGCGAAGCACTGCATTTCGCCGAGAAGGCCGGGCTGGACGGGCGCGCGGTGGTTGAGGTGATCAGCCAGGGCGCGGCGGGCAGCTGGCAGATGGCCAACCGGTACGAGACCATGCTGGACGATCATTTCGAGCATGGCTTTGCGGTGGACTGGATGCGCAAGGATCTGGGGATCTGCCTGGACGCGGCAAATGAAACCGGCGCCAGCCTGCCGGTCACGGCGCTGGTCGACCAGTTCTACAAGGATGTGCAGAAAATGGGCGGCGGCCGCTGGGACACCTCGTCGCTGTTCAAGCGGCTGCGCAAGCTGGACGGCTGAAGGCAAAAAGAAATGGCCTTTCCGGATGGAAAGGCCATGCCTCCGGCGGAGATATTTCCGGCCAGATGACGAGGCGGATCCTGCCGCCTCCGCGGCGCCCGGTCAGGGGATGATGCGGGTGTATTTGGTGCCTTCCAGGGTGGCGCCCACACGCAGGCCCGCCTGGGCAAAGACCACGGCCAGCACCGGCGAGGTCAGGGTGTTGGTGTCGGCGCTCAGCGCGTTGCCTTCGTCCTTGATCACATATTCCACATCGGCACCTGCCGCCCAGCCGGAGGAGCGGCGGAAGCCAGCCAGCGCGTCCTGGGTCATGAAGAACAGCACATGGGCGTACTGCTGGGCGCCGATCTGCAGCCCGGCATTGCCCTTGTAGGTGGCGTAATAGTCGACGGTCACGCCGTTGATCCGCAAGGCGCCGCGACCGTAGGCGCCGCCAAAGACAAATCCGGCCTCGGTCACCAGCGGCATCACCAGCATGCCGGTTGATTTCTCCGCAAGGGTGCGGGTGTTAGGGTACTGGCTGTACATCTGGTTCAGCGTGGCATCAACGCGGGCGTCGATGGTGGCGGCGTTGCTGTTGCCGACGCCGTTTCCGCAGGCGGCTGTCACGCCTGCGCCTGCCAGCGCGGCCAGGGCAAAACCGCGGCGGGTCATGCGGGTAGAGGAAATATCGCTCATTTTCAGGTGCCTGTAATGAATTGCTCCAAGGCCGGTTTGTTCCGGCTCTGGTCAGGGTTATACGCGGAAAACCGCTGCCTGTCATCCGTTTGCAGGCCGATGTTGGCGGCTTCCCGCTGAAGTGATCCGGCGCCGCCGGCCTTGGATGTCAGCCGTTCAGCAGCCGGGCGGCGGCAGGGGCGAAATAGGTGAGAATGCCGTTGCAGCCCGCGCGCTTGAAGGCCATCAGGCTTTCCATCATCACCTTTTCGCCATCGATCCAGCCGTTCTGGGCCGCGGCCTGGATCATCGCATACTCCCCGGACACCTGATAGGCATAGGTCGGCACGCCAAAGGCGGATTTCACCCGGTGGCAGATGTCCAGATAGGCGATGCCAGGCTTCACCATGACCATGTCGGCGCCTTCCATCAGGTCGCGCTCGATCAGCCGCAGCGCCTCGTCGCTGTTGGCCGGGTCCATCTGGTAGGTCTTCTTGTCGCCCTTCAGCGCGCCGGAGGCGCCGACCGCATCGCGGAACGGCCCGTAGTAGGCAGAGGCGTATTTGGCCGAGTAGGAGAGGATCGCCACATTGTGGTGGCCGGCTTGCTCCAATCCCGAACGCATGGCGCCGATCCGGCCGTCCATCATGTCGGACGGGCCGATGATGTCGGCACCGGCATCGGCCTGGGCCAGGGTCATTTTGACCAGCGCCTCGACTGTGGCGTCGTTGACGATCTCGCCGTCCACCACATAGCCGTCGTGGCCGTTGATATTGTAGGGGTCCAGCGCCACGTCGGTCATCACCGCAATATCCGGCGCCGCGTCCTTGATGGCGCGGATGGCGCGGTTGGTCAGGTTGTCCGGATTCCAGGCCTCGGCGCAATCCTCGGTCTTGAGCGAGGCGTCGGTGTAGGGAAACAGGCAGATGGCAGGAATACCCAGCGCCTGCGCCTCGGCTGCGGCTTCGGCGATCTTGTCCACCGAGCGGCGCACCACGCCCGGCATCGAGGCGACGGGCTCCTCCTGGCCTTCCCCTTCGCGGACAAACACCGGCCAGATGAAATCGGACGGGGTCAGGGTGTTTTCCTGCACCAGATTGCGGATCGCCTGGCTGGCACGGGTGCGGCGCAGGCGGGCGGCGGGAAAGGGCGCGACAGTGGGCTTCATGGCGGTCTCTCGTTTTGGCTGGCCCATGGGTGGCATGGAAGCGGCCCCGGGAACAAGAGGCACATTCGCCGCGCCGGAAAACTTGTGTGCCAAGCGGGCTTGCCTGCGCGCCTTTCCCGGTTGATATAGGGCCGGTTACATAAAACAGGCCCGAAGGGCCGGCAGCGGCAAGATGGGGGCTGGAGTGGATCTGCTTCACATTATCTACGAGATGATTGACCTGCGGTCGTTCTCCAACCTCTGGTACTGGATTTCGCTTGCGGTCATGTGGTCCTCTGCCAGCCACTGGATCCTGGGTGTTCCCTTCGACATGGTGTACCGGGCGCGCCGCCGCGGCGGGCAGGCCGAACAGGATTTGGAGGACATCACCCGGGTCAACGTGAACCGGATGCTCTATATCGCCGAAGTGTCCGGCCCCTGGCTGGTGGCGCTGGCATGTTTCCTGCTGTCGGCGCTGGCGACGCTTGGCTTTGTCTACCTGCTGGAAATCGCGCAGGCGGTGTTTCTGCTGGCCTTTCCGATGTCCGTTGTGGGGCTGATCAGCTTTCTGACCGCGCGCCGTATCGCGCGCGAGGGGGCTTCCGGCGAGGATCTGCGCAAGCGGCTGTCCTTCTGCCGGCTGTACATCCAGTTTGTCGGCACGGTTTCAATTCTGGTTACGGCGTTCTGGGGGATGTACCAGAACCTGACGATCGGGGCGTTGTGATCCGCGGCAGGACCCAACGGCGTTCCGGAAAGGACAACGCATGGCACAGCGTGCAATCACCATGGGCGGTGCGCCCGAAGGGTTCGATGCCCGGCTGATCCTGAAGGAAGTGCAGAAATCCGGCGCGCCGGTGATGCATGTCGCCCGCGATGACAAGCGGATGGAGGCGATGCGGGCCGCGCTTGCCTTCTTTGCGCCGGACCTGCCGGTGTTTGTGTTTCCGGGCTGGGACTGCCTGCCGTATGACCGGCTGTCGCCGAATGCGGACATCTCCGCGGCGCGGATGGCCACGCTGGCGGCGCTGGTGCACCAGATGCCCAAGCAGTTCGTGCTGCTGACCACGCTCAATGCCGCCAGCCAGCGGGTGCCTGCGCGGGAGGTGCTGCGGGAGGCGGCATTTACCGCCCGCGTCGATCACCAGGTGGATGAAGACGCGCTGCGCAACTTCCTGGTCCGCATGGGGTTTTCCCAAAGCCCGACCGTGATGGAGCCGGGCGACTATGCCATTCGCGGCGGCATCATCGACATCTTTCCGCCGGGCGAAAGCGGCCCGGTGCGGCTGGACCTCTTTGGCGATGTGCTGGACGGCGCCCGCCGCTTTGATCCGGCGACCCAGCGCACCACCGAGAAACTGGAAGTGGTGGAACTGGCGCCGGTCTCCGAGGTGATCCTGGACGAGGCAGCGATCACCCGGTTCCGCCAGAACTACCGGATCGAGTTCGGCGCGGCCGGAACCGACGACCCGCTCTACGAGGCGGTCAGCGCAGGGCGCAAGCACCAGGGGATCGAGCATTGGCTGCCGTTCTTCCATGAGAAGCTGGAGACGCTGTTCGACTACCTGCCGCAGGCGACCGTCACGCTGGACGATCAGATGACGCCCGCGCGGCTGGCGCGCTGGGACAGCATCGAGGACCAGTACGGCACCCGCAAGCACGCGCTGGAGCAGAAGGGGCGGATCGACACCGTCTACAAACCGACGCCGCCGGGTTTGCTGTATCTGGACGATACGGCCTGGGAGGTGGCTGTTGCGGATATGCGGGTGGTGCAGTTCCATCCGCTGCCGCAGGCCTCCGGCCCCGGCGTGGCGGATGCGGGCGGCCGCATCGGGCGCAACTTTGCGCCGGAGCGTCAGCAGGAAAACATCAGCCTTTTCGGCGCCTTGGCCACGCACATTAAGGCGCGGATGCAAGAGGGTCCGGTTCTCATCGCCTCTTACTCCGAAGGTGCGCGGGAACGTCTGGCCGGACTGATCGAGGATGAGGGCCTGGCCGAAGCGATCCCGGTGATGGATGGCACCCGCATCGGCAAGTCCGGCCTGCATCTGGCGGTCTGGGCACTGGAGCACGGTTTTGAGGCGCCGGACATGACGGTGATCTCGGAGCAGGACGTGCTGGGCGACCGATTGATCCGGGCGCCGAAGAAACGCCGCAAGGCAGAGAACTTCCTGACCGAAACCCAATCGCTGACTCCCGGCGATCTGGTGGTGCACGTGGACCACGGCATTGGCCGCTACAAGGGGCTGGAAGTGGTGACTGCGGCGGGCGCGGCGCATGAATGCATCCTGCTGGAATACGCCGAACAGGCAAAGCTGTACCTGCCGGTCGAAAATATCGAACTCTTGTCCAAATACGGGCATGAGGAAGGGCTTCTGGACCGGCTTGGCGGCGGCGCCTGGCAGGCTAAGAAGGCCAAGCTCAAGGAACGCATCCGCGAGATGGCGGACAAGTTGATCCGCATTGCCGCCGAACGCGCCCTGCGCAAGGCGCCGGTGATGGATCCGCCGCCGCACGCCTGGGAGGAGTTCTCGGCGCGTTTCCCCTATCAGGAGACCGACGACCAGCTACGCGCCATTGAAGACGTGATGGAGGATTTGCACTCCGGCCAGCCGATGGACCGGCTGATCTGCGGCGACGTGGGCTTTGGCAAGACCGAGGTGGCGATGCGCGCGGCCTTTGTCGCCGCGATGTCGGGCCTGCAGGTGGCGGTGGTTGCGCCAACCACGCTGTTGGCCCGCCAGCACGCCGCGTCTTTCGCCGAACGGTTCCGCGGTTTCCCGTTGCAGGTCAGGCAGTTGTCGCGCTTTGTTAGCGCCAAGGAAGCAAGCCAGACCCGCGAAGGACTGGCCAAGGGCACCGTCGACATCGTGGTCGGCACCCACGCGGTTCTGGCCAAGAACATCAAGTTCCAGAACCTCGGCCTCTTGATCATCGACGAGGAGCAGCACTTCGGCGTCGCCCACAAGGAACGGCTGAAGCAGCTGCGCAGCGACATCCATGTGCTGACCCTGACGGCCACGCCGATCCCGCGCACCTTGCAGCTGTCCCTAACCGGTGTGCGCGATCTGTCGATCATCGGCACGCCCCCCGTGGACCGGCTGGCAATCCGAACCTATGTCAGCGAATTCGACAGCGTCACCATCCGCGAGGCGCTGTTGCGCGAGCATTACCGCGGCGGCCAGAGCTTTTATGTGGTGCCGCGGATCACCGATCTGCCGGACGTGGAAGAGTTCCTGAAGGCGCAGCTGCCGGAACTTAGTTACGTGGTGGCACACGGGCAGATGGCGGCGGGGGAACTCGACGACCGGATGAACGCCTTCTATGACGGTAAATACGATGTGCTGCTGGCCACCACGATCGTCGAAAGCGGGCTGGACATCCCGACCGCCAACACCATGGTCGTGCACCGCGCCGACATGTTCGGCCTGTCCCAGCTCTATCAGATCCGGGGCCGCGTGGGGCGCTCCAAGACCCGTGCCTATGCCTACCTAACCACCAAGCCGCGCCAGCGGTTGACCCCGGCCGCAGAGAAGCGCCTGCGGGTGCTCGGCTCGCTCGACACGCTGGGCGCGGGCTTTACCCTTGCGTCGCAAGACCTTGATATCCGGGGTGCCGGCAACCTTCTGGGCGAGGAGCAGTCGGGCCAGATGCGCGATGTCGGCTATGAGCTGTACCAGTCGATGCTGGAAGAGGCGATTGCCAAGATCAAGGCGGGTGAGATGGAAGGCCTGTCGGATGCCGACGATCAGTGGGCGCCGCAGATCAACTTGGGCGTTCCGGTGCTGATCCCGGAGGAGTACGTGCCGGATCTGGACGTGCGCCTGGGCCTTTACCGCCGCCTGTCGTCGCTGTCGACCAAGGTGGAGCTGGAAGGCTTTGCGGCTGAACTGATCGACCGCTTCGGCAAGCTGCCGAAGGAAGTGAACACGCTGATGCTGGTGGTGCGCATCAAGGCGATGTGCAAACGCGCAGGCATCGCCAAGATGGATGGCGGCCCGAAGGGCGCGACGATCCAGTTCTACAACGACAAATTCGCCTCGCCGCAGGGGCTGGTGGAGTTCATCCAGGGCCAGAACGGTCTGGCCAAGGTGAAGGACAACAAGATCGTCGTGCGCCGCGACTGGAAGAAAGACGCCGACAAGATCAAGGGCGCCTTTGCCATTGCCCGCGACCTGGCGGAAAAGGTCGTGGCCGAGAAGAAGAAAGCCAAGGCCTGATCCCGGGTGCCAAGGAAATTTGAATTTCCTTGGCAAATTTCTTCGCAGAAAATTTGCTCAGCCGCAGCAGGGGCTGGGCGCCATCGCTGCCTGGGCGCAGAAACAGGACGCGCCCACGGCCTGGTCCGCCCGCGCCAGCGCCAGATCCAGCTGCTGTTTAATGTGCCGGATTTCAACGGTTTCGCGGCGGGCTTTCAGGCAGTCATGCAGCCCCTTCAGGCTCCAGATATTGCCGGGATGCACGGATGCGCGTGACAAGGTGCCGTCCAGCCCGAGGTCGGCGCGGTAGACGGCTTCGGCCTCCTCAATGCGTCCCTGCTCGAACAGCAGCGCCCCCAGCGCGTGGCGGGTGGGCTGCATCCAGCCCCAGGGTTCATCATAGGGCAGGTTGTCGTCCAGCTCCGTCGAGCGGTGCAGATGCGCAAATGCCGCGTCAAAGTTCTCCTTGCGGTACTCAATCTCGCCGCGCAGCATTTCCGTTGCGATTTCAAGCAGATCCACAACGCGGTTGTTGTGCAGCAGACGGGTGTCGGGCACCCGGGCCTTGGCGGCCAGGAAAAGCTGCTCCTCCGCCTCTGCCTCTGCCACGCGGCCGGTGGCGGCATAGGCAATGGCGCGGGCGTAATGGGTGTTTGCGGTCAGGGTGCAGTAAAGTTTCTGATCCTCCGGCAGCTCCAGCGCCATCGCCTCATCCCAGCGGCCAAAGCGGACCAGGATATGCGGGTGCATCGCCATGTAGCTTTCGAAATAGTCCGCCATCGGCGGGCTTTCGATGCGCAGCATGTCTTCCGGCGTGGTGTCCAGAATGCCCTGATTGGCCGCCAGCGCGGGTTCGATCTGGCCCAGGAACATCGCCCCGAAGATGACGAAGTGGTAATCATGCTGGCGATAGCCGGTATAGATGTTGAAGGCGCCTTCGCGCTCGTAGAACTTCAGGTCCGCCTCTATCGCCTTTTGGTTCCAGTGCACAACGCTGTGGTAATCGCCGCAAAGCACGTCGATATGGGTCGGCATATGCACCAGATGGCCCGCATCCGGCACCAGCGTGCGCAGCACATCCGCGGCCTTCAGCGCTTTTTCGGGCGTCGGCGACATTTCCATCAAATGCACGTAGAGATGCAGCAGCCCGGGATGCTGCATTGCGCCCGGTTCACTGTCCATCGCCCGTTCCAGCACCTCCTGCGCCTCCAGCGTGGCGGCACCGTCGGCGGGCAGGCCGGACTTCAGATCCCACATCTGCCAGGGCGTCAGGTTCAGCAGGCTTTCGGCAAAGACCGTGCGCAGGTCCAGATGATCGGGGCAGGCGGCAAAGGCTGCGCGCATCGCCCCGGCAAAATCGTAGTCCCAGGCGTGCATGTCTTCGACCGTTTCGCGCTGGGGGTAACGGGCCTGAATGGCGCGGATCAGCTGTTGCTCAACCTCTGAGCAGCCTTCGATACCGCTCAGCGCGGCCTGGGCAGCGTCGTAAGCTTCCACCAGTGCCTTGGCGCGGCCCTTATCATCGCGCAGGTCCCAAGGCAGGTTGTAGTTCGGTCCTGCCGCATAGGCCACGCCCCAATGGGCCATGGCGCAGTCCGGATCGTGTTCCAGCGCGCGGCGGAAGCAGGCGACGGCCTCCTCGTGATTGTAGCCGTAGGTCCAGACCAGTCCCCGGTCGAACCAGAGCTGCGCCTCGGACGAAGCTGTTGTCACCGGGCAGGAATAACTGCCGAGATCGTAATCATAGCCCATGAAAAAAACCTCCCCATTCACATGGGAAGGTTAGGGAGCGGCCAGGTTGCGGGCAAGGCGCTTATTCTGCGGGCAAGCGCGCCTCGGCCTTGGCCATTTGCAGCATCAGCAGGAAGGCGATGCAGGCCATGATCAAAAGCCCCGCTGCCAGCGGCACCAGCGAGCCGTCGAACAGCAGCCCGACAGGGGCGGCGACGGCGGCGGCCAGAACGGTCGAGATCGCCCCGATCACCGAGGCCGCCATACCGGCGATATGGCCCATCGGCTCCATCGCCATGGCGTTGAGATTGCCGACGGTGGTGCCCACCATGAAG
Source organism: Leisingera sp. McT4-56 (assembly GCF_020514995.1). Lineage (NCBI taxonomy): Bacteria > Pseudomonadati > Pseudomonadota > Alphaproteobacteria > Rhodobacterales > Roseobacteraceae > Leisingera > Leisingera sp. McT4-56. Next base: position 244,189 of record NZ_JAJALF010000001.1, on the reverse strand, counting down.
AAAACGCTGGCCTGCCAAGCCACAAACAGGCCGAACATCCACGGATCCGGCAGGCTCCAGCCGCTGATCAGCAGCATCGCGCCGGTGATCAGGATCTGGGCGGCCAGCGAAACGGTGACGATGCGGCGCATGCCAATCCGGACCACGATGGCCGCGTTCAGCAGGCTGGCGGTGCCGGAAATCACTGCGACCAGCCCGAACCAGAAGGGGAAGCTGTCCGCACGGCCAAAGATGATGTCATAGACCGGCTGCACCATGGTCAGCATGGTGAACAGCATGCCCAGGCAGAGCGTCTGCACCATGATCGACAATCGAACCGTGGGGTGGGTGAGCATCTCCTTGACTGCGGCCATCAACAGCGGCGCACGGAAAGCGCGGCGGTCGTCAGCGGCAAGCGTCTCCGGCAGGCGGACACTGGTCCAGAGGACAATGACGGCGGCAAACAGCGCAAACAGCAGGAAAATGGCGCGCCAGCCGGACAGCGCGATGATGCCTGCGCCCATCAAGGGGGCAATGGCCGGAACAATCATGAAGATCATCATGGCAATCGACATCAGGCGGGCCATTTCGCGGCCAGAGTAAAGGTCGCGGACAACGGCAACGCCCACAATCCGCGGGCCGGCAGCACCAATTCCCATCAGCACGCGCGAGATCAGCAAGACCTCCAGCGAGGGGGACAGCCAGGCGGTCAGCGCGGCCAGGACATAAAGGGCGCAGCCCGCAGCGACCACCGGCTTGCGGCCAAAGGCATCCGACAGCGGGCCGGTAAAGAAGGTGCCGAGACCCATGCCCAGCACAAAGGAGGTCAGCACCAGCTGCGCCCGGTTGATGTTGTCCGGGCTGAGCGTCTGGCCGATCTCCGGCAAAGCGGGCAGCATGGCGTCGATCGACAGCGCAATGGTGGCAAACATCATCGCAATCAGCGCGATGAATTCTGCCTTGGCCATGCCATGGGCGGGGGACTGTGACATCTGAAACCTCTAACAGCTCTTCAGATGGATCCGGGGAATGAGGCCGGTCTGGGAGCCGTCCGCTTCCGCTACCATAAACCCGCCAGCCGTGCCAGCGCCCGGCTGCACAGGCCTCTGTGCATGGTTGCGATGCTAAGCAATTTCGCGGCGGTTCAGCCGGCGTCTGCTGCTTTCAGCTGCTGCAGGATATCTTCGATCACCTGCTTCCACAGTTCCGGCGGCTGCGCACCGGGCACCGCGTGCTGGTTGGCAACGATGAAGGTCGGGACGGAATTCACCCCCATCTTGCGGGAATGGGCGTCGCGGTCGCGGATCTCCTGCACATCGCTGTCGCCCTCCAGAAGCCGTGCGGTGACATCCGCCTCCATTCCTGCGTCCTGAGCGATTTCCGCCAGAACCGCATGGTCGCCGATGTCCTTGGCGTCCACGAAATAGGCCTTGAACAGGGCGTCCACGACCTCTGCCTGCTTGCCCTCGATCCCGGCCCAATGGATCAGCCGGTGCGCGTCCAGCGTGTTGGGGGTGCGTTTCATGGCCTCGAAATTGATCGTCAGCCCGGCCATTTCCGCGTGCTCCACCACCGGTGCGTAAGCCTTTACCGCGCCGTCCTTGCCGCCGAACTTGCGCTCTAGGTACTCGCGCCGGTCCATGCCCTCGCGCGGCATCTCGGGGTTCAGCTGGAACGGGTGCCACTCGATGACAAACGGGTGGTCCGGCACCTCTGCCAGCGCCTTGTCCAGATGGGTCTTGCCGATATAGCACCAGGGGCAGATCGGGTCCGACAGGATGTCGAGCTTGACGGTGGCCATTTGGGTCATCCTTTGAACAGGGCAGGCAGGGCGCGGCGCAGCAGTTTGCCGTTGGCGCCGGTGGGCAGCGCGTCCAGATGGACGTATGCGCGGGGCTGCTTGTAGCGGGCCAGGCGCCGGGATGCAAAGGCCTGCAGCTCTTCCGTCTTCAACTCTTCGGGACCGGTGTAGAAGGCGGCGATGATATAGGTGTCCTCTTTCACCTCAACTGCGGCGGCGCCGGCCAGGGTGATGCCGGGATGGGCGGCCAGTGCGGTTTCGACTTCAATCGGCGACACCCGGTAGCCGCCCGCATTCATCATGTCGTCGCCGCGCCCCAGGTAGCGGATCTGGCCGTCCGCCGACATCGCCCCCTGATCGCCGGTCAGGAACCAGTCGCCCTGGTAACGGGCCGCGGTTTCCTCTGGCGCGTTCAGGTAGCCCAGCATCAGTCCCGGGTCGGAGCGGTGGATGGCGATGGTGCCTTCCTCGCCCATCGGCACCGGCCCGTCCGCGCCGATGATTGCAACCCTGCGGCCCGGCTGCGGCTGGCCCAGGGCGCCGTCCCGCGCCGGGTGCGACGGTGAGGAGGAGATGAAGGTTGAGCACTCGGACATCCCGAAAGCCTCGTAAAGCCCGCAGCCTGTGGCAGTCTCCCATGCTTCATGCACATGACGGGACAGTTTTTCACCTGCGCAAAGCCCGTGCCGCAGGTCGGGCAGGCCCAAGGCCCCCTCGCGCAGGAACTTGCGGTAGACCCCGGGGGCCGCGGCAAAGATCGTGGCGCGGTGGTGGCGCAGCAGGGCGGGCAGGTCCTCCGGCGGCGTGCCGGGGGCGGGGATGAGTGCCGTGGCGCCTGCCGCCCAAGGGTCCATCAGCCCGGTGCCCAGGGTGTAGGTCCAGTTGAAGGCGCCGGCATGCAGCAGCCGGTCATCCTCCGTCAGGCCGTACCAGCCATCCACCATCATCTGCCGCGCCCAGACCGCTTGGTGGGCATGCGCCACGGCGCGCGGATTTCCGCTGGTGCCGGAGGTGTAGACCACATAGGCCAGTCTGCCAGGATTGCCATAAGCGAAGTCGCAGGGCGGCAATTCGTGCATCGGCAGAAGATCCGCAATGGTGATCTGCCGCGGGTGACTCGCACAGGCCACCGCCGGATCGCGCAGCACCGCGGCCGGCGCCAGATCCGCAATCATCCGGGCGGTTTCCACCTCCGTCAGCTGGGCTGAGGTCGGAACCGGCACCAGCCCGGCGGCGATGGCGCCGAGATAGGCAACCGGAAACTCCACCGTGTTCCCGAGCCGCATCAGCACGATGTCCCCGGGTTTCAGCCCGGCCCGCAGCAGCCCGGTTCCGGTGCCGCGCACGGCGGCTTCCAGCCGGGCATAGCTCCAGTCCTCGCTGGCATCGCCGTCAAGCACCGACAGCGCAGTCTTGTCCGCCAGCCGCGCGGCATGGCGCAGCACATGGGCCGCAAGATTGAAGGGCGAAGGGCAGGGCGCAAACGGCCCCTGATCAAAAACCGACAGCATGGCAAATGGCTAGCCCGCGCTGTCCTGCGTTGCAAGGCGCGCAGGTGCGGCTTATAGAGTTCTCATGAAAAGCCGCGATCCGAAATCCCTGATCACCATCGCCCGCGCCAACGGCGGCGACGATCAAGCAGAACCCCTGGACCTGGGCGCCCGCGTGCGCGAGCTGCGGAAAGCGCGCGATTGGACGCTGGAACATGCGGCCAATCAGGCGGGGCTGGCGCGCTCGACCCTGTCGAAAATCGAAAACGGCCAGATGTCACCGACTTACGAGGCGTTGAAGAAGCTGGCAGAAGGGCTGCAGATTTCCATCCCGCAGCTGTTCACTCCGCCGCAGCGGGACCAGGTGAACGGGCGGATGACGGTGACCAAGTCCGGCGACGGCTCGGCGCACGCCACCGCGACATATGAGCACGAGCTGCTGGCCGACGGGCTGACCCGCAAGCAGATGCTGCCGTACCGCGCGCGGGTGCGGGCGCGGTCGATGGATGAATTCGATGGCTGGGTGCGCCACGACGGCGAAGAATTCCTCTATGTGCTGACCGGCGTGGTCAAGCTTTACACGGAGTTCTACGAGCCGGTGGAGATGCGCCGCGGCGACAGCGCCTATTACGACGCGGCGATGGGCCATAACGTGATTTCCGTCAGCCCCGAGGACGCGACGATCCTCTGGGTGACGTCTCTGGCCTGACGCAGGGGATCAGTGCGGGCGGCTGTCCAGCTCCCGCAGCAGGCTTTCTATGTACAGAAAATCCTCTACCTCTTCCTTGGCTTCATTCAGGGTAAGATGGTGGGTCCGTGCCAGATAGGCGACGAATTTGTCCCGGTCATCCAGTATCGACGGCGCGTTGCTTGCTTTCAGATGAGGAAAGCGCTGTTTGATGCGGGGCATCCTGTCAATCCAGCTGGCAGCTGCTGCTTGTACAGGCATGGGGGGCACTCCCTGACAAACGGTTTATGGTTGTTGGACGCCCATGGTAACACTTTTCGTGAATTTTTGTAACGGTGCCCCCCGGAGGGGTCCCCCGGGCGGCCTGGCTAGGCGGAAATTTGCCGCCTGTCAGCGGGCGGCAAACAGCCGCGGCAGCACCAGATGGCCGATGCCGACCGCGATCAGCTGCATCAGGATGAACATCGGGATGTGGCCCGGGTAGATGCCGGCGAAGGTGTCGCTGAAGCCGCGGGCGATGGTGACTGCCGGGTTGGCAAAGCTGGTTGAGGAGGTGAACCAGTAGGCGCCGGTGATGTAGAGGCCGACCAGCGCAGGCACTGCCTCGGGCCGCGAGCGGAGGCCGCCGAAGATCACGAACAGCAGTCCGAAAGTGGCCAGGATCTCAGAAAACCACTGCGCGGTTCCGGTGCGGTGCATGGTGGCGGAGCTTTGCAGAATTGCAAGGTCGAACATCACGTGGCAGGCCCAGACCCCAAGGATGCCACCGCCGATCTGCACCAGGATGTAAGGCGCTGCCGCGCTCCAGGAATGCTCGCCCCGCAGGGCAAAGGCCAGCGTCACCGCCGGGTTGAAATGGGCGCCGGAAATGGGGCCAAGGGTGGTGATAATGGCATAGAGCATACAGCCGGTGGCAATCGCATTGGCCAGCAGCGCCAGGGCCACGTTTCCATCCGCCAGCGTCTCGGCCATGATGCCGGAGCCGACCACCCCGATCAGCAGCATGGCGGTGCCCAGCCCCTCGGCCAGCAGTTTCTGCGCGGTCATGCGATGTCTCCGATCCGCTTGAGCAGCTGCGAGAGTTCAGCCGGGGCCATGGTTTCGAACGGCAGCGCCAGCAGCGCCTTTGCGCGCTTTTCCAGGGTGGAATAGGCGGTGCGGAAGGCCGCGTCCCAGTCCGGCTGCCCCGCTGCTGCCGGGTCTTCGACGCCCCAATGGGCGCGCAGCGGCGCACCGGGCCAGACCGGGCAAGTTTCACCGGCGGCAGAGGCGCAGACGGTGATCACGATATTCATCTCCGGTGCCTCGGCGCCGGCAAACTCATCCCAGCTCTTGGACCGCGCGCCGGAGGTGTCATGGCCCAGTTCCGCCAGCAGCGCCAAAGACTGGGGATGCACTTTACCGGTAGGATTGGAGCCAGCCGAATAGGCCCGGACGCGGCCTGCGCCATGGGTGTTGAAAATCGACTCCAGCAGGATGGAGCGCGCGGAGTTGCCCGTGCAAAGGACGAGAATGTTCATCTGTGTTGGCCGTTCTGTTGGATTAGTCGGTTGAGTTCATGCCGGCGATGCTGTCGACCTGGTGCTGGAGCGACATGCGGTCGAGGGTTTCGAAGGGCAGCGCAGCAAAGGCTTTGATCCGGTTGCGCAAAAGCCCGTAGGCCTGCTGGAAGGCCAGTCGGCGCTCGGCGTCGGTGCCCGTTGCCTTTGCCGGGTCTGCCAGGCCCCAATGGGCGCTCATCGGCTGGCCGGGCCAGGCCGGGCATTCGTCGTTTGCGGCGTGGTCGCAGACGGTGAAGATGAAATCCATCTGCGGCGCGTCCGGGCCGGTAAAGGCGCTCAGATCCTTGGAGTGCAGGCCGCTGGTGTCAATCTCCTTGGCCTGCAGCAGGGACATCACTTCGGGGCGCGGTGCGGCGGACGGCCGGGTGCCTGCGGAGTAGGCGCGGAACTTGCCGCCGCCCTCGTGGTTCAGGATCGCCTCGGCCAGCAGAGACCGGGCCGAGTTTCCAGTGCAGACGAACAGGACGTTCAAAGGCCGTTCAGCATCCGGCGCGATTGTTTCGCCGCTCAAGGCCGGCGAGCAGATATCGGGACGGTTCCGGCAGCAGCCGGACAAGAGCGCATCAAACATGCCGCGCAGCCCCGGCAGGTTCGCGGCATACATCAGCGAGGTGCCGGTGCGCTGCTGAGTGATCAATCCGGCCTGTTTCAACGCCGATAAATAAGCCGAGGCGGTGTTTGCCTTGAACTTCAGCGCTTGTGCGATCTCGCCGGCGGGAACGCCATCCGGATAACGCCGCATCAGCAGCCGGAACAGCGCCAGCCGGTTCGGATGCGCAAGGGCGCTGAGCCTATCTGAAAGTTCTATTTCCATATTTCGCGAAATACGGAAATAGATGCTGGCTGTCAACAGGACAGTGCGCAGGGCAAGGCGCAGACCGGAAAGGTCAGTCTGCCTGATACCACCAGACGTCGGGCATGAACTCGGTGCGGTCGCCATAGATCGGCAATCTGTCCGGGAACCGCATTTCCTTGATGTGGGCGATACGGCCGGTGTCGAAGCTCCAGAACGGAATGACATAGCGCCCCGCGGTCAGCACCCGGTCCAGCGCGCGCACCGCGGCGGTGAAATCCTCCGGCTCCGTTGCGGTCAGCATCGCGTCGATCATTGCCTCTGCCGCCGGGCTGTCCATGCCCATCAGGTTGCGGCTGCCGGGCTGATCCACGCCGTCGCTGCCCCAGTAATAGCGCTGCTCGTTGCCGGGGCTCAGCGACAGTTCCCGGCGGAACCGGGTGAGGTCGAAGTCATAGGCGTTCTCGCGTTCTGCATATTGCGCATTGTCCACGGTCTCAGGCGTCAGCGTGATGCCCAGCCGTTCCAGCGCGCGGGCGTAGATCTCGGTGACGGTCTTCATCTCGCCGTCGCCCTGGCGGATCAGCACGCTGAGCGTCAGCGGCGTGCCTTCTGCATTGCGCAGGACCCCGTCCGTAACAGTCCAGCCGGATTCTTCCAGCAGTTTCATTGCTTTGCGCAAGTTTCCGCGGTTGCGCTTGCTGCCGTCACCCTGGGGAAGGGTGTAACCTTCCAGCGTGCCGGGCAGCAGGCTGTCCGCAAAGGGGGCCAGCAGCGTGCGGACCTTGCCCTCCGCCGCGCCGGGCCGCATCCCCAGCACCGAGCCGGAGAAATAGGAGCTGATCCGCTGTTGGGTGCCGCCGGTCACGGTGCCGTTGATGTACTCGAAGTTAAAGGCCAGGAGCAGCGCCTCGCGCACCCGCCAGTCATCCAGCGGTGCGCGCCGCGTGTTCATCACCAGCCCCGTCATGCCGGAGGGGCGCTGATGCGGGATCTCGCTTTTGACCACATCGCCGCGGGTGATGGCCGGGAAGCTGTAGACGCTGTCCCATTTGTCGGCGTTGAACTCGCGCACCGCGCTCAGCTCGCCGGCTTTGAACGCCTCGAACAAAACGGTTTCATCGCCAAAAAAGTCGATGCGCAGGGTGTCGAAATTCTGGGTGCCGCGGCGCAAAGGCAGATCTGCGCCCCAGTAATCCGGGTTGCGGGACAGACTAACAAAGCGGCCGGGTTCAAAACTGCTCACCACATAGGCGCCGGTGCCGATGGGGGCGCCTTCGATCTCGTCGCTGCCGAACTCCTTCCCCTCCCATTGCGCCTTCTTGAGGATCGGGCGTAGCCCGGCGATCAGCGCCAATTCCCGGTCCTCGGTGTTGAAGGTCAGCCGCAGGCTGCGCGGGCCGGTCTGTTCGATCTTCTCCACCTTGGTCCAGAACCCGCGGTAGCGCGGGTGGCCCTTGGTGCCCAATGTCTCGTAGGACCAGATCACGTCGTCGGCGGTCACCGGGCTGCCGTCAGAGAATCGGGCTCCCTCGCGCAGGGTGAATTCGACCCAGGAACGGTCCTCGGGCACCTCAACCGATTCGGCCAGAAGCCCGTAAAGCGTGAACGGTTCATCCCAGGAGCGGCCCATCAGACTCTCGTATCCCCAGAACCTCAGCTGCCACGGAGTGGTCCCCTTAAGGGTGAACGGGTTGAGGCTGTCAAAACCTCCGGTATTGCCGAAAACAACCTTGCCGCCTTTGGGCGCGTCCGGGTTTGCATAGGGTAAAGACACAAAATCCGGTGGCAGCGCGGGGTCCCCGTACATAGCTATGCCATGGGCCGATTCTGCCTGCGCGAAATTCGCGGCAAAGGCCAGGGTGATTCCTGCCAGCGCCGCGCCAAGAGTCCGGAAATTTTCTTTTTGCAGTTTCACAACAATCCCGCTCTGCCCTTATTTTCTTGCCTCCGCACGCTACGTGCGCTTTTTCGTCTTTTCAAACTTTTAGCTTGGACGAAAGCCGGAAATTGCTTATAAAGGGGTCACTGCTCGATAGGTTTCTTGCCTGTATGAAACCTGCCTCAATAACTAACGCCCGCCTCGTGCGGGCGTTTTTTTCTGCCCGTTTCTCTGCTTTTTTGAACGATGGAAATGGCGGCAATGGCCGCCCCGGCATCCGTAGTCTTACGCGTTTCTTTTGCATCTGCAGCATGGCACAGTGGCGGCAGTTTCAATCAGCCATGGGGTAGGAAGCGATGACATTGCAAGGCAAGACCGCCGTTATCACCGGATCGAATTCTGGCATTGGCCTGGGGGTTGCTCGCGAACTGGCGCGGGCAGGGGCCAATGTGGTGCTGAACTCCTTCACCGACCGGGAGGAGGATCACGCGCTGGCAGCTGAACTCGCCCGTGAGTTCAGCGTCAAGGCCCAGTACGTCCAGGCCGATATGTCCAAGGGCGCGGACTGCCGCGCGCTGATCGAAAAGGCCGGGGCCTGCGACATCCTGGTGAACAACGCGGGCATTCAGCATGTGTCGCCGATCGACGAGTTTCCGCAGGAAAAATGGGATGCGATCATCGCCATCAACATGAACTCGAATTTCCACACCATGGCGGCAGCACTGCCAAGGATGCGTGCGGCGGGCTGGGGCCGGATCGTGAATATTGCGTCAGCGCACGGGCTGACCGCTTCGCCCTACAAGGCCGCTTATGTGGCCGCCAAGCACGGGGTGGTTGGGATGACCAAAACAGTGGCGCTGGAAACCGCGGAGGAGCCGATCACCTGCAATGCGATCTGCCCGGGCTATGTGCTGACGCCGCTGGTCGAGGCGCAGATCCCCGACACCATGGAGAAATACAACATGGGCCGGGAAGAGGTGATCAAGAAGGTCATGCTGGAGCGCCAGCCGAGCCGCGAGTTCGCCACCGTGGAGCAGCTGGGCGGCACCGCGGCGTTCCTGTGTTCGGACGCGGCGGCGCAGATCACCGGCACCACCATCAGCGTCGACGGCGGCTGGACGGCGCTGTAGGCTTTCGGGGAGACGGCAGGAGGGGGCCGGCCCCCTCTTGCCCCTTGAAGGGGCAATTCACCCCCGGAGTATTTTCACAAAGGTGAAATAGGCAGGTGGCGTTTGGTGACACGGATTAATCTGGCCCTGCAGGGCGGCGGCGCGCATGGGGCCTTTACTTGGGGCGTGCTCGACCGGCTGCTGGAGGAGGACGGGATCGAGGTCGCGGGCATCACCGGGACCTCGGCCGGGGCGCTGAACGGCGCTGCGTTCAAAGCCGGAATGGTGCAGGACGGGCGCGCAGGCGCCAAGGCGGCGCTGGAGCGGCTGTGGCAGCGGATGGGGGCGGTGGGCGACATGCGCTTTGCCCATTGGCTGACGCGGTTTGACGCAGTGGCCTGGGCCGGGACGCTGGAAGCAGCGATGCCGTTTTCGCCGCTGGAAAGCCTGAGCCAGGTGATCTCTCCCTATCACTACGGGCCGTTTTACGAGAATCCGCTGCGCAAGGTGGTGGAACAGTTCAACTTTGCCGAAGTCTGTGCCGGCGAAGGGCCGGAACTGTTCATCTGCGCGACCTGCGTGCGCAGCGGCAAGATCCGCATCTTCGAGGGGGAGGAGATCAGCACCGACGCGGTTCTTGCCTCCGCCTGCCTGCCGGACCTGTTTCAGGCTGTTGAGATCGAGGACCCGGAAACCGGCCGGATGGAGGCCTATTGGGACGGCGGCTATACCGGCAACCCGGCGCTGTTTCCGCTGTTCCGCGACGCGCTGCCGGGGGATGTGGTGATCGTCAACATCAACCCGCTGGAGCGCGACGAGATCCCGAAGACGCCGCAGCAGATCCGCAACCGGGTGAATGAGATCAGCTTTAACTCGTCGCTGCTGCGGGAGCTGCGGGCAATCAACTTCGTGCAACGGCTGCTTGCCGATGGCACTATCCGGAAGGGCCGGATGAAACAGGTGCGGGTTCACATGATTGCCGATGACGATCTGATGACGCAGCTGTCGGTCACGACCAAGCTGTTTCCGGTGCCGCAGATCCTGGCGCGGCTGAAGCAGGCAGGGCGCGACGCGGCAGAGGCCTTCCTTGCGCGGGACCGGGAAAACCTGGGCGTGCGCTCCTCCGCCGATCTGCCGGCGATGTTCGGTTAGGCGTCTTCTTTTTCCAGCGCCTTAGGCTTCTTGCCGTTTTCCACCGGCTTGGTGGGGTCCTTGGGGTTGGGGTAGACCAGTCCTGCAGAGATCACCAGCTTGGCCGAGTCCTCCACCGTCATATCCAGCTCGATCACGTCCTCCTCCGGCACGAACAGCAGGAAGCCGGACGTGGGGTTCGGTGTGGTCGGAAGAAAGACGCTGACCAGCCCGCCGCTGGTTTCCGCCCGCTTGGCGATCTCGCCCTTGGCATTGGTGGAGATGAAGCCGATGGCCCAGATGCCCTTGCGCGGGTATTGCACCAGGCAGGCCTTCTCAAAACTGCGCTCAGACTGGGCAAAGACGGTCTCGGAAATCTGCTTGATGCCGGAATAGACTGTGCGCACCACCGGCATCCGGTCCACTAGGCTTTCGGCGAAATTGATCAGCGAGCGGCCGATAAGGCCCTTGGCGATCCAGCCCACGACGATGGTGAACAGCAGGAAGATGATCAGTCCGACGCCGCGCAGGTTGATGCCGATGTACTGCTCGGGGCGGAAGGTGTGCGGCACCAGCGGCAGCACCACGCTGTCGATCCAGCCCATCACCGACCACAACAGCCAGATAGTCAGTCCCACCGGGGCAATCACTACGATGCCGGTAAAGAAAGAGGCGCGCAGGCTGGCAAACAGGCCGCGGCGGCGGTGGGGTTCTTCGTCGAATGGCGTGGTCATAGATCGGTTATCCAGGAATTCCGCTGGAACCTAGGCACTGTTTTGGGGCGGAGCAATGGTTTCCGCCCCAAAAATCAACTCATTGTGCGAGATTGTTGAGTTCCTGTGCGATCTTTGCCGCCAGCCGGGCATTGTTGCGCACCAGGGCGATGTTCGCCGTGAGCGAGCGGCCTTCGGTCAGCTCGAAAATGCGGCTCAACAGGAAAGGAGTAACATCTTTGCCTGCAACACCCTGCGCGTCCGCTTCGGACTGGGCCTGGGCGATCACCGGAGCCAGGTCCTCTGCTGCAATCTGGGCGTCTGCCGGGATCGGGTTGGCCACCAGCTGGCCCCCGGGCAGGCCCATGGCCTGGCGCGTGGCATGGGCGCGGGCGATCTGGGCCGGGTCATCCATGCGCAGCGGCGCCTTCAGCTCCGACACGGCCGACCAGAAGGCGGGGAAGCTGTCCTGCCGGTAGGCAATCACCGGCACTCCTTGGGTTTCCAGAACTTCCAGCGTCTTCGGCAGGTCGAGGATCGCCTTGGCGCCTGCGGCCACAACGGTCACCGGGGTTTGCGCCAGCTCCATCAGGTCGGCGGAAATGTCGAAAGAGGTCTCAGCGCCCTTATGGACTCCGCCGATGCCGCCGGTGGCAAAGACGGAAATGCCCGCCAGCCGTGCCGCAATCATGGTGGCTGCAACGGTGGTCGCGCCGGTGCTGCCGGTGGCGATGCAGGCGGGCATGTCAGCACGGGAGATCTTGGCAACGCCCTTGGCTTGACCCAGCGCCTGCAACTGGTCGGGCTCAAGACCCACATGCAGCACGCCTTCTATGACCGCCATGGTGGCGGGCACGGCGCCAGAGTCGCGGATGTCCTGCTCCACCTGTGCAGCAACCTCGACATTCTGAGGGTAAGGCATGCCGTGGGTGATGATGGTGCTTTCCAGCGCAACGATGGCCTGTCCGGCGGCCTTGGCGGCCTGAACTTCGGACGAATACTGAATGTCGATCAAAGCGGGGGTTCTCCTGAAACGTAGGTTGCCGCAGCCTTGAGGGCTGAGGCCAAAGCGGTTTTGCGGTCTTCGCCCCGTGCCTCGGCAACGATATGGGCGGCCATGAAGGTATCGCCTGCACCGGTCACCCGGGCGACGGTAACACGGGGCGGATGCAGGGTGATGGCGCCCTCGGCATCCGCCACAGTGGCAGAGGCGCCGCCATCGGTGACCAGCACCCGGGCAGCACCCCGGTCCAGCATCGCCGTGGCGGCGGTTTCGCTGTCGGTGAACTCCGCCTGGCACAGGATGCCGGCCTCTTCCAGGTTCACATAGAGCGTGCCGCGGGTGCGGGTCAGGAACGGGCGCAGCCGTTCCGCCTTGCCCGGCGACGCGGGGGCGACGCGCAGGTCGGCCTTGGCAAAGGCCGGGCTGGCAACAATGTCGTCCAGCAGCGACAGCGTCAGGTTGCCGTCCAGCGCCACCTGGCCCTCATAAGGCGCGGCCTCGGTGCCCAGCGAGCCATCGGACAGCGGCCGCAGGATCTTGTCGCCCGCGGCCTCCAGCGAATGCGCATCGGCAATGGCGGCAATCAGCCCGTTGGCGCCTTCCACAGCCATGTAGCGGTCGGTGGGCAGGTCCTCTGAGCGGTAGATGTGATCGGTGATCAGGCCGAAGTGTCCGCAGGCATGGATCAGCTCGTCGCCTTCGGGGTCGCGGCCCACAGAAGTCAGCAGTGCGGGCTTCACGCCAAAGCGCGACAAGGTCATGGCGATGTTCATGGCCACACCGCCGGGCAGGCGGGTGATGCGCCCGGGCATGTCCGATCCGCGCTGCATTTCATTGGTGCAGCGGCCGATAATGTCCCACAGGACCGACCCGATGCACAGGATGGCGGGTGTCTGAGAGTTAGGGGCTTGTGTCATATTGACCTATTGCCGCCTTTGTCAGGCCTCTGCAAGCGGCTTCACCGGGAAGGCACCGCGAATGTCAGGGCGGCCCAAAGGCTTTCCCACACGTAATCCTTGCCATCCGGGGCAGGGCGCAGAACCACGGTGTCCAGCAGGTAGCTGTGCCCGGGGGCTAGGGGAACAACGGCCTCACCCTGCGCGTCCGTCAGGCGGGTGCTGATGGTAACTGCGCCATCCGGGGACTTGTCAAAGATTTCGACCTGGGCCTCTGGCCGGGCTTTGCCCTGGTACAGCACCCGGACCGGAAGCCCTGCTGTCAGGTCATCCGTATAGGGATTGGCGAGGGCGACAATCTCGGTCTCCAGCCCGGCGGTGAGATCGGCCCCCTTGCCATCGCCGATTGCCACCAGCGCCTTGGCATAGCGGGTGTACTGCTCGACAAAGCCTGCATCCGGCAGGCCGCGCGCCCGGTGCTGCGTGCGGATATCGCCAAACGCCTTGTGATCAATGAAGGCCTGAAACTCTTCCCAGCTGTCATAGGTCAGGGTCTGCGGCTGGGTCTGGTGGATCAGCACGGCCAGCCCGTCCTGCATTGTATCGCCGCTAAAGGCCGGCATATCCCCCATCCGCCCGAGGTAGGGAGAAGCCGTTTGCCCTTGCATGACCTCAAAACGCGCGATGCGGTGATCCAGATAGGGCTGCTCAGCCCCCTTGAACTCCTGCCCGTTGCGCAGCTTTGCCACCACGGTTTCTCCGGAATCCACTTGATATTTCTCCGGCTCAATCCAAAACTCGTGGGATAACACCGGCGCGGCCCCACTGGTCAGCCCGGCACAGAGAATTGAGCAGAACAGGCGGTATTGCATGAACGGGTCCTTGGCTGTCAGGCGTGGTATGACTTGGCTGCGGACACTATTTGCGCTGCTGTTCAGCATGGTTGCAATAGCGGCCGCGCCAGCCCGCGCGCATGAGGTCACTCCGGCCATCGCCGATTTCACCATCACGGACCGGCAGATCACCATCGAACTGCGCCTGAACATCGAAGCCTTTGTTGCCGGGATCAATCTGGACGGTCTGTCGGACACCAACCAGACCGCGCAGGCAGCGGACTATGATGAGCTGCGCGCACTGGGCGCAGACGAGCTGGAGCCGATGGTGCGGCTTTTTGCGGAGGAATGGCTGGAGACGTTTGCGGTGCAGGCCGCAGGCCCGGTCCCGCTGAGCGTCGCGCGGATCACCATTCCCGAAGTGGGGGATGCAAGCCTGCCGCGGGCGTCCTTCCTTGAACTCACAGGTGAGATCCCGCCCGGAACCGGGAGCCTGCGCATCATCTGGCCTGCGGGCTCCGGCGGCGTGGTGCTGCGGCAGAACGGGGTGGAGGAGCCCTATACCGGCTATCTGCAAGGCGGCGAGACCTCACCCCCCATCCCGCTGCAGGGGGGCGCAGCCAAGATGCCGGTCGAGGCCTTCATGGAGTACCTCCCCGTCGGTTTCACCCATATCCTGCCAAAGGGGCTGGATCACATCCTGTTTGTGCTTGGGCTGTTCTTTCTCAGCCCGCGGGTAAAACCGCTGCTGTTGCAGGTGAGCGTGTTTACGGTGGCCCATACCATCACCCTGGCGCTGGGCGCGCTGGGCATGGTCAATGTGAACCCCGCCATCGTCGAGCCGCTTATTGCCCTGTCGATCGTCTTTGTCGCGGTCGAGAACATCTTTGCCCGCAAACTGCACAGCTGGCGGACGTTTGTCATCTTCGGCTTCGGCCTGCTGCACGGTCTGGGCTTTGCCACGGTGCTGGGGGAATTCGGCCTGCCTGAAAACCAGTTCCTGCCCGCGCTCGTAGGCTTCAACGTGGGGGTGGAACTGGGCCAGCTGGCGGTGATCGCCGCTGCTTACCTCGGCGTGCGCCTGTGGTTCGGGCGGCATCCGAAATACCGCGGCCGGGTGGCGATCCCGGCCTCTGTCACCATCGCGATGATCGGCGGCTACTGGTTTGTGGAGCGGGTGTTTCTGTAAACACCCCTCAGCGGGTCAGTGCATTGCCCGCATCAGCACCTTGAGGCTGGCCAGCGGGTCCTCGGTGTGCCAGATCTCATCGCCGATGCCAAAGAAGTCGGTATAGGGCGCGATGCCGCGCACCAGATCCTCGGTCAGGCCGCCTTCGGCCACGACTGGCACTTCGATCATCTTCGACCACCATTCGAACAGATCGGCCTCCGCCTGTGCGCCGTCGCCCAGGCCGGAGGTGCCCACCGGGCCAAAGCTCACGTAGTCCGCGCCCGCTTCGCCGGCCACCATGCCGTCGTGCTGCGAGGCGCCGCAGAAACAGCCGACAATCGCATCCGGCCCCAGCGCCTTGCGCGCGGTGCGGATGGATTTCGACGCATCGGTCAGATGAACGCCGTCCAGGCCCAGCCGCTCCGCCAGGATCTGGTGGTCAGAGATCACCAGCGCCACGTCGCGCGCCATCGTCACTTCGCGCAGCGCATCGCCCGCGCGGCTCAGGGTGTCCTGGTCGCGGCTCGCAAGGTCCAGACGCACGCAGGCAACGTCCACCTCGTCCAGCACCCGCGCCAGCTGACCGGGGAATTTGCCCAGCTCAAAACTCGGCGGGGAGATCAGGTAGATCTGCGGCTGCTCGGGTGCGTCAGCAGGGCTTCCCATGGCGGTGCTCCATTGTTCAGGCGGTTTGACGGTGTTTAGCCGATTTCCGGCAGGACGCAAGGATTTGCGGCGGTGAAGCCCCGGTATTTGCAGCCCAAACCCGCGCTGGACCTTGCCCCGCAGCCGCGCGGGCAGTACAGCAGTGCCGATTTTGCCGGAGAACACGATGCCCACCGATACGCCCCAGCCCGCCTTTGTCCTTGTCCGCCCGCAGATGGGCGAGAATATCGGCGCCGCGGCGCGGGCGATGTGGAACTTCGGCCTGGACCGGATGCGCATTGTGGCGCCGCGCGACGGCTGGCCGAACCCCAAGGCGGTGGCGATGTCCTCGGGCGCGGGGCGGCTGCTGGACGAAGCGCAGCTGTGCGCGGACGTTCCGGAGGCGCTGGGCGACTGCACCTATGTGTTCGCCACCACCGCCCGCCAGCGCGGCCTCACCAAGCCGGTCTACAGCCCCGAGCGCGCGATGCAGATCGCGGCTGAGAAGATCGCGGCAGGCGAAAAGGTCGCGGTGATGTTCGGCCCCGAACGCGCGGGCCTTGAGAATGAGGACATTGCCAAGGCAAACGCGATCATCTCGGTGCCGGTGAACCCGCTCTATGCATCGCTGAACCTTGGCCAGTGCGTGCTGCTGACCGGCTATGAGTGGATGCGCCAGTCCGGCGAAGTGGTGCATGAAACCACCGATCTGGGGCGCAAGGGCGACTGGGCAACCGGCGTCGAGGTGGAGAAGCTGGTGGAGCACTACGAGGAGCGGCTGGACGAGGCCGGTTTCTTCTACCCGCCGGAAAAGGCCGACGGCATGAAGACCAACTTGCGCAACCTCTGGTCCCGGATGCGGATGACCCGCTCCGACGTGCAGATGCTGCACGGGATCATGCGGCAGATGGTCCGCTGGAAAGAGCGGGGCGGCGAATAAGCCGCTCTGGACCAATTCCGAAACCGCCCCTAGCTTGGCAGCACAGACAAAGAGGCAAGCATGAGCAAGCGCAGCATTTTCGAAGAGGTCGAAGGCGAGAAGAAGGACGCGCCCGCGGTGCAGCCGGGTTTGATCGACCGCGGCCGCGGCGGCGCCCGCAAGGCGATCCGCGCCTGGCTGATGGTTCTGTTTGCGCTGGTGGTTGCGATGATCGTTGTGGGGGGGCTGACCCGCCTCACGGACTCCGGCTTGTCGATCACAGAATGGCGCCCCGTGACCGGGGCGATCCCGCCGATGTCCGAGACTGAATGGCAGGCAGAGTTCGACAAATACAAGCAGATCGACCAGTGGCGGATCCAGAACCAGTGGATGGAGCTGTCTGATTTCAAAGAAATCTACTGGTGGGAATGGGGCCACCGGCAGCTGGGCCGTGCCATCGGCCTGATCTGGGCGTTTGGCTTCCTGGTCTTCCTCGTGGCGCGCAAGGTCCCTGTCGGCTGGACTGGCCGCCTGGCCCTGCCTGGCATTCTGGGCGGCGTGCAAGGCGCCATCGGCTGGTGGATGGTGGCGTCCGGCGTCACCCAGGGCGAAGGCATGACCGCTGTCGCCTCCTACCGTCTGGCGGTGCATCTCGGTCTGGCGTTTGTGATCCTCGGCCTGATTGCCTGGTACGTGCTGATGCTGGGCCGCGAGGAGCGCGAGCTGATGCAGGCGCGCCGGGCCAAGGAGGCGAAGCTGTTCAGCCTGTCCACCGGCCTGATGCATTTTGCCTTCCTGCAGATCCTGCTTGGCGCGCTGGTTGCAGGTATTGATGCGGGCCGCTCCTACACCGACTGGCCGCTGATGGGCGGGCAGGTGATCCCGCCGAACCCCTTCATGCTCGAGCCGGTCTGGAAGAACTTCTTTGAAAACCCGGGGCTGGTGCAGTTCATCCACCGGGTTGCGGGCTACCTGCTGTTCGCCTTTGGCGTGGTGGCCTGGCTGCGCGGGCGCAGCTCTGCCCATGCGCGCACCCGCTTTGCCTTCAACGCCGTTTTTGCAGCGCTCTCCGTGCAGGTGCTGCTGGGGATCATCACCGTGGTTTACGCCGCGCCGCTCCACGCTGCGATCACTCACCAGCTGGTGGCGATCGGTGTCTGGGTGCTGATCCTGCGCGCCCGGTTCCTGGCGGCCTATCCCATTGCAACCTCGATCAAGGATCACTGACCCATGAGCGCATTTGACGAACTGATGGCCTTCCAGCGCGAAACCCAGGCGCTGGGGCAGATTGCGGGCCGTCTGGGCTGGGATCAGGAAACCATGATGCCGCGCGGGGCCGCGCCGCAGCGGGGTGAGGAAATGGCCGCGATCGAGGCGGTGCTGCACGCCCGCCGCTGCGACCCGCGGGTGGCGGAGTGGCTGGAGCAGGCCGAGGCGCAGGATGAGGCGGGTGAAGCCCAGCTGCGTGAAATCCGCCGCAGCTATGAGCGTACTGTCAAGGTGCCCGCTGATCTGGCAAAGAAGATTGCCCAGGTGACATCCGAGGCGCAGGGCAAATGGGCCGCCGCGCGGGCGGATGAGGATGTGGCAGCCTTCCTGCCGGTGCTGGAGGAAGTTGTGTCCCTGAAGCGCCAGGAAGGCCAGGCGCTGGCCGCG
Source organism: Leisingera sp. McT4-56 (assembly GCF_020514995.1). Lineage (NCBI taxonomy): Bacteria > Pseudomonadati > Pseudomonadota > Alphaproteobacteria > Rhodobacterales > Roseobacteraceae > Leisingera > Leisingera sp. McT4-56. The sequence continues at coordinate 225,918 of NZ_JAJALF010000001.1, read as the reverse complement.
GGCGGTGACGTCTATGACGCCATGGTCGAGGATTACGAGCACGGCATGACCGGGGCAGGGATCGCGGAAATCTTCGATGCCATGCGGCCCGGCCTGGTGGAACTGCGGGCGAAGGTCCTGGAAAAGCCCGCGCCGAAGGGGCTGGAAGGCACATTTGACGAAGCCGCGCAAATGCAGCTCACCCGCAAGCTCGCCAATCAGTTCGGCTATGACATGGGGCACGGCCGGGTGGACAAGGCGGTGCATCCGTTCTGCTCCGGCGCTGGCCTGGACGTGCGGATCACCACCCGGACCAGCGAGAACGACCCGTTCAACTGCTTCTACTCCACCATTCACGAGGTCGGCCATGCCGCCTATGAGCAGAACATCAGCCGCGATTACCTGCTGACCCCGCTGGGCAGCGGCGTGTCGATGGGGGTGCATGAAAGCCAGAGCCGGATCTATGAGAACCAGATCGGCCGCAGCCGCGCCTTTACCGGCTGGCTGTTTGAGGAGATGAAGGCCGCCTTTGGCGATTTCGGCATTGCCAATGCGGATGCGTTCTATGCTGCGGTAAACACGGTGCATAAGGGCTATATCCGGACGGAAGCGGATGAGCTGCAATACAACCTCCATATCATGATGCGGTTCGGCCTGGAGCGCGCGCTGATGAGCGGCGATCTGGCGGTGAAGGATCTGGAAGCGGCCTGGAACGACCGGTTCGAAGCGGACTTCGGCTATGCCGTGGACAAGCCGTCCAACGGCTGCCTGCAGGATGTGCATTGGTCGGTGGGCCTGTTCGGCTATTTCCCGACCTACTCCCTGGGCAATGTCTATGCCGGCTGCCTTTATCAGGCGCTGCGCCGGGATGTTCCCGGGCTGGATGCAGAATTGGCCCAGGGCGACACCAGCGGCGCAACCGCCTGGCTGAAGGATAACCTGCAGCAGCACGGCGGCTTGCGCAGCCCGCGCGATACCATCGTGCATGCGTCTGGCATGGAGCCCGGCCACGCACCGCTGCTGGCCTATCTCGAAGAGAAGTTCAGCCTGCTCTACGACCTCTGAGTCGGCACCGGGACACGGCTAACACCCTGCGGCGGCAGCAGAAAATCCGCTGCCCCGGAAATGCCCCATTTTAAGCGTATTCTCTGAAGCTCCTGGGGGGGAGAGTTAAGAGAGTAATCTGATGCATACAGCCGTAGCCTACCTCATCTTTGCCAGCTTTGTGCTGGGACCCACCCTGATCTGAGGCGCCAGCCCGTCAGATCAGCGCCATCCTCTCGGCCCGTTCGGGGTCCGGGAAGGGGCGGTAGAGGCCGATGTCAGCCTTGGCGATCAGTGCCGTGACATGCGTGTAGAGCTTTTCGACCTCCTCGTCGTGTTCGCCGAGGACGCGGAAAGCCTGATCCAGCTGAGTCATGTCCCTGAATTCGATTTCCAGCAGGAAGTCGCGGCAGGTGTCGCTGGCCATGTCCAGCTTGCGCCGCAGCAGGCGCCAGCCCTGGACCACGCCGCGTTCATGCAGATAGCCCATCCATTGATCGACCGCGCTGGCAAAGGTCAGCGCCTTGGCCTCGTGATGCAGATCGATGGAGCAGTGGTACAAGTTCATTGGGGTATTCCCTTCATGAGAAATCAGAACTTGCAGTAAGATTACCTAACATCCGTTAGGGGGCCGTTAACAAAGCGAACGCCGCCCCGGCAACGGGACGGCGTTCAATGTTTCTAATGGGATGGGGCTTATTCCTCGCCGCCGTCCTCGTCCTCGCCGTTCTCGGCAATCCAGGCGACGGAGACCACTTCCTCTCCCTTGCCGGTGTTGAACACCCGCACGCCGCCGGCCGAGCGCGAGCGGAAGGAGATGCCGTCAACCGGCACCCGGATCGACTGGCCCTTGGAGGTCGCCAGCATGATCTGGTCGTCCAGCTCAACCGGGAAGGAGGCCACGATCTCACCGCCGCGCATCGCCTTGTCCATCGCGGTGACACCCATGCCGCCGCGGCCGCGCACCGGATAATCGTGCGAGGACGACAGCTTGCCCGAACCGCCAGTGGTGATGGTCAGGATCAGGTTCTCGGCTGCCGACATCTCCGCATAGAGCTCGGTGGAGAAGTTCGGATCCTCGGGCGCATCCTCGTCCGAGGTCTCAGAATCGTCGGTCAGACCGGCCATTGCCCGGCGCATCTTGAGGTAGGCGGTGCGCTGCTCCGGCGTGTACTTGGAGTGGCGGATTACCGACATCGAGACGACGCTGTCCTCGCCGGTCAGCTTGATGCCGCGGACACCGGTGGATTCGCGCGAGTTGAACACCCGCACATCGGTGGAGCGGAAGCGGATGGCGCGGCCGGAGTTGGTGAACAGCATCACGTCGTCGTCTTCGGAACAGATGCGCACGTTCACCAGTTTGACGGAGCCGTCCTCCGGCAGTTTCATCGCGATCTTGCCGTTGCGGCGGACGTTGGTGAAGTCCGACAGACGGTTGCGGCGCACGTCGCCACCGGAGGTCGCAAAGACCACCTGCAGGTTCTCCCATTCCTCGTCGGGCACATCGACCGGCATGATGGCGGCGATGGAAACGCCTGTGGGGATCGGCAGAATATTGACGATTGCCTTGCCCTTGGAGGTGCGGCCGCCCTGCGGCAGGCGCCAGGTCTTGAGCTTGTAGACCATGCCGTCGGTGGTGAAGAACAACAGCTGCGTATGGGTGTTGGCCACGAAGAGGGTGGTGATCACATCCTCTTCCTTGGTCTGCATGCCCGAAACGCCCTTGCCGCCGCGCTTCTGGGCGCGGAAGTCGGCCAGCGGCGTGCGCTTGATGTAGCCGCCGGAGGTCACGGTCACCACCATGTCCTCGCGCTCGATCAGATCCTCGTCCTCCATGTCGCCGGACCAGTCGACGATCTCGGTGCGGCGCGGCACGGCGAAGTTGTCGCGCACTTCGCGCAGCTCGTCGCCGATGATGCCCATGATGCGCTCGCGCGAGGACAGAATCTCAAGGTATTCCTTGATCTTGCGGGCCAGTTCTTCCAGCTCGTCGGTGACCTCTTTCACGCCGATCTGGGTCAGGCGCTGCAGGCGGAGCTCCAGAATGGCGCGGGCCTGCGTCTCAGAGAGGTTATAGGTCCCGTCGTCGTTCATGGTGTGGGTCGGATCGTCGATCAGGCGGATGTAATCCGCGATGTCGGCAGCCGGCCAGCGGCGGGTCATCAGCTTTTCACGCGCCTCAGCCGCGTCGGCAGATGAGCGGATGGTGGCGACAATTTCGTCGACGTTGGAGACAGCAACGGCCAGACCGCACAGGATGTGGCTGCGCTCGCGGGCCTTGCGCAGCTCGTAAGCGGTGCGGCGGGCGACCACGTCCTCGCGGAAGTCGATGAAGGAGGTCAGGAACTTGCGCAGTGTCAGCTGCTCCGGACGGCCGCCGTTCAGCGCCAGCATGTTGCAGCCAAAGGAGGTCTGCATCGGGGTGAAGCGGAACAGCTGGTTCAGCACCACCTCGGGCGTGGCGTCGCGTTTCAGCTCGACCACCACCCGCACGCCGTTGCGGTCGGATTCGTCCTGCACGTGGGCGACGCCCTCGATCCGCTTTTCGCGGACCTGCTCGGCGATCTTCTCGATCATCGCGGCCTTGTTCACCTGATAGGGAATCTCATCCACGACAATGGCATAGCGGTCCTTGCGGATCTCCTCGACGCGGGTTTTCGAGCGGATGATCACGCTGCCGCGGCCCTCGAGATAGGCCTTGCGGGCGCCGGAGCGGCCCAGCATCACGCCGCCGGTCGGGAAGTCGGGGCCGGGGATGTAGTCGATCAGCTGCTCGCTGGTCAGGTCCGGGTCCTCGATCAGCGCCAGCGTCGCATCGATGACTTCGCCCAGGTTGTGCGGCGGGATGTTGGTGGCCATGCCGACCGCAATACCGCCGGCGCCGTTGACCAGCATGTTCGGGAAACGGGCCGGGAGCACGGTCGGCTCGCGGTCCTTGCCGTCGTAGTTGTCCTGGAAATCGACGGTCTCTTTCTCGATATCCGCCAGGATCGCCGCGGCGGGCTTGTCCATGCGGACCTCGGTGTAGCGCATGGCCGCCGGGTTGTCGCCGTCCATCGAGCCGAAGTTGCCCTGGCCGTCCAGAAGCGGCAGCGACATCGAGAAGTCCTGCGCCATCCGCACCAGCGCGTCATAAATCGCGGAGTCGCCGTGGGGGTGGTATTTACCCATCACGTCGCCCACGGGACGCGCAGACTTGCGGTAGGCCTTGTCATGGGTGTTGCCGGATTCGTGCATCGCATAGAGAATGCGGCGGTGAACCGGTTTCAGACCGTCCCGCAGGTCCGGAATTGCACGGCTGACGATGACCGACATCGCATAGTCGAGATACGAGTTGCGCATCTCGGTTTCGATGGAAACGGTCGGCCCGTCATAGGCCGGGCGTTCCGGCAGGTTTTCGTCCATGTTTTCAGGAGTTTCCGGCGTATCGCTCACGTTGGCTGCCCGCTCTTTCTTCTGGGTCTATATATTGTGTTCGCACCCTATCAGAGACCGTATATGGGGCGCAAGCACACAGCCCCCAAATGCCGGAAACCAGCCGTTCACGCATCGGTAACGCACTGTTTTTGAGGAAATTAACCAATTGCACCCTAGCATCAAGAGGAGGGGGTAAGAATTGGAGGCTAGAGATGGAGATCAGCGAAACCGAGCTGATGCTCAGGGGATACGGGCTGACTACGGCAGAATTCACCTATCACATGCCGGATCATATCCATGTTTTGAATACGTTCGTCTGGCAGCAGTACGATCTGGCGCCGGACCATCCGCGGCTGTTCGAGTTCATTGAATTCTGGCAGCGCGAGATCGAGGGGCCGCTGCATTCGGTGCGGTTCAATCACCGCAAGATGATCGGCCCGGGCGAGTGGCGCAACGTGGTCGGGGAATTCCAGATCCACTGAGCGGGATCAGCGCCAGGCATAGACCGCGCAGCCGGTGGAGCCGCTGGCGGTGAAGCTGCGCCCGTCCTCGGCCAGGCGGCCGCGCCAGGTGACGGTGATGCCTGGAAAATAATCCGTGCCGCTGAGCTGCTGGCCGTTCAGGTAAACCTCGGTATTGGCATTCTGGCCTAGTGAATCGTTGAGCCGCCCGTGGTATTTGTTGCCGCCTGCATGGGTATAGTGGACGTTCCCAGTGACCTTCAGGACCAGGGCGCAGGTTGCCTTGTACTTCCAGGCGCCCGCTAGAGAAACAGGTGCCGCTTCCGCTGAGGCCGCCGGAGCCGGGGCGGAGACGGGTTTGGGCGCAGTCTTGCAGACTTTTCCGGATTTTTGGCGCAGTTCCTCCAGCGCGTGGGCGGTTCCCAGATCATCGGCGCCGAGGGTGCTGTCCGCCGCCGCAAGGTAAGCCGCAAAAGCGCTGCGGGTGCGTGGCCCGGCAATCCCGTCGGGGCGGCCAGCCTGGCAGCCGATATCGTTCAGCGCTGCCTGTGTTTCGCGCATGACCTGCCTTGAGTCCGGAATGACCGGAACATCAGGGGCTTCCGGCGCTTGCTGGGCAGGCGCCTCCGGCTCAGCTTGGGGCGTTGCCAGGCCTTGCCTCAGCTGCAGCGCCACCGTGTAGGTGTATTCATCCTCCCGCCCGGAGTAGCGTTCCAGAAAGCTGTCGAGGGCCTGAGGGGGTCCGATGGAGCGGGCAATCTCGAAGTCTGACTGCATTGCGGCGGCGGCTGGTTTTGCAGGCGCTGCCGGCACGGCGGCTTGGGTGAAATAGAACTCGCCCAGCATTTCATCATAATATGCAGGCACTTGGCTGTGCTGCACAGTCAGGGCCAGATCACGCACCTCGCGCCGCAGTCCGGCAACCAGCGTGCGCAGCTCCAGCCCCGGTTCGGACAGCAGCGGCAGCAGCGCGCGGGTGAAGACGGAGTTCTCTGCGGTGTCGTCCTCGTTCAGCCGGTCCAGTGCCAACTGGCCTGCGCCGGCGGAGAAAATCACGAAGGTGCCCTGCGGGGCAGCGATCCGTCCAAGGCCGCGGGTGGTGCCGATGCTGCGGCCTTCGACCAGCTTGAACGGGTTGTTGCGGCAGGCGTCGATGATCACCACGGCGGAACGCGCGCCTGTTTTGCGGACACGGTCCAGAAGATCCGACAAAGCGATCGACTCGGACTTCACAAAATCGCTGCCGCCGGCACTGGGGGCGGCGATGTCGGTGGGCAGCAGGTAGTTCTCGCCGTCGATTTCCACCCCATGCCCGGCAAAGAAGACAAAAGCCGCGTCGCCGGGTTCCAGCCGGGCGGTGAATTCGGAGATTTTCCGGTTCAGGCCGCGGCGGTCCTGATCAAGCGCTGTGGTGACGGTGAAGCCCAGCTCATTCAGTTTTGTGCCAATGGATTGCGCATCCGCGCGGGCCTTGGCCAGAACGGGGACGTCGGAATAGCTGTTGTTGCCGATGACCAGCGCCATCCGGTTCTGCGCGGCGGCGGAGAGGGGAAGGAGGCAGAGAAGCAAAGCAAACAGAAAACGCATTGGACAACACCGGACAGAGAATATGTTCCATGGTGCCATTCTGCCGGGATCACGTCAAAGCCGCTTTGCTTCCGGGTTAACGCTTATGCCGAACAGCTGGCGCCGCCCAGAACGCAGAATTTGGCGCAATGGGGGTGGTTCAGCTGCACCGGGCGCTCCGCGTCGGCCAGGGTTGCGCCCATCTCGAACTCGGCCGCATAGGGCAGCAGGGTGCAGGCCAGAACGGCGGGGATGTCTGCGCCTTTGCGTTTCACAACCATGCGGGAGGACGCGCACATCACGCTGTCCGGGGATTTGTTCAGGATGCCCCAGCAAGCGGTTGTGATTTCAGGTACTTCCACACTTTCGTCTATCTCCGGGAACAGCACGGTCTGGCCCGGATTCTCCGCGTCGACGGCGAAGCCGTGCCTTTCGAATAGTGCGGCATAGCCCGCGCGGGCCTCGGCTTCGCTTTCGCCCCAGACGGTGCGGCCTGCGACGGCCATGCGGAAGCCGTTGTCGCGCAGCCATTCCATCCCTTCGATGGTCTTCGCAAAGCTGCCTTCGCCCCGCTCCTTGTCGTGCAGAGCAGCGCTGTGGTGGTCGACCGAGATCCGCAGTGTCAGCTTGTCCCCGAAGTCTTCGCGCAGGGCCAGCAGACCCGCCTTGACCGTCTTGCGCATCATCGGGCGCATGGCGTTGGTCAGGATCAGCACCTCAAACCCCCGCTCCAGCGCGGCGCGGGCCATAGGGATCATCTCCGGGTTCATGAAGGGCTCGCCGCCGGTGAAGCCGATTTCCCGGACCGGCCAGTTGCGCTCTGCAATCTGGTCCAGGTAGTCCTTCACTTCACCTTCGCTCAGATAGACCAGCGCGTCATTGGTGGGGGAACTCAGAATGTAGCAATTGCTGCATTCAATATTGCACAGGGTGCCGGTATTGAACCAAAGGGTCTCCGGACGGCTGAGCGGCACCGAGGCGCGCTGCTGACCGTCTGCCGTCACAAAGGCGTCTTGAAACTTGCCAAGGTTCGCGGCAGATTTTTGCAGGTCTTTCATGCAGATGTCCTTTGGGGCAGTGCCTTTCGCCGGAAGCTACCTTATACTGGGCAGGAAATGAAAGCAGCCGGGCGGGCACATGACAGGGATGTGAGCGGCAGTGTGCCGCGCCTGCACCGGCGAAGACAGGAAGAACAAGAATGGTTTCGCGTGTGATACCGGTCGACCCGTTTGACCTGGTGATTTTCGGCGGCACGGGCGATCTGGCGCAGCGCAAGATTCTGCCTGCGCTGTTCCGCCGTCATTGCGCCGGCCAGCTGACCGGGGAAGAGCTGATCATCGGCGCCGCGCGCACCAGCCTTACCAGCGACGATTACCGCACTGTCGTGGCGGAGGCCCTGCGCGCGCATGCGGGACCCAAGGCCTGTGGCGGCGGTGCGCTGGAGGCGTTTCTGGAGCGGGTGAGCTATGTTGCGCTGGATGCCCTGGGCGAGGATGGCTGGCCGGAGCTGAGCCGCCAGCTGCGTCCCGCGGAGGATATTCCGATCCGCATGTTCTACCTTTCAGTCGGTCCCGGCCTGTTCGGGCCGCTGGCAGAGCGCCTGCACCGGCACGGGCTGGCCAATGCGGATGCGCGGATCGTGGTGGAAAAACCCTTTGGCCGCGATCTGGCGTCCGCGCGGGAGCTGAACCGGACCCTGGCCAGCCATTTTGACGAAGGCCAGATCTACCGCATCGATCATTACCTGGGCAAGGAGACAGTGCAGAACCTGATGGCGGTCCGGTTCGGCAACATGCTGTTCGAGCCGCTGTGGAACAGCCAGTATGTCGATCACATCCAGATCACCGTGGCAGAAACCGTCGGTGTGGAGGGGCGCGAGGAGTATTACGAGCGCGCCGGTGCGATGCGCGACATGATGCAGAACCACCTGATGCAGCTGCTGTGCCTGATTGCGATGGAGCCGCCGGCCAAGTTCGACCCGGATGCGGTGCGCGACGAGAAGCTGAAGGTGATCCGGGCGCTGGACCCGGTGGAGCCGCATCACATCGTGCGCGGCCAGTACCAGGCCAACCTGGACCCGGACGCGCCGCATCCGTCCTACCGCGGACTGGTCGGCAACCCGCGCAGCACCACTGAAAGCTATGTGGCGCTGAAGGCGCATATCAGCAACTGGCGGTGGGCGGGTACGCCGTTCTACCTGCGCACCGGCAAGCGGCTGGTGAACCGGTCCTCGGTGATCAACGTGATGTTCAAGGACGCGCCGCATTCGATTTTCGGGGCCGAGGCCGGGCGCCATGCCAACCACCTGAAGATCCGCCTGCAACCCAATGAGGGCATTACCCTCAGCGTGACCATCAAGGAGCCGGGACAGGGCGGGATGCGGCTGATCGACGTACCCTTGGACATGAGCTTTGCCGAGGCGCTGGGGCCGGAAGGAGGCGATCCGCCGGACGCATACGAACGGCTGATCATGGATGTTGTGCGCGGCAACCAGACGTTGTTTATGAGGGGCGATGAGGTGGAGGCCGCCTGGGCCTGGACCGATCCTTTGATTGAGGGGTGGAAATCCCGCGGCGATGTGCCTAAACCCTATGTTAGCGGTACCGCCGGTCCGGAGGATGCCGATTTGCTGATGCGCCGCGACGGGCGGGAATGGAGGGGGATCAACCCATGAAATTCAATGAGTACCCTGATCAGGACATGCTGGCGATAGAAGTCGCGAACGAGATCGCCGGGGATCTGAAGACCAACCTGCTGCATCAGGAAACGGTGTCGTTTGCGGTCGCGGGCGGGACAACGCCGGGGCTGGTTTTCGATGACCTGTGCGCCGCTGATATCGAATGGGACCGGGTGCATGTCATGGCGACGGATGAGCGCTGGGTGCCGCAGGAGCATGCCCGCTCCAACGCAGCGATGATCCGCAGCCGGCTGTTGCAGAACCGGGCGGCTGCCGCGCAGTTCCTGCCGTTTCATGTGCCGGAGCGGGAGCCTGAGGAGGTGCTCGCTGAGTTGGAAAGCCTGGTGGTTCCGGAACTGCCGCTGTCGGTGCTGCTGCTGGGCATGGGGGAAGACATGCACACGGCCTCGCTGTTCCCCGGCGCGGACGGGATCGAGGCGGCGCTGGCGCCGGATGCGCCGCCGCTGGCGGTGATGCGGCCGGACAGCCAGCCCGAAGCGCGGATCAGCCTGACGGCGCGGGTGTTGGACGCTGCGATTGCCAAGCATCTGGTGATATTCGGCGATGCCAAGCGCAAGGCGCTGGAAAAAGCGATGTCGCTGCCGCCTGAAGACGCCCCGGTACAGGCCGTTCTGTCCGAAGTGTCTGTCCATTGGGCACCTTGAATTCTGGAAAGGTAGACATGTTCACTGCATTGAAGACGCTGCATTCCGAAATTTGCAGCGATGACATTGTTGATCTGTTTGAGAATGACCCGGACCGCGCTGAAGATTTCAGCGTGCGGTTCGAAACGCTTCTGTTTGATTATTCCAAGACCCGGATCACGGCCGGGGTGCGCGCGGCGCTGACTGATCTGTGCGAGGCGCGGGATGCGGCCGGCAAGCGGGCGGCGATGTTCCAGGGCAAGCCCATTAATGAAACTGAGCAGCGCGCGGTGCTGCACACAGCCCTGCGCGACCCGGACGGGCCGGAACTGCTGGTCGATGGCGAGGACATTCGCGCACCGCTGCGCAAGACACTGGAACGGATGGAGAAATTGGCCGCCCGTGTCCGTACCGGCGCGATGCAGGGGCCGGGCGGCCCCTTTACCGATGTGGTCAACATCGGCATTGGCGGGTCCGACCTGGGTCCGGTGATGGCGACGCTGGCGCTGGCGCCTTACCACGACGGCCCGCGCTGCCATTTTGTCTCCAACGTGGATGGCGCCCACATTCATGACATCCTGCAACGGATTGATCCCAAGACAACTTTGGTGATTGTGGCCTCCAAGACCTTCACCACGGTCGAGACCATGACCAACGCCGAGACCGCGCGGCGCTGGGTTGAGGACGGCGGCGGTGATCCGGCCCGGCAGTTCCTGGCGCTGTCCACCTCGGAGAAAGAGACCGCGGCATTCGGAATTCCGCGAAAGCACGTGTTCGGCTTTGAGGATTGGGTCGGCGGCCGCTATTCGGTCTGGGGGCCGATCGGGCTCAGCGTGATGCTGGCCGTGGGGCCCGAGAACTTCCGTGCTTTCCTGGCGGGCGGCAAGTCGATGGATGAGCATTTCCGCAGCGCGCCCTGGCAGCAGAACATGCCGGCGATGCTGGCGCTGACCGGCATCTGGCACAATCAGATTTGCGGCTATCCGACCCGCGCGGTGCTGCCCTATGACCAGCGCCTGCGGCGGCTGCCAGCCTATCTGCAGCAGCTGGAGATGGAGTCGAACGGCAAGTCGGTGGCTATGGACGGATCGCCTTTGCCGTATCCGTCCGGCCCGGTGGTCTGGGGCGAGCCCGGGACCAATGGCCAGCATGCGTTCTATCAGCTGCTTCATCAGGGAACATCGGTCATTCCGGCCGAGTTTCTGGTGGCGGCCAAGGGTCATGAGCCTGAGCTGGCGCATCATCACAGGCTGCTGGTGGCCAATTGCCTGGCCCAGTCCGAGGCGCTGATGCGCGGCCGCAGCCTGGAGGAAGCCTGCGCGCTGATGCGGGCCAAGGGCTATGAAGGGGCGGAACTTGAGCGGCAGGCGCGGCACCGTGTGTTTTCCGGCAACCGGCCCTCCACAACGCTCATCTACCCGAAGCTTACTCCCTACGTGCTGGGGCACATCATTGCTCTGTATGAACACCGGGTGTTTGTCGAGGGCGTGATCCTGGGCATCAATTCCTTCGATCAATGGGGCGTAGAGCTTGGCAAGGAGCTGGCGAACACGCTGGGGCCGCTGCTGTCCGGGGAGAAAAACGCTGCGGGCAAGGACGGCTCCACCCGCGCCTTGGTGGAGTTCGTTCGTGTAGCCAAGGATTGACGGAGCCGGAAGAAGCGGCGGGGCGTGACCGCCCCGCGGCACGCATCAGGGCAGTGTTACGCTGCTGGTGATGGTATTGACGAATTTTCCGGTTTCCGGATCGGTCAGGGAGGAGAAGGTTCCGCCCCCCTCGGCACCCGACCAGGGGCCTGTTCCGCCGGACAGTTTCCAGCTGCCGGTCAGGGCGCCGGAGGCATCCATGCCTTCGGCGTGCCAATGCAGCACCACCCTCTCTCCCGCTTTGTCGGTGAAGGCGCAGATACCGCCGCCGTTCACCCCGCCGGGCGCGGCCTCAACGGCGCCAAAACACGGCCCCGCGGCGCCGTTCATCGGGTGCTCCGCGTCTTCCATCTCAACGTTCTCGTAGGAGCTGCTGGTTTGAATCACCATGTGGCCGTCGGCGATTTCCGTGGCTGAATTGCTTGCGACGCCGGTTCCGGTGCCGCCCTGTTCCCAGGTTGTGCCTGCAGTCGCGGTTCCGGCGCTGAAAGCGCATAGGATTGCGGCGGCAAAATAGTGACGTGTCATACTGGTACCCTCCCAAACTGGCAGCCCTTAAGATGCGGGCCTGCCGGGTCAGTCTACCACAAACAGGGGGCCGGTGCGCGGCCTCAGCGTTCAGGCGGCGAGGGCATGAAAGTGCGCAGCAAGTGCTTGAAAGTATGGGAAGTTGGAGCGGGTAGCGGGAATCGAACCCGCGCCTTAAGCTTGGGAAGCTCGCATGATACCATTTCACCATACCCGCTTGTGAGGGCAGGATTATGCCGCGGCGGCGCCAAGGTCAAGGGCGCCGCCGCGAAATTCTTGCCGTTCCCGGATCAGCCGCGGCGGCGGCGGCGGCGGCCGCCGCCAGCGCCTTCGCCGTCACCGCCGCCGGTGTTGAAGTTCACCTGCGGCAGCGTCACCACGGTTTCCAGGATCGGGAAGGGCTCAGCCGAGTTCGGAATCGCCGAGGCATTGACGAAATGCTCCTGGAAGCGGGGCTCCACGGCGGTTTCGATCTTCTCGATCCGGCGGACGGTTTCCTCGATCTCGCCGCGCGCCTCGGTATTCAGGAGCGCAATGCGGGCGCCGGTGCCTGCGGCGTTGCCGGCAGAGGTAACTTTGTCCAGCACGCAGTCGGGGATCATGCCCAGCACCATCGCGTGTTTGGCCGAGATATGCGCGCCGAAGGCGCCGGCCAGCACCACGCGGTCCACCTTGTCTACGCCGAACTTGTCCATGAGCAGGCGGGCGCCGGAGTAGAGCGCGGCCTTGGCCATCTGGATGGCACGGATGTCCGGGTTGGTGACGGTGATGGTCGGGCCGCCCTCGGCGGAGCCGTCCCACAGCAAATAGGCGTTGGTGCGCCCGTCTGCGATGCAGCGCGCGGAGCCGGTTTGCTCGGCGGATCCAATCAGGCCCGAAGCGTCCAGCACGCCTGCCAGTCGCATTTCAGCAATCGCCTCGATGATGCCGGAGCCGCAGATGCCGGTGATGCCGGTGGTGGCGATGGATTCGGAAAATCCGTCCTCGTCCGACCAGACGTCGGAACCGATCACCCGGAAGCGCGGTTCCTTGGTTTCCGGGTTGATCTCGACACGTTCGATGGCGCCTGGCGCGGCGCGCTGGCCGCTGGAGATCTGGGCCCCCTCGAACGCTGGTCCGGTGGGGGAGGAGCAGGCCAGCACCTTCTCTTTGTTGCCCAGCAGGATCTCAGCGTTGGTGCCAACGTCGACAACCAGCACCAGGTCTTCGGACTTGTCAGGGGCTTCCGACAACGCCACTGCGGCGGCATCGGCGCCGACGTGGCCGGCGATGCAGGGCAGCAGGTAGACGCGGGCAGCCGGGTGGATGTTCAGGTCCAGTTCCACCGCGCGCAGCGCCAGCGCGTTGGAGGTCGCCAGCGCAAACGGGGCCTGGCCCAGTTCAAACGGGTCGATGCCCAGGAACAGGTGGTGCATCACCGGGTTGCAGACAAAGACCGCATCCACGATCAGCGCCTTGTCGATCTCCGCCTCAGCCGCGATCTGGGTGAACAGCGCGTTCATGCCTTCGCGCACCGCGCGGGTCATCTCCTGGTCGCCGCCCTTGTTCATCATCGAATAGGACACCCGGCTCATCAGGTCTTCGCCAAACCGGATCTGCGGGTTCATGATGCCGGAGGAGGCAACAACTTCGCCGGTTTGCAGATCGCAAAGATGCGCAGCAATGGTGGTGGAGCCGAGGTCGACCGCAAGGCCGTAGACCGAGCCTTCATAATAGCCGGGCCAGATGTGCATGATCTTGGGCGGGTGGTTCGCATCGCCCAAGTGCACGGCGGCAGTGACTTTCCAGCCGCCCTTGCGCAGCGCAGGCTGCAGCATATGCAGGATATGCAGGTCGGTCTTGACGCCCTTCAGGTTCCACTGCTGGTCCAGCGCTTCGATCAGCCGCTCCATGTCGCCGGTGGGCTTGTGCATGTCGGGCTCTTCCACCTCGACATAGAACAGCCGAGTGGAGGGGTTCATGGTGATGTCGCGGGCCTCGGCGCGCTTGCGCACCACCTGGCGGTGGACCTGGCTTTCCGGCGGCACGTCGATCACGATGTCGCCCTGCACGGTGGCCTGGCAGCCCAGGCGGCGGCCGTCGATCAGACCGCGCTTGTCCTTGTAGCGCTGCTCAACCTTGTTCCACTCGCTCAGCGCACCCTCGGCCACGGTCACGCCGTGTTTGGGGAATTCGCCGTAAGAGGGCGTGATCTGGCACTTGGAGCAGATGCCGCGGCCGCCGCAGACCGAGTCGAGGTCGACCCCGAGCTGCCGGGCGGCGGTCAGGATCGGCGTGCCAACGGGGAAACGCCCGCGCTTGCCGGAGGGGGTAAACACAACGAGGGGTTCGTCAGTCATGCCTGTGGCCTTCTCATTCCGCAATTTAGGCGGAGCATATGGGCTTTTGCGGCAAGCGAAAGGCAATGGGCGGCATTTTCCCGTCTGCCGGCGCCATTTTCTGAAATTTGATGACTTTGGAATGCTGTTTTTTACCGCGCCTGCAGTCAGTGGGCGGCCTGCGCCTCAACTTCCTCAAGCCACGCCAGAATCTCCGCCCGGTTGCCGTCGAGCTGCGGGGCAGGGCGGCGGGTGTCCGGGTCAGGCAGGCCGCTCATCTTGATCGGGTTGCCGGCGGACAGGTTTTCCGGGCGGCCGTCCTTGTCCAGCACATCGACCACCATGTTGCGGGCCAGGATCTGCGGGTCGCGCAGCACCTGATCCACGGTCTGGATCGGGCCGGTGGGAACGCCGGCCTCGCTCAGCAAGGCGATCCAGTGGGCCTTTGGCTGATCCAGTGTCACCGCTTCGATCAGCCGCTTCAATAGGCGCGCGTTTTCGCAGCGTGCCGGGTTGGTGGCAAAGCGCGGGTCCGCGGCCAGCGGCAGCTGCAGGGCATCGCAGAGCCGGGCAAACAGCGCGTCGTTGCCGGCTGCAATCACGAACAGCCCATCCGAAGCATGGAAGGTCTCAAACGGGGTGATCGACGGGTGCCGCGCGCCGGAGGGCTGCGGCGCTTCGCCGGTAACAGACGTGATGGCGATGGCGTGTTCGAGAAGGGCCAGCTGGCTGTCCAGCATGGCAACGTCGATGAAGCGCCCCTGGCCGGTTTTCTGCACCTCCAGAAGCGCGGCGAGAATGCCGTGGCCAAGGAACATGCCCGCAACGATGTCGCCGATGGAGGCGCCGACCCGCACCGGTTCGCGGTTCTTTTCGCCGGTGATCGACATGACGCCGCCGCGCGCCTGAACCACCATGTCATAGGCCGGTTTCAGGGCGTCGGGGCCGGTGTGGCCAAAGCCCGAGACCGCGCCGTAGATCAGCCGCGGGAACCGGGCATGGAGGTCTTCCCAGCCGTAGCCAAGCCGCTGCATCACGCCGGGCCGGTAGTTTTCCAATAGCACGTCTGCCTGGCCCAGCAGCCGTTCGAAGATTTCACGGTCCTGCGGCGCCTTCAGATCCAGCGCAATGCTTTGCTTGCCGTGGTTGATGGTGGCGAAATAGGCGCTGCTGCCGTTCTTGAAGGGCGGGAAGGCGCGGGTGTCGTCGCCGGTCCCGGGCCGTTCCACCTTGATCACCCTGGCGCCGAGGTCTGACAGGATCATCGAGCAGTAGGGGCCTGCCAGAACATGGGTCAGGTCCAGAATGGTGATGTTTTCCAAGGGGCCGGGCATGGCAAAATCCTGAATCATTTCTGCAGCTTTACTGATAGCCGGGACGGCGCCGCGCGCATTGACCCAGATCAGCCGCCCGCCAAAGAATTGCTGCGCTGCAGGAATTCTTGCCCCGGGCCTCTTTCCACCCGCAAGGTTCTGTGCCATAGGGTCACCGCCAAACGGGGTTATGCATGAGGACGACCAATGCAGATTCGTGAGGCTCTCACCTTTGATGATGTTCTACTGGTGCCAGGCGCGTCGAGCGTTCTGCCCAACACCGCGGATACGCGCACACGGGTGACCAAGTCGATCGCCCTCAATATCCCGCTGCTGAGCTCGGCGATGGATACGGTGACCGAGTCGCGGATGGCGATCGCGATGGCGCAGGCCGGCGGCATGGGTGTGATCCACAAGAACCTGAATGTCGAAGAGCAGGCCCGCGAAGTGCGCCGGGTCAAGCGGTTCGTCTCCGGCATCGTGTACAACCCCATCACCCTGACCCCGGACCAGACCCTGGCGGACGCCCAGGCGCTGCAGGAACGCTACCGCGTCACCGGCTTCCCGGTGGTTGATGGCTCTGGCCGCGTGGTTGGCATCGTCACCAACCGCGACATGCGTTTTGCCACCGATGCCAGCACCCCGGTTTCGGTGATGATGACCTCGGACAATCTGGCGATGCTGCAGGAGCCTGCCGATCTGGAAGAGGCCAAGTCGCTGATGAAGGCGCGCCGGATCGAGAAGCTGCTGGTTTCTGACAAGAACGGCAAGCTGACCGGCCTGCTGACTCTCAAGGACACCGAACAGGCGGTTCTGAATCCCACCGCCTGCAAGGACGAGCTGGGGCGCCTGCGCGTTGCGGCTGCCAGCTCGGTGGGCGACAGCGGCTTTGAGCGCTCCGAAGCGCTGATCGATGCGGGTGTGGACATCGTGGTGGTGGACACTGCGCACGGCCATTCCGCAGGCGTGATCGACGCGGTGAAACGGGTCAAGGCGCTGTCCAGCAAAGTGCAGGTGATTGCCGGCAACGTGGCAACCGCCGAAGCCACGCTGGCGCTGATCGACGCCGGCGCGGATGCGGTCAAGGTTGGCATCGGCCCGGGCTCGATCTGCACCACCCGGATGGTGGCGGGCGTAGGCGTGCCGCAGCTGACCGCGATCATGGATTGTGCCGGCGCTGCAGGCGACATTCCGGTGATTGCCGATGGCGGCATCAAGTTCTCCGGCGATTTCGCCAAGGCGATCGCGGCAGGCGCATCCTGCGCCATGGTCGGCTCGATGATTGCCGGCACCGACGAAAGCCCGGGCGAGGTGATCCTCTATCAGGGCCGCTCCTTCAAATCCTACCGCGGCATGGGCTCCATGGGCGCGATGGCGCGCGGCTCTGCCGACCGCTACTTCCAGAAAGATGCCGCCAGCGACAAGCTGGTGCCGGAAGGAATCGAGGGCCAGGTGCCCTACAAGGGCGGTGCCTCTGCGGTGATCCACCAGCTGGTGGGCGGCCTGCGCGCGGCGATGGGCTATACCGGCTGTGCGACCGTCGATGAGATGCGCAAGAACTGCAACTTTGTCCGCATCACCGGCGCCGGGCTGAAGGAAAGCCACGTCCACGACGTGCAGATCACCCGCGAAGCGCCGAACTACCGGGTGGGCTGAGACCATGATGGCCGCTTGTGACACCGGGGCAGGGGCATGACCCCCGCCGCCCGCCTGCAGGCGGCCATCGAAATCCTGGATCAGGTGCTGGCGGGGGAACCCGCGGAAAAGGCGCTGACCTCCTGGGGGCGCCGCAGCCGCTTTGCCGGGTCCAAGGACCGCGCGGCAGTACGCGACCATGTGTTCGACGCGGTGCGCTGCCTGCGCTCGCACGCTGCGCTTGGCGGCAGCCGCAGCGGCCGCGGCCTGATTCTGGGTGCGCTGCGCGAGGCGGGGCAGGACCTCGGTGAGGTCTTTACAGGCCAAGGCCATGCGCCTGCGCCGCTGACGGATGCTGAACGGGTGCCGCCGCCCGCGCCCTCAGGACCGGAAGCCCTGGATATTCCCGATTGGCTTTGGCCGGAGTTCAGCGCCAGCCTTGGAGACCAGGCTGAGGCTGCGGCGCTGGCCCTGCGCAGCCGGGCGCCGGTGCATCTGCGGGTGAACACCGCGCGGATAACTGTTGAAAGGGCACAGGAAGCACTGGCCGCCGAGGGCATTGCCGCCCGTCCGCATCCGGCTGCGTCCACCGCGCTGGAGGTGACAGACGGCGCGCGGAAGCTGCGCAATGCGCGGGCCTATCAGGACGGTCTGGTGGAGCTTCAGGACGCGGCAAGCCAGGCGGTGACGGAGCGGCTGCCGCTGCAGGACGGCATGACGGTTCTGGATTATTGCGCAGGCGGCGGCGGCAAGACGCTTGCCATGGCGGCCCGGGCCAAGATCCAATGTTTTGCCCATGACGCCGATCCCAAGCGGATGAAGGACTTGCCGGAACGTGCGGCGCGGGCAGGGGCGGATGCCACACTGCTATCCACGCCGGATCTGGCCCGTAAGGGGCCGTTCGATCTGGTTCTGTGCGATGTGCCTTGTTCCGGGTCCGGCTCCTGGCGGCGCGCGCCGGAAGGTAAATGGCGCCTTACACCTGATGGGCTGGCCGATTTGCAACGGATTCAGGCGGAAATTCTGCGCAAGGCCGCGGCGCTGACCGCTGCTGATGGCGTGCTGGCCTATGCAACCTGCTCAATGCTCGATGGCGAGAACAGCGGGCAGGTTCAACGGTTTATCAGCGAGAACCCGGACTGGACGCTGGCCGAGCAGAGGGGCTGGCAGGTGCAGGATGGCACCGATGGGTTCTTTGTTGCCGTGTTGACGCGCGCAAATACCCGTTGATAGGGTTTCCGCCGAAAGACCTTTGTTTCTTAACGTGGTTTTAACCTAAACCGCCGCGTTATGGCGGCAATCAGTACAGACCATGGAGCCGTAATGTCCGGTCGCCAAGACACTTCCGTCCCGGAACTGCGCGTTTATGCACCCGAACACACCAAGCTTGCGGCAACCCTGCTGCTGTCGCTGGCGCTGATGTCCGGCCCGTGGCTGCTGCCGCTGCCGGACTGGATGGGCCGCGGCTTCATACTGGTGGGGCTGACGCTGACCGCGGTTGCGGTGCTGATGGTGGTGCAGGCCCGGATGCGTCTGAATGCGCGCGCGATGGCCGCCGATCTGCTGACCGGTTTTATCGAAAAAGACGCGACGCCCAGCTTTGTCACCGATGATGACGGCATGATCCACGCCTGCAACGGCGCCGCTGTGAAGCGTTTCCAGGATGCCAGCCGCGACACTCTGGCAAGCACGCTGCGGTCCATTCTGGCCAATCCGTCGGCGGTGCTCTACCGGCTGCAAAGCCGTGCCCGGGTGGACGGAGCAGCGCGCGAGGACATCGTAACCCGCCGCGGCCATGTGCGGCTGGCGGTGCATCAGATGAGCGGCGGCAGCTTCCTGTGGCGGGTGGAGGATATCCTGGACCGAGGCGGCAATGGCCGGGGCGCGGATGCGCTGCCGGTTCCGATGATCACCGTGGGCCGCACCGGTGCCGTCCTGTTCATGAACGAGGCCGCCCGCAGCCTGATCGGCGAGCGGGTGAAGTCCACCGACAGGCTGTTCCCGGCGCTGCCGGTGGTGCCCGGGCAGATCAACACGCTCAGCACCAAGAAGGGGCCGGTGCAGGTCCTGGTCAGCGAGAAGAACCGCACCCAGGGCCGCAGCGAGCTGTTCCTGATGGAGGTGGATGAGGCAGGCTTTGCATCATCCCAGGCCGGGTTCGAAGCGTTGCCGGTGCCGTTCCTCAAGGTCGCCCCGACCGGGGAGATCCTGAGCAGCAACCGCATGGCCCTGCGTTTGCTCGGGGTCAAAAGCTGCGCCAGCCTGAAGCTCGGCCAGCTGATGGAGGGCCTTGGCCGGCCGATGTCGGACTGGCTGCGCGACACCGCGGACGGGCTGGCGCCGAACAAATCCGAATTCCTGCGGCTGTCGAGGGCTGACAAGGAGGTCTTTGTCCAGGTTACCCTGACACGCGTTGTCGAAGAAGGCACGCCGGTGCTGATCGCGGTGCTGAACGATGCGACAGAGCTTAAGACATTGGAAGCGCAGTTCGTGCAAAGCCAGAAGATGCAGGCAATCGGCCAGCTGGCAGGCGGTGTCGCGCATGACTTCAACAACCTGCTGACAGCGATTTCGGGCCATTGCGACCTGCTGCTCCTGCGCCATGACCAGGGTGATCAGGATTATGGCGATCTGATCCAGATCCATGAAAACGCCAACCGGGCGG
The DNA here is from genome assembly GCF_020514995.1 of Leisingera sp. McT4-56. NCBI lineage: Bacteria > Pseudomonadati > Pseudomonadota > Alphaproteobacteria > Rhodobacterales > Roseobacteraceae > Leisingera > Leisingera sp. McT4-56. The sequence goes on along the minus strand of NZ_JAJALF010000001.1, from coordinate 206,025 downwards.
CGTCCCTCGTGAGCCAGCTGCTGGCGTTTTCCCGCAAGCAGACCCTGCAGCCGGAAACCCTGGATGTGCGGGACACGCTGTCGGACCTGACCCATCTGCTGAACCGCCTGGTTGGCGAAAAGGTCACCCTGACCCTCAGCCACGATCCGGTGATGAAGTCGATCCGCGCCGACAAGCGGCAGCTGGAGCAGGTGCTGATGAACCTGGTGGTGAACGCGCGCGATGCGATGCCGCAGGGCGGTGAGATCCGGGTCGAGACCGAGGTTATCTCGCTCGACAAGCCGTTGGAGCGGAACCGCGCGACGGTGCCTGCAGGCGACTGGGTGACCGTGAAGGTTTCGGATGAGGGTGTCGGCATTGCGCCGGACAAGCTGCAGAAGGTGTTCGAACCCTTTTACACCACCAAGCGCACAGGCGAGGGGACCGGTCTGGGCCTGTCCACCGCCTATGGCATCATCAAGCAGACCGGCGGCTATATCTTTGTCGATTCCGTTCAGGGGCATGGCACCCAGTTCACCCTGTTCTTCCCGGTTCACAAGCAGCAGGCGGATCAGCTTGCCGCTGAAAAGCCGGCAGAGGCCGTGGAAAAGGCGGTCGCCGCACAGCATGGCGAAGGCGTCGTGCTGCTGGTTGAGGACGAGGCGCCGGTGCGCGCCTTTGCCTCCCGCGCGCTCAGGATGCGCGGCTATACCGTGCTGGAGGCCGAATCCGCCGAAGATGCGCTGCGCACGCTGGAGGATCCGGGGCTGACGGTGGACGTCTTCGTGACCGACGTGGTGATGCCGGGCATGGACGGGCCCAGCTGGGTGCGTGAAGCGCTGAAGGAGCGCCCGGACACCCGCGTGGTCTTTGTCTCCGGATATGCCGAAGGCGCCTTTGGCGAGGCTGACCCGGATGTGCCGAACTCGGTGTTCCTGCCGAAACCGTTCTCGCTCAACCAGCTGACCGAGACGGTGCATGCGCAGCTGCACTAGCACCAGCTGAGGCCGTTGAAAAAGAAAGCCGCCGGGACCCGGCGGCTTTTTTGGTTCAGCGAATAGGAATCGAGTTGTAGAGCTCGAATTCTGCCGCGCGCTTGCGACGTACATGGGCCTCCGCCCCGGGGCTCAGCGACAGATCCGCCTGGGGGCTGACGTTCTTGAGCTCCAGGCGGATCTCTGTCTCAAGGCGCCGTTCCAGGAATTGCTTCAGCGCCTGCTGATCCTCATAGCGGAACAGATGGCTCACCTTGCAGCCATTGGGCTGCGCTTCCAGGAATTTTGCCTGGCTGCCGACATTGGCGAAGGCGGGCGGTTTGCCCTTGCAATAGGCGTGCAGGAAATCGTCGAAGCTGACGTCCTTGGTGGAGTTGGGCTTGCCGTCCAGTGCGGGACGCTGACGGTACCGGTACCAGCTGCCCAGCCAGCTGATGGGTTCGCGCATCACGGCTGCGACCTCCAATTCCGTGCCGCACACCTTTTCAAACATCGGCCGGATCCAGCGGTTGTAGCGGTAGAGCGGCGCGTGCTTCAGTTCCGGAGGATCGGAAATCACCAGATCGGCGCGGTTGCGCAAGGCTGCCTGAAACGCGGTGGTGCCGGTTTTGGGAACGGAGAGAAGCGCCAGCCGTTCCTTGAAAAATATCATCATTCCGTTAACTGCCCGGTAAAAAATCTTGCTGCCGATTAACCATAAACCAATCTTTAACACCCAGGTCCCGAAGTGGGTACACCAGAATTTTGTTGCAATGTTCTCTTTTTGATCTCATAAGGAACAAGAGGTGAACAAAGCAGTGATTGCCGCGCGCCCCGGTGTGTGACACATAGAAAAGGACAAGGGACTATGGCGGATCTTTTGACCATGAAAAATAAAGTAAGCGGTGACAAGCAAAAGGCGCTGGACAGCGCGCTTGCCCAGATTGAGCGGCAGTTCGGCAAGGGCTCGATCATGAAGCTCGGCGATGGCAATGCCATGCAGGAGATCGAGGCGAGCTCGACCGGCTCTCTGGGCCTGGACATCGCGCTGGGGATCGGCGGCCTGCCGATGGGGCGGATCATCGAAATCTACGGCCCGGAAAGTTCGGGCAAGACCACGCTGACCCTGCACTGCATTGCGGAACAGCAGAAGAAGGGCGGCGTCTGCGCCTTTGTCGACGCGGAACATGCGCTGGACCCGCAGTATGCGGCCAAGCTGGGTGTCGACCTGGATGAGCTGCTGATCTCGCAGCCCGACACCGGCGAACAGGCGCTGGAAATCACCGACACGCTGGTGCGCTCCGGCGCGGTCAACATGGTGATCGTCGACTCGGTGGCGGCACTGACCCCGAAGTCGGAGCTTGAGGGCGACATGGGCGACAGCAACGTCGGTGTGCAGGCCCGCCTGATGAGCCAGGCAATGCGCAAGCTGACAGGTTCCATCAGCCGGTCCAAATGCATGGTGATCTTCATCAACCAGATCCGCATGAAGATCGGCGTGATGTTCGGCTCCCCCGAAACCACCACCGGCGGCAACGCGCTGAAATTCTACTCCTCCGTCCGGCTGGACATCCGCCGCATCGGCTCGATCAAGGACCGGGACGAAGTGGTCGGCAACGCGACCCGCGTCAAGGTGGTGAAGAACAAGGTGGCGCCGCCGTTCAAGCAGGTGGAATTCGACATCATGTACGGCGAAGGCATCTCCAAGATGGGCGAACTGCTGGACCTGGGCGTGGCGGCCGGTGTCGTCAACAAGTCCGGCGCCTGGTTCTCCTACGGGGATGAGCGGATCGGGCAGGGGCGGGAGAATGCCAAGACCTTCCTGAAGGAAAACCCGGCCATCGCCTTTGACATCGAGGACAAGATCCGCGCGTCGCACGGGCTCGAGTTCGAGCGCCCGGATCTGGACGATGCGGATGACATCCTTGAGGCCTAAGCGCCGGAAAATCTGATCAAAACCTGATTATGCGGGGGCGCAGCGCTGGCTGCGCCCTTTTTCGTGGGGCCGCGCCGCTTCCCGCTGTGGACAGCGCGCAGGCAGGGGGGTAAACCTGCCCGGAACGCTTGTTTTAAGCCCGCAAGAGATCCCGCACATGCCGACGCTCAACGATATCCGCTCAACCTTTCTGAACTACTTTGCCAAACAGGGGCATGAAGTCGTCGATTCCAGCCCGCTGGTGCCGCGCAACGACCCGACCCTGATGTTCACCAACTCCGGGATGGTTCAGTTCAAGAACTGCTTCACCGGGGTGGAAACCCGCGACTACAAGCGCGCGACCACCTCGCAGAAATGCGTCCGCGCCGGCGGCAAGCACAACGACCTCGACAACGTCGGCTACACCGCGCGCCACCACACTTTCTTCGAGATGCTCGGCAACTTCTCCTTTGGTGACTACTTCAAGGAAGAGGCGATCCCCTTTGCCTGGGAGCTGATCACCAAGGAATTCGACATTCCGAAGGACCGGCTGTACACCACGGTCTATCACACCGATGACGAAGCCTTTGACATCTGGAAGAAGATGGGCGTGTCGGAGGAGCGGATTATCCGCATCGCGACCTCTGACAACTTCTGGCAGATGGGCGACACCGGCCCCTGCGGCCCTTGCACCGAGATCTTCTATGACCACGGCGACCACATCTGGGGCGGCCCTCCGGGCTCGCCGGAAGAAGACGGTGACCGGTTCATCGAAATCTGGAACCTCGTTTTCATGCAGAACGAGAAGTTCGCGGACGGCACCATGGTTGACCTGGACATGCAGTCCATCGACACCGGCATGGGGCTGGAGCGGATTGCGGCGCTGCTGCAGGGCACCCACGACAACTATGAAACCGACCTGTTCAAGTCGCTGATCGAAGCCTCGGCGAATGCCACGAACACCGATCCGTTCGGCGACCAGAACGTGCATCACCGGGTGATCGCCGACCACCTGCGCTCCTGCTCCTTCCTGATTGCCGAAGGCGTGCTGCCCTCGAACGAAGGCCGCGGCTACGTGCTGCGCCGGATCATGCGCCGCGCGATGCGCCACGCCTCCCTGCTGGGTGCCACCGATCCGGTGATGCACAAGTTGGTGCCGTCGCTGGTCCAGAAAATGGGCGCGGCCTATCCGGAGCTCGGCCAGGGCCAGGCATTGATCGAAGAAACCTTCGAACAGGAAGAAACCCGCTTCCTCAAGACCCTGGACCGCGGCCTGAAGCTGCTGGACGAAGCCTCTTCCGATTTGGGCAAGGGCGACGTGCTGCCGGGTGAAACCGCGTTCAAGCTGTATGACACCTACGGCTTCCCGCTCGACCTGACCCAGGACGCCCTGCGCGCCAAGGAGATCGAGGTCGACACTGACGGTTTCGATGCTGCGATGAAAGAGCAGAAAGAAAAGTCCCGCGCGGGCGGTATCGGGCTGGGCGAAGCGGCGGATGTGAAGGTCTACTTCGACATCGTGGACGCTGCCGGCACCACTGATTTCCTGGGCTATGAGACCGAAAAGGCTGAGGGCCAGATCGTAGCCATCGTCAAGGACGGTGCACAGCTGCAGTCCGCAGCCAAAGGCGACACGGTGCAGGTCATCCTGAACCAGACGCCGTTCTACGGCGAAAGCGGCGGCCAGGTTGGCGACACCGGTGTGCTGACTGTTGAGGGCGGCGCGGCCCGCATCACCGACACCAAGAAGGTGGAGGGCCTGTTCCTGCACATCGCTGAAGTGACCGAGGGCGAGATCGCCGTTGGCAAGGGCGCGGCGATGGAAGTGGATCACGCACGCCGCAGCAAAATCCGCGCCAACCACTCGGCCACCCACCTGCTGCACGAGGCGCTGCGCAACGCGCTGGGGGAGCATGTGGCGCAGAAGGGCTCGCTCAATGCTGCGGACCGCCTGCGTTTCGACTTCAGCCACAACAAGGCGATGAGCGCGGATGAACTGGTCAGCGTCGGTGCCGAGGTGAATGATTTCATCCGGCAGAACACGCCGGTCTCCACCCGGATCATGACCCCGGATGACGCGCGCGAGCTGGGTGCCCAGGCGCTGTTTGGTGAGAAATACGGCGAAGAGGTCCGCGTTGTCTCCATGGGCCGCGCACCGACCGGCAAGGGCCACGACGGCGATACCTACTCGATCGAGCTGTGCGGCGGCACGCATGTGAAGCAGACCGGCGACATCGGCACCTTCGTCATCCTGGGCGACAGCGCGTCCTCTGCCGGCGTGCGCCGGATCGAGGCGCTGACCGGTGCGGCGGCGGTTGAGCATCTGGAGCGTGAAGCAGGCCGCATGGCTGAGGTCGCAGCGGCGTTGAAAGCGCAGCCTGCGGATGTCCTGGACCGCCTCAAGGCGATGATGGACGAGCGCAAGGCGCTGCAGAACGAGATTTCCAACCTCAAGCAGCAGGTCGCCATGGGCGGCGGTTCCGGCGGCGGCGCCGAGGCCAAGGACGTCAATGGCACCAAGTTCCTTGCCCAGGCGCTGCAGGGCGTGTCCGGCAAGGACCTGCGCGGGTTGATCGACAAGCACAAGCAGAACATCGGCTCCGGTGTGATCCTGCTGATCGCCGAGGAAGACGGCAAGGTGGCCGTGGCGGCCGGTGTCACCGACGATCTGACCGGCGACATCTCAGCTGTCGATGTGCTCAAGGCCGCGGTTCCGGCCGTGGGCGGCAAGGGCGGCGGCGGTCGTCCGGACATGGCCCAGGGCGGCGGCAAGGACTTCTCCGGCGCCGAGGAGGCCATCAAGGCCGCGGAGGCACTGCTGGCTGGCTGACCATTTGGTCAAAAAACACTTGGTCTTTCCGGCAATCTGCCTAAGCTGCCGGAAAGATCATGAAACTGGGAGGCTCCGATGCCCGCACTTTGGATTGCACATGTGACCGTTACCGACGCCGACGCCTATGGCAAATATGCCGAACTGGCAGGCCCGGCCATTGCCAAGCATGGCGGGGAGTTCATTGCCCGCGGCGGCCGGTTCGTGCAGCTGGAAGGCAAGGAGCGGCCGCGCAATGTTGTGGCCAGGTTCCCGAGCGTTGAAGCGGCGGTGGATTGCTATCACAGCCCGGAATACCAGGAAGCGCTGGACCACGCGCGCGGCGCTTCCGAGCGCGAGCTGATGGTGGTCGAGACCAGCGAGTAGGGGCCTGCGCGCCGGGCAAGCGGTCCGCCGTTTGAGTATTTAACAGAAAGATGAAAGGGGCGCGGCGCTGCTGCGCCCTTTTCAGTAGGGATCTTTGGCGGAACGGTCTTCCGACAGGCTGGACTGGCGGCGTGCCACCAGGGCTTCGATGGCGTCGGCCAGGTGTTCCTCCTGAATGTTGTAGTCGCCGCGGTCGACGCGGATCCTGTGCGCCTCGATCATGACGTCGGCATGGCTGCAAAAAGCGGGCGGTTCGAACCGGTAGCAGGCAAGCTCGATCAGAAGGCCCATCGGATCCTTGAAATAGATCGAATCCATGAAGCCGCGGTCCTTGGGGCCGGAATGGCTGATGCCGCGTTCGTCCAGGCGCGTCACCGCCTGTGAAAATGCCGCCTTGCTGACATTGAACGCAAGGTGGTGCACGCAGCCGGGCTCTGTGGGGGTGCGGCCGGGGTCTGCCGTGCGGGTTTCATCGGTAAAGACTGTGATCAGGCGCCCGTCGCCGGGGTCGAAATACAGGTGGCCTTCGTCCGGGTTGTCGAGATTGGGCTGGTCGAAGATGAAGGGCATGCCCAGCACCCCCTCCCAAAAGTCGATCGACGTCTGCCTGCCGGCGCCGGTCAGCGTAATGTGGTGCACGCCCTGAACTTGAAGTTTCCGCATTTGAGCCCTCCGCGTTTCGGGCAGGCTAACACGCGGCGGCGGAAACGGAAAAGGCCGCCAAAGCGGCGGCCTTTTGGATCTGGATCAGCTTGCGGCCTTGGACATCCGCTTGCGTTCATGCGGGTCCAGGTAGCGCTTGCGCAGGCGCACGTTGTTCGGAGTCACCTCAACCAGCTCGTCGTCGTTGATATAGGCAATCGCCTCTTCCAGCGACAGCGACATCGGGGTGGTCAGCCGCACCGCGTCATCGGTGCCGGAGGCGCGCACGTTGGTGAGCTTCTTGCCCTTCAGCGGGTTCACTTCCAGGTCATTGTCGCGCGAATGCTCGCCGATGATCATGCCGGTGTAGACGTCTGCCTGGGCGCCGATCATCATCTTGCCGCGCTCTTCGAGGTTCCACAGCGCGTAAGCAACCGACTGGCCGTTCTCCATCGAGATCAGCACGCCGGCGCGGCGGCCCGGGATTGCGCCCTTGTGCGGCGCCCAGCCGTGGAACACGCGGTTCAGCACGCCGGTGCCGCGGGTGTCGGTCAGGAACTCGCCGTGATAGCCGATCAACCCGCGCGAAGGGACGTGCGCAATGATGCGGGTTTTGCCTGCGCCTGCGGGCTTCATCTCGACCAGCTCACCCTTGCGGGCACCGGTCAGCTTCTCGATCACCGCGCCGGAGTATTCGTCATCGACGTCAATGGTGGCTTCTTCGATCGGCTCCATGCGGACGCCGTCGACTTCCTTCATGATCACCTGCGGGCGGGAGATCGATAGCTCGAAGCCTTCGCGGCGCATGTTCTCGATCAGAACGCCCATCTGCAGTTCGCCGCGGCCGGAAACCTCGAACGCTTCGCCGCCGGGGGTGTCCTGGATCTTGATGGCGACGTTGCTTTCGGCCTCTTTCATCAGGCGGTCGCGGATGACGCGGGATTGCACCTTTTTGCCGTCGCGCCCCGCGAGAGGGCTGTCGTTGATGCCGAAGGTCACGGTGATGGTCGGCGGGTCGATCGGCTGCGCGTCCAGCGGCTCATCCACGGCCAGCGCGCAGATGGTGTCGGCCACGGTGGCCTTGGACATGCCGGCGATGGAGACGATGTCGCCTGCCTGGGCTTCTTCGATGTCCTGCTGGGCCAGGCCGCGGAACGCCTGGATCTTGGTGACGCGGAACTGCTCGATCTTCTGGCCGATGCGGGAGATCGCCTGCACGGTGGCGCCGACCTTGAGCTTGCCGGATTCGACGCGGCCCGTCAGGATGCGGCCGACAAACGGGTCGCTGCCCAGCGTGGTGGCCAGCATCCGGAAATCGTCGTCCTGCTGCTTGATCTGCTTGGGTTCCGGAACGTGGTTCACGATCAGGTTGAACAGCGCGTGCAGATCCTTGCGCGGGCCGTCCAGATCGGCATCGGCCCAGCCGGAGCGGCCGGAAGCGTAAAGATGCGGGAAGTCCAGCTGGTCCTCGGTGGCGTCGAGCGAGGCAAACAGGTCAAAGCATTCGTCCAGCGCGCGGTCGGGCTCGGCGTCCGGCTTGTCGACCTTGTTCAGAACCACGATCGGGCGCAGACCCAGGGCCAGTGCCTTGGAGGTCACGAACTTGGTCTGCGGCATCGGGCCTTCGGCCGCGTCCACCAGCAGCACCACGCCGTCGACCATCGACAGGATCCGCTCCACCTCGCCGCCGAAATCGGCGTGGCCGGGGGTGTCGACGATGTTGATGCGGGTGCCGTGCCATTCCACCGAGGTCGGTTTGGCAAAAATAGTGATGCCGCGCTCGCGCTCCAGATCGTTGCTGTCCATGGCGCGTTCCGCCACAGCCTGGTTTTCGCGGAAGGCGCCGGACTGTTTCAGCAGCTCGTCAACCAGGGTGGTCTTGCCGTGGTCAACGTGAGCAATGATCGCAATGTTGCGCATATCCATGACGTTCGCCTTTGTAAGGAAGTTGGGCCGCGCATAGCCCGAACCCCGAACAAAGGCCAGAGAAAAACCGCTGGAGAGCCCTGCAAATACGGATCAGTGGCCCGAAGACTTGGAGAACAGGTGAATGATGACAATGCCAGACATGATTAAAACCATGCCGATGACGGCAGGCAGGTCCAGCTTCTGACCAAAGACGATAAAGGCGATCACAGCGATCAGCAGAATGCCGAGGCCGGACCAGATGGCGTAGACAATGCCCACCGGCATGAATTTGAGCGTGAGCCCCATCATGTAGAAGGAGAAGGCATAGGCGACCAGCACAATCAGCGACGGCCCAAGCCGGGAAAACTGCTGGCTGGCCTGCAGGGCCGTGGTGCCGATGGTTTCCGCTGCCACCGCAATGATCAGGTAGACGTAATGTACCGGCATCGCTGCCTCCGTTCGCACGTTTTGTCCGGCCCCGCGGGCCATTGCCTGCTTCCCCGGTACCGCATCCGGTGCGGCGGCGGAAGTCCTGATGCGTCACCGCCTGACGCATTTCGCCTGGATGCGGGAATGAACAGGCCACTGTGCGCGGATACGCTGGACTGAAGATGCAGGAATTCTTAGGAACCTGTTCCGATAATCGGGGTCTGGCGGAAACGCTGATCTGATTCCTGAAAGCTGGATGGGGACTGCCACATGTGCCGCTGGGCTGCCTACACGGGTGCCGACGTCTTCTTGGAAGACATCATTTCAACTCCGGCGCATTCGCTGATTGCGCAAAGCCAGAAGGCGGTGGAATGCAAGACCGCCACCAATGGCGACGGGTTCGGCATTGCCTGGTACGGTCAGCGGCCTGAGCCGGGGCTTTACCGCGATGTTTATCCGGCCTGGTCGGACTGCAACCTGCGGGCGCTGGTGCATCAGGTGCAATCCCGGCTGTTCCTGGCGCATGTGCGGGCCTCCACCGGTTCCGCCACCAGCCGCAACAACTGCCACCCCTTTACCGCCGGCAAGTGGAGCTTCATGCACAACGGCCAGGTCGGCGGGTTCGAGAAGTTCCGCCGCCACGCGGACATGTGCATCCCGGACGAGCTGTATGAGCACCGCAGGGGCGCCACCGACAGCGAGGTGCTGTTTCTGCTGGCGCTGCGGGAGGATCTGGACGCGGACCCCAAAGGGGCGCTGGAACGTGCGGTGGCGCGGATGGAGGGCTTGTCGCGATCGCGGGGAACCACGCCGCACATGCGGCTGTCGGTGGCGATGTCGGATGGCAGGACGCTCTATGCGGCGCGCTATTCTTCAGACAGCATTGCGCCGTCCGTCTACTACCGCTGGAGCCGGAGCATGAAGGGCTGGGCGGTGGTATCAGAGCCGCTTGAGGACACCGGGGAAGCATGGTGCGAGCTGAAACCCGGCGAGTTTCTGATGCTGACGCCCAAAGGCGCGGAAACCCTGCCGTTTCAACCGTTTCTGGAGTGATGTGCAACCCCGTCGGCGGGGCTGCACTGGCCTTTACAGGCGCCCGGCCTCGCGGAACCAGGTTTCAACTTGCGTCCGGACATAGGTCCATACCTCTGGCGCGCCGCGGCTGACCTTGCCGCCGACGCGGGCGTCGAGCTGCGGCAGGCTCACGTCATAATCGACCCAGCTGCCGCCGCCGTTCAGCAGGTTCAACAGCACCGGCTGCACCCGGTCGATGGACTTGGCAAATACGGCGTCCGGGCTTTCCGCGGCCTCGAACTCTTCCCAGATTGTCCGCATGGGCGTGCCGTGATCCGCGGGCAGCAAGCCGAAAAGGCGGTCGGCGGCAGCAAGTTCCTCGGCAGCCAGGGCGGCAAGGGCTGCGGGGTCAACCACCCCGTGGATCGGTGCATCGCCAGCGTCGATCTCCACAAGGTCATGCAGCAGCAGCATCTGCAGCACCCGGTCGACTTCGACTGTCCCGGTGCTGTGTTCTGACAGCACCCAGGCATAAAGCATGATATGCCAGCTGTGCTCGGCCGAGTTTTCATGCCGCGAGCCGTCGCCGAGCTTGGAAGCGCGGGTGACCAGCTTCAGCTTGTCGGCCTCATTTAGGAAGGGCAGGCGGGCGGTCAGGCGGCTGCAGTCATAGCCGGTGTCCTCGCCCAGCAGCGACAGCGCGTGGTGGAAGGCTTCCGGCAAGTGCTGTTCCAGCGCAGCCGCACGGCCGCCGAACAGGTTCTGCCGGACCACATCGATATGCCAGTCCAGCGGCCGGGCGCCATACAGCGTCTGAAAGATCGGCTGGCAGTGGTCCACCCGCTTGGCAAACTGCGCTTCGGGGCTCTCGGCGGCTTCGAACTCGTGCCACAAGGACAGGAACTCGGCGCCTTGGTCCGCTGGCAGCAGTCCGAACAGCCGCTGGGCAGCCGCCCGTTCCGCCTGTGCCACCGCGTCCCAGTCGACTTCACCGGTAATCGGATGGTCGCCTGCGTCGATCTCGACCAGATCGTGCAGCAGCAGCATCCGGATGGCGCGGAACACATCCACGCCAGGCGCGGCAAAGGGGGCCAGAACCAGCGCATAAAGCGCCAGGTGCCAGCTGTGCTCGGCCGAGTTTTCGCAGCGGCTGCAATCGAGGATCAGGTTCTGGCGTTCAACCCGGCGGAGTTTGTCGGCTTCCAGCAGAAAGGCGAACTGCGCCTCCAGACGGGCGCTCACGCCTCACCTTTGGCGCCAAGCTGCGCCTGCAGGTCGGCCACTTTCTTGTTGAGAAACTCGCGCGCCTTGCGTTCGGCCAGGCGCACGCGGATTTCTGTCAGAAACGCCTCTTCAAGCGACTGGGAGGCCGCGCCAAGCACCTGGCCGACCTCCACATAGAACCGCTCTTCACCGCAGGCGTCCTGCACCTTGAGAGTATCGACCGCCAGTTTCTGGGCCAGCGTTTCGATGGTCCCGCTCATCAGCGGGTATTCTCCGTCAGGCGGCGTTTCACATAATCGGTCACGGTGCTGATCATCGTGTCCATATGCGGTTCCTGGAAGAAGTGGTCAGCCCCCTCCACCTCAGTATGGGTGATGGTGATGCCCTTCTGCTCATGCAGCTTGCTGACCAGGCTGGCGGTATCCGCGGGCGGCGCCACACGGTCGGCGGTGCCGTTGATGATCAGGCCCGAGGACGGGCAGGGCGCCAGGAAGGAGAAATCATACATGTTGGCCGGCGGCGCAACCGAGATGAAACCGGTGATCTCCGGGCGGCGCATCAAGAGCTGCATGCCGATCCAGGCGCCGAAGGAGAAGCCCGCAACCCAGCAATGCTTGGAGTTGGAGTTCATCGATTGCAGATAATCCAGCGCCGAGGCGGCATCAGACAGCTCACCCACGCCCTGGTCGTATTCGCCCTGGCTGCGGCCGACGCCGCGGAAATTGAACCGCAGAACCGTGAAGCCCATGTTGTAGAACGCATAGTGGAGGTTGTAGACCACCTTGTTGTTCATGGTGCCGCCGAACTGCGGATGCGGGTGCAGCACGATGGCGATCGGGGCGTCTTTTTCTTTTTGCGGGTGATAGCGGCCTTCGAGGCGGCCTTCGGGTCCAGGAAAGATGACCTCGGGCATGGGCGGTTAAAATCCTACTCTCGTTGTCGGGTCTGCCGGCAGAATACTTGACGGGTTCGGTCAGGCATCTTAGAACAGTTCTAATCACGGGCTCTGGCCTCGCCATACACCGTCAGGCTGAGATACGCACAGTCGGAGGGAAGGTCAATGTTTTCGCACTCGCGCCCTGGTTTCGAGGGATAAATTATGAAGCTTTCCACCAAAGGGCGCTATGCGATGGTTGCGCTGGCGGATATCGCGCTGCAGCCGCAGGGCGATCTGGTGCCGCTGGGCGACATTTCCAAGCGCCAGGATATCTCGCTGCCCTATCTGGAGCAGCTGTTTGTCAAGCTGCGCCGCGCGGGGCTGGTCGAGTCGGTGCGTGGGCCTGGCGGCGGCTACCGCCTTGCCATGCCTCCGTCCGAGGTGCGGGTGGTGGATGTGCTGTCGGCGGTCGACGAAACTGTCGATGCCATGCACAAGGGGGCAGGGGCTTCCGGCGCCTTGTCCGGCAGCCGCGCGCAATCGCTGACCAACCGCCTGTGGGAAGGGCTGAGCGCGCATGTTTATGTGTTCCTGCACCAGACCCGGCTGTCGGATGTGATCAAGAACGATCTGGCCCCATGCCCGGCTGTGCCCAGCCTGTTTGCGGTCGTGGATGACTGAGGTGGAGTGCAGGCAGCACGCATCGACCTGTCCGGCTGGGGCGTATTCCGCACAAAATCTGCGTGGAACCTTTGCCAATTGCTGCAAGGCGGCTTATGACGCGGCAGCGATCCGCAAAAAGATGTATCTATGAAACGCGTTTACCTCGACCATAATGCCACCGCCCTGCTGCGCCCTGAGGCGAAGGCTGCGATGATTGCGGCGATGGAGGTCTGCGGCAACCCGTCGTCGGTGCATGCCGAGGGCCGGGCCGCCAAGGCGCTGGTGGAGAAGGCGCGCGCGCAGGTGGCCTCTGCCTTTGGCGCGGACGGGGCGGATATCGTGTTTACCTCCGGATCTACCGAAGGCGCATCATTGGCGCTGGCCGGGCGCGGCCTGCATGGCGCACCGGTGGAGCATGATGCCGTGCGGGCCTGGACCGTCGAGGACCTGCCGGTAACGGGTGACGGCGCAGTTCGGATCAGCGATCCCGCCCAGTCCACATTGCAGCTTGCCAATTCCGAAACCGGCATCGTGCAGGCGCTGCCGGAGGGTCTGGCGGTCACCGATGCCACCCAGGCCTTTGGCAAACTGCCGGTTGCGTTCAACTGGCTGGGCGCGCAAATGGCGCTGATTTCGGCGCACAAGCTGGGCGGGCCCAAGGGCATCGGCGCTGTGGTGATGAAGCGGGGCACCGATCTGCCGGCCCAGATCAAGGGCGGCGGCCAGGAAATGGGGCGCCGGTCCGGAACCGAAAATGTCATTGGAATCGCGGGCTTCGGAGCTGCAGCTGAAGCAGCCGCAAAAGATCTGGCAAATGGTGTCTGGGACAGGGTTGCGGAACTTAGAAATATTCTAGAAAAGGCGCTTGTGTCTGGCGTAAGCCATACTATTTTTGTCGGGAAGGATCAGAAGCGGCTGCCGAACACCCTGTGTTTTGCAACGCCGGGCTGGAAGGGCGAAACCCAGGTCATGCAGATGGACCTTGCAGGTTTTGCGATCAGCGCCGGCAGCGCCTGTTCCAGCGGCAAGGTGCGCGCCAGCGCGGTGCTGACCGCGATGGGATATGACGAGGCCACAGCCCAAGGCGCGGTGCGCGTGTCGCTGGGGCCGGAGACAACGGAAGAAGACGTGCTGCGCTTTGCCGAGGCGTGGCTGCAGAAAGAAAAGAAACATCGCGCCCGCGCGGCGTGAGTGAGGAGATGACAATGGCCGCTTTGGACCAGACCCAAGTCAAGGAAGGTGTTGACCAGGAAACCGTGGATGCGGTGCGCGAGGTCGGCGGTGCTTACAAATACGGCTGGGAAACCGATATCGAGATGGAATACGCCCCCAAGGGGCTGACCCCGGATATCGTCCGGCTGATTTCGGAAAAGAATGAAGAGCCGGAATGGATGACCGAGTGGCGGCTGGCGGCCTACGAACGCTGGCTGCAGAAAGAAGAGCCTGACTGGGCGATGGTCGACTACCCGGAAATCGACTTCCAGGACCAGTACTACTATGCCCGCCCCAAGTCGATGGAGACCAAGCCTAAGTCGTTGGATGAAGTCGATCCCAAGCTGCTGGCGACTTACGAAAAGCTGGGTATCCCGCTGAAAGAGCAGATGATCCTGGCCGGTGTCGAAGGCGCAGGCGAGACCCCGGAAGAAGGCCGCAAGGTTGCTGTGGACGCGGTGTTCGACTCCGTCTCTGTCGGCACCACCTTCCAGAAGGAACTGAAGGAAGCGGGCGTCATTTTCTGCTCGATCTCCGAGGCGATCAAGGAACACCCGGAGCTGGTGAAAAAAAACCTCGGCTCGGTGGTTCCGGTGTCGGACAACTTCTATGCGACGCTGAACTCCGCCGTGTTCTCCGACGGCTCGTTTGTCTACGTGCCGCCGGGCGTGCGCTGCCCGATGGAGCTGTCGACCTATTTCCGCATCAACGCGGAAAACACAGGCCAGTTCGAACGCACCCTGATCATCGCTGACAAGGGCTCCTACGTGTCCTACCTCGAAGGCTGCACCGCGCCGCAGCGCGACACTGCACAGCTGCACGCCGCTGTGGTGGAGATCATCGTGGAGGAAGACGCCGAGGTGAAATACTCCACCGTCCAGAACTGGTATCCGGGCGACGAGAACGGCAAGGGCGGCATCTACAACTTCGTGACCAAGCGCGCCGACTGCCGCGGCGACCGCGCCAAGGTGATGTGGACCCAGGTGGAGACCGGCTCTGCCGTGACCTGGAAATACCCCTCCTGCATCCTGCGCGGCAATGAAAGCCAGGGCGAGTTCTACTCGATTGCCATCACCAACAACATGCAGCAGGCCGACACCGGCACCAAGATGGTGCACCTGGGCAAGAACACCAAGTCCCGTATCGTGTCCAAGGGCATCTCTGCCGGCAAGGCGCAGAACACCTACCGCGGCCTGGTGTCGATGCACCCCAAGGCCAAGAACTCGCGCAACTACACCCAGTGCGACAGCTTGCTGATCGGCGACAAATGCGGGGCGCACACGGTTCCCTACATCGAGGTCAAGAACAACTCCTCCCGCGTGGAGCATGAGGCGACCACATCGAAGGTGGATGATGACCAGCTGTTCTACTGCCGCCAGCGCGGCATGGACGAGGAAGAGGCTGTGGCCCTGGTGGTGAACGGCTTCTGCAAGGACGTGCTGCAGGCGCTGCCGATGGAGTTCGCCATGGAAGCCCAGCAGCTGGTTGCGATCTCGCTGGAAGGCTCGGTGGGGTAAGCAGTGAGCTTGGAAAAGAGAGCAGATGCAGAGGTCAAGGCCTTTGAATACAACGCGAAAGAAGGCGTTCGCGCCGTCGCGTTCATCTGGTTCCTGCGCCGCATTGCCGGTCCTCTTTTCCTGGTTTTTGTGATCACTCTTGTCGCGGCCGTCGCTGTCAACGGAGTGATCGCTGGAGTGTTATGCCTGGCGGTATTTGGCGGCCCCTTTTTGGTTTTGTGGATGTTCACTTACCGGCAAGGATCAAAAGTGTTGGAGTATTGGAAAAGATGATCGTCACAACCACCAATTCCGTCGAAGGCTACCAGATTGCCGAATACAAGGGCATCGTGGTGGGCGAGGCGATCATGGGCGCCAATGTGGTGCGCGATGTCTTCGCCTCGATCACCGACATCGTCGGCGGCCGCTCCGGCGCCTATGAAAGTAAGCTGCAGGACGCACGCGAAACCGCGCTGAGCGAACTGGAGGAGCGCGCCCGGTCCAAGGGCGCCAATGCCGTGGTCGGCGTCGATCTGGACTATGAGGTGGTCGGCCAGTCCATGCTGATGGTTTCGGCCAGCGGCACCGCCGTGGTGCTGGGCTAAGGGGCCGGGAGACGGGCATGGCCAAAGACGAGCAGCTGATCGAGCGCCCGGCGCTCACCCTGCCGCCGGAAGAGGCGGAGTGGGTGCGCAGCCATTACCAGGATGCAAACGTCATCCTGGAATATGGCAGCGGCGGCTCGACCGTGCTGGCGTCTGAGCTGAGCGGGAAAAAGGTCTTTTCCGTTGAGTCCGACAAGATGTGGTACCGCATGATGAAGCGGTATTTTCGCCAGGCAGGCGCCACGTCGGAGGTGCACCTTCACCACGCAAATGTCGGCAAGACCGGCAAGTGGGGCCGACCGCTGAACAATGATATGTGGCGGCGGTTCCACCAGTATCCGAACTCCGTCTGGGACCTCGAAGCCTTCGAGGCACCGGACCTGGTCCTGATTGACGGCCGCTTCCGGGCTGCCTGCTTTCTGACCGTTATGCTGCGCACGGAGCGGCCCGTCACCGTGCTGTTTGACGACTACGCCGGGCGGGCGCTGTACAAGCAGGTCGAAAAATGGGTGAAGCCGGTTCAGACCCGCGGCCGCATGGCCCGCTTCGAACTGCTTCCAGATGAACTTCCGCGCCGGGATCTGACCCAGATCCTGACGCTCTACACCAAAACCTTCTAGGCGCCGATGGCTGCCGGAACAGTACTATGCGAGAGGCAAAAATGCTCGAAATCAAAAACTTGCACGTCAAGCTTGAAGATGAGGATAAGCAGATCCTGAAAGGCGTCGACCTCAAGGTCGAGGCCGGCAAGGTGCACGCCATCATGGGGCCGAACGGTTCGGGAAAATCCACCCTGTCCTATGTCCTCTCGGGCCGTGACGGCTATGAAGTGACCGAAGGCTCTGCGGAGCTGGAAGGCGAGGACATCCTGGAGCTGGAGCCGGAAGAGCGCGCCGCAGCAGGCATGTTCCTGGCGTTCCAGTACCCGGTCGAAATCCCCGGCGTCGGCAACATGACCTTCCTGCGCACCGCGGTGAACGCGCAGCGCAAGGCCCGCGGCGAGGAAGAGCTGTCGGCCTCCGACTTCCTGAAGGAAGTGCGCGCCAAGGCAAAGACCCTGAAGATCGACGCCGACATGCTGAAACGCCCGGTCAACGTCGGCTTCTCCGGCGGTGAGAAGAAGCGCAACGAGATCCTGCAGATGGCGATGCTGGAGCCGAAGCTGTGCATCCTGGACGAGACCGACTCCGGCCTCGACGTGGATGCGATGAAGCTGGTGGCCGAAGGCGTGAACGCCCTGCGCGACGAAGGCCGCGGCTTCCTGGTGATCACCCACTACCAGCGCCTGCTGGACCACATCAAACCGGACGTGGTGCACATTCTGGCGGGCGGCCGCATCGTCAAGACCGGCGGCCCCGAGCTGGCGCTGGAAGTCGAGAACAACGGTTACGCCGGCATCCTGGCAGAGGAGGCGTAAATGGCCCTGCCCGAAGTCAAGCAAAGCGCAACCGAGGCGCGGCTGTCGGCGCTGACCCTGCCGGAAAGCGGCTGCCTCAAGGCGGCCCGCCAGGCAGCGCTGTCGCGGGTGCAGACCATGGGGCTGCCGTCGCGCCGCGATGAGTACTGGAAATACACCAAACCGGACACGCTGGTGCAGGCAGACGCACCCAAGGCGGCTGTGTTCCATGCCGACGAAACGCCGATGTTCAATGCGTTCGAGCGCCTGAACATTGTCTTCGTGGATGGTGTTTTTGACGCCGAGGCCTCCGACGACCTGTCGCTGGAAGGCGTGACCATCGACCGGATCGAGGACATCTGCTGCAAGGATATCCACTGGGCCAAGGACTTGTACGGCGTTCTTGAAGCCCGCGGCCAGACCCCGGTGGAACGCCCGCTGGCGGCGCTGAACACCGCCTTTGCCAGCGATGGCGTGGCGATCCGGGTGACCGGCAAGGTCTCCAAGCCGGTCAACTTCACCTATGTGCATTCGGACGAAAACTCCGATGCGATCCTGCACCATGTAATCCGTGTCGAAAGCGGCGCCGAGGTGACCATCCTCGAAAACGGCCCCGCGGCGTCGCGTTTCAACAAATGCATGGAGATCGACATTGCCGACGGCGGCAAGCTGCATCTGGTGCGGGCCCAGGGCCGCGACCACGAGCGCCGCGCCGCGACCCATCTGTTTGCCCGCCTGGGCACCGAGTCGGTGTTCAAGTCCTTCACCCTGACCGTGAACGGCGTGCTGACCCGCAACGAGGCGGTGATTGAGCTGACCGGCGACGACGCCGTGGCGCATATTGCAGGCGCTTGCGTCGGCGACGGCGACTTCCACCACGACGACACCGTGTTCATCACCCATGACGCGGTGAACTGCGAAAGCCGCCAGGTGTTCAAGAAGGTGCTGCGCAATGGTGCCACCGGTGTGTTCCAGGGCAAGATCCTGGTGAAGGAAGGCGCGCAAAAGACTGACGGGTATCAGATTTCCCAGTCGCTGCTGCTAGACGAAGACAGCCAGTTCCTGGCCAAGCCCGAGCTGGAAATCTACGCCGACGACGTGGCTTGCTCGCATGGCTCCACCTCCGGCGCAATCGACGAAGAGGGCCTGTTCTACCTTCGGTCCCGCGGTGTGCCGCATGCCGAGGCCACAGACCTGATGACGCTGGCCTTCCTGGCCGAAGCGGTGGATGAGATCGAGGACGCGGAGATCGCCGCGGACATCGTCTCCCGCCTCGAAGGCTGGCTGGCCCGGCGCCGCTGATGTCCGTCACCACGGATATCCCGGCAACCTACAAGGGGCCGCGCAAAGTCTTTGCGCGGCTTCTGAGCATGGGCGCCCGCGAGGACAGGCTGCTGATTTTCCTGATCAGCGGCTGTATCCTGACCTTTGTCGCGCAGATGCCGAAGCTGGCGCGCGAGGCGCATCTGACCGGGCAGGAGCTGAATATGCTGCTGGGCAGTTCGCTGCTGGCGCTGGTCTTCATCGCGCCCTTGCTGCTTTACACCCTGGCGCTGGTTGCCCATTGGATCGCCCGGGCCGCAGGCGGGCAGGGTGATGCCTACCGCGCGCGCTTGGCGCTGTTCTGGGCATTCCTGGCGGCCAGCCCGCTGATGCTGCTGAACGGCCTGGTGGCCGGTTTCATCGGCGCGGGCCCGGCCCTGAACCTGGTGGGCGTCCTGTGGTGCGGTGTCTTTCTTTGGTTCTGGGTGTCCGGCATGATCCAGGGCTATTGGGCGGAACGATGAACGCACTGGCCGCCTTCGCCCTGCTGACGCTCAAATCGCCGCGCGACGCGGCGCAGCAGATACTTGCGCGGGAGTGGCCGCGAGAGGCCCTGTGGACCGCATTCCTGCTGTCTGTGGTGCTGAACACCTGCGTCTACACCCTGCAACAGATTCTGCTGCCGCTGCCGCCGGAGGTCCTGCTGCCGCGGTTTTCGCCAGGCGCTTATTTCGCAGTGGTTCTTATCCTGCAGATCAGCTTCATTTCGATGCTGGGCACAACCGGCCGCTGGCTGGGGGGACGGGGCGATTTTACTTCGCTCCTGGCCCTGGTCACCTGGCTTCAGCTGCTGCAGGCCGGGTTGAACGGTGCCATCGTTGCTGTGTTCCTGCTGCTGCCGGGCATGGCCGCGCTTCTCAACATTGCGGCCAATATTGTTGTGTTTTTCATCCTCCTGCATTTCGTCAACGCGGCGCACGGGTTCGGCTCCGTCTGGCGGTCGCTGGGGGTGGTGCTGATGGCCAGTGTGATCCTGGTTTTTGTCCTTCTCTTCATTCTGGGTCTGATCGGCCCTGCCAATCTGGGACTTCCCGAAAATGTATGACGTGGAAAAAATCCGTGCCGACTTTCCGATCCTCTCGCGCGAGGTGAACGGCAAGCCGCTGACCTATCTCGACAACGGCGCATCCGCCCAGAAACCGCAGGCGGTGATCGACGCTGTGACCAAGGCGTATGCCGAGGAGTATTCCAACGTTCACAGGGGTCTGCACTTCCTTTCCAACCTCGCAACGGAAAAATACGAGGCCGTTCGCGGCATCATTGCGCGGTTCCTGAATGCAGGCGATGAAAACGCCATCGTTCTGAATTCCGGCACCACCGAGGGCATCAACCTGGTCGCCTACGGCTGGGCCATGCCGCGGTTCGAGGCGGGTGACGAAATTGTCCTGTCGGTGATGGAGCATCACGCCAATATCGTGCCCTGGCACTTCCTGCGCGAACGTCAGGGCGTGGTGCTGAAGTGGGTGGATACTGCTGCCGATGGCAGCCTCGACCCGCAGAAGGTCATTGATGCAGTTGGCCCCAAGACCAAGCTAGTGGCCGTCACTCAGTGCTCCAACGTTCTGGGCACCGTTGTGGATGTGAAGGCGATCACTCAGGGTGCCCATGCCAAGGGCGTGCCGGTGCTGGTCGATGGCTCGCAAGGTGCGGTGCACATGCCGGTCGACGTGCAGGACATCGGTTGCGATTTCTATGCGATCACCGGACACAAGCTCTATGGCCCCTCCGGCTCCGGTGCGATCTACATCAAGCCCGAACGCATGGCGGAGATGCGCCCCTTCATCGGCGGCGGCGACATGATCAAGGAAGTCTCCAAGGAGCAGGTCATCTACAACGATCCGCCGATGAAGTTCGAGGCCGGCACGCCGGGCATCGTCCAGACCATCGGCCTGGGGGTGGCGCTGGAGTACATGATGGATCTTGGCATGGACAACATTGCCAAGCACGAGGGCGGCTTGCGCGACTATGCGATGCAGCGGCTGACCGGGCTGAACTGGATCAATGTGCAGGGGCAAACGCCTGGCAAGGCTGCGATTTTCAGCTTCACAATGGAAGGTGCGGCGCACGCCCACGATATCTCTACCATCCTCGACAAGAAGGGTGTCGCAGTGCGCGCCGGCCATCACTGCGCCGGGCCGCTGATGGACCATCTAGGTGTTTCGGCCACCTGCCGCGCGTCCTTTGGCCTTTACAACACCAAGTCAGAGGTGGACACGCTTATCGACGCGCTGGAACTGGCGCATGAACTGTTCGCCTGACCGCAGAACGGGATAAACAAAAAAACGGCGCCTGAGAGGCGCCGTTTTTTGTTTTGGGGCTGAGGTTCAGCCCTGGATTTTGTCTGCCCGCAGCGGACAGGACAGGTAGACGCCGAACTCCTTGCCCACATCGCAGCTGACCCTGGCATGCACCTTGCCCTGGCGGTCGAGAAACCGCTGGCTGTCCTCCACCGGGAAGATCCCCTCATGCCAGATGTTCGGGTGGATATAGAGACCCTTGGTGCCGTCGCACCAGAAGGCCACCACCTTTTCCGGCTTCAGGTCATCCCCCGGCAGCGCTGCCGGAATGATGAAGGGCTTGTTGTCCAGCGGATAGAACAGCTGGCCGCCGTCGGGGTGATAGTTCATGTGCCACAGCAGCACCTGATCCCGCGGGGAAGTCTGCTGTGCCACCTGCGCCTGCTGCGGGTCTGTCGACCAGCCCAGCACATAGTTGCCGTTGACCGCTTCGTTCTCGCCGTAAAGCACATCGCCGCGCCAGTCGCCGCGGAAGGTGCCCTCGACCCAGCCGGCCTCATCACCGGTGCCTTCGTCAATCGGGCGCCAGCCCTGGGCGGGCCATTGCACGATTTCGATTTCGAAATTTTCGGGATCGTCAACAAGGCAGCCATAGCCCTTGACGCTTTCTTCGGTCGCCCGGATCAGCGGCACCTCTTGCCAGGGCAGAGAGGGCTTGGAGCTGGCTTCAAAGATGTACTCGGGCGCGCTCATCTTGCGGCACCTCCATCGCCCATGTGCTTGTCGACCATGCGCTGGACCATCGGCGCAAAGTGCCAGTAATCCGGGGTGTCCATGTCATCGCGCTTGCCCGCCTCGTCCAGGTAACGCACCGCGATGATCTGCTTCAGGTTCGGGTTTTTCTCGAACTCCGCCACTTCCTCCTCATTCATCGGACCGCCCTGCAGGTTCAGCGAATGGATGGAAGCCTCTGACAAACGGTTGAAATACTCCGGCTTGGTGGCGCAGAGATAACGCTTGGCCGCCACATGATAGCGCACGCAGTCGGTGATCACCGAGGGAAAGAACTGCTCCAGAACTTCAGCTCCGGCTTCTTCGTGGAACCGGTCCTCTGTGTCGTCCATGGAAAACGTTCCGAACTCGCTGGTGAAATGGCCGATATCGTGGAGCAGCGCGCCGACAATGATCTCTTCCGGCTGACCGTTCTGCTCGGCAATGGTGGCGCCTTGCAGCATATGCTCGGCCATGGTGACCGGCTCGCCCAGGTATTCCTCGTCGCCGCGGCGGTCAAAGATGCCGCCGATGAACTCGACGATGTTGTCTCGGCTCAGCTTGCTGATATCCGGCTTGTTCATGTCTCAGCCCTCCGTTTGCGCGTTCAGCACGTTCAGGGTCGACAGCAGCCCGTCCTTGTCGGCGTAACAGCCCTGCAGCCAGCGGGAGCCGGAACCGGAATAGCCGTTGCGGGCGTGCAGCACGCGGGTGTTGTCGACAACAAAGCTTTCCCCGGGTTCCAGTTTGAAGGCCACGCCCATCTCCGGATCGTCAATGAATTCGCCCAGGCGGCGGTAGGCAGCGTAATAGGCCTCCATTTTCTCAAACGGAATGTCCACAAACGGCGCAGAGGAACGGTTGTTGAAGCGGATGCCGATCATCTCGCCATCGGGCGACAGTTCGATCATCGGGCGGCGGGAACGCAGATGCACCCCGTCGGAGCCCTTGTACTCGAACCGGGCCGGATACCCCGCGAGCAGCGCAAAACCTTCTGGATCTTCATCGCGCAGGCGCTCTGCCGCGCGGAAGCCGTCCACCACGATGCTGTCGCCGCCTTCGGCCGAGTTTTCCAGGCAGTACAGGATCTGCAAGCTGGGCACCGGGTCGCGGTAGGGGTTGTCGGTATGCGCCTGAAGCCCCAGGCCGGTATAGGCGAGGTTGGTCGGGTTCACCTCGGTGCGAACCTCGAAATACTTGCCGTAATTGGTTTCGCGCACGAAACCGAACATCCCGGCGCATTCGATCAAAGCGCCTTCCTCAACCGGGCCGTTCACCAGCTTGGCAAAGCCGAGGCGGGCAATCGCGTCCAGCCACTCGCGCTTGACCTTCGGGTCGGACTGTACCTCATTCCAGTCAAAAGCAGGCGCTGGCTGGCTGCTGTTCCAGGTTTCAATTCCCGGTGCCATGCGGCCGAATTCAGCCTCCTGATCAACATCATAGGCGTTGGACTTCAACCATGCGCCCGGATAGGTGGCGGTCTTGCCCTCGGGTGCAAAGGTCACGGTCAGGGAACCGTCTTCCACCAGCGCGGTGCTGATCCGGGTATCAGCGGGAATGTCGCCGATGGTGATCAGCCGCTGGCCATTGCCGGGAGCGCGGGTTTCCGGGTCCAGCGCATTGTCGCGCAGCCAGATCGCATGGAAGCGGGTCTCGCTGCCGTCTTCGAATGTCAGGGTCAGAAAGCTGCCGGATGCGTCAGCGGTTACGGAACGGGGCATGAGGGTTTCTCCGGTTGGCCTGGTTCTTGCTTGCCTTGCTATCGCGGCTGAGCCATCAAGAGAACGACGGAAATCGGGGTTTGAGAGTTAGGTTTTCTAATGCCAAGGAAGATCACCAAGCAGGGGCTGCCGCCGCTGGACTGGCTCAAGGTGTTTGAGGCCGCGGGCCGTCACGGCAGCTTTACAGCGGCGGCGGAGGAATTCGGTGCCACCCAGGCGGCGGTCAGCCAGCGGATCCGAAACCTGGAAGCCTGGCTGGGGCGGCAGCTGTTCATCCGGTCGGCCCGCGGCGTGTCTTTGACGGTGGATGGCGAAAGCTACCTGCCGCTGGTGCATGATTCCCTGCGGGCGCTGGAGCAGGGCACTGAAAACCTGTTCGGACAGAGCATCCGGGAG
The DNA here is from genome assembly GCF_020514995.1 of Leisingera sp. McT4-56. Lineage (NCBI taxonomy): Bacteria > Pseudomonadati > Pseudomonadota > Alphaproteobacteria > Rhodobacterales > Roseobacteraceae > Leisingera > Leisingera sp. McT4-56. The sequence goes on along the minus strand of NZ_JAJALF010000001.1, from coordinate 182,047 downwards.
CTGCGGATTGCTGCCCAGCCTTCGCATCTGGAAATGCTTTTGCTGCCGCGCTTGAGAGAATTTTCCGAAAGCCACCCCGAGTTGCGGCTGGTCACGGAAACCGTGCCAAAGCGGCTGGATTTTGAGGCCGCGGACCGGGCATTGCACATCCGCTACGGGCGCGGCGGCTGGCAAGGGCGGGACGGCGTGCTCGTTGCCAATGAGGTTCTGCAGCCAATGGCGGCGCCGGAATTTGTTTCTGACTGGCGCAACCTGCCGGCCATCGAGCTGCGCGGAGAACGCCCGGGCTGGGCCGAATGGGCGCGGGTGACTGGCGAGATCGAACCGGAGACCGGCCCGGTCTCCGTCGATTCCATGGGGCATGCATTGCGGGCGGCGCGGCTGGGGATGGGGGTTGTTCTGGGCTCCAGGGTCATGGCTGCCAATCTGTTGCAGACCGGGCATTTGGCGTGCGTCCCGGCACCGGAACTGGCCACAATTGACGGCTACTGGCTCACCTGGCCGCAGAGCCTTGGCAAAACCAAGCGGCAGGGCGAAATCCTGGCTGCCTTGACCGCAGCGCTGCGAGGCTGAATTCACCTGCGCTGCGGGAGAGTTCAGGCGTGCCTCGTCAGGTTGGGTATTCACCGATTCTGGAGAAATAGGCGTCCAGTAAAGGCCGGGCGCCGCGCTTGCTCAGAAACTTGAAGCCGATTTTACCGTCTCTCCGCCAGCGGGCCCGGACTTCAAGATCGCCGATCTCCGCAATGGTGACAGATTTTAACTGTGCGAGGTCAAAATCACTTTGCTCTTCCGGCAGACGGACGGCAAGCCCGCTGTAGCTGATGTTGTATAGCGTTGCTTGCAGCACAGAACCGGTAAGATTGATTGCGCAGGAAAGGTTCAGGCGAAGCCGGGGTTCTGTCGGCTCAGCTGTCCGGAAAAGTGCATTGGTGTGTACCATTCTGCCTCACTAGCCTTCTTGACGTACAGGAAACATCTGTAGCAGTACGCCGTTGAAGAACCGTTAAAGCCCTATGGTTTCACGATAATTTTGAGGGAAATGGCGCACCTGAGAGGATTCGAACCTCTGGCCTCTGCCTTCGGAGGGCAGCGCTCTATCCAGCTGAGCTACAGGTGCGTCGTTAGGCGGGGTATAGCCGTGCTTTGCCACCTCTGCAACGGGAAAAACTGCCTGTTTCCAATTTCATGATGTGCGGCGGGCAGCCGGTTGCAATACCGGGGGCTGGCCAAAATGAAAAAGCCTGCACCGGATGGGCAGGCTTGTATTTTTGCGCTGAAAGGGGGCGTTAGCCGCGCCAGCTGCGGACCGCGCCGCAATCCATATGCACAAAATTTGACCGCTGGTATTTACCGACACCGCCGGCATGGCAGGCTTCGGCGGCCTGGGCCATCTGCGACACCGACCGCGACGCCAGGCGCAGGTCGGCGGCTTGGCCGCGCATGTGCAGGGAGTTCTTTGCCACCCCGCGCGAGCGGCTGCGCAGCATCGCGTTGGTCTTAGGGCTGCGGTAGCCGGACAGCAGCATGTAGGGCTCGTTCACATCCAGAAGGTTGTGCGAGGCTGCCATGATATCGATGGTGCGCAGGTCGATATCCTTGACCTCATCGGTGCGCCAGTCCCGCATGAAGTGATTGATTTCCTTGACGGCATCTTTGATGTAGTCGCCGTCGATCCAATACACCATGTCAAGACGCTCGCCGGTGCGGCCGGAATACATGCGGATGCGCCGGATGTCGCCGCCGCCGCGCAAGAAGCCTGCTGCATTGGAGAAGGTCGGGGCTGCTGCCACTGCGGTTGCAGCAAACACACCCAAGAGAGAACGCCGGGAGATCCCCGTGCCCGTGGTTTTTGCCATTGTAACTGCGCCGTCCCGTACGCTTTAGTCCTGCCTAGTCGCCCGATGTTACGAGCTCGTCAACGATCTTAGTTAACGTGCGGCATGTATGGCACAGTGAGAATCCTGATCCAACATTTCTTTGCCGCGCTGTAACGCATAGCCCGGTTTTCGGCGATTTCTTGCGCATATGGGGAGGGGCAGGGAACTTTTCCCCGCGACTGTTGCAGCCGGGTTTCATAGACGCGGCATCGGTGCATCAAAGTTAAGATTTCGCGATTGTGAATGGACAACAGCGGCTGGCATTTACCAGAATTTCAGATAGGCACTGCCAGAATTGACAAAAAACGGCGCAAGGACCGGAAATTATGACGCGTGCTTTTGCAGGAACCTTCTTGCCAGGGATCAAAGCCGGGCTGTTTGCCCTGGCACTGGGCGGTCTGGCCGCCGGGGCGGTCTCCGGTTCTGCACAGGCTGAGGTTCCGGCGGCATTCCGCCAGGCCGTTGCCGAGGCGGCTTACGGCAATGACGCCGTGGCGAAATTTTACCGCGAAAACGGCTATCAGGCGATTTGGACCGGTCAGGATGAGACATCGCGCCAGCGCCGGAATGCGTTGCTGGCGGCGTTGAATGACACCCAGGCGCACGGCTTACCGGACCGGTCTGCAGAAGTCAGCGCCCTGGTGCAGCAGATGCGCGACGTCAGCACCACCCGCGATATCGGCACTGTCGAGGCCGCGCTGAGCAAAGCGCTGGTGGAATATGCCACCGATCTGCAAACCGGCATTCTGGTGCCGTCGAAGATCGATGACGGCATGGTGCGCAAGAAACATACCGTGGACGGAAGCAGCTTTCTTGCCGGTATCATGGACGCCCAGCCTTACGCATATATGCGCAGCCTGGTGCCCGCGTCACAGCAGTACCGCAGCCTGATGCGGGAAAAGCTGCGGCTGGAGCAACTGCTGGCTGCAGGCGGCTGGGGCCCGGCTGTCAATGCCAAGAAGCTGGAGAAGGGCGACCAGGGACCGGCCGTGATTGCCTTGCGCAACCGGCTGATGGCCATGGGCTATCTTCAGCGCAGCGCCTCGCGCAGCTATGACGCGGCGCTGGAAAAAGCGGTGCAAGGGTTTCAGGCCGATCATGGCCTGGAGACCGATGGCGTGGCAGGCCCCGGCACCATTGACGAGATCAACAAGCCGGTGAGCGCACGGCTCAAGTCCGTCATCATCGCGATGGAGCGTGAACGCTGGCTGACACCCGACCGCGGCGAGCGGCATATTCTTGTCAACCAGACCGATTTCACAGCCAAGATCGTCGACAATGGCGATGTGACCTTTGAAACCCGCTCGGTGATCGGCAAGAACACCCATGACCGCCGCAGCCCGGAATTCTCGGACGAGATGGAGCATATGGTGATCAATCCGAGCTGGTATGTGCCGCGCTCGATCATCACCAAGGAATACCTGCCGAAGCTGCAAAGCAACCCCAACGCGGTTGGCCATATCCAGATCACCGACAGCCGCGGCCGGGTGGTGAACCGCAGCACGGCGGATTTCTCGCAGTATACTGCGCGCAACTTCCCCTATGCCATGAAGCAGCCGCCCAGCAGTCGCAACGCGCTGGGTCTGGTCAAGTTCATGTTCCCGAACAAATACAACATCTATCTGCACGACACGCCGCAGAAGAGCCTGTTTGCCCGCGAGGTGCGCGCCTTCTCGCATGGCTGCATCCGCTTGGCGCAGCCGTTTGAATTTGCCTATGCGCTGCTGGCGCGCCAGACCGAGAATCCCAAGGATTTCTTCCACCGCATCCTGAACAGCGGCCGGGAAACCAAGGTTGAGCTGGAACAGAAAGTGCCGGTCCATATCATCTACCGGACTGCCATCGTGACCGGCAAAGGCCGCGCGGAGTTCCGCCGCGATGTCTATGGGCGTGACGCCAAGGTCTGGGCCGCTCTGGAGCGGGCAGGGGTGGCGCTGCCCAGCATTCAGGGATAAATGTCGGGCCCAAACAGGATTATTCTGAAAGGGCCTGCCATGTTCACAATCCGCCAGATCGCTGAGTCCCTGGGCGCAGAGGCCCAGGGCGACCTGGACCTGCAAATCGCAGGCGCGGCAGAGCCGCAGGATGCCGGTGCGGACCAGATCGCGATGGCGATGGCTCCGAAATACGCAGAAGGCCTCGCAGCCGGCAAGGCGCAGGCTGCCATCCTGTGGGAAGGCGCGGACTGGGAATCCTTTGGCCTGAAGGCCGCCATTTTTGCGCCGCGCCCGCGGATGACGATGTCGGGTGTGACCGCGATGCTGGACCGCGGCCAGGGATTTGCCGAGGGGATCCACCCGTCCGCAGTCATTGATCCAACAGCCGAACTGGGCGAAGGCGTTTCGGTCGGGCCGCTCTCCATTGTCGGGGCCGGCGCCAAGATCGGCGCCCGTTCGGTTATCGGGCCGCATTGCTATGTCGGTGCGGATGCGGTGATCGGTGAGGACGCGCATCTGCGTGAAATGGTTTCAATCGGCGCCCGCGCCGCCATCGGCAACAGTTTCCGCGCCCAGCCGGGCGCGCGGGTCGGCGGCGATGGCTTTTCCTATGTCACTCCCGAAGTTTCCGGTGCCGAGAATGCGCGCAAGACCCTGGGCGACCAGGGCGAAGCCAAGGCGCAGTCCTGGGTTCGGATCCACTCGCTGGGCGCTGTGACCATCGGCGATGATGTTGAACTGGGCTCCAACTGCACCGTCGACAACGGCACCATCCGCGATACGGTGATAGGCAATGGCACCAAGCTCGACAACCTCGTGCACGTTGGCCACAACACCCGCGTCGGCAACGACTGCCTGCTCTGCGGCCAGACCGGCGTGTCCGGTTCCGTCGATATCGGCAACAACGTTGTTCTGGGCGGCCAGACCGGCGTGGTCGACAATATTTTCATCGGTGACGGGGTGATTTCCGGTGGCGGCACCAAGATCCTGTCAAATGTGCCCGCTGGCCGCGTGATCATGGGCTATCCGGGCGTCAAGATGGAAACCCATACCGAGATGTATAAGGCACAGCGCCGCCTGCCGCGTTTGATGCGTGACATCGAATTGTTAAAAAAGGCTGTTTTCAAGTAACCGTCTAATACCTACATCAGCCTCAGGCAGAAAATCGGGGATCCTTACATGAGCACGCAGGACAAGGTCATTGCAATCATTGCCGAACAGGCGGTTCTGGAGCCGTCGGATGTGACCCTCGACAGCACATTGGAAGATCTCGGCATCGACAGTCTGGGGCTGGTGGAAAGCATCTTTGCGATCGAGGAAGAGTTCGACATTTCGATCCCGTTCAACGCCAATGCGCCCGAGCAGAGCGATTTCGATATCTCCAATGTTGCGGCAATCGTCGCCGGGATCGACAAGCTGGTAATGGAAAAAGCGTAAAGCTCAATGAAACGAGTCGTTATCACCGGGGCGGGAACCATCAATGCCCTGGGCCATTCCGTTCCCGAAACGCTGGCGGCAATGCGCGAGGGCCGTTGCGGCATCGGCGAGCTGGAATTCCGCGATGTGGAGCGGCTGGCGATCAAGATCGGCGGCCAGGTCCGCGGGTTTGAGGCCGAGGGCCGCTTCAACCGCCAGCAGATGAGCCTCTATGACCGGTTCACCCAGTTCACCCTGACCGCCGCCAAGGAGGCCATCGAGCAGTCCGGGCTTGAGTTTCACGGCGATCTGTCCGCCAAGTCCGGCGTTGTGCTCGGCAATTCCGGCGGCGGCATGCAGACGCTGGATGAGAACTACCGCAGCGTTTACGAGGACGGCAAAAACCGGGTGCATCCGTTCGTGGTGCCCAAGCTGATGAACAACGCCGCAGCCGGCCATGTGTCGATGCAGTTCAACCTCAAGGGGCCAAGCTTCACCGTGTCAACGGCCTGTGCCTCTTCCAATCACGCAATGGCGCAGGCGTTCCAGATGGTGCGTTCCGGCATGAGTCCGGTGATGATCACCGGCGGCTCGGAATCGATGCTCTGCTTTGGCGGGGTCAAGGCCTGGGAAGGCTTGCGGGTGATGTCCAAGGACGCCTGCCGCCCGTTCAGCGCCAACCGCAACGGCATGGTGCAGGGCGAAGGCGCCGGCATTTTCGTGTTCGAGGAATACGAGCACGCCAAGGCCCGCGGCGCCGAAATCCTGTGCGAAGTCATCGGCTTTGCCATGTCCTCGGATGCGGCGGACATCGTTATGCCCAGCAAACAGGGCGCTGCGCGGGCCATTGCCGGGGCGCTGCAGGATGCCCGCATCGACGCCTCGGAGGTCGGATATATCAACGCTCACGGCACCGGCACGGCCGCAAATGACAAGACGGAATGTGCCGCGGTGGCGGATGTATTCGGACCGCAGGCCGACAATCTGATGATATCTTCCACCAAATCCATGCACGGCCACCTGATCGGCGGCACCGGCGCGGTGGAGCTTCTGGCCTGCATCATGGCGCTGCGCGACGGGGTGATCGCGCCGACGATCGGGTATCAGGAGCCCGACCCGGAATGCGCATTGGACGTGGTGCCGAACGAGGCGCGCGAGGCCCGGGTCGATGTGGCGCTGTCCAACGCCTTTGCCTTTGGCGGGCTGAACGCGGTGCTGGCGCTTCGCAAGGTCTGACAGCAGCGCAAAAAAACGCCGCGGCCTGAAAGGCGCGGCGTTTCCTGTTCCAGGTGCGGGGCTTACTGCTTGACCACGTCGACGACGTCATAGCCTGCAGTGAAGCCGCTCAGCGACAGTTTCATCTGCACCACCTGATCCGGCGCCGGGGCAGGGCGCAGCGACAGTATGGCTTCCTTGCCCTTCTTGAAGGCGTCGATGTCGCCTTGGGTCAGACCGATCTGCGCCACGCAGCCCAGCGGGTTGCAGAAGGAATAGTTGTAGCGCTTGGCAGGCGCCCCGTCGATGGAGATGGTCAGTGCCGCGGGCAGCAGGGTTTCCAGCGGCACGATCACGGTGGCGCCGGCAACCGCCTGGCCGCCTTGCTGCTCGATGCGGAACATCGACACTTCGGCCATGGGGTTGCCCTGCGGGCCTTCCAGCACCTGCAGCAGCGAGCAGGGGTCGGTTTCGGCCTCGGTGCGGATGCAGGCCAGATCCCAGTCGCCATGCTTTTCCTTGGAATAGCGTTCACCCAGTTTGGGGCCGTCGCTGACCGGTTCGCCGAGGTCCAGCAGCTGATCCGCTGTCGTTTCGGCCTGTTCCGTCTGCTCTGCCTGCGCGCCGGTTTCTTCCGCGGTGGTTTCCTGCGCCGCCAGCGGCGCGGTCACGGCAAGCACCGCGGCAAGCGTGATCGGGGTCAGGGACTTCAACATGAATGCCTCATTTTTTTAAAGACGCTGCTTTCGCGTTTAACACGCCGTCCAGGCAGTGTCAGGTCCATAACAAAGGATCAGCGGGGAATTCCGCGCATGGCAGCTCAGCCATGGAAGCTATTGTAAAAATACAAAAAAGGGAACCGAACGGTTCCCTTTTTCGTGTTGGTCTCTCCCCGTCGGACTGGCCGACTTAGTTATTGCGTAGGACGTTACGAAAGGGCTGGCCATCGGTCAACATGCAAGTTCAAAAAAAAGCAGGGCAGCCGTGAATTCCTGTGAAACAAAGATGGGAAAGGGGGGCAGAGGCCGCCAATGCCCGAAAAACAGGCAGTAGAAACGCAAAAGAAGGCCGTGCACGAGGCACGGCCAGTCTGACAGGGAGGAAATGTCCGCCACGGCACCGCATATGCAGGGGCGGGCAAGATTGACTATCGCATTGAAAAGTTAACTTTGTATTGTTGTGCAAAGGGAAAAACACGCAGAGGCAGGCATGGCAGACAGCATCTTTCTTGGCGGCGGCGGTGACGGCTATGGGGAACCGCAGGGGCTGGACCTGAAGTACGCCAACCGCCACGGCCTGATTGCAGGCGCCACCGGCACCGGCAAGACCGTAACCCTGCAAATCCTGGCAGAGGGGTTTTCCAATGCCGGCGTGCCGGTGGTCATGGCGGATGTGAAGGGGGATCTGTCGGGGCTGGCAAACGCCGGATCGGAGAGCCACAAGCTGCACGATGCCTTCCGCTCCCGCGCGGACAAGATCGGGTTCGCGGATTACGCCTACCATGCCTGCCCCGTCACCTTCTGGGATCTCTACGGTGAACAGGGCCACCCGGTGCGCACGACGGTGGCAGAAATGGGGCCGCTGCTGCTGGCGCGCCTGCTGGAGCTGAGCGAGCCGCAGGAAGGGATCTTGAACATCGCCTTCCGGCTCTCCGACGAAGAGGGGCTGCCGCTTCTGGATCTGAAAGATCTGCAGGCGCTGCTGGTCTGGATCGGCGAAAACCGCAGCCAGCTGTCGCTGCGCTACGGCAATGTCTCCACCGCGTCGATCGGTGCCATCCAGCGCCGTCTGCTTGTATTGGAGAACCAGGGCGGCGCGGGTCTGTTCGGCGAACCCGCTTTGGCGCTCAGCGACCTGATGCACTGCGACGCTAATGGCAGGGGGATGGTGAACATCCTGGCCGCGGACAAGCTGATGGCGGCGCCCGGGCTTTATTCAACCTTCCTGCTGTGGCTCCTCAGCGAGCTGTTCGAGGAACTGCCGGAAGTGGGCGATCCTGACAAGCCGCGGCTGGTGTTCTTCTTCGATGAGGCGCATTTGCTGTTCGACGATGCGCCCAAGGCACTGATCGACAAGGTGGAGCAGGTCGCCCGGCTGATCCGCTCCAAGGGGGTCGGCATCTATTTCATCACCCAGAATCCCGCCGATGTGCCGGAGGACATTCTGGGCCAGCTTGGCAACCGCATCCAGCACGCGCTGCGGGCCTTCACCGCCAGGGACCGCAAGAACTTGCGCCTGGCGGCTGAAACCTATCGGGAGAACCCGCGGTTTTCGACCGAAGATGCAATCCGCGAGGTCGGCGTGGGCGAAGCCGTCACGTCGATGCTGCAGAAGAAAGGCGTGCCTGGCGTGGTGGAACGGACATTGATCCGCCCGCCCAGCACGCAGCTGGGGCCGATCACTGCGGATGAGCGCAAGAAGATTCTAAAAGCGTCTGAAATGGCGGGAAAATACGACACCGCAATGGACCGCCGGTCGGCCTATGAGATTCTGGCCCATCGGGCGCAGTCTGCAGCGCAGGAGGCGGAAACCGCAGAAGAAGCGGCTGAGGAGTCTTCGGAACCGATGGCGCGGGAGTTCAATGCCGCGCGCAGGTACTCCGGGTCCCGGGTCAGCCGGTCCACCTCACGTTCCTACAAGCAAAAGGACACCTTTACCTCTGCCATGTCGGAGGCAGTGATCAAGGAGTTGAAGGGAACCACCGGCCGCCGGATTGTCCGTGGCATTCTTGGCAGCCTGTTCAAAGGCCGCTGACCGAATACAAGCACATGCATTTACGGCTGTTTTCAACCCTCTTTCATTTGCCTGTAACCTTCCCGTTTGCAGATGTCATCGGCTTCCTGGACGGTCATCGACGCCGGGCGATCGATCGAGCGGTCCCACAGGACCCGCTCCTTGGTGTAGAGCTGACAAGTGACGATGCCCTTGCTTGTTCTAAGTTGCACCGGAGCGGTTTCAAACTGCTCCGGGGAAACACAGCCCGTCAAAGCGGAAATTGCGCCGAAGGCGGCAAGGAACTTGAAAACAGTGTGCATGGCATTCGGCCTCATAGAACTCAGCTGAGTAGTAGCAGCCACCAAGAAACAAATAATTAAGGCACCGCTTGCACGGTTCTGGGGCAAAGCTTGGGCGTTCAATGCTGCGGGGAAATTGCGGCGGTCCTGTTGCACTGAGGCGCCGCAAGGGAGGCCAGGCCCTGACCGGAGGCCGTTTGGTCAGGGCCCTTGCCGTTTTACTTTTCGGGGATCAGCCCGCGCGGACTGAACCTGAGCACCAGAAGCAGGATCAGCCCCATGGTAAACAGCCGCATGTGCGAGGCGCTTTCCAAGAGATGCGCCTTCAGCGCGCTGCCGTCGGCCATGCCGGAAGTGACCAGTTCCATCAGCAGGATGCCCATCGGCTCCACCTTGATCCAGAAGAACCAGATCAGCATGCCGCCCAGCACCGCGCCGAAGTTGTTGCCGGAACCGCCGACAATCACCATCACCCAGATCAGGAAGGTGAAGCGCAGCGGGTTGTAGGTGCCCGGCGTCATCTGGCTGTCCAGCGTGGTCATCATCGCACCGGCAATGCCGCAGATGGCGGAGCCGAGCACGAAGATCTGCAGGTGGCGGCGGGTCACATCCTTGCCCATCGCCTCTGCCGCGGTCTCGTTGTCGCGGATCGCGCGCATCATCCGGCCCCAGGGGCTTTTCAGTGCCATTTGCGCCATCCACAGAAGCGCCAGCAGCACCACGGTGAACATCAGCGCATAGCCCGCCTTCACATAGACGGTGGAGGCGGTGACCGGGTCCATGCCCCAGCTGGCCGCGCGCTCCACAAAGGACGGATCGCTTTGCAGGTCCACCTCATAGGGCAGCGGGCGCGGCAGACCGACGACGTTCTTCACGCCGCGCGACAGCCAGTCCTCGTTCTTCAGGACTGCAATGATGATTTCGGCAATGCCGAGGGTGGCAATCGCCAGGTAGTCCGAGCGCAGGCCCAGGGCAGTCTTGCCGATCAGCCAGGCGGCACCGGCCGCCAGCAGGCCGCCAGCGGGCCAGGCCAGCAGCACCGGCAGGCCCAGGCCGCCGATATTGCCCTGCAGCGCGGGGTTGATCGCCTCGACCGAACCCACCGCCGGATCGAAGATCGCCCGGTAGACGAAGAAACCCGCGATCAGCACAACGGCCAGAACCAGCGCACGCAGTTTGCCTGCCGGCATGAACTTGGTGATCATCACCGCGGCCACAACGGTCAGCGCGCCCATCACCAGCGCCATCACGATGCTGACGCCGCCCGACGACCAGGCCGCCGGGATCACCGGCGTGGACACCAGCACCACGGCCAGACCGCCAAGCGCGGTAAAGCCCATGATGCCGACGTTGAACAGCCCGGCAAAGCCCCACTGGATGTTCACCCCGATGGCCATGATGGCGGAGATCAGCCCCATGTTCAGGATCACCAGCGCCGAGTTCCAGGAACCGGAGAAGAACAAGAAGTCGGTCATGCCTTCCAGCAGGATCATCACACCGACAAAGACGAAAAGAAGGGTATGTTTCATGGTCTCGGTCATACCGCTTTCCCTTTGAAAAGGCCGGTAGGCTTGAACAGGAGGACGACAATCAGGATCGCGAAGGAGACCGCGAACTTGTAGTCGGTGCTGAGGAGCTGAACCAGCCCGTCAGGTGCCAGGCTGTCCGGCAGGGAGTAGTTCAGAACCTTCTTCCAGGCATAAGTGATCGTCACTTCGGAGAAGGCGATGATGAAACCGCCGGCAATGGCACCGATCGGGTTGCCAAGACCACCCACGATGGCGGAGGCAAAGATCGGCAGCAGCAACTGGAAGTAGGTGAAGGGTTTGAACGACTTGTCGAGGCCATAGAGTACCCCGGCAATGGTCGCCAGTGCCGCCACGATCATCCAGGTGTACATCACCACGCGCTCCGGGTTGATGCCCGACAGCAGCGCCAGATCCTCGTTATCCGAGTAGGCGCGCATGGATTTGCCGGTGCGGGTCTTGTTCAGGAACCAGAACAGCACCGCCACCACGATCACCGCAGTGATCACGGTCAGCGCTTCTGTGGTCTTGATCGCCAGGCCTTCCTGCAGACCGGTGAGCTTCTTGAAGGTCCGCGCCGAGATCACGAAGCGCTCGCCATCGGTGAAGCGCTGATCGCCCGGCCCGATGATGAAACGCACGATGCCGTTCATCATGAACATCACACCGAGCGAGACCATGACGAAGATCACCGGCTTCGCCTTTTGCTGGCGATAGAACCGGTAGACGGTCCGGTCAGTGACCAGCGCCAGCGCAATGGTGCCCAGAATGCCGAACGGCAGCGCCAGCAGCGCGGTCGGCAGCGGCCCTGCGCTCAGGCCAACCGACTGGAACAGCCAGGTGAACAGGATGGTGACCATTGCGCCGAACGCCATGGTGTCGCCATGGGCAAAGTTCGAGAACCGCAGGATGCCGTAAATCAGCGTCACCCCCAGCGCGCCAAGCGCCAGCTGGCTGCCATAGGCCAGGCCGGGGACGATAACAAAGTTGGTAAGCGCCACGAGGGCGTTGAGAAGATCCATCTATCAGCCCCCCAGGAAAGATTTGCGCACTTCGGGATCGGCCAGCAGCTCCTTGCCAGTGCCGGTATAGGCATTGCGCCCCTGCACCAGAACATAGCCTTTGTCCGCGATCTCAAGCGCTTGCTTGGCGTTCTGCTCCACCATCAGGATCGGCAGCCCGGTGCGGGCGACCTCGATGATGCGGTCGAACAGCTCATCCATCACGATGGGGGAGACGCCCGCAGTCGGTTCGTCCAGCATCAGCACCTTGGGCTTGGTCATCAGCGCGCGGCCCACGGCCACCTGCTGGCGCTGGCCGCCGGACAGCTCGCCCGCGGGCTGGTTGCGTTTGTCGCGAAGGATCGGGAACAGATCATAGACCTGCTCCATCGTGTCCCGGAAATCATCGGTGCGGATAAAGGCGCCCATCTCCAGGTTCTCCTCGACCGTCATCGAGGTGAAGATGTTGCTGGTCTGCGGCACAAATCCCATGCCTTTGACCACCCGGTCCTGCGGGGTGAGCTGGGTGATGTCCTCGCCGTCCAGGCGGACGGCGCCGGAGCGCACGTTCAGCATCCCGAACACCGCCTTCATCGCGGTCGATTTGCCCGCGCCGTTGGGGCCGACGATGACCGCGATCTCGCCCTTGTCGACGGCGATGGTGCAGTCATGCAGGATGTCCGGACCCTTGCCGTAGCCGCCGGTCATGGTGTCGCCGATCAGGAACGGGCCGCCCTCGACCTTGTGCGTGGGGCCGCTTTTCAGATGGGCCGGCTGCATCGTGCCGATGCCTTTCACATTGGTGATCGAGGCATCCTTGTTGCCGTGATCGTCCTGGTAGGGGTTGTCGCTCATGCGTCCGCCTCCAGCTTGTCTTTGTTTTTCAGACCGGTGCCCAGGTAGGCCTCGATCACATGCTCGTTTGCCTTGATCTCGTCCAGGGTGCCTTCGGCCAGCTTCTTGCCTTCGGCCATGCAGATCACCGGGTCGCACAGGCGGCCGATGAATTCCATGTCGTGCTCGATCACGACGAAGGTGTAACCGCGCTCCTCATTGAGGCGCTTGATCGCGTCGGCGATGGTATAGAGCAGGGTACGGTTCACGCCGGCGCCAACCTCGTCAAGGAAGACGATCTTGGCGTCCACCATCATGGTGCGGCCCAGCTCCAGCAGTTTCTTCTGGCCGCCGGAGACCTGGCCTGCCTTCAGGTCCGCGATGTGGCTGATGGTCAGGAACTCCAGCACTTCATCAGCCTTGGCCCGCAGCGCGCGTTCCTCGTCGGCGATCCGCTTGCGGCCGAACCAGGTGTTCCACAGCGTCTCGCCCGATTGCGCGCCCGGCACCATCATCAGGTTTTCCCGGCACGTCATCGAGGAGAACTCATGCGCGATCTGGAAGGTGCGCAGCAGCCCCTTGTGGAACAGCTCATGCGGCGGCAGGCCGGTGATGTCCTCACCGTCCATGGTGACCCGGCCTGAGGTCGGTTCAAGCACGCCTGCGATAACGTTGAAAAGAGTGGTTTTCCCGGCACCGTTCGGGCCGATCAAACCGGTTATGGACCCCTTGGCGATTTCCAGCGAGGCGCCGTCAACCGCGTGGAACCCGCCGAAGTGCTTGTGCAAGTCCTCGACGACGATCATGTCATTTCATCCCCTGCCGCGTTTTCGCGGCGTTTTTAATTTAGAACAGCCCGGGCGGAACCCGGGCTGACCTATCTTGGTTGCTTTTCAGATGCTTATCAGCGGAAGCGAAGGGTTTCGTTCTTGCCGTCCTTCACTTCGATCTCGCGGTAGGAGCCTGCGCTCTCACCCGGGCCGATCAGCTCAACGCCGGTTGCGCCCTGATAGTCGATGTCACCGCCAGCGGCGAGGATTTCCAGCGCCTTGCCCAGCTCACCGGGGTTGATCGGCTCGCCCGGGGCGTTTGCCACCTCCAGGATCTTGCCGACATAATCCGCCGGGTTGGTGGAGTTGGCGGCCTGCATGGCCAGCAGGAACAGCGCCGCTGCGTCATAGGATTCGGACGCGTAGGCCGAGGTGCCGTCAAAGCCGCGCTCTTTTGCCATTTCAGCAAAGATTTCCGCGCCCTTGCTGTCGGAGCCCGCGATCTGGCCGAACGAGCCGTCCAGGTCTGCGCCAACGTTTGCGGGCAGGCTGTCGCCGATCATGCCGCCGGGCAGGCCGAAGGTTTCAAACGCACCGGAATCCAGCGCGCCCTGGATGATGCCCAGGCCGCCCTGGTCCAGGTAGCCCGCCACAACCAGCACATCGCCGCCGGCCGATGCCAGCGCGCCGACTTCTGCGGAGTAGTCGCCCTTGCCGTCTTCATGCGCGGTCACGATGGTGACTTCGCCGCCGACTTCCTCGAACGAGGACTGGATCGCGTCCGCCAGGCCCTTGCCATAGTCGTTGTTGGTGTAGGTCAGGGCGATCGAGTTGATGCCGCGCTCTTTCAGGATCTCGGCCATCACCTGGCCTTCGCGTGCGTCCGACGGCGAGGTGCGGAAGAACAGGCCGTTGTCTTCCATGGTCGACAGGCCGGGCGAGGTTGCGGACGGAGAGATCATCACCATGCCGTTCGGGATCGCCACGTTCTGCAGGATGGCGCCGGTCACGCCGGAGCAGTCGCCGCCGATGATGCCGTTCACGCCTTCAGCCACCAGCTTTTCGCCGTTTGCGACAGCCAGGCCGTTATCGATGCAGCCGGTGTCGGCGCGGACCGGGGTCACGGTGGCGCTGTCCAGCAGCTTGCCGGATTTGGTGACTTCTTCCATGGCCAGCTCGGCGCCGTCGCCCATGGCAGGGGCCAGCGATTCAATCGGGCCGGTGAAGCCGAACAGCACGCCCAGTTTCACTTCCTTGGCATGGCCGCCGGCATATGCGGTGCCAGCAGTCAGCGCAGCGGCCGCGGTGGCCATCAGCAGTTTCTTCATTTGAGAACTCCCATTGTTGGAACAAAAATGTTCACATCGGACCCTAGGCAAGCCGTCTGGAAAAGAAAAGTCCTGTTGAGGCGTGAGATAGCAAAGAGTCCGTCCCGTTTTTCTCCGCTATTATCAGGTTATGAGCTGCGGAGCTGAGTTTAATTTAAGCTTAAAGTAACAAAAGGGGAAGCGGAAATGTTGCATCGGTTACTCATTTTGACGGCTGCGCTTCTGCTGCTGCCGTTTTCGAAGACAGTTCAGGCGGATACCATGAACAGCAGCCTTGGCCGGCTGCATGTCACCAAGATGGCCGGCGGGTTTGACGTTCCCTGGGGCTTTGCCTTTCTGCCCGGCGGCGGTTTCCTGGTGACAGAGCGTGACGGCGTGCTTTTTTACGTAAGAGACGGGAAAAAGAATCAGGTCCGCGGCACGCCCGCCGTGGCGGCGGAGGGGCAGGGCGGGCTGCTGGATGTCATGGTGCCGCGGGACTTTCAAACCAGCCGCGAGGTCTTCCTGACTTTCGCCAAGCGCCAGGGGCGCGGCGCAGGCACCGCCTTGGCCGCCGGCCGCCTCAGCCGGGACAATGCCTCGCTGACGGATCTGCGTATGCTGTTCGAGGCCGCGCCCGGATCCAGGGGCGGGCGGCATTTCGGCTCCCGCGTGGTCGAGGCGCGTGACGGAACCCTGTTTGTTTCGCTGGGGGAACGCGGCGACCGGCCCAGCGCCCAGGACCTGCGGCTGCACCAAGGGTCCGTGGTAAGGGTTAACAGAGACGGTACAGTGCCGGCCGGCAATCCCTTTGCCGGCCACAAGGACACGCAGCCGGAGATCTGGTCCTATGGCCACCGCAATCCGCAAGGCATGGCATTGGATCTGCAGGGCAACCTGTGGGTGGCGGAACATGGCGCCAAGGGCGGCGATGAGGTGAACCGGGTCCGCAAGGGGGCCAATTACGGCTGGCCGGTGATCTCCTACGGCCGCCATTACTCCGGTGCCAAAATCGGTGCGGGCACCGCGCTGCCCGGGATGGAACAGCCAGAATGGTACTGGGACCCCTCCATGGCGCCGTCCGGCATGATGATCTATTCCGGCCGGATGTGGCCTGAGTGGCGCGGCGATATCTTTGTCGGCTCGCTCAAGTTCGACTATATCTCCCGGCTTTCCGGGGCGCCGCTGAAGGAGGCCGAGCAACTGCGCGGCAAAGCAACCGGGCGCATCCGCGATGTGCAGGAGGCGCCCGATGGCAGCATCTGGTTCGCCTCGGAGGGCGAAGGGGCGGTTTTCAGGATTTCCCGCTAGCCAGGGCGAGGGCCGCGGCCGTCACGTCTTATACGCCGCCGCCTTGCTGCCGCGCTCGCGGTAGGGGGTGGTGTCGTAATGGGCGCGGTAGCATTTGGAGAAATGCGACGGCGAGGCAAAGCCGCAGGCCAGCGCCACGTTGATCACGCTCATGTCCGTCTGCATCAGCAGGTTGCGCGCCTTCTGGAGCCGCAGCTCCATGTAATAGCGCTTGGGCGAGCGGTTCAGGTAGCGGCGGAACAGGCGCTCCAGCTGGCGGGTGGACATGCCCACATCCTGCGCCAGTATCGACGGGCTGATCGGCTCTTCGATATTGGCTTCCATCATCTGGATCACCATCGACAGTTTGGGATGGCGCACCCCGATGCGGGTCGGGATCGACAGCCGCTGGGTGTCCTGGTCGGTGCGGATCGAGGAATAGATCAGCTGGTCCGCCACTGAATTTGCCAGATCCTCGCCGTGGTCGTTTGCAATCAGCTTGAGCATCAGGTCGATCGAGGAGGTGCCGCCGGCCGTCGACAGCCGGTTGCCGTCGATGACAAACACCGATTTCGCCAGCTCAACCTCGTCGAACTCCTCGCCGAAGCTGTCGGCGTTTTCCCAGTGGATCGTCGCACGCTTGCCATCCAGCAGGCCTGCCTTGGCCAAAGTGTAGGACGCGGTGCACAGACCGCCGACCATCAGCCCCTTGCGGGCCTCGCGGCGCAGCCAGGACAGAACTTTCTTGGTGGAGGCGTCCTGCACATCAATGCCGCCGCAGACCATGATCGAGTCGTCGCGCTGCAGCTCGCCCAGATCGGAGTCCAGCTGGAACACAGTGCCGGCGGAGCAGCTTACGGTTTCGCCGCCTTCACCGACCACGGTCCAGGTGTAAAGCTCGCGCCCCGCCATCCGGTTTGCGATCCGCAGCGATTCCATAGCGGCCGAAAAGCAAAGCAGGGTGAATTTGTCCAAGAGTACAAAAACGTACCTCTTCGGCTGGCCGGTGGCTATTCCAGAAACAGCAGGCTTGCGTGGCGTCTGCATGTGGCACGTCCTTCAAGAAACAGTCGTCAGGCCGCGAAAGCACGCTCCGCAGCAAGTCGGAAAACCGTGCTCACAGCTTGGACCCGGGGTCAAGTGGCCGCAATTCTAAACTGGCCTCCCCCCAGCGGATTTTGTATAGAGCACACAACATATTCTAAAGACCTCTGATGCGGAGATAAAGTCATGAGCGAATGGCAAAAATCGGACTGGCGCAACAAGCCGCGGGTTCAGATGCCGGACTACACGGATGCGGCAGCGCTGAACGCTGTCGAGGCTCAGCTTTCCAAATACCCTCCGCTGGTCTTTGCCGGCGAAGCGCGCAGGCTGAAACAGCACCTGGGGGCAGCCGGGCGCGGCGAGGCGTTCCTGCTGCAGGGCGGCGACTGCGCCGAAAGCTTTGACCAGTTCAGCGCCGATGCGATCCGCGACACCTTCAAGGTGATGCTGCAGATGGCGATGGTGCTGACCTACGGCGCCAAGGTGCCGGTTGTGAAGGTGGGCCGCATGGCCGGCCAGTTCGCCAAGCCGCGCAGCGCGCCGACCGAGACCGTTGATGGGGTGGAACTGCCCAGCTACCGCGGCGACATCATCAATGAACTGGCGTTCACACCCGATGCCCGCATCCCGAACCCGCAGAAAATGCTGCAGGCCTATACCCAGGCCGCCGCAACCCTGAACCTGCTGCGCGCCTTCTCCACCGGCGGCTTTGCCGACATGAGCCGGGTGCACTCCTGGACCCTGGGCTTCACCGACGAGCAGGAAGTCCAGAAATACAGCGAGATCGCGACCCGCATTCAGGACACCATCGACTTCATGGCGGCCGCCGGGATCAACGCCGACACCACCCATGAATTCTCCACCGTGGAATTCTACACCAGCCACGAAAGCCTGCTGCTGGAGTATGAAGAGGCGCTGACACGCCTCGACTCCACTTCCGGCAAATGGCTGGCCGGTTCCGGCCATATGATCTGGATCGGCGACCGCACCCGGCAGCCGGACGGCGCCCATGTGGAATTCTGCAGCGGCGTGCTGAACCCGATCGGCCTCAAATGCGGCCCGACCACCACCGCCGAGGACCTGAAGGTGCTGATGGCGCGCCTGAACCCGGAAAACGAAGAGGGCAAACTGACCCTGATCGCCCGCTTCGGCGCCGGCAAGGCGGGCGAGCATCTGCCGCGCCTGATCAAGGCGGTCAAGGAAGAGGGCGCCAATGTCACCTGGGTCTGCGACCCGATGCACGGCAACACCATCAAATCCTCCACCGGCTACAAGACCCGCCCCTTCGAAAGCGTTCTGCGCGAAGTGCGCGACTTCTTCGGCGTGCACAAGGCCGAGGGCACCATCCCGGGCGGCGTGCACTTCGAGATGACCGGCCAGGACGTGACCGAATGCACCGGCGGCGTGCGCGCGGTTACCGAAGAAGACCTGAGCGACCGCTACCACACCGCCTGCGACCCGCGCCTGAATGCCAGCCAGTCGCTGGAGCTGGCCTTCCTGGTGGCTGAGGAACTGTCCGCCCTGCGTGCAAGCCAGTCCGCCCGTCAGGCCGGCTGATCCGGGGCAGGCCGCGCACCGCCTGGGCGCGCGGCCTCTTGCAGAATGAATCGCTGAAAAAAGAAGCGCCCCGGGGTTCTCCCTCGGGGCGCAGTCAATTCAAGTGCTATGACCTTGTACTTGAATGCAAAATCGTATGCGGCAGCCGGGCTGCCGCCAGCAGCGGTCAGTCGCGGCTGATCACCAGCCGCAGATGCGGTGCGCCGCTTCGTTTGGCGGAGGAAGGTTCGTCTGCCTGCAGCTTCTCATCCGCGCGCTCCGCACGGCTGCGGTCCAGCAATGCCCTGGCTTCCTCCAGCAGCGACCGCTCCGGCTTGAACCGCGCCTGTGTCTCTGCAAAACCCGGGTTCGGCTGGTTGACGCCGGTCTGCTCCGGCTCCGCCTCTTCCCGCGGCTTGGCCTTGAAGGCGGCAGACCCTGCGGAACTGCCCACTGCGCGCATCTCGATCGAGGTGATTGAGAACCGCTGCGAAGTGGCTGCTGTTCCCTCATCCGCCACCAGGATGCCGAGCACCCGGCTGATATCTCCCAGGTCGCTGCGCAGCGGCAGCAGCAGCATGCGTGCTGCGCGCGGCGCCTTCTGGCGCGGTGCTTCGATCTGAAGCCCCAGTTCCACAACCGCCGGGGTTTCGAACATATGCTCCATCGCATTGCTCAGCTGCTTGCGGGCGTCAGCGGTGAAGAAGGCGGTTACCGGCATTCCGCGCACTTCCATTCCGGCCATCTCGTTGACCAGCGAACCGGCCAGGCGGAACCGGGCGATCCCGGGTGCGATGCGCTCCAGAATGAAGGTGTTGCTCAGGATGTTTTCCAGCCCGCGCGGATCGATCTGCGACCGGCTCGGAACATCATCGCCGCGGCGCAGCGCAGTCCAATAGGCCTCAGCCTGGCGGAGCGGCGACAGCGCGCCGCCTTTGCGGAAGCGGCTTATCGATACGACGTTTTCCTGCCCGCCGGGCAGGCCACGGCCACTGCGGCTGCCAAAAATCATCTCATTATCCCCTGCAAAGCCGGCCATCCCGAAGATCCTGTGCAGCTCCTTGCTGCCTTAAGACTTAGGGCCGGTTTGGTTACCCTGAAGTTAAGATGACACAATCTAATTCAAATTTGGACTAAATCTTAAAGCAATGGTTAACGCCCTTGCGCGGGGGTGTTTTTGCAAATGCGCTTGCACCCTGTACTTTCCAGACAGTAGAGCAGACCAATCACCAGCGAAAAGAGGGCCATCCGCATGACCATCCGCAGCATGACCGCCTTTGCCTCGGCGCAGGGCAGTTCCGATCAGCACAGCTGGAGCTGGGAACTCCGCTCGGTCAACGCCAAGGGGCTGGATCTGCGGCTCCGGGTGCCGGACTGGCTGGAAGGGCTTGAAAACAACACACGCGCTGCTCTGGCCAAGGCGCTGGCGCGGGGCAATGTATCGCTGACCCTGCGGATCACCCGCACCGAAGACAGCGCCGGCCAGGTGCAGGTCAACACCGCTGTTCTGCAATCGGTGGTCAAGGCGCTGGGAGAGGCGCAGTCCATGGCCAAGCAGAACCGGGTGGAGGTGCGTGCGGCCTCGGCGGCTGAGCTTCTGTCCTTCAAGGGCGTGCTGGAACAGTCCGCGGGCGACGATGATCCGGCGCCGCTGGTTGCTGCGCTCGGCAAGGAACTGGAAACCCTTGTGGCGGAATTCGTGCAGATGCGCGAGGCCGAGGGGGCTGCGCTTGCCGTAATCCTTAACGGCCAGCTGGAGCAGGTCGCGGCCCTGACCGCCCTGGCGGCAGAGCGCGCGGACGAGCGCAAGGCGAAGATGGCCGAAACGCTGAAGGCCAACCTGGCCCGCGTCATGGACAACGCCGACGGTGCCGATCCGGACCGTGTGGCGCAGGAGCTGGCATTGATTGCGGTCAAGGCGGATGTGACTGAAGAACTTGACCGTCTTGGCGCCCACGTCGCCGCCGCGCGCGATCTGCTGGTCAAGGGCGGCGCGGTGGGCCGCAAGCTCGACTTCCTGATGCAGGAATTCAACCGCGAGGCCAACACGCTCTGCTCAAAAGCCCAGAACAGCGGCTTGACGGCGGTAGGGCTTGAGCTGAAAACCGTGATCGACCAGATGCGCGAGCAGGTGCAGAACATAGAATAAGAAAAGGAGTGCCCAGATGGCGGACCGCCGCGGCCTTTTGATCATCCTCTCATCGCCTTCGGGCGCAGGCAAATCCACCCTGGCCCGCCGCCTGATGGCCTGGGACCCGGGCCTGAAGTTCTCGGTTTCTGCCACCACGCGCGCGCCGCGCCCGGGAGAGGAGCACGGACGCGAATACTACTTCATGTCCGAAGAAGCCTTCAAACAGCAGGTCGCCGAAGGGCAGATGCTGGAGCATGCCCACGTCTTCGGCAATTTCTATGGCTCGCCCGCCGGCCCGGTGAAGGACACTATCGAGGCCGGCCAGGATGTGCTGTTCGATGTGGACTGGCAGGGCGAGATCCAGATCCGCAACTCCGATCTGGGCAAGCACGCGCTGTCGATCTTCATCCTGCCGCCCTCGATCACGGAACTGCGCCGCCGCCTGGAAACCCGGGCTCAGGACAGCGCCGAGGTGATCTCCAAGCGGATGATGAAAAGCTGGGATGAGATCAGCCACTGGGGCTATTATGATTACGTTCTGGTCAACGATGATCTGGACGAGACCGAGGCCAAGCTGAAGACCATCGTCGAGGCCGAGCGCATGCGCCGCATCCAGCAGCCCAAGCTGCAGGAGCATGTGCGCGCCCTGCAAACCCAGTTCGAGGAACAGTCATGACCCTTTACGCTCTTGGCGGGCACCAGCCGCAGATCCACGAAGACACATGGGTGGCCCCCGATGCCAACCTGATCGGCAAGGTGGTGATGGAGGCGGGATCCTCTGTCTGGTTCGGCGTCACCATCCGCGCCGACCACGAGGAAATCCGCATCTGCGAAGGCACCAATGTGCAGGAAAACGTGGTGATGCACATCGATGCGGGCTATCCGCTGACCATCGGCAGGAACTGCACCATCGGCCACAAGGCAATGCTGCACGGCTGCACCATTGGCGAAAACACCCTGGTCGGCATGGGCGCCACCATCCTGAACGGTGCGAAGATCGGCAAGAACTGCCTGATCGGGGCCGGGGCCTTGATCACCGAGAACAAGGAAATCCCCGACAACTCCCTGGTGATGGGCAGCCCCGGCAAGGTGGTGCGCGAGGTGGATGCGGCGCTGGCTGAAAAACTCACCCAAAGCGCGCTGCTCTACCAGGACAACATGCGCCGCTTCCGGGCAGAGCTGAAGCCGCTGTAGCCTGGGCCTTGGGCGGCGGACGGCTGCGCTGGCCTTGCCATATTAGATTTACACGGCGGCGGTACTCAGGCCGGACTCTCAACTGCGGGGACCAGATGACGACGGAGCTGATTGACGGATTCCTGGCAGCCATCCCGCTGCCCGCCGTGCTGGTGGACCAGACAGAGCGTTTCATCGCCGTGAACAGCGGCGCCGCTGCGCTATTGGGGCAGGGGGTCAAGGGCCGTCATTTCGCGACCATCCTGCGCCAGCCCAGCGTTGCCACTGCCATCGAGGGCTGCCTGCGCGACCGCGAGGCCCGCACCGCGCGGCATCTGTCCAATGACGGCGCCCAGGACACCACCTTCACCGTCACCCTGCGCTATGTGCCGGGTATCGGTGCCGTCGGCGGCGGCGCCGTGCTGGCCTGTTTTGATGACATTACGGAACGCGAGCAGGCCAGCCAGATGCGCCGCGACTTTGTCGGCAATGTCAGCCATGAGCTGCGCACGCCGCTGACCGCTCTCATCGGTTTCATCGAAACCCTGCGCGGACCGGCCAGGGACGACGCAAAAGCGCGCGACCGGTTTCTGACCATCATGGAGGGCGAAGCCAGCCGGATGAACCGCCTGGTCGGGGATCTCTTGTCCCTCAACCGCGTGGAAAGCGAGGAGCGGGTGCGCCCCAAGGAGAAGGTGGACCTGTCCGGGCATCTGGCCTCCACGCTCAAGACACTGGCGCCGGTGGCTGAGGCCCGCGGCGCCACGATGACGCTGGAGGCGCCGGACGACCCCGTGTTTGTCACCGGCGACCCCGACCAGCTGCAGCAGGTCTTCACCAATCTGGTGGAAAACGCGGTGAAATACGGCGGCGACCAGGTTCGTGTGGTGCTCAGCTTCACCGGCCGCGACCTGGCGGTGCGCGCGCCCGCTGCCCGCGTCCAGGTGATCGACAACGGCCCGGGAATCGACCCTGTCCACCTGCCGCGGCTGACAGAGCGCTTCTACCGCGCCGACAGCCACCGCTCGCGCGAGATGGGCGGCACCGGGCTGGGGCTGGCGATTGTAAAACACATCGTCAACCGCCACCGCGGACGGCTCCGGGTTGAAAGCGAGCTGGGGCAAGGATCTGTTTTCACAGTGATATTGCCGGAATAACCAGCCCCTGGTTTCTGGACGAGACACTGCCGCCGCCGGATTTTCCCGCGGCGGCAGTGCCGTTTTGTGTCAGTATTTTTTCCGCAGAAACCCGGTTTGTCATGCAGCTGTTACACTCATGTCACAAAAGCCTCATCAGCAGCTTCTAGGAGAGGCGGCAAGATCATCACGGGGTGATCGAACTTTGAAACTCTTGGAGACACAAATGTCCTTTGTGAAACTGACCGCTTCCGCCCTGGCGATTTCCGCCGTTTCCGCCACCGCAGCCGCCGCGCGCGATCAGGTGCAGGTTGCCGGTTCGTCCACCGTTCTGCCCTACGCCTCCATCGTGGCAGAAGCCTTTGGCGAGAACTTCGACTTCCCGACCCCGGTTGTGGAATCCGGCGGCTCCTCCGCCGGTCTCAAGCGTTTCTGCGAGGGCGTCGGTGAAAACACCATCGACATCGCCAACGCCTCGCGCAAGATCAAGGACAAGGAAATCGCCGCTTGCGCCGAAAACGGCGTGACCGACATCATCGAAGTCCGCATCGGTTATGACGGCATCGTCTTTGCCTCCGACATCAATGCCAACGCTTTCGAATTCACCCCGGCCGACTGGTTCCTGGCGCTGTCCGACAAGGTGCTGGTTGACGGCGCGCTGGCCGACAACCCGAACACCACCTGGGCCGACGTGAACGCCGATTTCCCGGCCGTGGACATCCAGGCCTTCATTCCGGGCACCAAGCACGGCACCCGTGAAGTGTTCGAAGACAAGGTGATCCTGGCTGGCTGCGAGGAAACCGGCGCCTTTGAAGCCTTCAAGGAAGCCAACGGCGGCGACGAGAAAGCTGCCGAGAAAGCCTGCATCGCCCTGCGCACCGACGGCAAGTCGGTCGACATCGACGGCGACTACACCGAGACCCTGGCCCGTATCGAAAGCAACAAGGACGGCATCGGCGTCTTTGGCCTGGCTTTCTACGAGAACAACACCGACAAGCTGCAGGTTGCCACCATGTCCGGCGTTGTGCCCTCCACCGAAAGCATCGCAACCGGCGAATACCCGGTGTCCCGCCCGCTGTTCTTCTACATCAAGAAGGCCCACATCGGTGTGATCCCGGGCCTCAAGGAATACGCTGAATTCTTCGTCGCGGATGAGGTTGCCGGTGAAGACGGCCCGCTGGCCGAATACGGCCTGGTGGCTGACCCGGAACTGGCAGACACCCAGGAAGCGGTTGCCAGCGAAGCTGTGATGGGCGGCAACTCCTGATCGCCCCGCGCGTGATCTGAACCTCGCCGGGGCGGAACAATCCGCCCCGGCTCTTATTTTCCGCGGCAGGGCTGCCGCAGCCGAAACACCACCGCCAAAACCGGAGCTTTTCATGCCCACTTTCTGGCTTGTTGCCCTCCTGCTTGCGCTTTCCGCTGCCGGCTATTTCGGCGGCCGCCGCCGCGCGATTGCCTCCGCTGCGGGCAACGTCAAAGACCTTCACTCACTGCCTTCTTATTATGGCTACCACGTTGCCCTGGCCGCCTTTGTTCCGGCCATCGCGGCACTGGCCATCTGGCTGCTGGCCCAGCCGATGTTCATCGAGACCCGCGTCTCCGGCATGATCCCAGCAGAGGCGGTTCCGGAAAATTCCACCATTGGCCTTGTGATGAGCGACGTGCGCCGGGTGGCCGAAGGGCTGGACCTGGCGGTGGAGCAGGGGCTTCTGACGGCCCGCGAGGCCCGCAATGTGGCTGGCGGCGAGCAGGACATCCGCGCCCTGATGGGCGAGGTGGGCGTGGCCCTGGGCGACGATGTGCGCCCGGAAGTGCTGAATGCCGCCCAGGCCTACCGCAACCTGTCGAACACCGGCCGGGCCGCGATGACCGCCGTGGTGGCCCTGCTGTCGCTTGGCGGCTTTGCCTGGGCCTACAGCCGCATCCACAAGGATTTCCGCGCCCGCAACGTGGTGGAGCGCGCGGTGCTGGCGCTCTTGATCATGGCGGCCTCGCTGGCGATCCTGACCACCATCGGCATCGTCCTGTCGATGCTGTTTGAAACCGAGAACTTCTTCGGCCTGCACTCCTGGACCGATTTCTTCTTCGGCTCCACCTGGGCGCCAAATTTCCGCGGCGGCAGCGAACTGTCGATCCTGCCGCTCTTGTGGGGCACGCTCTACATCTCCTTCATTGCTCTGCTGGTTGCGGTTCCCGTCGGCCTGTTTGCCGCCGTTTACCTGTCGGAATACGCCAGCGGCGCGGTGCGCTCCTTTGCCAAGCCGCTGCTGGAGATCCTCGCGGGCATTCCCACCATCGTCTACGGCCTGTTTGCGCTGCTGACCGTTGGCCCGGCGCTGGCCAGCCTCTTTGCCAAAGGCGGGTTCCTGGGGGTCGAGTGGATGGCAGGCGCAACCTCGGTGCTGACCGCAGGGCTGGTGATGGGCATCATGCTGATCCCCTTCGTCTCCTCCCTGTCCGATGACATCATCAACGCGGTGCCGCAGGCGTTGCGCGACGGCTCTCTGGGGCTCGGCGCGACCAAATCCGAAACCGTGCGCCAGGTGGTGATGCCGGCCGCGCTTCCGGGCATCGTCGGCGCGGTTCTGCTGGCCGCCTCGCGCGCCATCGGCGAGACCATGATCGTGGTGATGGGGGCAGGGGCGATTGCCAAGTTCTCTGCCAATCCGCTGGAGTCGATGACCACCATCACCACCCGCATCGTCAGCCAGCTGACCGGCGACACCGACTTTGCCAGCCCGGAAACGCTGGTTGCCTTTGCCCTGGGCCTGACGCTGTTTGTCCTGACCCTCGGCCTGAACGTCCTGGCGCTCTACATTGTGCGCAAATACCGGGAGCAGTACGAATAATGACTGACCTCAGCCAATCCCCCGCAGGCGCCGCACCGGAGCCCCGCAAACACGGCGGCTCGCTGCTGGAACAGACCCCGCGCACCAAGCGCCGCAATGCTGCCGAGAAGCGCTTCCGCGCCTACGGCATCGCTGCCATCGCTGCAGGCCTTGTGATGCTGCTGATCCTGGTGACCACGATCGTCGGCAAGGGCACCGGTGCCTTTCAGCAGACTTTCGTCACCCTCGAAGTCGAACTGCTGGAAAGCAAGCTCGACAAGAAGGGCGAGCGCAACATCGAGGACATCAAGAAGGTCACCACCTTCGGCTATGCCCCGATCATCAAGGGCGCGATGGAGGCTGCGGTCGCCGAGTATGGCATCGAAACCAGCCTCAAGGCCAAGGAACTGGCCGGCATCCTGTCCAAGGATGTCGCCGCCCAGCTGCGCGACTACGTGATCGCCAACCCGGACCAGATCGGCCAGACGGTGGAGTTCCGCTTCCTCGCCTCCAGCCGCGTGGACGGCTACCTGAAGGGCCGCGTGACCCGCGACAGCATCGTCAACGACAAGAACATCTCAGCCGAACAGCTTGGTCTTGTTGATGCATTGGCCGCAGCCGGGGTGCTGGAAAAGACCTTCAACCTTGATTTCATCACCGGTGCGGATGCATCCGACGCCCGCCCCGAAGCAGCCGGTATCGGCGTCTCCATGCTGGGTTCGCTGTTCATGATGCTGGTGGTGCTGGCGCTGGCGCTGCCGATCGGCGTGGCCGCCTCGATCTACCTCGAGGAGTTTGCGCCGCAGAACTGGCTCACCGACATGATCGAGGTGAACATCTCCAACCTCGCCGCGGTTCCGTCGATCGTGTTCGGCATCCTCGGCCTTGCGGTGTTCATCAACTACATGCACCTGCCGACCTCGGCGCCGCTGGTGGGCGGCCTGGTGCTGACGCTGATGACCCTGCCCACCATCATCATCTCCACCCGCGCCTCGCTGAAGGCGGTGCCGCCGTCGATCCGCGACGCCGCGCTGGGAGTCGGGGCATCGAAAATGCAGGCGGTGTTCCATCATGTGCTGCCGCTGGCCGCGCCGGGCATCCTGACCGGCACCATCATCGGGCTGGCGCAGGCGCTGGGGGAAACCGCTCCGCTGCTGCTGATCGGCATGGTCGGCTTCATCGCCTCCAACGCGCCGGAAACAATTGCCGACGGCCTGCTGGCGCCGAACTCCGCCATGCCTGCCCAGATCTACGAATGGGCCAAACGCGCCGACCCCGCGTTCTATGAGCGCGCCTGGGGCGGCATCATCATCCTACTCCTGTTCCTGGTGACCATGAACACCCTCGCGGTGATCCTGCGCCGCCGCTTTGAACGCCGCTGGTAAAAGGGGCATAGTAATGAACGACATGACCTTGATGGATAAGACCGTGGACACTCAGAAAATCAAAATCGCCGCCAAGGATGTGAACGTCTACTACGGCGACACCCACGCGATCAAAGACGTGAATGTCGAGATTGAGGACAATACCGTCACCGCCTTCATCGGCCCCTCCGGCTGCGGCAAGTCGACTTTCCTGCGCTGCCTGAACCGGATGAACGACACCATCAGCACCTGCAAGGTGAAGGGCGACATCCTGCTGGACGGCGAGGACATCTATGACAAGCGCGTTGACCCTGTGCAGCTGCGCGCCAAGGTCGGCATGGTATTTCAGAAACCGAACCCGTTCCCCAAGTCGATCTACGACAATGTGGCCTATGGCCCGCGCATCCACGGCCTGGCGAAGAACAAGGCGGAACTGGATGAAATCGTGGAGAAATCCCTGCGCCGCGGTGCCATCTGGGATGAGGTGAAGGACCGCCTGGACGCCCCCGGCACCGGCCTGTCCGGCGGCCAGCAGCAGCGTCTGTGCATTGCCCGTGCGGTGGCCACCGAACCCGAGGTGCTGCTGATGGACGAACCCTGCTCGGCACTCGACCCCATCGCCACCGCCCAGGTGGAGGAGCTGATCGACGAGCTGCGCAGCCAGTATTCGGTGGTGATCGTCACCCACTCGATGCAGCAGGCCGCCCGGGTCAGCCAGAAAACCGCGTTCTTCCATCTCGGCAGCCTGGTTGAGTTCGGCCACACCGGCACGATCTTCACCAACCCCGAAGATCCGCGCACCGAAAGCTACATCACCGGCCGGATCGGCTGATTTTAAGGAAAATCAAATGTCTGCACAGCATATTGCATCTGCATTCGACCGCGATCTGGAGGCCATTCAAGCGCAGATCATGAAGATGGGCGGTCTGGTCGAGGACGCCATCCGCGAGGCCGCCCGCGCGCTGGAAACCCGGGACGAGGAACTGGCGCTGACCGTGCGCCAGGGCGACAAGGCCATCGACGCGCTGGAAGAGCTGATCAACGAGGAAACCGCCCGCCTGATCGCGCTGCGCTCGCCCGCTGCCTCCGATCTGCGGCTGGTGCTGTCGGTGATGAAGATTGCCGGCAACCTGGAACGTATTGGCGACTATGCGAAAAACATGGCCAAGCGCACCGGTGTTCTGGCCCAGGGCCCCAATATCAGCGAAGGCGCCGCCGCGCTGCGCCGGATGGCGCGCGAGGTGGAGCGGATGCTGAAGGACGCGCTGGATTCCTATATTCAGCGGGATGTCGAACTGGCAGCCGACGTGATCGCCCGCGACCGGGATGTGGACCAGATGTACAATGCCCTGTTCCGCGAGTTCCTCACCCACATGATGGAGGACCCGCGCAACATTTCGGCCTGTATGCACCTGCATTTCATTGCAAAAAACACCGAGCGCATGGGCGACCACGTGACCGCGATTGCCGAACAGGTGATCTATCTGGTGACCGGCGAAAAGCCGGAGGAAGACCGCAAGAAAGCGGACACGACCTCGACCACACCGCAGGAGATCTGACCAATGGCTGCCGATCAGCCCACTGTCCTGGTTGTAGAAGACGAAATGGCGCAGCGGGAAGTGCTGGCCTACAACCTCGAAGCCGACGGGTTCCGCGTGCTCCGTGCCGAACACGGCGAGGAAGCGCTGCTTGTAGTGGAAGAGGATATGCCCGATATCATTATCCTCGACTGGATGATGCCCAACCTCAGCGGGATCGAGGTTTGCCGCCGCCTCAAGACCCGTTCCGAGACCCGCAACATCCCTGTGATCATGCTGTCGGCCCGGTCCGAGGAAGTGGACAAGGTGCGCGGGCTGGAAACCGGCGCCGATGACTATGTGGTGAAACCCTATTCGGTGGTTGAACTGATGGCCCGCGTGCGCAGCCAGCTGCGGCGTGTGAGGCCCTCCACCGTCGGGGTGCGGCTGGAATACGATGACATCGTTCTGGATGCGGAAACCCACAAGGTCAGCCGCGCCGACAACCCGCTGAAGCTGGGGCCGACCGAATTCCGCCTGCTCTCAACCTTCATGGAAAAGCCGGGCCGGGTGTGGAGCCGCGAACAACTGCTCGACCGTGTCTGGGGCCGCGACATCTATGTCGACACCCGGACCGTCGATGTTCACATCGGCCGCCTGCGCAAGGCGCTGACCCAGTTCGGCGGCGATGATCCGGTCCGCACCGTGCGCGGCGCAGGCTACGCCCTCGGCTGAGCCGGCATCAGAGGGTGCACAAGTGGTGCACAGGGGGTGCACGCATGCCACCCCCTGATTTTCACCGCGGCAGCGGATCCTCCGGCTGCGCCTTTCCAGCCAGCCAGGTGCGGAATTTCGTCAGCGCCGGCGCGTTTGATTTCCGCTCCGGCCAGACGAGGTAGTAGGCGCCTTCGGTCTCCACCGGCTCCGGGTGCAGCGCCACCAGCCGGCCGGTCGCCAGATCCTGCTCCACCAGGTAATCCGGCATCAGCGCAACCCCCAGACCATGCAGCGCGGCTTGGGTAATGGTTGCGAATTGATCATAGATTGTGCCGCTCAGCTCTTTGTCCGCTGCGATGCCGTGCTGTTCGAACCAATCCCGCCAGGCGGTGCTCCGGGTCTGGATATGCAGCAGCGGCAGCTTCAGGATATCTTTAGGTCCATCAATTGTGCGGCCTTCGACCAACTGCGGGGCACAGACCGGCAGAAGCTGTTCGTGCTTCAGCAGCAGCGACTGCGTTCCGGGCCAGGATGCATTCCCGAAATGTATTGCCGCATCAAACGGTTCAGTGGAGAAGTTGAACGGTTCAAGCCGGGTGGCCATATTGATCGTCACATCCGGATGCAGGCGGGCAAACTCCGGCAGCCGCGGCATTAGCCACCGCATGCCGAAGGCGGGAAGAATGGCTAGGTTGAGCGTTCCGGCCAGCGGTGCCGCCTGCAGCCGCAGGGTGGACTGCACGATCTGGTTCAGCGCCTGGCGGATCTCGGCGGCATAATCCTGTGCCTCCGTGGTCAGGGCCAGCCGTTTCTGATCCCGCTGCACCAGCTCCATCCCCAATTGCCGCTCCAGCGTTTGCAGCTGGCGGCTGACAGCGCCTTGCGTCAACGCCAATTCGTCCGCGGCAGCTGAGGCGCTGCCAAGCCGGTCCAGCGCCTCCAGGGCGCGCAAAGAGGAAATCGAGGGCAGGAACTTGCGTGGTACTGTCATGTATGAGTGTTTGTCATGGTTTCTTGCGAAAGTCTCGCTGTTTTTTCCGTTCACCTCCCGTTAGGGTTTGTCCAAATCGCGAACCATTGAGGTGACAAGATGACCGACAAACCCGCTCTGCGCGCCAAAGACGCCCCGGATCTGGGCCGTTTTAACTGGGAAGATCCGCTGCAGCTGGAGGACCAGCTGACCGAAGACGAGCGGATGATCTCCGCCTCCGCGCGTGCCTATGCCCAGGAGAAACTTCAGCCGCGTGTGCTAAGTGCTTATGAAAACGAGGAAACTGATCCTGAGATTTTCCGCGAGATGGGCGAAATGGGCCTTCTTGGCACCACCATCCCCGAAGAATACGGCGGTCTTGGCGGCGGCTATGTGTCCTATGGCCTGGTGGCCCGCGAGGTGGAGCGCGTCGACAGCGGCTACCGCTCGATGATGTCGGTGCAAAGCTCGCTGGTGATGTATCCGATCTATGCATACGGCAGCGAGGAGCAGCGCCAAAAGTACCTGCCGAAACTGGCCTCCGGCGAATGGATCGGCTGCTTTGGCCTGACTGAGCCGGATGCTGGTTCCGACCCCGCCAGCATGAAGACGCGCGCGGAAAAAATTGAAGGGGGCTATAGGCTTAAGGGGTCCAAGATGTGGATCTCCAACGCGCCGATCGCCGATGTTTTCGTGGTCTGGGCAAAGTCCGAGGCGCATGGCGGCAAGATCCGCGGCTTTGTGCTCGACAAGGGATTGAAAGGCCTCAGCGCGCCAAAGATCGAAAACAAGGCCTCCCTGCGTGCGTCGATCACCGGCGAGATCGTTCTGGATGGCGTCGAAGTCGGCGAGGACGCGCTGCTGCCGCATGTTGAAGGGCTGAAGGGGCCGTTCGGCTGTCTCAACCGCGCACGCTATGGCATCAGCTGGGGTGCGATGGGCGCGGCCGAAGCCTGCTGGCACGCGGCGCGGCAGTACGGGCTGGACCGCACACAATTCGGCAGGCCGCTGGCCAACACCCAGCTGTTCCAGCTGAAACTGGCAAACATGCAGACCGAAATCACCCTGGGCCTGCAGGCGTCCCTGCGCGTCGGCCGGCTGATGGATGAAGCCAATGCCGCGCCGGAGATGATTTCGATCATCAAGCGCAACAACTGCGGCAAGGCGCTGGAGATTGCGCGGATGGCCCGCGACATGCACGGCGGCAATGGCATCAGCCTGGAGTTCAACGTGATCCGCCATATGGTGAACCTGGAGACCGTGAACACCTACGAGGGTACCCATGACGTCCATGCGCTGATCCTGGGCCGCGCCCAGACCGGCTTGCAGGCGTTTTTCTGATTGCCAAGCAGCAGCGCGGAATCCGCTTCGCGCTGCGTTTCTGCAGGATCGAATTGCATTTCTGCACCGGAAGGCCGGGCTGGGATTTCTGCAAAGAAGAAGGCGCTGCCGCCCGTGCTCGAATGACCTTGGGACGCCGAAAGCCTGGTTAACGCATCAATCGCCCGATGCAGCGAATTCTCAAGCCGGTTGTGCTTCGGTGCCGAGTGAAAAGTTAACGCACAACTCGCATTTTGCAAGGATCGGCGGTTGTGCGCGATTTTAACGCTTCCCAACCGATAAAAACGCAAATCGCCACTTGGATGGCGAGTTGCATCTATCGTCCTGCAATTTTGCAGTACACGTGCCTTATGATTTGCGCAAAGCCGACAGGCCTTGTGAATTTGCATTCCGATTTTGCAGGTGTGCAGGAAAATTTTTGCAGCCTGGATTGCCTGAATGCTCTCGCGGGTTTGCGTTTTTTAACGCCTTTACAATACGTTAACTTGCAAAGTCGAAAGCTTCAAGGCGGAAGTTAAGAAAACTTTTCGAAACGCGGCAGCGCGGGTCTGCCGGATCGGAAGGCCTTCGCCAAATGAAAACGGGCCGGAAGATCCGGCCCGCTGCAGATTCGGTCCGCGCCGTGTCAGGCGGGCAGGTGAATGTTGAAATTCTGGCGGATTGCCATGTCCGTTTCCGCGTCAAACCGGGCGGCGGCGCGTTCGGACAGGATCTTTTCCTTTTTGGCGACCGCCTTTTCGATCAGGTCCGGCTTGTCCCGTTCCGCCCATTCCTTGGGGGAGGTGCGGTCGCCAAGATCCGGATAGACGTAATCTACCTGCATCCGGCCGAGGGTCTGATCGGTGCCGAGGTAGTGGCCCGGCCCGCCAAGGCAGGTGGCGCGCATCTGGTCCAGCGCAAGCGTTTCGTCATTAACCTCGATGCCGCGCACGCAGCGCTGCGCCTGGCCCAGCAGGTCGTTGTCGAGGATCAGCGATTCCAGGCAGAACCCCAGCAGAGAGGCGTGCATCCCGGCCGCTTCATAGACCATGTTGAGTCCCGACAGGCCGGCCATGACGGCGGAGCACATCTGTTCCCAGCCGGCCTGCATGTCCGGCAGTTTGGAGTCCGAGGCGCCCGCTGCTGCACCGCCCGGCAGATCGTAGAACTTGTGCATCTGGGCGCAGCCGGCAGTCAGCAGGGCCTGCTCGCCGGAGCCGACGGACATCGCACCGGTGCGCAGATCGAGGCCAAACGGCCAGGTGCCGAAAATCGCAGGGGCACCAGGCTTTACGGCGTTTACATAAACCAAGCCGGCGAGGCATTCCGCAACCGCCTGGGTGATCGCCCCGGCAATTGTCGACGGCGCAGTGGCGCCAGCCATCCCGGCCGACAGCAGCAGCACCGGCATGCCGCCCTTGATGCATTCCTCCATCACTTCACAGGATTCGGTGGCGAATTTCATCGGCGGAACGACAAAGCAGTTGGAGTTGGAGACAAACGGGCGCTCACGCCATTTATCTTCGCCGCCGGCAATCATGTGCAGCAGTTCCAGGCCAGGTTTCACAAAGTCCGGCTCGGTGAAGGACACGCCGACATGCTTGGTGGTGCCGGCGGTGGTGGCATAGATGGAGTTCAGGTCCATTTCCAGGTTGTCGGGAATGTCGCGGCAGACCATCGGACGCTGAACGAAATGGATGTTGTCGAGCTGATCGCAGATGCGGGCGGCATCATGCAGGTCCTGCACGGTGGAATCGCGGTAGGTCTTGCCTTCCACATCCACCACGCTGACAGCAGCACCCGCTGTGCCGTAGTGGACCCGGCCGCCGGACAGCTGCAGATCATTCTTGCCGTCGCGGCTGTAGAGCGTGACGGAGCGGTTTGCCTTGGCGATGGTGTCCTCGACCAGCGCGCGGGGGAATCGGATGCGGCCGTCGTCGCCCAGGATGCAGCCCGCGGCGGTCAGGTAGTCGATACCGCTTTGCGGCGCATCGGCGAGGCCGATTTCTTCCAGCGCGGTAAGGGCGGCCTCGTGGATTTTCTCCATATCCGCCTGGCTGAGCATTTTCAGCGCAGTGGATTCCATGCCGGGGCGGACCGGACGCAGATGCTCTGGCAGGGCGGCAGCGCGCGCTGCGCGCCGTGCATTCCGGCCGCCGCTGCGGGCGGCGCGGGTGGGGGAGGCTTGGTCGTTCATGGTTTGAGCCTTTTGGGAGATGTCGTTGAAATACTGAAACTTTCAACTCAGTGCGGCCGGCCCCGGGCTGCGCGGCCCCGCGCTGCACCGATGGTGCGGCAGATGAGGCTGACTAGGCTGCGTTCTTCCTGCATGCTGGCTCCCATTTCTTTCGCGTAAGTTTGCCACGCGTTTGCGGCGTTTCTTGTCCGAATGCGACCAGGGTGAAAAAAGCGACACATTTTTCACAGAAACTGGCAGAGGCGCATCACTGGAAAGGTGAGACCGCAAAACCCGCCGTCAACTTTGGCGGGCGCTTGTGTTTTTTTGCTGCTTTTGAAGCATTTGGTTAACGGTCGCGCGCTTTTTGGAACGAAATTTTAATCATTAATTGCTATAGAGGGACGCAGGGGCTGTGCGCTGCAAGGCGCTTTCAAGAAGGCAGAACTATATGCCGATGGTTAAAAAGACCGAGTTTTTCCGAACCTTGGCCACAATTTGTGCCCTTGCTGCCGTATGGGGGCAGCCTGCTTCTGCTAACGATGATGAGAGAAAGCCGTTCCGGGCGGGGGCGGATGTTGCCTCAGCCGGGTCTGGGGGCGAGGCGCGCAGCTTTCAGTTCTCCTTGGGCCATGGCGCGGGCGGCCTGTTGTTCGGCGGAAGCCTCGCAACCGGGCAGACCGGCGCGCTGACCCGGGCCGTTCAGGCGGACGAGACCCATCAGCTGCGTTTGCAAGCCGGGTATGAGTTCGGCCAGACCACCGGATTCGTGACCGTCGGCGGACTGCAGGCCGAAGCATCCAGCGGCCGGCGTCTGGGCCCGTTGTTCGGGCTTGGTATGCGGGTTTCCCTGAACCGGATGCTGCAAGTGACCGGTGAGCTGTTGCATCACGAGGCCGGGCCGCGGGACGGCGGCAACGGCCGCACCGGTGAAACACTGTCAGTCAGCGCCGCATTCCGTTTTTAATGGTGCATTTGCGCTGTGCAGCAGCACGGGGCGGTCGCTAGGAAATAAAGCACCGTATTTCAATGGGCTGGCGGAAACCTGCCGGTCAAAACTGGCAGAAAAGCGCGCGCCTGTGAGGGCTTTCGGCCAGTCCCCGCCAAGAGCGGCAACTCCATCCCTAGCAGTACTGGAAGTTGGCCGGCAAAGACCTTTTGTAGGCGTCAACGGCGCGAATGAAGCGCCGGTACTGCAAAAGGAGAAGTCTGAATGACTCGTTTCGTAGCTATGACAGCCATCGCAACCGTAATGGGCAGTGCGGCATTTGCCGGCAACCTGGTGGAGCCGGTGGTCGAACCCGCCCCGGCACCTGCACCGGTTGTGATCAACGAAGGCGGCGACTGGACCGGTTTCTATCTGGGTGGCCAGGTCGGCCAGCTGGATGCGGACGCCAGCAACGGTGCCTCCGGTGATGACACCTCTTACGGTGTGCATGCCGGCTACAACCATGATTTCGGCCGTTTCGTGCTGGGCGGCGAACTGGATTATGACGCAACCGACCTGGACCTGAGCGGCGAAACCATCGACTCGGTGGCCCGCGCCAAGGTGAAGGCAGGTTACGACTTCGGCAAAGTGCTGGCCTATGTGACCGGCGGTGTGGCAGAAGCCGACACTTCGGTGGGCAGCGAAACCGGCGACTTCTACGGTGTCGGCCTGGCCTATCAGGTGACCGATCAGTGGCAGATCGGCGGCGAAGTGCTGGAGCATGACTTTGATGAGTTCGGCGACTCCGGCGTCGGCGGCGATGCGACCTCGGTGTCGCTGCGCGCATCGTTCAAGTTCTGATCTGACAACAACACCGGCGCAGCAGCCCTGTTCCGCTGCGCCGCTGGCCGCCCGGTCTGTACCCAAGGCAGACCGGGCGGCCTTTGCCGTTTATGGGCCAAAAAGCTTGGCGCCGGCGATACCCCGTGCTAAGCAGCCTGCATGAACCAGATTTGCACCACCATTATCTGCTGCATTACCTGCTGACATATCAGCGGGCTGGTTTCTGTCGTTTTCATTTCCCTGACAAGTTGCTAAGCCCGCGCTGCGCGCATTGGGTAGTGCCGGCTGTCACCGGCTGGGCATGGAAAAGGAACCGGGCATGGGAACCAAGGACATAGTGATCAAGCTGCAGAACACGAAGACCCGCAGGAAAGAGGTCTTTGAGCCGATCGACGCCGAAAATGTGCGGATGTATGTCTGCGGCCCGACTGTCTACGACCGGGCGCATCTAGGCAATGCCCGCCCGGTGGTGGTGTTCGACGTTCTCTTCCGTTTGCTGCGCGAGGTTTATGGCGCGGATAAAGTCACTTACGCCCGGAACTTCACTGACGTGGACGACAAGATCAACGCCCGCGCCGCGGAAAGCGGGCGGCCGATCGGCGACATCACCGCTGAGACGACGCAGTGGTTCCTGGAGGACATGGGCGAGCTCGGCGCGCTGGAGCCGAACCACATGCCGCGCGCAACCCAGTACATCCCGCAGATGGTGGCGATGATCGAAGATCTGATCGCCAAGGGCCACGCCTATGCTGCCGAAGGCCATGTGCTGTTTGCCGTCGACAGCTGGAAAGAGCTTTATGGCAAACTGTCGGGCCGTTCGGTCGACGACATGATTGCCGGGGCCCGGGTTGAGGTGGCGCCCTACAAGAAGAACCCGATGGATTTCGTGCTGTGGAAGCCCTCCAGCGATGATCTGCCGGGCTGGGACAGCCCCTGGGGCCGCGGCCGACCGGGTTGGCACATCGAATGCTCGGCGATGTCTTATGAGCTGCTGGGCGAGACCTTCGACATTCACGGCGGCGGCAACGACCTGATGTTCCCGCACCATGAAAACGAAATTGCGCAAAGCTGCTGCGCCAATGGCGATGATACTTTTGCGCGTTTCTGGCTGCACAATGAGATGCTGCAGGTGGAGGGCAAGAAGATGTCCAAGTCCCTGGGCAACTTCTTTACCGTCCGCGACCTGCTCGATCAGGGCTATCCGGGGGAGGTGATCCGGCTGGTGTTCCTGCAGACCCATTACCGCAAGCCGATGGACTGGACCGACAAGAAGGCCAAGGAGGCCGAGGCGACGCTGCGCAAGTGGCGGGCGCTGACTGCGGGCATCGAACCCGCGTCCAGCGCTGCTGCCGCGGTTCTGGAGGCACTTGCGGATGACCTGAATTCCGCCGGTGCGATTGCCGAACTGCACAAGCTGGCCGCGGCTGGCGATGCCGCCGGTCTTCTGGCCTCGGCCCGGATGCTGGGACTGCTGACGGATGAGATGGGCGCCTGGATCTCTGCGCCCTCTGTCGATCTGTCCGCTTACGAGGAAAAACTGTTCGAAGCGCGGCAGAAGGCCATGGAAAGCAAAGACTTTTCGGAAGTTGATCAGCTGAAAGCAGCCTTTGTGGAGGCGGGCCTAGAGGTGCGCATGAGCAAGGCTGGTGTCGAACTGGTGCCGGGTGCCGGGTTTGACCCGGCCAGGCTGGAGGCGCTTTGATGGCCAAGGAACGCCTCTATCTTTACGACACCACACTGCGCGACGGGCAGCAGACCCAGGGCGTGCAGTTCTCCACCGAAGAGAAAAAGCAAATCGCGCAGGCGCTGGACAAACTGGGCGTCGACTATATCGAGGGCGGCTGGCCGGGTGCCAACCCGACTGACAGCGCGTTTTTCGGGGAGGTGCCGGAAACCCGGTCAACCATGACTGCCTTTGGCATGACCAAGCGGGCCGGGCGGTCGGCGGAGAACGATGATGTTCTGGCCGCGGTGATGAACGCAGGCACCCCGGCGGTCTGTCTGGTCGGCAAGAGCCACGATTACCATGTGACCCATGCGCTGGGGATCACGCTGGAAGACAACCTGCAAAACATCCGCGCCTCGGTCGCCCATATCGCGGCGCAGGGGCGCGAGGCGCTGTTTGACGCCGAGCATTTCTTTGACGGCTACAAGGATAACCCGGACTATGCATTGGCGGCCTGCCGCGCGGCGCTGGAGGCCGGTGCGCGCTGGGTTGTGCTGTGCGACACCAATGGCGGAGCGCTTCCGGCAGAGGTTCATCGGATCGTCAGTGAAGTTGTAGCGACCGGAATCCCGGGTGAGAAACTGGGCATACACACCCATAATGACACGGAAAATGCCGTAGCGTGCTCACTGGCGGCGGTCGACGCCGGGGCGCGGCAGATCCAGGGCACGCTGAATGGTTTGGGGGAGCGCTGCGGCAACGCCAACCTGACAGCACTGGTCCCGACGCTGCTGCTGAAGGAACCCTATGCCAGCAAGTTCGATACCGGGGTGAGCCTGGAGGCACTGGCGGGTCTGACCCGGACCAGCCGGATGCTGGACGACATCCTGAACCGGGTTCCGGTGCGGCAGGCGGCTTATGTGGGCGCTTCGGCCTTTGCCCACAAGGCGGGGCTGCACGCCAGCGCAATCCTGAAGGATCCCACCACATATGAACACATCGAGCCGGGCAAAGTTGGCAATGCCCGGGTGATCCCGATGTCGAACCAGGCCGGGCAGTCGAACCTGCGCAAGCGCCTGACCGATGCGGGGCTGAGCGTTGAAAACGGCAACCCGGCGCTGGCGCGGATCCTGGAGCGGATCAAGGATCGCGAAGCCGAGGGTTATTCCTATGACACCGCGCAGGCCTCGTTTGAGCTGCTTGCGCGCAAGGAACTGGGGCAGCTGCCGGACTTTTTCGAGGTCAAGCGCTACAAGGTCACCGTCGAGCGGCGGAAGAACAAGTACAACCGCATGGTCAGCCTGTCCGAGGCGGTGGTCGTGGTGAAGGTTGATGGCGAGAAACGCCTGTCGGTCAGTGAATCACTGGACGAAACCGGCAGCGACCGCGGCCCGGTCAACGCGCTGGCGCGGGCGCTGAGCAAGGATCTGGGGCGCTATTCCGCGCAGCTGGAGGACATGCGGCTGGTGGACTTCAAGGTGCGGATCACCCAGGGCGGCACTGAGGCCGTCACCCGGGTCATCATCGACAGCGAAGACAGCCAGGGACGCCGCTGGTCGACCGTCGGGGTCAGCCCGAACATAATCGACGCCTCGTTCGAGGCGCTGCTGGACGCAATCCGCTGGAAGCTGATCCATGACAGCAGGGCCGGGCAGGCGGATGCAGTTTGACGCTGACCTGACCGCCTGCGCGGAGCTGGTTCAGAAAAGCGACCCGGACCGGTTTCTGGCAACAATGGCGGCACCGGTTCAGGCGCGGCCGCTGCTGTTTGCGCTTTACGCCTTCAATATCGAGCTGGCGCGGGCGCCGTGGGCCAGCCAGGAAAGCATGATTGCTGAAATGCGGGTGCAATGGTGGCGCGATGCGGGAGCGGAGATCGCGGATGGCAAACCGGTCCGCCGCCACTACGTAGCGACTCCGCTTTCCAAGCTGCTGAAGCCCGAACTGGCGGCCTGCATCGACGGCATGGCAGAGGCGCGGCGCTGGGACATCTACAAGGATCCCTTCGAGGATGAGGCGGAGTTTGACAGCTACATCGACCGCACCAGCGGTTCGCTGATGTGGATGGCGGCAGCGTCTTTGGGGCCGGCGGATGAGGCCGTGGTCAGGGACTTCGGCTATGGCGCAGGTGTTGCCAGCTGGCTGCGCGCAATCCCTGAACTGGAAGCGCAGAAACGGATTCCGCTGCTGGACGGCACCTTAGAGGGCGTGCAAGCTTTGGCGCGTAAGGGGCTGGCAAAGCTGAATAAAGCACGCGGTCAGCGAGGCGAAGTTTCGAAGTCTGCGGGGGCTGCTCTGCTCGCAGGCTGGCAGGCGGAAACGGTCTTGAAACAGGCGATACGAGAACCGGAACGGGTTTCGCAGGGCGCTCTTGGCCAAAGCGAGTTCCGGCGCCGGGCGGGTTTGATGCGGCGGGCGGTCTCTGGGCGCTGGTAAGGGCTTCAGGTAAAAAAGGCGCCTGCTGGGGCGCCTTTTTCCTTTGGCCGGTCTTCCAAACTGACCCTGTCAGGCCTCCTTGGGCCGCATCACCAGCCACATCAGCGCGCCGCCAGCCAGCACCAGGAAGGGGGCCATGGCCATGTTGACCGCATTCCAGCCGTCCGCCGGGTTGCCGCCGGAGCAGTTCATCAGTCCGCCGGAGGCCAGCGACGCCATGGTCACACCGCCAAACACCAGAAGGTCGTTCAAGCCCTGCATCCGGCCGCGCTCGTAACTTGCGTGGGCACCGGCCAGCATGGTGGTTGCGCCGATGAAACCAAAGTTCCAGCCCACGCCGAGCAGAACCAAGGCGATAAAGAAGTTTTCCAGATCGACCCCCTGCAGCGCCACAGCGCCGGCGCCGGCGAGGATCACCAGGCCTGCGGCGACAATCTTTTCCACGCCGAAGCGGGCAATCAGGTGGCCGGTGAAGAAGGACGGCACATACATTGCCAAAACGTGAGAGGTGACCACATCAGCGGCGTTGCCCTCCGTAAAGCCGCAGCCCACCACCGCCAGCGGGGTCGAGGTCATCACCAGGTTCATCAGCGCATAGGAGACCATGGCGCAGATCACCGCAACGGCGATAACCGGTGTTTTCAGCAGCTCCAGGCGGCTGCGGCCCTTGGGGCTGTCCTGGCTGGGAACCGGCGGCCTTGGGATGTCCAGAAACAGGAATAGTGCTGCACCCAGAACGTTGACGGCAATCACCGCCATATAGGTTCCAAGGAACGGAATAACAAAGGCTTGGCTGGTGGCCTTCACAATTTGCGGGCCAATCACCGCTGCCGCCAGTCCGCCGGCCATAACGTAGGAAATCGCCTTGGGGCGGAACGCCTCGGAAGCGGTGTCGGCTGCAGCAAAGCGGTAGAAACCATGCGCGCTCATGTAGACGCCGGTCAGCAGGCTGCCGAGCAGAAAGATCGGGAAGGAACCGAGATACAGCCCGTAAGCGCCGACAAGGCCGCCAACGGCGCCAAAGGCGGCACCGGTAAAGAAACCGGCGCGGCGGCCCCAGCGCTGCATGATGGCGGAGATCGGCGTGGCCGCCAGCATTGAGCCGCCCACGATCAGCGATATCGGCAGCGTCGCGAAACAGGGGTTGGACGCCAGCGACTGGCCCGCAAGCCCGCCAACGATGAAGATCATCGGCATCTGCGCGCCGAGGATCGCCTGGGCCAGCACCAGGATGGCAACGTTTTTCTTGGCGACCGCGTCGCTGGGGGTGGTCATGGTCATGCTCATATGGGATGCGTAGCGGTGAACCGGGGGCGGGGCAAGGCGCTTGCCGCGCTGGAGGGCCGCCGTTTTGCCGCGGCCAAAGGGGGTGACGTGGCGTCAGATCTACCGAGGTTTCTGCCGGGTGCGGGCCGGATCATTCAATGCGGCGACTGCGTCTCCGAGGGCGCGGAATGGCTGGCGGCAAAGGACCGCCGGTTTGCCGAAGCGCTGGAACTGACCGGCCCGCTGCCCTTGCGGCGCAAGCCCGAAGGGTTTGCCGAACTGCTGAGTGCAATTGTCAGCCAGCAGGTGAGCGTGGCCTCTGCGAATGCGATCTGGAAACGGATGAAGGACGCCAGGCTGACAGGGCCGCGCAAGATACTGTGGGCAACGGACGATGATTTGCGCGCAGCCGGCCTTAGCCGCCAGAAGATACGCTATGCCCGGGCGCTGGCTGAGGCGCGCATTGATTTCAAGGCGTTGCGTAATACTCCTGATGCGGAGGTGATCGCTACGCTGGTGCAGGTGCCGGGGATTGGCGTCTGGACTGCGGAGATTTACGCGATGTTTTCGCTGGGCCGTGCAGACGTGTTTGCCCATGGCGACCTGGCCCTGCAGGAGGCCGCGCGGGTCCTGTTCAGTCTGCCTGCCCGCCCCAAGGAGCGGGAGATGCGGCAAATCGCGGAAGCCTGGTCGCCGTGGCGGTCGGTTGCGGCGCGCATTCTGTGGGCCTATTACCGGGTGGCGAAGGACAGGGAAGGAATCCGATGACTCGTGTACTGAATGCCGGCCGCAAGGAGCCGCTCTCCGGCGAAACCCGCTCCGTTGTGGTGTTCCTGCATGGCTATGGCGCCAATGGCGCGGACCTGCTGGGGCTGGCCGACCCTCTGGGCGAACATCTGCCGGATACGCTGTTTGTCGCACCCGACGCGCCCGAGGCCTGCGCCGGTGCGCCGTTCGGCTTCCAGTGGTTTCCGATTCCCTGGATCGACGGATCGTCGGAAGAGGAAAGCATGCGCGGGATGCAGGCTGCAGTGGAGGATCTGAACGCCTTCCTCGATGCGCTGATGGTGGACGAGGATGTTCTGCCGGAGCAGGTTGTGCTGTTTGGTTTCAGCCAGGGCACCATGATGAGCCTGCATGTGGCGCCGCGGCGCGAGGACGCTGTGTCCGGGATTGTTGCGTTTTCCGGCCGTCTGCTGGCGCCGGAGCTTCTGAAGGATGAGGCGGTTTCCAAGATGCCTGTTCTGCTTGTGCATGGCGATCAGGACGACGTGGTGCCGGTGCAATCGCTGCCCGAGGCCGCCGAAGCACTGCAGGAAGCCGGTTTCCAGGATGTGTTTGCCCATATCCAGAAAGGCACCGCCCACGGTATCGCGCCGGACGGTCTGAGCGTGGCGCTGGCCTTCATGCGCGACAAGCTCGGCCTGTAAGCCGCTGAATTGAAGTTGGATTGTTCTGTGGGTCAATAGGCCCACAGATGCGGCTCGGCAATCTCGAGCGAGTTTCCGGCGGGATCGCGGAAATAGACCGACCGCGCGCCGCTGGGCCAGTCAAATTCGGCCTCGATCTCCACGCCGGCCTCCAGCAGCCGGGCGCGCATCAGGAGCAGCGCTTCTCTCGGCTGGGAGAAACACAGATGCCCCGGTCCGCGGGCGCCATGCGGCGGCACCGGCAATCGCGGATTTCCGGGCGGCTTCACGGTTTCGGCAGCATTGAACAGCAGCACGACGGCACTGCCGCAGCGGAAAAACACATGCCGGTTGCCGACCCGCTGGATGCATTCGAGCCGCAGCAGGCTGCCGTAAAACTCTTCAGCCGCGTCCAGATCGTCGACATAAAGCGACGCTTCCAGAATGGCATCGGGGGCAGGGGCTTGAGGCAGCATGATGGCAGGCTATCAGCGGCGCCGGGGCCTGTCACCTTTTGCCGGGCGCGGTGATGCGGCCTTGGGCCTGTGCGGCGGCTTTTGCGAGGGTTTGGGCGGGCCGGGCACGCGCGGCGGCTCCAGGTCCTCCCAGGCGCCCTGCGCCAGCCCGTCCAGCGTCCAGGCGCCAATGCTGTAGCGGATCAGCCGCAGGGTCGGATGCCCGACAGCCGCAGTCATGCGCCGCACCTGGCGGTTGCGGCCTTCACGGATGGTGAGCGAAATCCAGCTGTCGGGGACCGTCTTGCGCACCCGGACAGGGGGCGTGCGCGCCCAGAGCCCAGGCGGTTCCGGGATCACCTGCACCTTGGCGGGCCGGGTTTTTCCGTCCTTCAGATCAACGCCTTCCGCCAGCAGCCTGAGTGCTTCGGCGCTGGGAATGCCCTCCACCTGCACCCAGTAGGTCTTGTCCATCTTGTGCTTTGGGTCGGTGATCCAAGACTGCAGGCGGCCATTGTCCGTCAGCAGCATCAGCCCCTCGCTGTCGCGGTCCAGACGGCCGGCGGCATAGACGCCGGGGCAGTCGATATACTGGCTGAGCGTTGCCCTCGGGCTGTCCTGGCTGCCGCGGTCGGTGAACTGGGGCAACACGTCATAAGGTTTGTTGAAGCGGATCAAACGGGTCATGGCAGGGCAATAGGCGGGGTGGGACGGCAGAGCAAGAGGCCCGAGGCGCAGCTGCTTGTGGATAACTGTCACCGTTGTGTTACCGGAAGCGGCTAAAAAGCTCCCGACATGTTGTGGATCATTGGGGCTTGTCAGGTGCCAACCACGATATATAGTCAAAGTGAGGCTGGGGCGGGTTCCCCGCTCTGGTTCCGGGAAACGGAAGATCAGGGCGAGGAAGACGTTCAAAAATGGATGGCGATTTCAGAGCAGAGTTTGTCAGATCTCCAGGGGCGCTGAAACAGCACCCCGCGCTGGTGCTGAATGCGGATTACCGGCCGCTATCATATTACCCGCTTTCTCTATGGTCCTGGCAGGATGCCGTTAAGGCAGCATGGCTCGACCGTGTGGCCATCGTGGCCGAGTATGACGAGGTCGTGCACAGTCCGAGCACCGAGATCCGAATACCGTCTGTGGTGGTTCTGAAAGATTATGTAAAACCTCAAAA
Source organism: Leisingera sp. McT4-56 (assembly GCF_020514995.1). Taxonomy (NCBI): domain Bacteria; kingdom Pseudomonadati; phylum Pseudomonadota; class Alphaproteobacteria; order Rhodobacterales; family Roseobacteraceae; genus Leisingera; species Leisingera sp. McT4-56. The sequence goes on along the minus strand of NZ_JAJALF010000001.1, from coordinate 137,765 downwards.
GCGCGTGGCCTTCACGCGCTTTAATTTGTTTTTGCGGGATGAATTCTGCTGCCAGTATTGCGGCAGCAAGGGCGAACTGACATTCGACCATGTGGTGCCGCGCGCCGCCGGCGGTGTGACCAGCTGGGAAAACGTGGTTGCGGCCTGCAGCCCCTGCAACCTCAAGAAGGGGTCAAAGTCGCTGCACCGGGCGGGAATGTCGCTGCGCAAACCGCCGCGGCGCCCGGGCGCAGAGGAGCTGCGCAATACTGGGCGCAAGTTCCCGCCCAACCACCTGCACGAAAGCTGGATGGACTTCCTTTACTGGGATACCGAGCTGGACGCTTGAGATAGACCGCCTGGTTCGGCGCTGCCAAGCCTGAAGCACGAGGACACTGCCGCGAGGGCCGTGCACGGCATCGCTGCGGCACTATAGACAAGATGCAATTCTCAGCCGGACAGGCCTGTTGCGGACTGCAAAAAGGCCAACCGGCCTTTTCACCTTGCTTAGCACTGCTGGCTTTGGCCTATTCACCGGCCAGAATCATAACCGCGTCCAGATGGCTCGTCGAAAACGGCCGGGTGAGCATCGGCAGGTCTTGCAGCTCCGGCTCCGTGCTTTCCCCGTTCACCAGAATAATGCGCCAGCCCTTGGCACGGGCCGTAAGCAGCCAGTCCCCGGCCGCCGGTTCGCTGAGGGAAAAGGCAAAAAACACCAGCCGCGGCGGCGGCGTTCGGTCATCGAGAAAGGCCGTGCAAAGCTCGATCTTGGTTGCGCTGATAACGTTGTCCAGACCGCGGCGCATTAGATAGTCGGTGATATCGACAGCTTCCAACGCGTTTCCGGTCAGGATCAGAATGGGTGCTTCCGCACCGGTAGTCTCAGTACCCATAAGGTCTCCTCAAATTGTGGAGGAGAATTGCCACCGGCACTCGGGGTTCTCATTAAACTGTGACATATCAGGGAGAAAAAAATTCCGCAGCTGACTGCAGCCTCAGAACCGGGTCTGGGAAGCGCGGAGGATGATTAAACACAAGGAGTGAGCTGTAAGATATTGATAAAATAAATATAAGTTACAGTCCTGGAGCGTGGCTGTAGTAAGTTTTTGCAGTGCCTGGGCGGCAGGCCGCGCTTCTTCGAATTGTCATGGTTTAAGTCCCGGCGCCGCGATGCGGGGCCGGGTAGCGGGCAGGCCTCGGTGGCAAACTGCCAGGCGCGCAGCAGCAGCTTTCAGACCACCTTTTGCAAAGGGTCGTCCGCGGTGTCGTCCGCAGCGCCGGGGCGCGGCTCCAGCAGCACACCCAACCACAACAGCAGGGGCAGTGTTACAAAGGCGCCGACCGGCCCCCACAGCCACAGGCCGAAGACAATCGACAGAAAGATCAGCAGCGGGTTGATTGCCATGCGCTGGCCGACCACCAGTGGCGTTACGATATTCGCCTCTGCCATATTGAGCGCGAGGAACGCCAGCGGCGGCAGCACCGCATAGGCGCCATGGAACTGCAAGATACCCGCAAGCGCCAGCCCCGATGCCACCAGCAGCGGGCCAAGATACAGCACATAGTTCAACAGCCCTGCGGCAAGCCCCCACAGGAGCGCATATTCAACTCCCAGCGCCATCATCGCCGCCGCCGTGGCCGCGCCGAGCCCGGCGTTGACCAGAGTAATTGCTGCAAAGTAGCGCGCCACAACCGTGTCAGCGTGCTTGAGCCGGTCTTTCAGCGGCCCGGTCAGCCGGTAGAGATCGTTGCGGGTCAGGGTGAAGAAGAACAGTGTGCCGACAAAGATGAACACCTGGGAGACAAAGCTGGGCGCCAGCCACAGCGCATCGCCCACCGAAGGGATCGCCGTCTGCGGCTCCACCGCTTCGGCGCCGACGCTTTCCTCGATTTCCTGGCTGATCGTCTCAATGCCGCGCAGCAGATGCGATGCCTCGCCGATCAGGCGAGCCATCACCGCCTTGATGCGGGGAAGTTCCTCGATAAGCACGTTGATCAGCGGCTCGATCAGCAACAGGATCACCGCCACAAACATGGTAGACAGCAGGAGCAGCGACAGGGCGATCACCAGCCGCGGCACCCCGTGGCGTGCCAGCTTGTCCGCCAGCGGCGACACCACGACGCCAAGCACCAGGGCAAAGCTCATTGGCGCCAGGATTTGCTGTGCCAACTGCAGGGCTGTGGTGACAGCTATGACCGTCAGGATCAGCAGCATCACTCGCACGCCGCGGCCGCTGAGCGCTGTTGTCAGGACACCAGGCATCAGTGCGCGGCGTTTTGCGGCGCGGTGGCCTTGAGTGTGCGGGGCGCGGCGCTGTCGCCCAGGGCGGCGGCGCCAAGGAACAGCAGCGGGTTGCGGCAGTCAAAGGCGCTCACCTCTTGCACGGTTTTCTTCAGATGGAGGCGGCGCAGTCGCTGGCCGGGATCAAAGACCTGCGCCGCGACCCCGGCTCCTTTGCGGAGTTTCTCCTCCACGGCGCCTTTGGCCATGCGGCCCAAATCTGTCGCCTGTTTGCGGGCCTGCTGTTCCAGATCGGACGTATCGGTCATGTCATCTGCCTTTCTGCTGCCGGGATGTCACAGGGAAACGTGCCGGGGAAAAGTGCGCCGGATACGGACCCATCGAAACGTCAAGCGCGAACTGGCAAGGAAACTGCCCCGGCAGCTGCTGCAAAGCGGCAAAAGCCGAGGATCAACGACAACAGAAACAGCTGTCCGGCAAGTTCGTAGATCATGACTTGGCCCCCCTTGGAAATAACGGTTCCGCAAGCTCAACGCGGGCAGCAGGAGATGGTTCCTTGTTTTTTGTATCGACTGGGACCCCGCTGTTCGCAGAGCGCCACAGCGTGACAAACGACCAAGCCGCGCGTTTGGCGCGGCTAGGTCGGAATACGGCTGTCCGCAGTGCGGATCAGTAGCGCCTGCGCATGGCAAGCCCCAGCAGAATGCCCGCGCCAAGTGCGCCTGCAAGTGCAAGCCCCGGGTTCTTCTTGACGAAGTCCTGGGTCTGGTCGGCAAAGCGCTGCAGCTCGCCCGAGCTGTACTTCATCCCGGCATCCAAGTGTTCCTGCGCCGTTTGTACAGCCTGGGCGGCCTGCTCTTTGGCGCGGTCCGCAAGGCTGTCAGAGGAAGAGACTTTGGCGCTGGCTTTGGTTTCGGGACGCTGCGTGGTTTCGGTCGTGCTTGTCATATCAACTTCCTTTTGGGTTTTGATGACTTTAGGTCGGATGGGGGTGAGCTGGATCACTTGCGGATCAGGCGCAGGGCAATCGAAAGGACGAAGAGCACCAGAAAGATCACAAACAGGATCTTTGCGATCTCGGCTGACGCGCCCGCAATGCCGCTGAAGCCGAAAAGGGCTGCGATGAGTGCCACGATCAAGAATGTGAATGCCCAGCCAAGCATGTCTCTCGTTCCTGTTTCAGTTGTGCGCCGCTCTTAGCGCCGTGTGACAGAACAACGGCTGGGCGGGCGAATGGTTCCGCGCTGGCAGCTGGAAACGCGGGAGGCTGGCGCTGAAACGGAAAACGGCCCCCGCTGGGACAGTAGCGGGGGCCGTTGAAAGACCGGACTGGTATTGGTCCTGAAGCAGGCTCAGGCTGCCTGCATGTGCTCTACGCCTGCAGGCGGGCGTTGGTTCCCGCGCGGCTGCAGATTTTTTCAAAGGGCTGCCGGGAGGGAGATGCCCTATGCCGGCCTAAGTCAGCTCTTGGCCCGCTGCAGCATGCCGAACAGGTCGCGCGGATCGTCGGGGTCGGCCAGCATATCCAGGTCGATAAAGTAATCCGTGCCCTTGATGCGATCGCGGATATACCGCAGCGCCGAGAAATCCTCGATCGCGAAACCAACACTGTCGAACAGGGTGATCTGGCGGTCGCCGGTACGTCCCTGTTTTTTGCCGGAAATCACTTCCCACAATTCGGTGACCGGGAAATCCTCCGGCATCTGCTGGATCTCGCCTTCGATCCGCGTTTGCGGCGGGTATTCGACAAACACGTCGGAGCGGCTGAGGATGCCGGCTGCCAGTTCGGTCTTGCCGGGACAGTCGCCGCCGATGGCGTTGATATGGACGCCGCTGCCGACCATGTTGTCGGTCAGGATGGTGGCATACTGCTTGTCGGCGGTGCAGGTGGTGAGAATCTGCGCGCCTTCGATGGCTTCTTCCGGTGTCTTGCAGCTAACGACCTCGATCCCAAGGCCTTGCAGGTTGCGGGCGCATTTTTCGGTGGCAGCTGAATCCTTGTCATACAGGCGCACGGATTTCAGGCCGATGATCGCCTTCATTGCGAGGGTCTGGAATTCAGACTGGGCGCCGTTGCCGATCATCGCCATGGTGGTCGCGCCCTTGGGCGCCAGATACTTGGCGGCCATGGCTGACGTTGCCGCGGTGCGCAGCGCGGTCAGCATGGTCATTTCGGTCAGCAGCACCGGATAACCGGTGTAGACATCCGCCAGAAGCCCAAAGGCGGTGACGGTCTGCAACCCTTCGGAGGTGTTCTTGGGGTGGCCATTCACGTATTTGAAGCCATACGCCTCGCCATCTGAGGTCGGCATCAGTTCAATCACGCCGACGTCCGAGTGGCTGGCAACGCGCGGGGTCTTGTCGAACAGCTCCCAGCGCTTGAAGTCCTCTTCGACATAATCCGCCAGGTCGCGCAGCATCTGCTCGATGCCAACGTGATGAATGAGGCGCATCATGTTGTCGACGCTGACAAAAGGCACCAGTGCCTTGTCCGAAGGCTGTGTCATGCGGATTTCCTTTCACGGGGGCTGAGGTGGATGCCTGCCAGCATGCAGCGCACCGACCCGCCTGCGGTTTCGATGGTTGGAATGGTCAAGGGGAGCAGCTCAGCGCTCTGCTCAATTATGGCGATCTGATCCGGACGCAGCGCCTGCAGTGCCGTTGCGGAAAGCGCCAGGAGGCGTCTGCGGCCTGTCAGCTCCAGCGCGTTGCCGGCGAAACCGGCGATCTGTTCCGGCGTCAGGTCAATGACTTGGCGGCCGGTTTCCTCCAGCCGCGCCACAACTTCCGCACGGCGGGCGGGGTCAACGATCATGTCCAGGCAAATCAGCGCGTATTCGGTGCCGATGCCCATCAGGACATTGGTGTGGTAAACGTCGCGGCCTGCATCATCTTTGGCTTCGAACACCATGGGTTCAAAGTTGAAATGAGTGCAGAACCGTTCCAGCAGCACCGGGTCGGCGCGGTTGGATTTCACCGTGTAGGCAATGCGCCCGATATGGTCGAGCACCATGGCGCCGGTGCCCTCCAGCGACAGGCCGTCCTGTTCCAGGCCGGAATAGTCGATCACGTCCTGCACCCGGTAGTCGCGCTTCAGAAGCTCGATAACATCCCAGCGGCGTTCCTTGCGGCGGTTTTCGGCGTACATCGGATAAACCGCTACGTGGCCGCCGGCATGGGTGGAGAACCAGTTGTTCGGGAACACGCTGTCCGGCGTTTCAGTGGTGGTGTCGTCAAAGACATGCACCGTGACACCGGCGCCGCGCAGGGTCTCGACCGCGCCGTCGAACTCCGCCAGCGCCTGTGCGGCGGTGGTCTCCGCCGAGGTATTCGCAAGCGTTTGGAAGGCGTTATCACTCTGTGTTTCAGGATTTGAGCGGAAGTGGTGCGGGCGCACCATCACTACCGCAGAGGGGGCTTGCAGGCTGCTCACTGGTAGCTCCGTGTCGGGCGGTCAAAGACGCGGCGGCCAAGCGCAGAGGCGCAGAGGTCGACCATCAGATGCGCGGTGCGGCCGCGCTCGTCCAGGAAGGGGTTCAGTTCAACCAAGTCAAGCGAGGTCATCAGGCCGGAATCATGCAGGATCTCGCAGACTAGATGCGCCTCGCGCACGGTGGCGCCGCCCGGTACGGTGGTGCCGACGGCCGGGGCCACGGAGGGATCCAGGAAATCGACGTCCAGCGAGACATGAAGCATGCCATTGGCCTGCGCGACGTGATCCAGGAAGCGGTTCAGAGGTCCGGCAATGCCGTTTTCGTCGATGTGGCGCATGTCGTGGGTGCGGATGGCGCTGCCTTCCAGCGCAAGCCTTTCCTGCGTGTCGACAGACCGAAGGCCGATCATGCAGACATTCTCCTGCGGCACCGGGTTGTTCACTGCAGGAAAGCCTTCGAAGCCGTTACGGCCAGTGAAATATCCAACCGGCGTGCCGTGCAGGTTGCCGCTGTCGGTCGTCTGCGGCGTATGGAAGTCGGTATGCGCGTCAAGCCATAGGACAAACAGCGGACGGCCTGCCTTGGCGGCATGGTTGGCGGCACCGGCAACCGACCCCAGCGACAGCGAATGGTCACCGCCGAGGAAAACCGGCATGCCGCGCCCCAGGGCGTCTTCGGCGGCCTGCGCCAGGCGCGAGGTCCAGCCGATAGTTTCGTTGCGGGCATAGACCAGCCCGTCGTTTGTGTCCTTGGCGTGGGTGTCCGGGGCCAGGTTGCCAAGGTCTTCCACTGTGTGGCCCAGGCTTTGCAGGGCTTCGGTGATGCCGGCGGTGCGGTAGGCGTCGGGGCCCATCAGGCAGCCCGCCCGGCGTTTGCCGCTGTCTACCGGGGCGCCAATCAGGATGCAGTGTTGTGAGGTCACTGTTTGATCTCCCAAAATCTCAGGTTTAATACTAGAAACTTCCGAAACGTGATGGAATCCAGCAATCAATTTGCCCATGATGAGGGGCAATTGATCAAAACGGGGTAAGGTATGGACAAAACGGATGAGCGGCTGGTGTCAGCCCTGCGGCACAATGCACGGGCGTCGCTTTCGGATCTGGCGCTGGAGCTGAACCTGTCGCGGACCACCGTGCGGGCGCGGATCGAGCGGCTGCAGGCGCGCGGCGATATCCTGGGGTTTACCGTTGTCCTGAAGGAGGATGTCCTGCGCGATCCGGTGCGCGGGCTGATGATGATCGGGATCGAAGGCCGCGGCACCAGCCGCATCACCAGGCAGCTGCAGGGGCTGCCGGAAGTGCGGGCGATTCATACCACCAACGGGCGCTGGGATCTGATTGTCGAACTGGGCACCGAGACGCTGGAAACCCTGGATGCCGCCCTGGCTAAGATCCGGACGTTCGAAGGCGTCGTGAGCAGTGAAACCAATCTGCTGCTGGCAACCAAAAAAGACACCTGAGAAGTTCAGGTTCTCCAATGCGGCCAGTGGTTTGGCGGCCGCATTGCAGCTTGCTGGAATGTTAACGCTGTTTGCGGATGTGGTTGGCTGCGGCAATCCACAGCAGCGCAAGGCTGAAGGAGGCGACGGCGTTCCAGGTGGCCATGGAGAGCGACAGCATTTCCCACGGGACCTCGTCGCAGCGCACCAGCGGCGCGGCCATGATCTGCTCCATCAGCTGGTCGGGTGACAGGCCGCCAATGGGGCCGGAGGTGCAGGTGGTGGGCCCTTCCCACCAGCCGCGTTCTACCCCGGTGTGATAGGCGCCGACCCCGGCGGTGGCCAGCGCCGCCAACGCACCCAGATACGGCAGAACTGCGCCTGGGATAATCAGCGCAAGGATGCCGATCCCAGCGGCAGCGGCATGGGGATAGCGCTGCCAGTAGCAGAGTTTGCAGGGCGCCATTTCGCCGATGTACTGAAACCCCAGCGCACCCAGAAGCAGCGCGGCAGAGCCGCCGGCGGCCAATACGATCAAAAGCCTGTGCATGATCAAATGTACCTCACCATCAGGAAGCCGCCGAACAGGAGCACCATGAAGGCTGTGAAAACCAGCCCCAGGCGGCGTTCAATAAAATCCCGGACCGGGGCGCCAAACTGCCACAGCAGGCCGGCGACGATGAAAAAACGCAGTGCGCGGGCTAGGATAGAAGTGGCAATGAATGTGCCAAGCGGCATTCCGGTCCAGCCCGACATGATGGTGATCACCTTGTAGGGGAACGGCGTGATGCCTGCGCCCAGCACTGCCCAGAACCCGAAATCGTTGAACCGGGTGTTGAACTCCGCCATGGCGTCGCCCTTGCCCATGGCTTCCAGAACCGGCTGGCCGATGCCCTCGTAGAAAAAGGCACCGATAGCGTATCCCAGCACACCCCCGGCCACGGAGGCGATCAGTGCCACCAGCGCGATCAGCCAGGCACGCGACGGGCGGGCCAGGATCATCGGGATCATCAGAACGTCCGGCGGGATCGGGAACACCGAGCTTTCGATAAAGGCGACAACAGCCAGGCACCACAGCGCCCTGGGATGATCGGCCAGGGCCATCGTCCGGTCATATAGCGGTTTCAGCATGCTGGGTCCTGCGTCCTCAACGGCTTTTGCCATGGGAGGTGGCATGCGCGCGGCGCTCCGTCAAGCTGCGAGGCCGCGGAATTTGCCGCGCAGAGTAATTTCAGCGGCGCAGCCCCGATTTGCCTCTGGACCTTGGCTGATTGCTTGGCTAGGAACAGACCGTGGCCCAAGTGGCGGAATGGTAGACGCAGGGGATTCAAAATCCCCCGATGGCAACATCGTGAGAGTTCGAGTCTCTCCTTGGGCACCACCGCAATCCTATGAAAACCAAGTGCTTGTGCAGTGATTGTGATGCACGGGCGCTGTTAGGCCAAGGTCTGCTCCAAGAGGCGCAGCCAATTGCCATGGCACAGCTTTGCCATGAGCCTGTCGTCGTACCCACGCGCTTTCATTGCCTTGCGCAGAACCGGCAGCCCTGAAACATCCTTGATTTCAGCGGGCACGGTTGCGCCATCAAAATCCGAACCCAGTCCAACCCTGTCCTCGCCAAGCTCGCAGATGAGGTAATCAAGATGGTCAATCATCCGGCTGACCGGTGTGTCTGCGTCCATGCGCCCATCTTCGCGCAGGAAGGCGACGGCGAAGTTCAGCCCCACCAGGCCGTCGCTGTCGCGGATGGCGTGCAGTTGCCTGTCTGTCAGATTCCGGCTGTGCGGGCAGAGCGCGTGGGCGTTGGAATGGGTCGCCACCAGCGGCTTTCTGGAGTGTCTTTCAACATCCCAGAACCCGGCGTCGTTCAGGTGAGAGAGGTCAATCAGGATGTTCAGTTCATTGCACTTTTTCACCAGGCGAACACCATCGGCTGTCAAGCCGGGGCCGGTGTCCGGGCTGGAGGGGAAGCGGAACGGCACGCCATGGCCATAGATCGTGGGGCGGCTCCAGACCGGGCCAAGCGAGCGCAATTCCGCGGAGTGCAGTACCTCCAGCAAATGGAAATCCGGGTCGATTGCTTCGGCGCCTTCCATATGCACGACGGCTGCCATGATACCGTCTTGCATTGCGCCGCGAATGTCGGCCGCAGTGCGGCATATCTTGAGCGCGCCTTGTGTTTCCAGACGGATCAGAATTGCGGCCTGGGCAAGGGCGATCTGCGCAGACCGCGGCCAGTCCGCTGCGGGTGGCAGCGGCAGGTCGTAGCTGTCTGCCTTCATTTCTTCCATGAAGGAAGCATCGCCGTCGTGCGGGACGAAGATGGCAAAGAACCCGCCTGCAAAACCGCCCTTCGTCGCCTTGAACAGGTCGATGTGATGGCCGCCAGAGCCCAAGAAACCGTCCTTGTCAGAAGCAACACTGCCAGACTGAATCTGCAGCAGCAGGTCGTTGTGCCCGTCGAAGATCAGCGGGTGTTTCATTCCGCCTCCATTTTGCGTCAACGCATGATCAGCGGCTGTCCTTCAGCCCGTAGTCCGCGAAGGCAGTGACCACTTCCGCCATTTCGTCTTCACTCAGGATGTGCGGCTTGCCGATGGTCAGGCTTGCCGTGTAACCCTTTGCCAGTGTTTCCAATTCCACCATGCGCCACAGCGCGCGCGGCAGGCTGTCCCCGGTTGCCACCGCACCATGGTTGGCCATCAGGCAGGCGCTGCGTTCCTGCAAGGCGCGGATGATATTTTCCGACAGATGCCGGCTGCCGAACAGCGCGTAATCCGCTACTGGAACATCGCTGCCACCAAAGGCTGCGACCATGTAGTGGCACGCCGGTATAGTCTGACGGTTCATCGCCAGCGCACTGCAGTAGACGGGATGGGCATGGACCACGGCATTCACGCCGGGTTTGGCCTGAAGGATCGCCATGTGAAAAGGCCACTCGGTCGAGGGCTTCAGCTGCCCCTGCTGTTCAGGGCTGCCGCCCAGCGGTATCAGCACAAGATCTTCAGGTGCCAGTTTCTCATAAGGAACGCCGGACGGGGTGATCAGCATGTGATTTTCCGCGCGAACCGAGATGTTGCCGGAGGTGCCCTGATTGATGCCCGCGGCGTTCATTTCCAGGCAGGCGTCAATCACCGCCTGCCGTAGTTCGGTGCAGTCGTGATACGGCGGCTTCATGGTGCGGCGTCCGGCATCAGGCGGATTTTGCTGCGGCCATTTCCGGAAACAGGCCTGCCAGGCCTTCCTCGGAGGCGTCGCAGATGCCGCGTTCGGTAATCAGCCCGGTGACCAGCCGGTTCGGCGTCACGTCAAACGCGGGGTTGCCGCCGGGGGTGCCGTCCGGTGTCACCTGAACAACGCCGATTGCGCCGTCTTCGGTCTTGCCCTGAACATGGGTGATCTCCCGCTCGCTGCGCTCCTCGATCGGGATCTCGGCAACGCCGTCGGAGACCGTCCAGTCGATGGTCGGCGAGGGCAGGGCGACATAGAACGGCACTCCGTTATCGCGGGCGGCCAGCGCCTTCAGATAGGTGCCGATCTTGTTGCAAACGTCGCCTCGGCGGGTGGTCCGGTCGGTGCCGGTGATGACCAGATCGACCTGGCCGTGCTGCATCAGGTGGCCGCCGGCGTTGTCGCTGATGTAGTTGTGGCTGATGCCGTGGCTGCCCAGCTCCCAGGAGGTCAACGCCCCCTGGTTGCGGGGCCGTGTTTCGTCGACCCAGACGTGGATCGGAATGCCAGCCTCATGCGCCTGGTACATCGGGCTGGTGGCAGTGCCCCAGTCGACAGTTGCCAGCCAGCCGGCGTTGCAGTGGGTCAGCAGCCGGACCGGCTCACCCGCGGGTTTTCCGGCGGCGATCTGCCGGATCAGTTCCAGTCCATGCGCGCCGAGGCTGCGGTTGATTTCGACGTCCTCATCCGCAATCTCATGCGCCAGGGCCAGGGCAGCTGCTGCACGCTTTCCCTCATCCAGCGGCCTCAGGCGGCTGCGGCAGCGGTCCAGCGCCCAGCGCAGGTTGATCGCGGTCGGGCGTGTTGCGTTGAGGAAGCTCCAGGCCTGATCCATGGCCGCATCGGACGGGTCCAGCCGCATTGCAAGCGCCATCCCATAGGCGGCTGTCGCCCCGATCAGGGGTGCGCCGCGGACCCGCATCTCAACAATGGCATCGGCAAACTCCTGCAGCGTGTCCATCTGCTGAATACGGAACTCATGCGGCAGCCAGCGCTGGTCGATGATCTGCAACGCATCCCGTTCGTGGTCCCACCACAGCGACCGGTAGTGCGTCCCGTCAACTTTCATTCGGCTGTCTCCCTTGGGTTGGCGCGGCAGTGCGCAGGCGGCCGGAAACGGCCGGCCAGGCGCGCCCGGTGCGGTGCTGCCTGTGGGGTTACACAAGCATCAGCGCCAAGAGATTTCAATGGCCTGGACATTCAAAGTGTCACAGGGAATTGGCAGAGAAGGTATCACAGGCGTTCACATCACCGGTTTGAAACCCGCGGGCGAACCATTGCTGCCGCTGTGCGCTGGTGCCGTGGGAAAACGTATGCGGCTGCGGCACCCGGCCGGCATTGCGCTGCAGCGCGTCATCGCCGATCTGCTTGGCTGCGTTCATCGCCTCTTCAACGTCGCCGGGTTCCAGCGTGCCCAGCGCGTCCTGTGCGTAGCGCGCCCAGATCCCGGAGAAGCAATCGGCCTGCAGCTCTGTGCGGACAGATATGGCATTGGACTCAACCTCGCTCACGCGGGCCCTTATGCGCTGGGTTTCGCCCAGGATGCCAAGCTCGTTCTGGACATGATGGGCAACTTCGTGGGCAACGACATAGGCTGCTGCAAAATCGCCGCGTGCGCCCAGCCGCTGGCTGAGTGTTGTGAAGAAGGAGGTGTCGAGGTAAACCTTTTCGTCCAGCGGGCAGTAAAACGGTCCGGTTGCACCGGAGGCCCCGCCGCAGGGCGATTGTGTCACCCCTTTGTACAGAACAAGAACCGCCGGGCTGTATCGGCGTCCGAGCTGCTGTTCGAAAATGGTGGCCCAGACATCTTCGGTATCGGCGAGGGCAACGCTGACGAATTCCGCGGCTTCCTGGTCGGCTGCCGTGACCGGCGCCGGGCTGCCGCTTTGCGGTGCGGAGCCTTGCAGCAGCGGAGTCAGATCCACCCCTAAAAAGGCACCTGCAACAACGATCAGAAGAAGGCCGGCCCCGCCGAAACCTGCAGTCCGGCCTGTCATCCGGCGGCCCCGCCGGTCCTCGATATTCCGGCTTCCCCGCCGCCCTCTCCACCGCATGTCATTCTCCTTGCTTGCAGGCCAGGCTTCTTTGCCGGAACAAGGTAACGGCCTGGCACCCGTTATCAAATCCCGTAAGCACGGGTGGCCCGCCCCTGCATACCAAGCACACCTGCCTGCGGGCCGCGGTTCCATTGATATCTGGTCACTGGTGGCCTTCCGGAAACGACGGAAGTTTCTGGGCAACGCGTGTGCAGCTTGCAGATGTGTGCTGGGACGGTATTCAATAGGGCAACGATTTGGATACGGGGCGGCACGCCGGGTTTACGGCTGCGCTGAAATTTTCTGTTTAATTGAAAGGCTCAAGAATGACGTGTTTCTGGAACAGGGGCCTGACCGGCCGGACCGGGCTTGCAATGGTGGCCGCGCTAGGCCTGGCAGCTGCGGATGCGGCGCTGGCGCAGCAGCAGGGTGGCGCCCCCAAGGTGTCGGTCTCCGAGGCGGTGATCAAACCGATCAAGGACACTGCAACCTTCATCGGCCGCGGCGAGGCGATCGACAAGGCCGATATCATGGCACGGGTGAGCGGCTACCTGGAGGAAGTGCTGGTCCAGGACGGCGCAGAAGTTGAGAAGGGTGACATTCTGTTCCGGATCGAGCGCAGCGCCTATGAAGCGGTGCTGGAAAGCCGCCGGGCGGAACTGGCACAGGCAGAAGCCAACCTGGAGCTTGCGTCGCTGGAACTGGTGCGCAAGCAGGAGTTGTTCGAGCGCGGCTCTGTCCCGGAAACCGACCGCGACACCGCCCGCGCCAATGAACTTGTGGCAGAGGCGCAGGTGCGGGCTGCCCGGGCGGCCATCCAGCAGGCAGAACTGGACCTGAGCTACACTGAAATTCACGCCCCCTTCTCGGGCCGCGTCGGGCGTGTCGAGGTCAGTATCGGCGACGTGGTCAGCCCCAGCGGCTCACCTCTGGTCAACATCGTGCGCGAAGCGCCGGTTTATGTGTCCTTCTCGCTGAATGAAAAGCAGTTCGTCGAGATCCTGCAGGAGCTGGAAGCCAACGGCGTCGACCGCGGCAACACCGAATCCGCGCCGGAGGTGTTCGTGGTGCTGCCCAACGGCGCAGAACTGGAGGAGAAGGGCCGGATTGCCTTTGCCGGCAACCGGGTGGATCCCGCGACCGGTGCGGTCACCGTGCGGGCGAAGTTCGATAACGAGGACCGGTTGATCCTAGACGGTGCTTTCCTGACCGTGGGCCTGCAATCCCAGCAAGCGGTCGACCGGATTGTCATCAGCCAGGCCGCGATCCAGCGCGATCAGCAGGGGCCGTTTGTTCTGGTGGTGGATGACAGCAACCAGGTGCAGCAGCGCTACATTGCGACGGGCGATGTGCAGGGCACGGGGATCATCGTGCTGGACGGGCTGACCAATGGCGAAACCGTGGTGGTCGAGGGGCTGCAGAAGATCCGCCCCGGCGTTGAGGTGGATCCGGTCATGGCCGCCCAGGCTGGAGAGTAAGCGATGTTTTCCTCCACATTCATTTCAAGGCCGAAATTCGCGATCGTCATCTCCCTGGTGCTGACGGTCATGGGTGTCATCGGCTATTTCGCGCTGCCGGTGGCGCAGTTCCCGGAAATCACGCCGCCGGTGGTGAATGTCACCGCCACATACACCGGCGCCAATGCGGAAACCGTTGAAAAGAGCGTCGCCGCACCGATCGAAGCGCAAGTCAACGGCGTGGACGGAATGCTCTACATGTCCTCCACGTCCGCCGACAACGGCAGCTATTCACTGGCGGTGACCTTTGAGGTCGGAACTGATCCGGATATCGCCTCGGTCAACGTGCAGAACCGGGTGGCACAGGCAACCGCAGCCCTTCCTGCCGAGGTCAATGCCAATGGCGTTGTCACCCAGAAAAGCTCTTCCAACATGCTGCTGGTGACGGCGCTGACTTCGCCCAACGGGTCCTATGACAGCGTGTTCCTTTCAAACTATGCAGCCATCAACATCAAGGATGCGCTGGCGCGGGTCAGCGGCGTCGGCAAGGCGGATATTCTGACCAATTTCGAATACGCCATGCGGGTCTGGCTGGACCCGAACAAGATGGCGGGGCTGGGGATTTCGCCTGGTGACGTCATCAATGCGGTGAAGGAACAGAATATTGAAGTGTCAGCCGGGCAGGTGGGTGCACCCCCGGTGCCGGGTGACCAGGTGTTTCAGTACACGATCAAATCGAAAGGTCGCCTGACCGAAGTCAGCGAGTTCGAAGACATCGTGATCCGCACCGGCGAGGGTGGCAGCACAGTGCGCCTTGCCGATATTGGAAGGGTTGAATTGGGCGCTTCCAACTACAGCGCGTCCGGCTATTTCGACGGCGTGCCGGCGACCATTCTGGCCATCTACCAGGCTCCTGGCGCCAACGCGCTGGCAGTATCGGGGGCCGTTTTGGCAGAGCTTGACCGGCTTTCGGAGGACTTCCCCGAGGATGTCGCCTATTCGGTGCCGTTCAATACCACGGATTTTGTCGAACAGTCGCTGAACGACGTGATCACCACCCTGATGATGACCTTCGTGCTGGTGATCTCGGTCGTGTTCATCTTTCTGGGGTCGTTCCGTGCCACGATCATTCCTGCGGTGGCGATTCCAGTTTCGCTGATTGGGACATTTGCCTTCCTGCTGGCGCTTGGCATGTCGCTCAACACCATCTCGCTGTTTGCGCTGGTGCTGGCGATCGGCATCGTGGTGGATGACGCCATCGTGGTGGTCGAAAACGTCGAGCGCATCATTGCCGAGGAGGGGCTGTCTCCGCCTGAGGCAACCCGCAAGGCAATGGGCCAGATCACCGGCCCGGTGATTGCCACCACGCTGGTGCTGCTGGCGGTGTTTGTGCCGGTTACCTTCATGCCGGGAATCACCGGCAGGCTTTACTCGCAGTTTGCGGTGACGATTTCTGTCGCCGTGGTCATTTCTTCGGTAAACGCGCTGACGCTGTCGCCTGCTCTTTGCGGCATTGTTCTCAAACCGCGGTCCGGCCCGCCTAAGGGGCTGTTGGCGATGTTCGAGAACATGATCGGCGGTGTGCGCGGCGGCTACCTGAGCATCGTGACCCGTTTGCTGCGGCTTCCGGTAATCGGGCTTGCGATCATTGCCGCCGTGGCCTTTGGCACCGGATTGGTCTTCAATTCGACATCCAAGGGCTTCCTGCCGCTGGAAGACAACGGCTATCTGTTTGTGGATGTTCAACTGCCCGATGCCGCGGCGCTGGGCCGGACCGAGAAGGTGACCAGCCGGATCGACGAGCAGATCCGCCAGATCCCCGGGGTCAGGGGCACTGTTCTGGTGAACGGCTTCAGCTTGCTGAACGGCTCCAGTGCCAATGGCGCGATGATCATTGCCAACCTGGCGCCTTGGGATGACCGGCAGGATAAAGCGCTGCAACCCGATGCCATCCTTGGTCAGATCTACGGCATCGCCAACGGCGAGGCCGCGGCCAGCATCGTTGCCTTCAACCCGCCGCCGATCTCCGGTCTGGGCATGTCGGCCGGTGTTGAAATGGCGGTGCAGCAGACCGCTGGCGGCACCCCGCAGGATCTGGCGCAGTCTGTCGGCTCGCTGGTCTATTCTGCCAATCAGCGGCCCGAGATCGCCCAGTCCTACACCACCTTCCGGGCCAACGTTCCGCAGGTGTTTGTCGATCTGGACCGCGAGAAGGCCAAGACGCTGAACGTGCCGATTGCCGAGGTGTTCCAGACCATGCAGGCGCATCTGGGATCGTACTATGTCAACGACTTCAACCTATTCGGCCGCGTCTACAAGGTGATGCTGCAGGCGGAGGGGTCCTACCGCGACAAGATCGAGGACATCGGCGGCCTGTACGTGCGGGCGCAATCCGGGGAGATGGTGCCGCTGTCCACACTGATCGACGTCGAGAATGTGCTGGGGCCGGTGCTTCTGAAACGCCACAACATCTTCCGCTCCGCCACGGTGACCGCGGTTCCGGCGCCTGGCCTGTCCACTGGCGACGCGATCCGGGTGATGCAGGAGGAAGCCGCGACCGCGTTGCCGCCGGGCTATGCGTTTGAATGGACCGGCACTGCGCAGCAGCAGCTGGATTCAGCAGGGATGGTCACCGTCATTCTGGCGATGGCGGTTCTGTTCGGCTACCTGTTCCTGGTGGCGCAGTATGAAAGCTGGACGATGCCAGTGGCAATTCTGCTGTCAGTCATTGTCGCGCTGTTCGGGGCCGTGGCAGCGGTGGCAATCGCCGGCAATGACATCAACCTTTACACGCAGATCGGGATGATCATGCTGATCGGCCTGGCGTCAAAGAACGCCATCCTGATCGTGGAGTTCGCGATGGAGCAGCGGGCCGCGGGCCTGACCATCAGGGAAGCCGCGCAGGAAGCTGCCAAACAGCGTTTCCGCGCGGTGATGATGACGGCACTGTCCTTCCTGCTGGGTGTGGTGCCGCTGATGATCGCCTCGGGTGCGGGGGCTGCCAGCCAGCGCGCTATTGGTATCGCGGTCTTCGGCGGCATGCTGGCGGCCACCGTCGTCGGCGTGATTGTCGTGCCGGTGCTTTATGCGATGATGCAAGGCCTGCGGGAGCGGGTGAAAGGGGTGCCTGCGGCAAGCCCGGCAGAATAAAACAGTTTGCCCCGTCAGCCAGTCGGCTGGCGGGGTGTTTCAATCTATGGCTGGAAATGCGGCGCGGTGCGCGATGTTACCCCAGACGCGCGCGAAGACCGCGTTCATGGGCAGTCGCCAGGATCAGCTCCCACTTCCGCGGCGTGCTTCGGAACTCCGGTTCCACATCGCAAGTCAACGGCGCGCTGGCGCCTTTTGGCATTTTGCGGGCCTCGGCGGAGACACACCGCTCCAATGCCCAGAAATCCGTCAGGGACGGGTTGTCAAATATCACTTGGCTAAGCAGCATCGCTGCAAGCTCCCTGTCAATGCTGATGCGGCTTCGGTCCAAAATGACCGTGCC
The DNA here is from genome assembly GCF_020514995.1 of Leisingera sp. McT4-56. Classification (NCBI taxonomy): domain Bacteria; kingdom Pseudomonadati; phylum Pseudomonadota; class Alphaproteobacteria; order Rhodobacterales; family Roseobacteraceae; genus Leisingera; species Leisingera sp. McT4-56. The sequence continues at coordinate 120,455 of NZ_JAJALF010000001.1, read as the reverse complement.
GCGTATTTTTTGTGTGACGCTTGATAGCGGCGTTTTCAGCGTCTGTCACCATTCTGTTTTACAAGCGGGCAAGTTTGCAGAAGACGCTTTGAGAACTGTGCCTCCGGTCCCGGGTGCCCCTAGCCGGCACCGGGCAGGTGGAATCGCGTACAAGGTGATTTTCCTTGCAAGAAAAAACTTTGCGGCCCAGCGGGCGAAGCAGCCGGAGGTCTTACGGGGAAAAATGGCTAACTGTCGTCAGCAGCACGAAAAAGGCGGGCAAAATAGGTGCGGCAATAAATAGCACCCTTGACTTGGGCAGGTGGCAGTGAAACCCTTCTGCGCGTGCAAAAAATTTCGGCACGCACCCTGATTGGCAGGCCAGTTTCCCTCACCGGGACGAAATCCGGACACCAGTTGGACAGCCGTTCAAGCAGGGCTGCAAATCATAAGACAAGTGGGAGAGACTTGATCATGAAACACACCAAGCTGGCTATCGGTGCATTGGTGGCGGCGTCCTTTGGGGCACCCGCAGCATTTGCTCAGGAATACATCACCATCGGCACCGGCGGCGTGACCGGCGTTTATTACCCGACCGGCGGCGCCATTTGCCGTCTGGTGAACAAGGGCCGCAAGGAACACGGCTTCAAATGCGCCGTCGAGTCCACCGGCGGCTCGGTCTACAACATCAACACCATCCGCGAAGGCGAGCTGCAGTTCGGCGTGGCCCAGTCCGACTGGCAGTACCATGCCTACAACGGTTCCTCCAAGTTCGAGGAAGCAGGCCCGTTCGAAGGTCTGCGTGCCGTCTTCTCGGTGCACCCGGAACCCTTCACCGTTGTTGCCCGTGCGGACGCAGGTATCTCCACTTTTGATGACCTCAAAGGCAAGCGCGTCAACATCGGCAACCCTGGTTCCGGCCAGCGCGGCACCATGGAAGTGCTGATGGAAGCCAAAGGCTGGGGCATGGAAGATTTCGCCCTGGCGACTGAGCTGAAGGCGGCGGAACAGTCCGCAGCGCTGTGCGACAACCAGATCGACGCGATGATCTATACCGTTGGCCACCCGTCCGGCTCCATCCAGGAAGCCACCACTGCCTGTGACTCGGTCCTGGTGACCGTGGACGGCGAAGCGGTTGAGAAACTGGTTGCAGACAACTCCTTCTACCGCACCGCGACTATTCCGGGCGGCATGTACCGCGGGTCCGACAACGACACCAACACCTTTGGCGTCGGCGCGACCTTCGTGACCTCTGCTGACGTGTCCGAAGATGCTGTGTACGCGGTGGTCAGCTCGGTCTTTGAAAACTTCGAGGCCTTCCAGAAACTGCACCCGGCCTTTGCCAACCTGAAGCCGGAAGAGATGATCGCGGACGGCCTGTCGGCACCGCTGCATCCGGGCGCAGAAAAGTACTACAAAGAAAAAGGCTGGATCGAATAATCCGCCAGACAATAGGAACGGGGCGCATCAGGCGCCCCGTTTTCGCCTGAGGCCAAAGGCCCGGGCATGACTATTCCGGCCCCGGAGAAACGGCGGCCGCAGGGGAGATTATCCATGACATCCGATGCTCAGGGAAATCGGCCGCTTAGCGAAGAAGAGCTTCAGGAACTGGTCGCGTCCTCCGACGCCGGCGCCCGCAACCCGGTGGGAAGCGTGGGGCTGTTCCTGGCGATCGTCGCCGTCATCTGGTCCGTGTTCCAAGTCATCCTGGCCTCGCCGGTGGCCAACCTGCTGCTGCCTGGCAGCGTGGTGAACAACTCGCGCCAAATCCATTTGGCCTTTGCCATTTTTCTGGCTTACGCGGCCTATCCCGCGCTGAAGTCCAGCCCGCGGAATTACATCCCGGTGCAGGACTGGATTTTCGCGTTGGCCGGCACTGCGATCGCGATGTACGGCTATATTTTCTATCAGAAGATCGTTGATTCCGGCGGTCTTGCCGACGACATGGACAAGTGGTTTGCCCTCGCTGGCCTGATCCTGCTGTTCGAAGCCGCCCGCCGTGCGCTCGGTCCGGCGATGGCGATCATCGCGACGATTTTCCTGCTCTACGTGTTCTTCGGCTCTTCCGAGTACGTCCCGGAAGTCATCCGCTGGAAGGGCGCCAGCCTGAAAAAGGCGATGAGCCATATGTGGATCACCTCCGAAGGCGTGTTCGGCATTGCCTTGGGTGTCTCCACCAAATTCGTCTTCCTCTTCGTGCTGTTCGGCGCGCTGCTGGATAAGGCCGGGGCCGGCAATTACTTCATCAAGATGGCTTTTGGCGCGCTTGGCCACCTGCGCGGCGGCCCGGCCAAGGCAGCTGTTGTCGGGTCTGCCGCAACCGGCCTGATTTCCGGCTCGTCCATCGCCAATGTGGTTACCACCGGCACTTTCACGATCCCGCTGATGAAGCGGGTGGGCTTTACCTCTGAGCAGGCAGGCTCGGTCGAGGTCGCGTCCTCCGTGAACGGCCAGATCATGCCGCCAGTTATGGGCGCTGCAGCCTTCCTGATGGTGGAATATGTCGGCATCTCTTATGTCGAGGTGATCACCCATGCCTTCCTGCCGGCTGCGATTTCCTACATCGCGCTTGTCTATATCGTGCATCTGGAGGCTGTGAAGCGGAACATGCCGACGCTGGGCAACCGCGAAGTCCATCTGGCACGCACGGTATTGGGAATGCTCAGCTTCTTTGCTGTATTTGCTGGCCTTTGTTACGGATCGCAATTCCCAGTGGAACTGGCTTACGCATGGGCACCGAGCGCTGCAGGTTTGATCATGTTTGCAGTGATCATGCTGATCTATGTGGCCATGGTAGCGCTCGCAGCGCAAATTCCTGATCTGGAACCAGATGATCCTAACGCAAAGGACGTTGAATTGCCGGATGTGGCCAAGATTTATAAAGCAGGACTGCATTACCTGCTGCCGATCTTGGTATTGGTCTACTTCTTGATGATCGAGCAGAAATCCCCGGGGCTATCGGCCTTTTGGGCCACTGCGCTATTGTTTGTGATTCTGCTGACCCAGAAACCGCTTAAGTCCATCTTCCGTGGTCAGAGTAACATGGCCAACGCTTTTGTGGATGGGGTGGTAGACCTATGGACCGGCTTGATTGACGGTGCGCGTAACATGATCGGCATTGCACTTGCCACCGCAACGGCCGGGGTGATTGTAGGTACGGTGACGCTCACCGGGATTGGTCAGGTAATGGCGGATCTGGTCGAAAACATGGCTTATGGTCTGACCTATCTTTCCGCTATTGGTGTTCACGCAATCAGCCCGGTGACCGATTTTATCGGGATCACAAGCTTTGAGGGTACGATTGCTGAACGAGCTGCGGACATGACCGGTACAACACTTGTTTTTGTGCTTGCCTGCGTTGGCCTTCTGTCGCTCGTTCTGGGAATGGGGCTGCCGACAACTGCCAACTACATCGTCGTCAGCTCGCTGATGGCCGGCGTGGTGGTGGAACTGGGCGCACAGTCCGGGCTCATCGTGCCGCTGATCGCCGTGCACCTGTTTGTGTTCTACTTCGGGATCATGGCCGATGTGACGCCGCCCGTGGGGCTTGCCAGCTTTGCGGCGGCGGCGGTGTCGGGCGGGGATGCAATCCGTACTGGCTTCACCGCCTTCTTCTACAGCTTGCGGACCGTGGCTCTGCCGTTTGTGTTCATCTTCAACACCGATCTCCTGCTGATCGACGTGAACTGGATACAGGGCATCATCGTTGCCATCTCAGCCACCATTGCCATCCTGGTCTTTACCGCCGGCACCATGGGGTATTTCGTGAGCCGCAGCCGCATCTATGAAAGCGTCCTGCTGGTCTTTGCAGCCTTTGCGTTGTTTAGGCCGGACTTCTTCATGGACCGGGTGATGCCGCCCTTTGCCCAGGTCCCGCCGGCCCAGCTGGCGCAGGCGCTGGACGAGGCGGAACCGGGCTCAGAGCTGCGGATCACCGTGGAAGGCCCGGATTTCGACACTTCTGAGATCAAGAGCACCACGATGATCATAACCGCCGATGGCACGGACGGGCAGGCGGCGGTGGATGCCTACGGCCTGCTGCTGCTGGAGGAAGATGGCGCGGTGAAGCTGGAAGAGCCGATGTTCGGCACCCCGGCAGCCCCCAATCTTGAGAGCTTTGATTTCTACGCCGACGCGCCGGTGCAGATCATTGCTATCCAAGCACCCGCCAGCCAGTTGCCGAAAGAGCTGATGTTCCTGCCGGCGCTTCTGCTGGTGGCGCTGGTTGCCCTGATGCAGCGCGGCCGCGCGCGTGAAGAAGAAGGAGTAACAGCATGAGCAAACCCGTTCTTTGCGCTCTGGAGCTTAACGATCAGAACCTAGACGAAAAGGTCCTGTCCCAGGCTGGCCGGCTGGCCGAACTGGACGGGGCCCAACTGGATGTCGTCAATGTCCTGCCGGATTTCGGTGAAAGCTGGGTGTCCGGGTTCTTCGAGGAGCATCACCACGAAAAGGCGGTCAAGGACGCCACCCAGCGTCTGAGCGAACTGTGTGCCAAGGTTCTGGGCAAGGACCGCAATGCCAAGGTCCGCCACCTGGTTGCAACCGGCACCGCCTATCAGGAGATCCTGAAGGTTGCCGAAACCGCTGGCAGCGGCCTGATCGTGATCGGGGCGCACAAACCGGACCTGAAGGATTACCTGCTGGGACCAAACGCGGCCCGGGTGATCCGCCACTCTGACTGTTCGGTCTTCGTGGTCCGCTGAAGAAAATAGGGGCGCCTTCGGGCGCCCTTATTCATATCCGGTCATCTCAAGGTATCCTGTGCCGCTGTGGCTGCCGGTTACCGTGACCGGCCCCTCCCAATAAGAGAACGAGGTGCCCATCCAGCTTTGCGGGTTAAGCGCCTGAACCTCAACGGAAACCCCCTTTTCGGGCAGACTGGTTTGCCAGCGCGTCGGTATCTTGCGGCCCTCAACATCGCTGTATTCCAGGGGGGCAGCCTGAAAGGCCCCCGGTGCCAATGGCTCCGCCGTGCCGTCAGGGGATATCCAGGTTCCGGAAGTAAAATCACCGGATTCGCCGCGCAGCACGAACCCCATCAGCTTGCCGCCGCTGTCAAAGCTGAGAGAGAACCAGTCCCAGCCGCTTTGATCCTCCGCCAAAGGCTGGCTGGACCATTCCCGGTCCAGCCAGCCGTGGCCGGTGACTTTGACCGGTCCCGCTGGCAGCTCAAGCGTGCCAGAGATCTGATAATGCGGCTGGGAGTAATAGTGGCTCGCCTGGCCGCTGGCGGATTTCACCGAATACCCGGCGTCCCCATGCAGCACCAGCGGGCCATCTGCGGTGAGGTTGAGGTCGTATGAAAAGCCGTTGCCTGCGGCCGAAAGTGATATGTTTTCAAGAGTCTCGCCAGTAGTGCGCATCTGCCAGTCATTGATCCAAGCCTCAAACGGGACCGCCCGGACCCCAGCCTGACCAATCCCGCCGCGGGCTATGCGCTCTGCAAACAGGTGCTGGTCCTGGCTGGTCACAGCCGCATGGGCCATCCAGATTTGCGGGCTTTGCCAGCCGATTGCCTCGCCAGGCGCCAGAGCGGAGCGAAACAGCGTCCACTGGATGCCGTAATCTGCACCGTCGGGTCCTTCAAGGTTGGCGGTCAAGTACCACCACTCAATGCGGAAATCTGAATGCGGGCCATGGTCCGCAGGAAAGGACAGCTGGGTGCCTGGCTGCGGAATGGCGAACCCCTCCGCTTCGGTTCCCAGCCCGGCGTAGCTCTGTGGCTGCGCGGCGGTAGCCCAGCCAGCGGCGGCGGCCCAAAGGAAAAACTTAGCGTTCATTGGCAAACACCTTGAGCAGTTCTGCCGGATCGATCCGGCTGAGCCGCCGGGCAGGCAGCGCGGCGGCAAAAACCGCGGCCAGCAACGCCAGCAGGAACAGCTGCAGCCAATCTAGGGGAAACAGATACATGGGCAGCTTCCAGCCAAATGCCTCCACATTGATCACCGACAGCAATGCCCAGGCCAGGACCAGGCCCAGCGGCAGCGCCAGAACCGCGGTAACCGCCGCCAGCAGCAAGCTGCGCAGGATTTCGGTCCGGGCGAGCTGGCGGCGGGTCAGCCCCATCGCCCAGACCGGCGCAAGCTGCGGCAGGCGCTGGTTCCACAGGGTAAGCAGGCTGGTCAGCAGGGCAAACCCTGCAACACCAAGCGTCAACAGGTTCAGCGCCGCGGTGACGACAAAGGTTCTTTCGAACACGGCAAGCGAGCGCGCCTTAGCTGTGGCCTGATCGGTAATGTTTTCACGCGGGAGATCAAATTGTTCCCTGATGTCTCTGATAAGAATTGAAATCTTCTCCGGTGCCACCCGTACTCCGTAGTTACGGTTCGGAATGTCCGGGGCACGGGCCAGAAGCGAATGCAGGGAAACCATCACCTGGCCGTTTGGGTTGCCATAGTCGGAATAGATCCCTGCGACGGTCAAATCCCATCCGGGTTCAAGCTGTAGGAGAGAGCCTGGGGCTGTTCCGTAGCGGCGGGCTAGTTGCTCATTGACCATAGCGGCCCGACCACCCGCAACCTGCTCCCAGGCATCCGGCAGCGCGTCCAGCAGCGGCCAGTTCTGCCGGAAGGCCGGATCATCCGTTACCCCGTAGATCCGCAAGGGTGCGCCCTGATACCGGGTGTCGCTATAGCGGCGCGGAAGGGCTGTGATGCCCTTTGCATCAAGCCATTCTGCCAATGCGGCGCCTTGGTCATCGCTGCTGGCGGTGACATATACCTCCGCGAACAACCGTTGATCCAGCCAGCCGGTGAAAGTCAGGCGGAAACTGGAGACCATGGTGCCAACCCCAACATTCGCTGCCAGCGCCAGCAGCAGGGCCATCAGGGCAAGCGACATGCCTGGTAGCTGTGCGCGTGTATCGGCCCAGAGCCACTCGGCAAATGGCCTTTTGGCCAGCCGCGCCCCGAAGCGTAGCCCGGCTGATATCAGCATCGGCAGCAGCAGCGCGGCCCCCAGCATTAATGCGCCCAGGAATGCGAAACCTGCAATAAGCCCTTGAAAAATATTCAGCACCAGGAAGCCGCCCGCGACTAGAAGGGCGCCGGATACTGCTCCGGTAATATGCGACCGGCTGGCTTGCTGGCCCCGGGCGCGGGTGGCAGGGGCAGCCAGCAGCGGCATCCGCCACAACGCAAAAAGCGCCTGCGACCCTGCCAGGAAAGTACCGCCCAGCGCCATCGCCAGTCCGGATATTGCCCAGCCGGGACGCAGCGACAGGCTGCCATCCACCGGTGCGCCGTACAGCCCGGCCAGGGTGGCGCTGACGTCCGGCAGCAAGGCTGCCGCAACGACATAACCGCCTGCAAGCCCCGCTGCACCGGCGGCCAGCGCGACAACGGCCAGTTCCGCAGCAAAGAGGCCGGTCAGCAGCTGCATTGGCACCCCAAGGCTCCGCAGCGTTCGGATCATTCCGCGGCGCTGTTCAATACTGAGAGCAATGGTGCCTTGGACAATGAACAGGCCGACGGCAAAGGCCAGCAGGCCGAAAGCCGTGAGGTTCAGGTGAAAACTGTCAGTAAGCCGCGCGGTGTCGGAGGCGGCTGACCGGGCCGCTGCAAGCCTCAGCTCGGGGGCAAGTTCCTTGAGCGGTGACAACCCGGGGCGCTGGTCCGGCAGCACCAGCAGGTAGCTCAGGCTGTCCGGCCGCCGCAGCAGTGTACTGGCGAGACTGATGTCGGCCACGGCCACGCCGCGCGGCAGATCCGCCAAAGCAGTCACCGGGTGCTCAGTCTGGGAGGCCTGCAGCAGAACCGCCGTTTCAGGATGCGCAAAGAGCCGTCCGGGCGGCAGAAGCGCATCCAGGGGCGGAACACCGTCTTGCTCTGCGGCTTCGGACAGCGCGGCTGCCAGCGGGTGCTGCAGCAGGTCAACCCCCATGATATCAAAGCTTTGCCGCTCGAACCTGACAGTGCCTTCCAGCACCGGCGCGAGCAGCCATCCAGCCCGGCGCAATGCCGCATACTGGCCAAGCGGGATCATTCCCGTCTCTGGCATCAGCCGATCCGCCCCTGCGGTGCCAAGCTGTTCCGCCGCCCGGGCATAACTGGCGCGGGCTTCAGTGTTGATCGCCTGCACCGCCGACCACAGGCCGGTCGCCAGCGCGATACCCAGGATCAGAGTTGCCAGCTGCAGCGGGTGCCGCCGCCAGTGCGACAGGATGGCCAGCAGCGCAGCGCTGGTCATTCAGCCAAGCCGTTTTGCAGATGCAGGCTCCGGTCCAGCATTTGCGCAATGGCCGATGAATGGGTCACCAGGAACAGCGCCGTGCCGCTTTCCCGCACCAGTTCCAGCATCAGCTCCATCACCCTGGCGCTGGCCGTTTCATCCAGGTTGCCGGTAGGCTCATCCGCCAGCAGCAGCTTGGGCCGCAGGGCCAGTGCCCGCGCGATCGCCACGCGCTGCTGCTGCCCGCCGGACAGCTGCTCGGGGTAGTGTTCCAGCAGGCCGGAGAGGCCCAGTTGGCTGGCCAGATGCTGCCCCCAGTCCTCGTCCCATCTGTTTCCCAGCCGGGCGTGCAGCGCGATATTTTTTCGGACATCAAGTGAAGGGATTAAATTAAACTGCTGGAAAACAAGAGAAACCTTGTGCCGCCTCAGCGCTGCCCGCTGGCGGTCCCCCAGGCTCGAGAGGCGGGTTCCGTCAATCTCGATTTCGCCGCTGTCGAAGTGGTCCAAGGCCGCAGCCAGATGCAGCAGTGTGCTCTTGCCGGAGCCGCTGTCGCCAGTCAGCGCCAGGCTGCTGCCTGCTGCCAGGTCCATTGACACCCCGCGCAGCACGGCCGTTTCCGCCTGCTGGCCGGGATAGGACTTGGTCACATTGCGGATCGTCAGAACCATTATCGGCAACTTTCCGGGCGCTTGGATTGCACTTGCTGCAAGGGCACTCAATACCCAAGACCCCGGGATGTCCAGCCCGCTACCGGCGCGGCAGCGGACCTGCGGCAAGACGGAACGCGGCAATTTTCGTATTGCAGACAGCGGAGCCAAGGTGCAGCTATGGGTTGCCAGAGCACGATCAGAACGGGAGGTCCGGCATGACGCTGTGGAACCAGCTGCTGTGGGGGTCAATTTATCTCAGCGCCTGCCTGATCCTGGAAATCTCAATCCTGGTCTGGTGCGCCTCTGTGCTGAACAGGTTGTCCTGCAAGTTTGCAAAACCCTACAGGCCCTGGCAGCTTGGCCTGATCCTTGTAGTGGCAATTTTCATAATCCTTGGCAGCCACACCGCGCAAGTCTGGATCTGGTCCTCGGCATTTGTGCTGGTCGGCGCGATCGAGGACTGGAACACCTCGGTTTATTTCTCGCTGGTGACCTATACCACGCTTGGCTACGGCGATGTCGTTTTGGGACCAGCGCTGCGGATATTCGCCGCTTTCGCTGCGGTGACCGGCCTGTTCGGTTTCGGGATCAGCACCGCGTTTCTCGTCAGCGCGATGGGGCGCCTGTTTTCCTTTAACGGCCAGCGTTCTGGCAGCAGCAGTTAAAGCACGGGCGCCAGCAGCCGCGCCGCCGGGGCCAGCAGACGGATTGCAATGGTCTGCTGCTCAAGGCTGGCGGAAAGTTCTGTCGAACGCCTGAAATCCTCGGCCAGCATGTCCGCAATGGCCGATGCCGTCGCCTGGTCAAAAAACAGAGCCATGGTTTCGAAGTTGAGCCGGAAAGAGCGGTTGTCCAAGTTTAAGGTGCCGACACCGCCAATCGTGTCATCGACCACAAAACACTTCTGATGCATAAAGCCGCCCTGGTAGCGCAAGATATGCACGCCGGCCGCCCTTAATTCATCAAAGAATGCGAAACCAGCCAGCCAGGGCAGGTAATGGTCGATTGTCTCTGGCAGCAGTATCCTGACATCGACACCGCGCAAGCCTGCGTGTTTCAGGGCAGCAAAAACGTCCTGGTCGGGCACGAGGTAGGGGGATGCAATCCAGATCCTGGACTGGGCCGCGGTGATTGCAGAAAAGTAGAGCATGGACCCGTTGCCGATAGTGTCGCCCGGTCCGGTGGAGGCAATCAGGGCAGGGCGATCCTGGGGCGACGCCTCAGGCTCCCAGTTCAGCAGATCCAGGATCGGTTCCTGGGTGCGCCAATGCCAGTCTTCGGCAAACGACAGCTGAAGCTGCTGGACAACAGGGCCGGACAGCCTCACATGCGTGTCCCGCCAAGGGCCGAACCCCGGGTCCAGCCCCATGTACTCATCACCGACGTTCAGGCCGCCAGTAAACCCGACGCGGCCGTCTGCAATGACGGTTTTCCTGTGATTGCGGAAATTAATGCGCAGACGGTGCCAGGGGCCTCTTTGGACAGCAGGGTCGATCATGTTGACACCCGCAGCTTCCAGCGCGCGCTTGTACTCGCGGGGGAGCTTCCGGCTGCCGATGCTGTCGGTCATGAACCAGACGGTCACGCCGCGCTCTGCTGCGGCAATCAGCCGGGATTGCAACTGTGCTCCCAGATCGTCAGCGTGCAGAATGTAATATTGTACAAGGACGTACTCTTGCGCGTTTTCAATGGCTTCGAAGATAGAATTGAATGTTTCTGAACCGTTAATTAGCAGCTCCATGCCGTTACCGCGGCAAACCTGCAGACCTGCAATGGCTTCAAAAGGGGCGGTTTTGACGCTCAGCGCCGGCACATCTTCGGATTGGGCAGAGGTGTAATTGCGTTTTGCGATTACCGCCTGTTCCGCCGCCCGTCGGGCTTTCCAGTAACCTCTGAACCGGTGGTGGCCAAAAATCAGATAAGCTGGCAGCGCGAGGACGGGGGCTGCCAGCAGGAATACCACCCAGCCGATCGCCCCCTGCGGGGTGCGCGCAGTGCGGGCCGCGCTGAGCGCGGCAAGCCCGGCAGCCGTCCAGGTTGCGGCCAGGGCGGCGGTGCTGAGAACGATCCCGAACATCGATGGCTCCAAAAACTGCCTTAGAGTCAACCTAATGCCGAATGCAGCTGCCTGCCATACCCGGCGCCGTCGCGTGCAGGGCTGTTTTGCGGAAGGGGTGCTTTGCCGCTGGCATTTTTCCTGCAGTTGTGGAACCTTGCCGCTATGCCGATCTTGCCGCCAATCCGCATGTGGCCAGCCGCTTTGCTGACTGCCGCCCGCCGTTTCAACCGGAAAAACGGCTGGGTGATGAGCAGCCATATTGCCATGTCGATGATGCTGGCGCTGTTTCCCTTTGTTCTGTTTACCGTCGCACTGGCGGGCACGGTGGCCGGGCTGCTGTCGCAGGAATTTGCAATGGAAGCGATGACAGAGCAGGTGTTCAGCGTCTGGCCGGATGCGGTGGCCCGCCCGATCCTGCGCGAGCTGCAATCTGTTCTGGAAAAGTCCAATACGCAGCTTGTCACCCTGGGTGGCCTGTTTGCCCTCTATTTTGCCTCAAACGGGGTCGATGCCGTTCGGACGGCCATGGTGCAGGCCTATCACGACACCGACACGCGGCCATTCTGGCGGTCGCGTGCTTTGTGCATCGGGCTGGTCATCCTGGGCGGGGCCGGCATTCTGGCGGTCACCGTTTTCGAAGTGATCATGCCGCTGTACGTTCGCCACATTACGAAATTGCTGCCGTTTGCCACTGTGCCGCAAGGCTGGGAACCGGGGCTGAGAGGTTTGCTGGCGCTGGCCTTGCCTGTTGGAGCCGTGCTGGCGTTTCACGTCCTGCTGCCGGGCCGCGTGCACCGGTTGCGGCGGATCCTGCCGGGGGCGGTTCTGACACTTGTTCTGTGGCTGGCCTGCGGCAGCGGGTTTGCGGTTTATGTGGGCTCATTTGCACAATATTCCGCCACCTACGCCGGTCTTGCCGGCGCCATGGCGGCGATGATATTTCTGTACCTGAATTCCGCCATCCTGATCCTGGGGGCGGAATTTAACGGTGCGCTGATCGACATGGCCAACGGCATGGGGCGGACATAGCAGCTGCGGCTTACGTGCAACTGTTTCCGTTTATTCAACAATAAGGCAACGTTGCCACAATTGCGCCCATCTGAGATCCCAATTGCCCCTTAGTTCTGCTGGAAAGCAGACGATCCAGAAGGGGCCACCATGACAAAATTGCACAGCAAGCTTCGCCATATGCGCCTGTTCGAACTGATGCGCCAGCGCGGGATGGCCGGCCATGCCAGCCGCAAGCTGCGGGTGTCCCGGCTGACCGAAGAAGAAGGCGAGGAGGCCGTCATGCTGCGCACTCTGGCGGCGCGGTCGCTGACCGTTCCGCACAGCCGCCGGGTCTGATCCGGCTCAGCCGCGGAAACCGGTTGCCACCACGAATTTCTCAGAGCTGTCCGACCGCGAGGAGGGCGGCTTGATGTTCATCACCTTGGTGAACTTCTGCTTCAGCAGCTTCTGCAGCTCACCCTCGGCACCGCCGGCCAGAACCTTGGCGACAAAGGTGCCGCCTTCTTCTAGCACGTCAAAGGCGAAGTAGGCAGCGGTTTCGCACAGCGAGATGATCCGCAAATGGTCGGTCTGCTTGTGGCCGGAGCTGGCCGCCGCCATGTCCGACATCACCACATCCGCCTTGCCGCCAAGCCATTCCTTGACCTGTTCGTCAGCGCCGTCATCCATGAAGTCGAGCTGGTGGAATTCGGCCCCCGCCAGCGGTTCGACCTCCTGCAGGTCGACACCGATGATGCGGCCGACGGCCTTGCCCGGCTTCTCGCCCAGGGAATTGATCCGCTTCACAGCCACCTGCGCCCAGCCGCCCGGTGCGCAGCCAAGGTCGACAACCCGGGCGCCGTTCACCAGAAAGCGGAACTTGTCGTCCAGCTCCATGATCTTGAAGGCCGCGCGGCCACGGTAGCCTTCGGCCTGGGCGCGTTTCACATAGGGGTCGTTCAGCTGCCGCTGCAGCCAGCGGGTCGAGCTGAGCTTGCGCCCGCGCGCCGTTTTCACGTTCACTTTCAGATCGCGTTGCCCGCGTCCCGAAGTATTCTTTCCTGTCGGTGTCTTTGCCATGACTGCCACCATTTGCGCCGGGTGCCCGGAGTTTCGACACCTCCGGCCCGGAAAAATCCAATACTACAGGCCCTGGTTAATAAGGGCCGTCTTCCAGAACGCCATCCGCGCTCATCTGCGCATAAAGCAGACCTTCACGCAGGCCGCGGTCCGCGACCGACAGCCGGTCGGTGGGCCAGCAGCGCAACAGTGCCTGCAGAATGGCGGAGCCGGACATGATCAGCGCCTGCCGGTCCTCGCCGATGCGGGGGTCGCGGCGGCGGCCCTGAGGGCCGAGTTCTAGATAACCGCGGATCACTTTGTCAATCTGATCGCTGGTCATCCGCAGGCCATCGACCTTGGTGCGGTCGTAGCGCTTCAGACCCAGATGCGACGCGGCCACGGTGGTGACCGTGCCGGAGGTGCCGACGATCTGAAAGCCCTCGCGCGCCTGTTCGTCCTTGTAGGGGGCGAAATCGGCGAGGTTCTCCTCGAAGAACCAGCTCATCAAAGCAAAGCGCGCGGCGTCGTCCTCCACATCGTTGAACTGGTCGCGCAGTGTGGCAACCCCCAGCGGCACCGAGATCCAGTCTACCACCTTGGCGGCGGGGAAGGGGCTTTCGGTCGGGTGGAACCCGTTGTGCAGCCGCATGATGGCGGACGGGCGGTCGCGCCGCGGCACAGAAGAGACGTCGATCCAGACCAGTTCGGTGGAACCGCCGCCGATATCGACCACCAGCAGCTGCTCGGTCTTGGTGGAGACCAGCGGCGCGCAGGAGATCACTGCCAGCCGCGCTTCCTCCTCCGGCTGGATGATTTCCAGTGTCAGCCCGGTTTCCCGTTTCACCTGGCGGATGAAGTCGCGCGCGTTTTTGGCCCTGCGGCAGGCTTCGGTCGCCACCAGCCGCATCCGCTTGACCTTGTTGCGCTTGAGTTTCTGCTGGCAGATCCGCAGCGCCTGAATGGTGCGCGCCATCGAGGACCGCGACAGCCGTCCGGTCCGCTCCAGCCCGGCGCCGAGCTGCACCGACTTGGAGAAACTGTCGACCACATGAATGCCGCTGCCCTTGGGCTGGGCGATCAGCATGCGGCAGCTATTTGTACCCAGATCCAGCGCCGCATACAGCGCATCAGGATCGGGACGGGCCGGTGCAGGGGTCTCAACCGCCTTGGGAAACGCGCCCGCACCTTTCGAGCGCCTGGGCGCCATGATTCACGCCCTCCGATTATCGTGTTAACTGTGACAATAGGTGCGCAGATACGGCGGCGCAAGCGCCCCGGAGGCAGAAGTGAAGCAATTTCCGCCGCTTCCCGGAAAACTCATAATCCACATGAATATTTTGGCACCAAGCCGCTGTGGCATTCGCAGGTGTACAAAGCTAGTGTCGCGGCAGCAAAACGTCGCTCAATCCCATCGTGTTGTCGAAAATCGACCAACTTGCGGCGCGCCACCGCACTAGAACGTGGTCTATCCAGGCTAGGAGGAAAGCAAGGCATGCCCGACGTTACGATCGTATACTGGCGCGATATCCCCGCGCAGGTCATCGTTGGCAAAGGCCGCCGCGGCGCCAAACGGCAGCTCGAAGAGCGGTTCGAGCAGGCCATTGACCGCGCGGCCATGAAGGTGAACGCCAAGGACGCAGACGCCTATCTCGCCGAGTGGCGCAAGGCCGAGCCTTTCGCTGCCGAGGGCGAGGCTGCCGAGATTGCCGAGGCCGAAGCAATCCGCCTGGAAACGGAATACGATCAGGACCGCCTGAAGGCGCTGATCGCAAATGACGGATGGGCGTGAGCCTGACACCACTTATGGGAGGCCGTGATGGCTTTGCTGAACTTTAAAAAACGTGACTCTGGCGCTGCCCAGCCCGTCAACCCGCAGGTCGAGGCCTTCCTGCAGGGCTATTCGATCGAGGTGATGCCGCGCACCGCCGAGAAGGTCGACGATTTCCGCGACCTGCTGCCGGCCGGCACCCGCGTTTACATCGCGCACATCGAAGGCACCCCGATCGAGGACATGGTCGCCACTGCCAAGCGCCTGAACGCGGAAGGCTTCCCTGTGATGCCGCACTTCCCGGCGCGCATCATCAAGGACGAGGCCACCCTGGCCGACTGGATTGCCCGCTACCAAGGCGAAGCCGACGTCAAGCAGGCGCTGATGCTGGCAGGCGGCGTTGCCAAGCCGCACGGCGATTTCCACAGCTCCATGCAGCTCTTGGAAACCGGCTTGTTCGACAAGGCGGGCTTCACCAACCTGCACGTTGCCGGCCACCCGGAAGGCAACAAGGACATCGACCCGGACGGCTCCACCAAGAACGTCTCCGAGGCAGTGCAGTGGAAGCAGAAGTTCTCCGAGCGCACCGACGCCAAAATGGCGCTGGCCACCCAGTTCGCCTTTGAGGCCAAGCCGATCATCGAATGGGCAAACGGGCTGAAGGCCGCGGGCGTGGACCTGCCGATCCACATCGGCATCGCCGGCCCGGCCAAGCTGCAGACCCTGATCAAATTCGCCATCGCCTGCGGTGTCGGCCCGTCGCTGAAGGTTCTGCAGAAGCGTGCAATGGACGTGTCCAAGCTGCTGCTGCCCTACGAGCCGACCGATGTGGTTGCCGAGCTGGCCGCCTACAAGGCGGAAAACCCGGACTTCAACATCACCAACGTGCATTTCTTCCCGCTGGGCGGCATCAAGACCAATGCCACCTGGGCCATCAACAACGGCGGCGCCTCGGCAAAGCCGGTCAACTCCTAAGACCCTAAGGATCAAAAATGACCCGTACAGTCGTAGAATCAAAAACCAAAACCGCGATCCTGGGCTTTGATCAGCCGTTCTGCGTGATCGGCGAGCGGATCAACCCGACCGGCCGCAAGAAACTCGCAGCGGAACTGGAAGCCGGCGATTTCTCCACCGTCGAGAAGGACGCGCTGGCCCAGGTGATGGCAGGCGCCAACATCCTCGATATCAACGCGGGCGTGGTCTACAACTCCAACCCGAACCCGAACGAGACCGAGCCGCCGCTGATGACCAAGATCGTCGAGCTGGTGCAGGGCCTCACCGATGTGCCGCTGTGCATCGACTCCTCGGTTCCGGGCGCGCTGGAAGCCGGCCTGCAGGCTGCCGAAGGCCGGCCGCTGCTGAACTCCGTCACCGGCGAGGAAGAGCGCCTGGAGCACGTTCTGCCGCTGGTCAAGAAGTACAACGTGCCGGTTGTGGCGATCTCCAATGACGATACCGGCATCTCGGAAGACCCCGATGTCCGTTTCGCGGTGGCCAAGAAGATCGTCGAGCGCGCGGCCGATTTCGGCATCCCGGCGCATGACATCGTGGTCGACCCGCTGGTGATGCCGATCGGCGCCATGGCGACCGCCGGCCAGCAGGTGTTTGCCCTGGTGCGCCGCCTGCGCGAAGAGCTTGGCGTGAACACCACCTGCGGCGCGTCCAACATCTCCTTCGGCCTGCCGAACCGCCACGGCATCAACAACGCCTTCCTGCCGATGGCAATGGGCGCGGGCATGACCTCTGCGATCATGAACCCGGTGGCGCTGCCGGTGACCCAGAAGGCAATCGCCGAGAAGAAGGCCCTGGTCGAAGCGGCCGGCATCATCCTGCCGGAAGGCATGGACGACGAGGCGTTTGTGACCATGTTTGGCCTGGGCTCGACCAAACCGCGCGCGGGCAAGGAAATGGAGGCCATCCGTGCCGCCAACCTGCTGACCAACAACGACCCGCACGGCGGCGACTGGATCAAGTTCAACAAGCCTCCGGCAGCGGAAGGCGAAGAAGGCCGCGGTCGTGGCGGCCGCGCCGGCGGACGCCGCCGCCGCGCCTGATTTGCCGTCAGCGCAATAAACGAAAGGCCAGGCGGTTTGCCTGGCCTTTTTCGTTTCCGGATAAACCGGTTGCTGCCCTCGTTTTACATGGCATTGTTTTGGCCGTTCGGCGGCCCGATGCCGCCGCCTATCTCAGCGAAAGCAGAAACGTCTTGAGGAAGGCCTTGGTCACAGGATCATTCTCTGCCCGTTTCATCGTGTCGCTGGCCTGCAAGTCCCGGATATTGTGAAAGCTGTCCTGGGCTTCGCGGGATACTTGACTGAACGGGAGCGACGCCATCTCCCATTCGCTAAAAATCCGGCTGTCGACGTCCTTGCTGCCCATCCTGGCGATCTGGTGGTGCCGCTGGTCGCTGACAATCCTGGCGTAGCAGGCTTCCACTGCTGCGCGCGGGCCTTCCAGAACCTGCAGGAAGGATCCGTCATGGAACAGCATAAGCCCGGTGATCCCGTCCTGCGCATTGCGCTGCCGGGCCGTGGCGAGGATCGCTTCGATGTCGGAGTCTGACAGCGCCCGGGCGGCCGAGCTGAGGTAAACAATCCGGTGCAGTATTTCCATCTGTCACTTTGCCTCCGTCTGCGAATTCCTGTCCGCTGCAGCCCAATGCCCTAAGACCGGTCAGGCGAAGCGCCGGTAAGGGTCGGGTCCGGCCAGCAAATTGAAACAGCTTGGACTTAAGGTTGAGTAAAGCCAATTCCTGCAACTAAAAGATAGCTTCGTCGGCTGCCAGCCATGACAAAACCGTCTGATGAAAACAGGCTAGGAGTGAAGGCGTCCGTGACTCCAAGGGCGATATCAAAAAATCAGAAGCGATCTGTAAGGGAAAGTGGCGGAGAGACAGGGATTCGAACCCTGGGTGGGCTTGCACCCACAACGGTTTTCGAGACCGCCCCGTTCGACCACTCCGGCACCTCTCCGCGGGGGGTGAGGCGCGGTTTAATGTTGATTCCGGACCGGCGCAAGGGGCGAATTGCAGCTTTGGCAAAAAAAGCCGGATTTCCGTTGCCAGCCAAGGCTTTTTGCCTAAATTTGCAATATGCAGATGATCCTCTCAATTCCCGCTTTTCCGCTGCGCATCCTTGCCGCTCTGTGCTTGGCCTGCTGGGCAATGGCCCACTCGGCCTTGGCCGCAGACCGCGAGCGGGTCGAGGCGTTTCTGGAGGTCACCGGGTTTGATGTGGCGCTCGACAGCATCGCGCTGTCGGCTTCCAGCGCCCCGGATATGCTGGGCGTCGATGCGGGCGCCTTCGGCAGCCAGTGGACCGAAATGTCTGAGGAAGTCTTTGATACCACGCAGATGCGCGGCCTGGCCCTGGATATCCTGGAAAGCACCCTGGATGACGAGGCGCTGGATCACGCCGCCGCCTTTTATGCCAGCGATCTCGGGAAGCGGCTGGTGCGGGCGGAAAACTCCTCGCACCTGGTGGAGGATGACGAGGTCAAGCAGCTGGCCGGCAACCGCATCATTTCCGATCTGGTCAAGGCCGGCAGCAAGCGGGTCGCGATGTACCAGCGGATGGGATCGGCGATTGATGCTGCCGGCACCGGCGTGAAGGCGCTGCAGCAGATCCAGTTCCGGTTTCTCATGGCGGCAGCTGCGGCGGGCGTGATCGAACTTGAGCTGGACGCGGATGAGCTGCGCGCGCTGATGAAGGATCAGGAGGGCGAGTTGCGGCTCAGCCTGCAGGCGTCAAGCCTTGCCGCAGCTGCCTATACCTATCAGGAATTTACCGATGCCGAGGTTCAGGCCTATGTCGAGGCGCTGGAGGAGGCGCCGATGCAGCGGGTTTACGAGCTGCTGAACGCAGTGCAGTACGAAATCACCGCAAACCGGTTTGAGGAACTGGCCCACCGGATGGCGGAGCTGACACCGGGTGAGGATATCTGAGTTCCGCGGGTTGTTTGAAAAGCCTGTGGAAAACGGTTGACACACCGCTTGTTCCGAACCATAAGCCCGCATCCCGGCCCGGAATCCGTGCGCCGGGGTTTATTTGTCATACGCCCATCCAAGGGCGCGCTGTTCGAGGCGGCATTTGCCGAAACGCCCGCAAGGGGGCCGTAGGACGCGGTTAGAAAAGGAAAGACGCACATGTTTGCGGTCCTCAAGACTGGCGGCAAGCAGTACAAGGTTCAGGCGGGCGACGTGCTCCGCGTTGAGAAACTTGCTGCAGATGCCGGCGACACCATCCAATTCGACGAAGTTCTGATGCTGGGCGGCGACGCTCCGGTTGTCGGTGCTCCGCTGGTTGACGGCGCAGCCGTCAAGGCAGAAGTGATCGAGCAGATCAAAGGCGAGAAGCTGATCCACTTCGTCAAGCGCCGCCGGAAGCACTCCTCCAAGCGCACCAAAGGCCACCGTCAGAAACTGACCCTGGTCCGGATCACCGAGATCCTGGCTTCGGGCGCAACCAAAGCCGCTCCGAAAGCTGCTGCCAAAGCCAAGGCCGCTCCGGCTGCTGAAGCTGCTGCAGGTTCGGACGACCTGACCCAGCTGACCGGCGTCGGCCCCGCAGCTGCCAAGAAACTGGCAGAAGCAGGCCTCACCAGCTTTGCTCAGATCGCAGCCTTGTCCGCAGACGACATTGCTGGTATCGAAGCAATCAAAGTGAAGCCCGAGTGGGTTGAGCAGGCCAAAGAGCTGGCCAAAGGCTAAGGAGAGAGAGAATGGCACATAAAAAAGCTGGCGGTTCCTCCCGTAACGGCCGCGACTCTGCCGGTCGCCGCCTTGGCGTGAAACTCTACGGTGGCCAGGCGGCCATCGCAGGCAACATCATCGTGCGTCAGCGCGGCACCAAGTTCTGGCCGGGCGAAGGCGTGGGCATTGGCAAAGACCACACTCTCTTTGCAACTGCTGACGGTGCTGTAAGCTTCCGCAAGGGCCTGAAAGGCCGCACCTTTGTATCGGTTCTCCCAGTGGCGGAGGCCGCTGAGTAAGCCGACCCGAAGGGTGAAGAAATCTTTAGGGGGATCGGCTATAAGGCCGGTCCCCCTTTCTGTTTTGTAACTTGAGCTTGTGATGAGTTTTCCATTGGTGGCCGTAACCAAGCACAGTGCAGTGTCCCAGCCTGGTGTTCACGCCGGGCAAACGGGAAGTTTTGCAATATTTGAAGGCCGCGTGACTTGCCGTGACGGCTTGGCATGCACATCTGGAATTCGTCGCAACAACAACAAAGGCGTTTGCCGCCACATAAATTTAGGCAGAGGAGGAGCACATCCATGAATTTGGAGCAGATCGTGTGCCAGCAGGTGATTGAAACTGAGCGTTTTGTCCTGCGGCCACTGCGAAAGTCCGACGCCGGCCTGATTGAACACTATGTCAGCGATGCGCGCGTTGCCCGCATGACCCGGTCGGTTCCGCACCCGCTGCCGCCCGGCGCGGCTGAGGCCTTTGTGGCCCGCGCCATGGCGGAAGAGCGGGACGAGGACGTCTGGGTGATCGACGGCACCGTCGAGGGCGATTCCGAGCTGAAAGGCGTCATCGGCCTCAAGCGGATGGACCGCAACCAGTCTGAAGTATCCTATTGGACGGCGCCGCCGTTCTGGAACACCGGGCTTGCCTCTGCGGCGCTGAAGGCGCTGGTTGATGCCAACCCGCAGAAGAACGACGCGATGTTTGCGTCCGTCTTTCAGGACAACCCGGCCTCGGCCCGGGTGCTGATCCATTGCGGCTTTGATTATCTCGGCGATGCCGAAAGCTATTCGGTGGCGCGTGACGCCTCCGTCCCAACCTGGACATACAGCCGAAAACTGTGATTGGCGCGGCGCGCGCTTTGCGGTAAGGCAATCGAAACAGTCCCGCCATGGCCTTGGGCTTTGGCGGGACACTTGTACTGCACGGGCGGGCACAGGGGCCTGCCGCATTAAGGAGCTGTCATGAAATTCCTCGATCTGGCAAAGGTCTACATCCGCTCGGGCGCCGGCGGGAACGGCTGCGTCAGCTTCCGCCGTGAAAAGTACATCGAATACGGCGGCCCGGACGGGGGCGATGGCGGCAAGGGCGGCTCGGTCTGGGCTGAGGTCACCGAGGGGCTGAACACCCTGATCGACTTCCGCTACCAGCAGCATTTCTTTGCCAAGAACGGCCAGTCCGGCATGGGCCGCCAGCGCACCGGCAAGGACGGCGACGATATCGTGTTGCGCGTGCCTGTGGGGACCGAGATCCTGGACGAGGATGAGGAAACCGTTCTGGCGGACCTCACCGAACCCGGGCAGCGCGTGCTGCTGGCCAAGGGCGGCAATGGCGGCTTTGGCAACCTGCACTTCAAATCCGCCACCAACCAGGCGCCGCGACGCGCAAATCCGGGGCAGGAGGGTGTCGAGCGCACCATCTGGCTGCGGCTCAAGCTGATCGCCGATGCGGGCCTCCTGGGACTGCCGAACGCGGGTAAATCGACCTTCCTGTCGGTCACCTCCAACGCACGTCCCAAGATTGCGGATTACCCCTTTACCACGCTGTACCCGAACCTGGGCGTGGTCGGCATCGACAACACCGAATTTGTGGTGGCTGACATCCCGGGCCTGATCGAAGGCGCGCATGAGGGCAAGGGGATCGGCGACCGGTTCCTGGGCCATGTGGAGCGCTGCGCGGTGCTGCTGCACCTGGTAGACGGCACCTCCGACACTGTGGTCGAGGATTACGAGACCATCATCGGAGAGCTGGAGGCTTATGGCGGTGTTCTCGCCACCAAGACCCGGATCACCGCGCTCAACAAGGTTGATGCCATCGACGCGGAAGAGCTGAACGAGAAACGTGCCGCCCTGGAAGCGGCCGTGGGCGGTCCGGTTTATCTGATGTCCGGCGTCAGCCGCGAAGGGGTGAACGAGATCCTGCGCGCCCTGCGCAATGAGATCGACGACGACCGCCTGCGGATGAAGCCCGCCGAGGAGGAAAAGCCTTGGCAGCCCTGACGTCGGCAAAACGGATTGTCGTCAAGATCGGCTCGGCCCTGCTGGTCGACCGTGACAGCGGCGAATTGCGCGCAGGCTGGCTGCATTCGCTGGCCAATGACGTTGCCTGGCTGAAGTCGCGCGGCACCGATGTGGTTCTGGTTTCCTCCGGCTCCATCGCCCTGGGCCGCGGCGTTTTGGGCATGCCGCGCGCCGACCTGCCTCTGGAGCAATCCCAGGCTGCCGCCGCGGTTGGCCAGATCCGTCTGGCCCGCGCCTATGAGGAGGCGCTGGCGCCGCACCGGATCACCACGGCGCAGGTGCTGGTGACGCTGGAGGACAGCGAAAACCGTCGCCGCTACCTGAATTCCCGCGCGACGCTGGAAACGCTGCTGGCAATGGGGGCCGTGCCCATTGTCAACGAGAATGACACCATCGCCACGGATGAGATCCGCTATGGCGACAACGACCGTCTGGCGGCGCAGGTCGCGGTGACGGTCGGGGCCGACTGCCTGATCCTGCTGTCCGACGTTGACGGCTTTTACAGCGCCAACCCGGCGCTGAACCCGGACGCCAAGCGTTTTGACCGGATTGACGCGATCACCCCGGAGATCGAGGCGATGGCCGGCGATGGCGTCTCCGGCCTGTCCAAGGGCGGAATGATCACCAAACTGCTGGCCGCCAAGATGGCAACCGCCGCAGGCTGCGCCATGGCGATCACTGAAGGTTCTCCCTTGAACCCTCTGAAAACACTTCAAGAAGGCGCGCCTTGCACCTGGTTTGCAGGGCAGGGTGATCCGCAGGCCGCGCGCAAGCACTGGATTGCGGCGATGAAGACCCGCGGCGTGCTGACGATCGATGAGGGCGCCGCCCGCGCGCTGATGTCCGGCAAGAGCCTGCTGCCCGCAGGTGTTCGTCATGTGGAGGGTGACTTTGGCCGCGGCGATCCGCTGGCCATCCTCGGCCCAGACGGGCGCAAACTGGGGCAGGGTCTGTCGCGCTACACCGCCGATGAGGCCCGTGCCATCCAGGGGCGCCAGTCGCAGGAGATCGAGGCCACGCTGGGCTATCCCGGCCGCGCCGCGCTGATCCACCGCGATGATATGGCGCTTTGACCGCATCCACTGATGGTTTATTCCAGCCGGGACGGCACCCAGTGCCAGACAGGGACCGGCAAGGGCACGAGACATATGAAAGAAAATGAAAATATCCCCGCCGTGATGGCGGAGCTTGGCAAACGGGCAAAGCAAGCGGCGCAAATCCTGGCGACAGCTAGCGCGGAACGCAAACACGCGGCGCTGATCGGCGCCGCAGAAGCGGTCTGGAGCCGCCGAGCAGAGATCATCGCCGCAAACGCCAAGGATCTTGAGTTCGGCCGCGGCAAGGGCCTGTCGGACGCGATGATGGACCGGCTGATGCTGGACGAAGCCCGCATTCAGGGCATCGTCGACGGTTTGCGCGCGGTCGCGGAACAACGCGACCCGGTGGGCGAGGTGATGGAGGAGTGGGAACAGCCCACCGGCCTGAAAATCCAGCGCGTCCGCACCCCGCTGGGCGTCATCGGCGTGATTTATGAAAGCCGTCCCAATGTGACCGCCGATGCCGGCGCGCTGTGCCTGAAATCGGGCAACGCGGTGATCCTGCGCGGCGGCTCCGAAAGCTTCCATTCGTCGCAAGCCATCCATGCCTGCCTGGCAGAGGGATTGAAATCCGCAGGCCTGCCGGAAGACGCCGTGCAGCTGGTGCCGACCCGCGACCGCGCTGCGGTGCAGGAGCTGCTGACGATGACGGACTATGTCGATGTCATTGTTCCCCGCGGCGGCAAGGGGCTGGTCGGCCTGGTCCAGCGCGAGGCGCGGGTGCCGGTCTTTGCCCACCTTGAAGGCATCGTGCACATCTACCTCGACAAGGCTGCCGATCCTCAGAAGGCGCTGGATGTGGTCTTGAACGCCAAGACCCGCCGCACCGGCATCTGCGGCGCCGCGGAATGCCTGCTGATCCATCAGGACATTGCGCCGACGCTCGGCAAGATGGTTCTGGAGGCTTTGGCCTCTGCCGGCGTTGAAATCCGTGCCGAGGCGGGGATGCCCGGACCGGACGGCATGACCGCTGCCACGGCCGAGGACTGGGGCAAGGAGTATCTGGATTCCATTATTGCTGCCAAGCAGGTGGCAGGCATTGATGAAGCGATCCAGCACATCCGCACGCATCACTCGCAGCACACCGATTGCATCATCACCGAGGACGAGGACGCGGTTCAGAAGTTCTTTGCCGAACTCGACAGCGCTATCCTGATGCACAACGCTTCGACCCAGTTTGCCGATGGCGGCGAGTTCGGGATGGGGGCGGAGATCGGCATTGCCACCGGCAAGATGCATGCCCGGGGTCCGGTCGGCGCAACGCAGCTCACCAGCTTCAAATACCTGGTGCGCGGCAACGGAACCACCCGCGCCTGACCAGCACAAAAAGCAAAACGCCGGGCGGGCAGCCCGGCGTTTCCATGCAGGGGATCCGGCTGCTCAGAACTGCAGCGTGATCTTCTCCAGGTTCAGCTCCAGCCGCACCGTGCGGTCGGCTTCCTTGGCGGCCTCTGGCAGCAGCGCAAATTGCACCAGCGCCGGGGTGATTTCCGCGTTCGAGGTGCCGCCGCTGACCCGCGCCCACAGCTCATCATCGACGGTCACTTTGCGGCCTTCGCCCACCACGGTCCATTTGCCGTCTGCGGAGAAGATCTTGACCGTGCCGCCATATGGCAGGGCCGATTCCAGGCACAGCGCCGACAGCAGCGCCAGCCGTGCTTCGCTTCGGGTGCAGCCCTCCAGCGGCGACCACTGGTACTGGATCCGTCCGCCCTTGCTGACGTCCTCCAGAACCGAAACCACCTCGGCCCGGCCCATCTGCTGGTCGCCCGCGGCGCCAAAGGCGATGCGGAAGAAGCGGATGCGGGCATTGGCGTTTGCAACGCTGTCGGAAATCAGCTCCAGCTCCGGCCCCGACATGCTGCCGGCCATACCCAGAAGTTCCAGGCCGTTGTTGATGGCGCCGACAGGGCTGATCAGATCGTGGCAGATCCGGGACCCTACCAATGCGGCCAGATTGGCGTTATCTACACCCATAACGTATACTTCCTCCGAACTGGGCCACCCGCATATGAATGACCTTAACGCTATTTTAGCCCCCGGCATGTTTGTCCGGCACCCGGACCACCCCGAATGGGGCGTCGGCCAGGTGCAGTCGAACGCGGGCGGCAAGATCACGGTGAACTTTCCCGATCAGGGCAAGCTCGTGATTGACGGAGCGCGTGTCTCCCTTATTCCCGTCTTTGATCCATAACGGTTTATGAAGAGTTAACGAATTCCCTCAAATTCTCCCGATTTGCTGCGCGTTCTTTGCCTCATTGGCGGAAGGCGCTCAAGCCTGAACTACGCTAGGTGACCGAATGCCAGACGCCGCCCCGGAATTTTCCGTAAAGATCGCCGAAACGGAGGACGAGCTGCAGGCCGCGCAGGCGCTGCGGTATGACGTGTTCGTGCGCGAACTGGGCGGCGGCGGCGAGATGGTCGATCACGAGGCCGGGCTGGAGCGGGACCGGTTCGACCCGTTCTTTGACCACATGCTGGTGACGGATGAAGCCAGGGGTGCAGTGGTGGGCGTGTACCGACTGTTGCGCGATGACCAGGCGGCAAGGGCTGGGCAGTTCTACTCCGAGGATGAATACGACCTGAGCGTTCTCAAGGCTTCGGGCCGACGTCTGCTGGAACTGGGGCGCTCCTGCCTGCACCCCGATTACCGCGGCGGCATGGCGATGTTTCACCTCTGGTCCGGCCTGGCGGAGTATGTCGAGCACCACGGGATCGAGATCCTGTTCGGCGTTGCCAGCTTCCATGGCACCGATCCGCAGCAACTGGCCAATCCGCTGGCCATGCTGCATCACAACCACCTGGCGCCACCGGAGCTGCGCGTCAGGTCGAAAGCGTTGCAGTCCATGGACTTGGTTGCCGCTGATGATCTGGACCGAAAGCGCGCGATGGTGGATACGCCCGCGCTGATCAAGGCCTACCTTCGGCTTGGCGGATTTGTTGGCGAGGGTGCCTACATTGACCATGCGTTCAACACCACCGACGTCTGCCTGATCCTGGACACCGCGCGGATGAACGAGCGGCAGCGCAAGATCTATACCGGCGGAAAGGGACGCGGATGAGTATCAGCTGGCAAAGCGAGGACAGGCCTGATCCGGTCCGGATCAGGCCGCTGGGCTGGGTTCTGGTGCTGCTGCGCGGCCTGCCGCTAGCGCTGCTGGTGTTCGGCGGGCTGCTGGTTTTGCTGACCGTGCGGCTGGCCGAGCGGCCGCTGTTCGGGCACCAGCGGCCGGTCACACCGTTCATCACCCAGTTCGTCTGCCGTAATGCCTTCCGTATCATGGGGATCCGCTACCAGACCCGCGGCACGCTGATGCGGCAGCGCGGGCCGGTCGTTGCCAACCACTCCTCCTGGCTGGATATTTTCGCCCTGAACGCGCGAAAGCGGATTTACTTCGTGTCCAAGGCCGAGGTTGCCGGATGGCCGGGCATCGGCTGGCTGGCGCGGGCCACCGGCACCGTGTTCATCGAGAGAAACCCAAAGAAAGCCCGGGAGCAGGCAGAGTTGTTCGAGCAGCGGCTGCAGGCAGGGCATAAGCTGCTGTTCTTCCCGGAGGGCACGTCGACGGACGGATTGCGGGTTCTGCGTTTCAAAACAACACTCTTCGCCGCGTTTTTCACCGATCAGCTCCGCAACGGCCTGTTTGTTCAGCCGGTTTCCGTGGTGTACCACGCGCCAAAGGGAGCGCCCGACCGATTCTACGGCTGGTGGGGGGAGATGGACTTCGGCCCCCATCTTCTCAAGATTCTGGCCGCCCCGCGCCAAGGCGGGGTGGAGCTGATCTATCACCCGCCGCTGAAGGTGGCGGATTTCCCGGACCGCAAGGCGCTGGCTGCCCGGGCTGAGGCATTGGTGCGCAGCGGTCATCAAGAGGCCCTGAAGGCCTGAAATGCGGGGCAGGGCGCCGATTTCTGCGGGACGGCCCTTGCCAGCCGGCAATTTCTGATCTATAGGCGCGCCTACGAACCCGCAGGCGGGGTTTGGCCTGATCAGGGGAGACATCCCTGACGGACCCCCGGTTGGAGCAAATGCTCTGAACCCCCGCCGAGGATAGAAACCGGAAAGGATAGAATAGCATGGCTCTTCCCGAGTTCACCATGCGTCAGCTGCTGGAAGCTGGCGTTCACTTCGGCCACCAGACTCAGCGCTGGAACCCGCGCATGTCGCCGTTCATCTACGGCTCGCGCAACGGCATCCATATCATGGACCTGACCCAGACTGTTCCGATGCTGGACCAGGCTCTGCAGGTTGTCCGTGACACCGTCGCCAAAGGCGGCCGCGTGCTGTTCGTCGGCACCAAGCGTCAGGCAGCCGGCCCGATCGCCGAAGCCGCCGAGAAGTCCGCTCAGTACTACATGAACCACCGCTGGCTGGGCGGCACCCTGACCAACTGGAAAACCGTTTCCCAGTCGATCAACCGCCTGAAGGAAATCGACGAGAAAATGGCGGGCGGCGCCGAAGGCCTGACCAAGAAAGAGCGTCTGGGCATGGAACGCGACCAGGAGAAGCTGCAGGCCTCCCTGGGCGGCATCCGCGAAATGGGCGGCGTGCCGGACCTGCTGTTCGTCATCGACGTGAAAAAAGAAGCACTGGCAATCGCCGAAGCCAAGAAACTGGGCATCCCGGTTGTGGCCGTCGTCGACACCAACTGCTCCCCCGATGGCGTGGACTACATCATCCCGGGCAACGACGACGCATCGCGCGCCATCTCGCTGTACTGCGACCTGGTTGCCCGCGCAGCTCTGGACGGCATGTCGGCTCAGCTGGGCGCAGCAGGCGTTGACCTGGGCGCGCTGGAAGAGGCACCGGCTGAAGAAGCCGTGGCTGAAGAAGCCGCCGAAGCCTGATCCGTCCTGTCACGGAACTGACATGCGGGGCAGGGTATCACCTGCCCCAAATCTGTTTTTGAATTGAGGAGAGCCTAAGATGGCAATCACTGCAGCAATGGTGAAAGAACTGCGCGAATCCACCGGCGCAGGCATGATGGACGCGAAGAAAGCACTGGTCGAAAACAACGGCGACATGGAAGCCGCTGTTGACTGGCTGCGTACCAAAGGCCTGGCGAAAGCCGCCAAGAAATCCGGCCGCACCGCAGCCGAAGGCCTGGTGGCCGTTGTCGTCGAAGGCGGCAAAGGCGTTGCTGTTGAGGTGAACTCCGAAACCGACTTTGTTGCCAAAAACGGCGAATTCCAGGAAATGGTCGGCAAGATCGCCACCGCAGCCCTGGGCGCCGGCGACATCGAAGCGCTGGCCGCTGCCGACCTGGGCGGCAAATCCGTTGCCGACACCCTGACCGACAAGATCGCCACCATCGGCGAGAACATGTCGCTGCGCCGCATGGAGAAGCTGGAAGGCGAAACCGTCATCTCCTACGTCCACAACGCGGCGACCGCCGGCATGGGCAAGATCGGCGTTCTGGTTGCCATGAACGGCGGCGACGAGGCCATCGGCAAGCAGGTTGCAATGCACATCGCAGCCGTGAACCCGGCCGCGCTGTCCGAAGCTGACCTGGACGCGTCCGTTGTTGAGAAGGAAAAGCAGGTCCAGATGGACATCGCCCGCGAATCCGGCAAGCCGGAGCAGGTGATCGAGAAGATGATCGAAGGCCGCATGAAGAAATTCGTGGCTGAGTCGACCCTGCTGAACCAGCAGTTCGTGGTGAACCCGGACCTGACCGTGGAAGCCGCTGCCAAGGAAGCTGGCGCCACCATCACCGGCTTTGTCCGCGTGGAAGTGGGCGAAGGCATCGAAGTCGAGAAAGAAGACTTCGCAGCCGAAGTGGCCAAGGCTGCCCAGGGCTGATCGGCCCCGGAAATCCGGAAATGATAGGCCGGCGGGACATCAGTCCCGCCGGTTTTTTTGTGCGCATACGGCCGCCCGTTCCGCACGAGGACCAGCATGCCTTGATTGGATGTGTCTTGGGAGAAGAGCGAGGGGCCCCGCTGATGGGGATGGGCAGGGCCCCTCAAATATCGGGGCAGGTCGCGGATCTATACGCGCCTGCCCCCGATCAGGTAGGAGAGCCTTGTAATCGCAAGGTTCGATACCCAAAGTTCCTTGGCCAAAGCCACCACTCACGGAACATGTGCAAATTGCAACGAATTACCCTTTAGCGGTAGTACAGAAAACCATACTTTTTGACGCTAATTGGCGTCTTGTTGAAAACAGCACTGGGCCGCGCCAGGGAAAGCGCTGCGCAACACCGGAAAAACGTTGTAATTACAAAATACTGCGCCGCAAAGGTAAGGTCCGCGGTGCCGCTGCGTATCCGCGTGGTCAAGCGTCCATAGGATACATCTGGTTGTGCAGCGCCGCCTTCAGAACCGCCTGCGCTGTGGTCTCCACCGACAGGGATTCCCGGGCTAGCCGCAGGTGCTTTTCGATGGTCGCGGGCGTCAGTCCCATCAGCAAAGCAATGTCCTGTGTGGTCTTGCCGTCGCCGACCCATTGCAGAACCTCCCGCTGCCGCTTGGTAAGGCTGCGGTTCGGCGCAGCGTAGGGCAGGGTGAGGATCTTCAGGTGGGCGACATTGTTCATCAGCACGATGTCATCGCCTGCGTCCAGCCACACGGCGTCCACCTGATCCTGTGTCATGCCCGGCCGGGCGGCCAGAGAGATTGCCCCCTTGAAACGCGGCGAAGCCGAGGAGAAGCTGACCGTGTATCCGGCTGTCAGGCCCAAGGCCTGATTGAACTCATGAACCTTGCTGGCTGCCGCGCCTAGCTTGCCGCTGGCGGCCAGTTCCTGCACGATCCGCCAGCTGCCGGCGCCTTCGTTTTCCAGCGCCCAGCGGAGCATAGGCGCCTGGGAGTAAAGCCCCTGGTGCAGGAAGCCTTCCAGATAGGCGCTGTCGTGGTTTGACAGGATGACAAAGTCATCCGGGTCTCCCAGCGACGTCTCGGTCTTGTAGCGGGTATGGCCGTAGATCAGCCTGTCGAACCCGTATTCCGCCATTTGCCGGACGTGGCCGTCCCAAAGCTCCTCTAGGCTTTGCGCGCTGCAGACAAAGCTCAGATAAGATTTAAAGTTCATGCTGCGGGGGCCTCATTCAGCCGCGCTGCCAGTGCATCCAGCGCCAGCAGGTAACCCTGGGCGCCAAAACCGCAGATCTGCCCCAGTGCCGCCTTGGAGATATAGGACGTATGGCGGAACGGCTCCCGCGCGTGAATGTTTGAGAGATGCACTTCAATGGCCGGAATCTCAACGGAAATCAGCGCGTCCATCAGCGCGACCGATGTGTGGGTATAGGCGCCGGCATTCAGAATGATTCCCTGATGCTGACCCTTGGCATCGTGGATGGCGTCGATCAGGGCGCCCTCATGGTTGGACTGCAGGCAGGCCACGTCCAAACCCAGTTTTTTGGCGTGTTCCGCACAAGCTTCTTCTACCATGGCCAGAGTGACCGAGCCGTATACTTCCGGCTGTCGGGTTCCCAGCAGGTTCAAATTGGGTCCGTTCAATACCAGAATACTCGCCATCAGATTAATTTCCTTGCCGTCTTTCCCTTTGAACTACTAAGACAAATTTGTTTCGAAAGCGAATACACAAACGCACGCGGCAGAAAAAAACACTGCGTAACCTGCTCTGGGTTGCAGAAACTTGCGGGCGCTTCAGCGCGCTCGGATTTGTGCGTTTTTCGCTCGACGCGGCTGGTCCGTATCCGCATCATCCCGGAACTTCCGGACACGCTCAGGCCGGCAGACAGCAGGAGGCAGTAATGATTTCAGAGCGGTTGAACAGGATCAGGTCCTGGCAGCAACGCTATGTGGCCGAACGGAAATATGCTGGCAGCGCGCTGCTGATCCGGCGCGGCGGAGAGGAGATCTATTTCGGCGCTGAGGGCCTGCGCAACATTGAAGAGAACCTGCCGTTCACCCGCGACACGCTGGTGCGCCTGTATTCGATGACCAAACCGGTGACATCGGTTGCAATCCTGATGCTGCTGGAGCGCGGGTTGTTTCACCTGGACGCGCCGCTGAGCGACTTTCTTCCGGAATTCAATAACATGCGAGCTCTGGTTCCTGGGGCAACGGCCATTGATCAGACCGAAGCCTGCCCACCGCCGACGCTGCATCAGTTGCTGACCCATACCAGCGGGCTGAGCTATCCGTTCAACCCGGGCGTCCTGCCGGAGGCTATGGCGGCGGAGGATCTTCTGTTCAAACCGGACCACGGACCGCTGTCCGCCATGGTCACACGGCTGGCAGAGCTGCCGCTGGCTTTCCAGCCTGGCACCCGATGGGAGTATTCGGTTGCAACCGATGTGCTTGGCCGGGTTGTCGAGGTGGTGGCCGGAAGGCCGCTGGGCGCGTTTCTTGCTTCGGAAATCTTCGAACCCTTGGGCATGGCGGACACCGGGTTCCGGGTGCCGGACGGGACAGGGAACCGCTTTGCCTCCCTTTACACGCCGCTTGAAGGCGATGCGATGGCGCTGAATTCCGCCGAAACCGGAAGTGACAGCCTGCGTCTGACGGATCACTGCGGCAACTCTCCGTTTGAGCAGGCCGCGATGCACTCCGGCGGCGGCGGGCTGGTCGGCACAATTGACGATTACATGAAGTTCGCCGAGATGCTCCGGCGCCGCGGCGGCTATGACGGCGGCTTCATTATCAGTCCGCAAATTGCTGATATCATGATGCAAAATCACCTTGATGGCGACATCGCGTCAATGGGGCCCAGCAGCTTTGCCGAACAACCGATGGAGGGCATGGGCTTCGGGCTTGGCGGTGCCGTTGTGCTCAATCCGGCGCGCGCCCGCTGTCCCGGGTCGGTTGGTGATTTCAGCTGGGGCGGCATTGCGTCGACCTTTTTCTGGATAGACCGCCAGCTTGATCTCTCGGTGGTTTTTCTGACCCAACTGGCGCCGTCCAGCTCTTACCCGTCGCGGCCCGAACTCAAGGCACTGGTGCACGGTGCCATGACAGCTTAACCTCCAGGCGCAGCACACCCGGCCGGGACGCAAGGCCCGCTGATGGCCGGTCAAAGGACGATGATGCACATGACAGATACCGCCAAAGCTCTGCTCGATCTGCTGGATCTAGAGACGCTGGATACCAATCTCTACCGCGGCTCCGGATCTGGCGGCGAAACTCCGACGCGCATCTACGGCGGCCAGGTGATCGCGCAGGCGCTGACAGCGGCATATGCCACTGTTTCCGGCAGGTTATGCCATTCTCTTCACGCGTATTTCATTCGTCCGGGCGACCCGTCGCGGCCAGTGATCTATGAGGTTGATCCGGCCCGCGACGGCCGCAGCTTCACGACGCGGCGGGTGGTTGCGATGCAGAACGGCAAGCAGATCCTGAACCTGGCGGCGTCTTTCCATGCCCGGGAAGACGGCTGGGACCACCAGCACGCCATGCCGGATGTCCCGGTGCCCGGCGGATTGGAGCCGCGCCACGAGATCCTCAAACGAAACGCCAGCCGTTTTACGCCGGAGAAACAGGCCGAACTGCTGCGGCCGCGGCCGTTTGAAATCCGGGAGGTCGAACCGCGCGATCCCTTGGCACCGGAAAAGACCAGCGATGCCAACCAGATGTGGATCCGTATGGAAGCGGCGCAAGGCGCAGGGCCTGAGCTGCAGCACATCCTGCTGGCCTATGTGTCGGACTTCGGGCTGCTGGGGTCGTCGATGCGCCCGCACGGGCTGACGTTTCACAATCCGGAAGCGATGACGGCCAGCCTTGACCACGCCATGTGGTTCCACGCGCCGGTGCAGTTGCAGAACTGGCATCTGTATTCGATGGATGCGCCATTCACCGGCAGCGCCCGCGGTTTCAACCGCGGATCTATCTATACCGAAGACGGGCAACTGGTCGCCAGCGTGGCCCAGGAAGGTCTTCTGAGGCCGTTAAAACGCTGATTTTATGTGGAATTGGCTGTCACAGCTACGCTGACCGCCTCACCATTTAACATAATTCTGATTATAAGAATGTTGAGTGGACCTAAAACAGAGCCTCCCTAAAAAAAGAAAATGGCTCCCTCTGATCCAGAGGAAGCCAGTTGTCACCGGTCAGGCTCCTTCATTGACTGCCCGAAAGTATTTTCTTACCTGGGCCATCCCGGTGTTCAGAACGGGCGCACCCGTTCCTGATTTCGTCAAAAGCAGAACCGCTTCCGCTTCAGGTCATTGGTTGCGGCGCCGTCGGGGGTTGCTGACCGGCGCCGCAGGCGAAGGTCCTCAGCTGCAGCCAGAGGTTCCCCCGCAGGTGTTGCATTTCATGCAGGTGCCGTTGCGCACCAGCGTGTAGTTGCCGCATTCGCCGCAGGCTTCGCCCTCATAGCCTTGCATTTTTGCCTTGGTGCGCGCGTCCATGCCGCCGGTGGCTTGCGCCGGTGCTTCTGTGGTTTCCGGCACCAGGGTTTGCAGTGCCGCCACCGGATCGGTTCCGGTGCCCAGAACGCCGGCTTCCGGCTGGCCGCCCTGCAGCACCACCAGTTCCTGCGGCAGGCGCTTGCGCAGATAGCCGGTCGAGGAGATCTGCTTCAGCACTTCCAGCGACCGGGTCGCCGCGGTTTCGCTCAGTTCGGACAGGTTCGACACGCCTTCTTCCTCGCCGCGGCCCAGATCGTCGAACGTCGCGCCCTCCGGCTTCACATGCGCCAGATCGGTGCGGTCGAGATACGATACCGCCAGCTCGCGGAACACATAGTCGAGGATCGAGGTCGCGTTCTTGATCGAGTCGTTGCCCTGGACCATGCCCGCGGGCTCGAACTTGGTGAAGGTGAAGGCGTCGACAAACTCCTCCAGCGGCACGCCGTACTGCAGGCCGACCGACACTGCGATGGCGAAGTTGTTCATCATCGCCCGGAAGCCTGCGCCTTCCTTGTGCATGTCGATGAAGATCTCGCCGAGGTTGCCGTCCTCGTATTCGCCGGTACGCAGATACACCTTGTGGCCGCCGACAACCGCCTTCTGGGTATAGCCCTTGCGCCGCTGCGGCATCTTGGTGCGGTGCGATTTCAGCACCTCCTTGATGACCACTTTCTCGACGATCTTCTCGGCCAGCACTGCTGCCTTCTCCTGCGGAGCACCGCTTTCCAGCACCTCCGCCGCATCGTCGTCATCCTCGACCAGCGCCGCCGCCAGCGGCTGGCTCAGCTTGGAGCCGTCGCGGTACAGGGCGTTCGCCTTGATGCCCAGGCTCCAGCTCAGCTCATAGGCCTTCTGGCAGTCCTCGATGGTCGCCGAATTCGGCATGTTGATGGTCTTGGAGATCGCACCGGAGATGAAGCTTTGCGCTGCCGCCATCATGCGGATGTGGCTGTCAACGCTCAGGAAACGCTTGCCTTTCTTGCCGCAGGGGTTGGCGCAGTCAAAGATCGCGTAGTGCTCCTCCTTCAGATGCGGCGCGCCTTCCAGGGTCATGGTGCCGCAGACATGGTCATTGGCGGCCTCGATGTCCTTCTTGGTGAAACCCAAGTGACGCAGCAGGTCGAAGGTCGGGTCGTTCAGCTTGGTTGCCGGGATGCCCAGCACGCCGGTGCAGAAGTCCTCGCCCAGGGTCCACTGGTTGAACACGAACCGGATATCAAAGGCAGATTCCAGCGCCGCATCCACCTTGGCCAGCTCATTGGGGCCAAAGCCGTGGCCTGCCAGCGAGGTGTGGTTGATGCCCGGCGCGTTGCCGATGGAGCCATGGCCCACCGCGTAGGACACGATTTCCTCGATCTGCGAGGAGCTGTAGCCCAGCCCCTCCAGCGCCGACGGCACCGAGCGGTTGATGATCTTGAAGTAGCCGCCGCCGGCCAGCTTCTTGAACTTCACCAGTGCAAAGTCCGGCTCGATCCCGGTGGTGTCGCAGTCCATCACCAGGCCAATGGTGCCAGTCGGTGCGATCACCGTGGTCTGGGCGTTGCGGTAGCCGTGCTTCTCACCCAGTTCCAGCGCTTCGTCCCAGGCGCTGGCGGCCAAATCGGTCAGCAGCGCATCAGGGCAGCTGGCGATATCCAGCGGCACCGGCTTGACCGACAGCGCTTCATAGCCGTCAGCATTGCCCTTTGCAGCGTTGCGGTGGTTTCGGATCACACGCAGCATGTGGTCCGCGTTTTTCGCATAACCCGGGAACGCACCCAGCTCCGATGCGATCTCGGCCGAGGTGGCATAGGCCACACCGGTCATCAGCGCCGTCAGCGCACCGCAAAGCGCCCTGCCCTCATCCGAGTCGTAGCTGTAGCCCATGTTCATCAAGAGGCCGCCGATATTGGCATAGCCCAGGCCCAGGGTGCGGAAGTCGTAGGAGCGCTGCGCAATTTCCTTGGACGGGAACTGCGCCATCATCACCGAGATTTCCAGCGTCAGCGTCCACAGGCGGCAGGAATGCATGAAGTCATCCGCCTGGAACTGCCCGTCCTTCAGGAAGCTCAGCAGGTTCAGCGACGCCAGGTTGCAGGCGGTGTCGTCCAGGAACATGTATTCCGAACAAGGGTTTGAGCCTCGAATCTCACCGTCTTCCGGGCAGGTGTGCCACTCGTTCACGGTGTCGTGGAACTGGATGCCCGGATCGGCGCAGGCCCAGGCCGCGTGGCCCACTTTTTCCCACAGGTCGCGGGCCCTGATCACCTTGGCGACCTTGCCGTCGGTGCGGTTGAACAGCTCCCAGTCGGCGTCTTTTTCGACCGCATGCAGGAAGGCGTTGGTGACCCGGATCGAGTTGTTGGAATTCTGCCCGGAGACAGAGCTGTAGGCCTCCGAATCCCAATCGGTGTCATAGGTCGGGAACTCGATCGAGGTATGGCCCTGCTTGGCGTAATCCAGCACCCGTTTGATGTAGGTTTCCGGGATCGCAACCTTCTTGGCTTCGCGGATGGCCTTCTTAAGCCCGTCGTTGACCGCCGGGTCATAGGCATCGGCCTCAGCCCCGTCCCAGCTGCGGATCGCCTCGAAGATACCGTTCAGCATCTTCTCGTGCATCTTGGAGCCCGCGACGATGGACGCGACCTTCTGCTCCTCGATCACCTTCCACTGGATGAAGTCTTCGATATCCGGGTGATCGGCGTCGACGATCACCATTTTTGCTGCCCGACGGGTTGTGCCGCCTGATTTGATGGCGCCCGCCGCGCGGTCGCCGATTTTGAGGAAGCCCATCAGGCCGGAGGATTTGCCGCCGCCGGACAGCGGCTCGCCCTCGGCGCGCAGATGGGAGAAATTGGTGCCGGTCCCGGAACCGTATTTGAACAGCCGCGCCTCGCGCACCCACAGGTCCATGATGCCGCCGTCCTTGACCAGGTCATCAGAGACCGACTGGATGAAGCAGGCGTGCGGCTGGGGGTGCTCATAGGCGCTGTCCGACTTGGTCAGCTTGCCGGTCTTGTAGTCGACATAGTGATGGCCCTGCGCCGGGCCGTCGATGCCATAGGCCCAGTGCAGGCCGGTGTTGAACCACTGGGGCGAGTTCGGCGCCGAGCGCTGGGTCGCCAGCATATAGCGCATCTCGTCGTAATAGGCGCGCGCGTCCTCCTCGGAGGAAAAATAGCCGCCCTTCCAGCCCCAATAGGCCCAGGCGCCCGCCAGACGGTCGAACACCTGCTTGGAGGAGGTCTCGCCGCCCAGCTCGGCGCCCTCTTCGGGAACAGAGCGCCACAGGAACTCAGGCACGCCTTTCTCGCGGACCTTCTTCAGGCGGGACGGCACACCAGCCTTGCGGAAGTACTTCTGGGCGATGACGTCGCTGGCCACCTGGCTCCAGGACGCGGGAATTTCGATGTTGTCGAGCCGGAAAACGATGGTCCCGTCCGGGTTGCGGATTTCCGAAGTGGCCGAGACAAAGGCCAGTTCGGAATAGGCATCCTGGCCGGGTTTGGTGAATTTCCGTTCGATCTTCATGCTCTGCCCCTTCTCAAGCACACATCGGTCAAGTGTCACGGTGCCCCCGCACCAGCCATTCCCGGCCGCAGAACGCGCAAACAGCCTGTGCCCGCCGCATCTGGCGCACTTGCGGCCCTCGCCGGCCATTCTTCCAGGACTGTGTGCTGTTTTCAGCGTTGTTGCTGCGGCTCTGGAACCCACCAGATCTAGTGCCGATGCAACCGGTGAACACAATTTGGCGTATTCTGACACAAGGGGTCAACGCTAAATTTACCTGTTGGCAACGATCTTTGCTGTTGACGCTATCCGCGGATTGCCGGGTCCCGGCCGCAGCTACGATTCATCCACAGCCCGCCGCCGTTGCATCCGTCTCGGGCGGATACTTGAGTGAACCGGATTTATGCCGCCCAGCGAGTGACTTGCTGCCTTGCAGAGAGGTGAACAGGAGCGCCGGGCCGGCAGATAGTGCACAATCTCCGTGCACAGCATGCAGAGCGAATCCGGACTCTCCTTAATGTTGAACTGTTGCGGGATTGATGCTGCCTTCCCTGCACCGGGCGCGCCTGCTTGCGCATTCTGATGCGAGTCAGCGGCATTTGGTTAAGAGTGTATTAACAGGCGGTTAACGGGCTGTTAATACTTGGGATTGCAGGCGCGGAAATCAGCACGCCCTATGCGCGAAGAGAGTCTTCTCCCAGATTTTAGGTGAGCGGAGATTCGCTGCAATCTTATGGAGAGAAGTGGTCGGGGCGGCGAGATTCGAACTCACGACCCCCTGTACCCAAAACAGGTGCGCTACCAGACTGCGCCACGCCCCGGACCGTGCGCCTTCCTATCTCCGGCGGAATGATTTGAAAACCCCTAACAGGGCCAAACTGCGCCGCTGGCGGAAAAAATTTCGTGGCGCATCTCAGTACCTGCGGTGATGCCATAGCGGCGTGCCAGCCCGCCATTGATTTCCAGCACGGCAAACACATGATCCCCGCCCGGGATCGGTGTCAGGTCGCCCGGCCTGGCGTTCTCGTGAACCGAGGTCACCTGGCCGCTTTTGTCCAGAAAAATGATGTCGAGCGGGATCAGCGTGTTTTTCATCCAGAACGCGGCAGGCTGGGGGCGGTCGTAGACAAACAGCATCCCTGCCCCGCGCGGCAGGTTCTCCCGGAACATCAGCCCCTGGGCGCGTTCCTGCTCGTCATCGGCGATTTCAACGGAAAACCCGGTCTGCCCCCAACTGCCACGCAGATCCACTCTGCCAGACTGGCAGTCCGCGGCAAGGGCCGGGGCGGCAATCAAAGCGGCGGCGGCGAAACTCCAGCAAAGAAGGCGCCGCAGCATCTGCTCAGTCCTGGCTTTCGGCCGCCAGCGCGGCTTCCCAGGCCAGCACCTCGACCGCCATGCGGCCGCGCTTGCCGTCGATCACCCGCATAGCCAGTGCTTCGCCGGGCTGCAGGTCGGCAAGGCCCGACTGGCGCAGAACCTCGACATGCAGGAACACGTCCTCGCTGCGGCCGAACACATTGGCAAAGCCGAAGCCCTTGCCCTTGTCGAACCATTTCACCCGGGCAGGCTCCAGCGGCTCGTTTTGCAGGCTGTCCATGTCCAGCTCGGCAAAGTCGCTCAGCACCGGGGTGTCCTCGCGCTCCGGCGGCTGGATGGAAATCACTTCGACGGCCTGAACGCCGCGGCCGGTCTGATGGGTGACGATCTCAATCCGGGCGCCGTCTGCAACCG
The DNA here is from genome assembly GCF_020514995.1 of Leisingera sp. McT4-56. Taxonomy (NCBI): domain Bacteria; kingdom Pseudomonadati; phylum Pseudomonadota; class Alphaproteobacteria; order Rhodobacterales; family Roseobacteraceae; genus Leisingera; species Leisingera sp. McT4-56. Next base: position 82,152 of record NZ_JAJALF010000001.1, on the reverse strand, counting down.
AGCTTTGCCCGAAATTGCGCAGCACGTTCACGTGCAGAAGAATGTCCGGGCCGCCAAGGTCGGAAACGACAAACCCATACCCTTTGGCGGGGTCAAACCATTTCACCAGCCCCTGAATTTGCTGCAAGCTGCTGAGATCTTCTGCCACGTTAATTTCCCTACCGCGTTTCTTGTTTTTTTGCTTGTGCCCTGATGCGCCAATCTGACCTTGGAATTCAAGCAAAAAAGTCTTGAAAATGTCATGAAACAGGGGTTGACCCTAGGTAAGCCCCGGTTGATTCAGTCAGGGATTGAGCCGGACAATTTCCCATTCGTCGTTAGCGTTCCTGCGCCGCCAGCGGAAACGGTCGTGCAAACGGAACGCGCCATCGGCCCAAAATTCAATCTCAACGGGCACCAGCCGGTAGCCGCCCCAGAACGGCGGCCGCTCCGGATTGGGGCCCTTCATGGCAGTTATCTTGGCCACTTCCGCCATCAGCGAGCCGCGGCTGTCCAGCGGTTGCGACTGCTTCGATGCCCAGGCACCCAGGCGGCTCTTGAGCGAGCGCGACTTGTAGTATTCATCCGCCTGCGGGCCGTCCTCGCGGGTGATGGCGCCGCGCACCCTGATCTGGCGGCGCAGCGATTTCCAGTGCATCACAAAGGCTGCCTTGCCCGCGTGGTCCAGCTCCTGCGCCTTGGCGCTCTCGTAGTTGGTGTAGAACACAAAGGCGCCGTCCTCGATTTCCTTGAGCAGCACCATGCGGCTGTTCGGCAGCCCGGTTTTATCCACCGTTGCCAGCGCGATGGCATTGGGATCATTGGGTTCGGCTGCTTCCGCTTCCTTCAGCCAGGACCGGGCAATGGCAAACGGGTCCTCACCTGCGAAAATACCTGTACGGTCTGACATCTGGCACCTCTCCGGGGGATTTTGCAGCAACCTATGCAGCTTACTGCCCTGCGGCAAGGGGATGCGCTCTTGAAGCGGCCCGCCCAGCATATTAAACACCGTCTAATTCAAGAGATCACAGGCGGAGAACCTGCATGTCTAGTCAACTGATGGCCGGTAAGCGCGGCCTCATCATGGGCCTGGCCAACGACAAATCCATTGCTTGGGGCATTGCCAAGGCCTGCGCCGACGCCGGCGCCGAGCTTGCCTTTTCCTATCAGGGCGATGCGCTGAAGAAGCGGGTCGACCCGCTGGCCGAACAGCTGGGCAGCAATATCGTCCTGCCGTGCGATGTGTCGGACGAGGCGTCCATCGACGCCCTGTTCGCCGAGCTGGAAGCCAAATGGGGCAAGCTGGATTTTGTTGTCCACGCCATCGGCTTTTCCGACAAGAACGAGCTGCGCGGCCGTTACGTCGACACCAGCCGCAGCAACTTCCAGATGACCATGGACATCTCGGTGTTCTCCTTCACCGCAGTTGCCAACCGCGCCGAGAAGATGATGAAGGACGGCGGCTCGCTGCTGACTCTCACCTATTACGGTGCCGAGCAGGTGATGCCGCATTACAATGTGATGGGTGTTGCCAAGGCCGCGCTGGAGGCGTCGGTCAAGTACCTGGCCGAGGATCTGGGCAAGGACGGCATCCGTGTCAACGCAATTTCCGCCGGCCCGATCAAGACCCTGGCCGCGTCGGGTATTGGCGATTTCCGCTACATTATGAAATGGAACGAATACAACTCGCCGCTGCGCCGCAACGTGACCATCGACGATGTCGGCAATTCCGCACTGTATCTGCTGTCCGACCTCAGCTCCGGCGTCACCGGCGAGAACCTGCATGTGGACGCAGGCTACCACGTCGTCGGCATGAAGGCGGTGGATGCACCGGATATTTCCAAGTAACTGAAAACGGCGAAGCCCGGGCAGGCGCCCGGGTTTGCGCCAGCTGACGCGACACCGCGGGGAGCACCAAAAATGACCGATCGTCTGCCGCACGAAAAAGGCTTTCACATCAGCTGGGACCAGATCCACCGCGACAGCCGCGCGCTGGCCTGGCGCCTGGACGGGCAAGGCCCTGACGATGGCGCCTGGCGCGCCGTTGTGGCGATCACCCGCGGAGGCATGGCGCCGGCCATGATCGTCAGCCGCGAGCTGGACATCCGCACCGTTGACACCATCTCGGTGCGCTCCTACCACCACCAGGCCCAGGGCGAGGCCGAGGTGCTGAAATCCCCCGATGCGGGCCTGATGGGCGACGGCGAGGGCGTGCTGATCATCGACGACCTGGTCGACAGCGGCAAAACCCTGGAGCTAGTGCGCGAGATGTACCCCAAGGCGCATTTCGCCACCGTCTATGCCAAGCCCAAGGGCCGCCCGATGGTGGACACCTTCATCACCGAGGTGAGCCAGGACACTTGGATCTTCTTCCCCTGGGACATGGCCCTGCAGTATGTCGAGCCCTACCGCGGCAAGGACTGATCCGGCCCCGTGTTTGAATTTCAAAGGCGCGCATCACTGCGCGCCTTTTTCTTTGGCCGTTCCCGCTTGAGCCGTCCGGGCCGCCGTGCCAGACATACGCAGGCGCGCACGCCGGCGCGCCGCAAGTTTCTGCCGCAGCCCGGAGCCGCCCATGTCCCTGCCCCGCACCCAAGCCACCTTTGTGTCGCCCATCGTCGAATCGCGCCGCTGGGTGGCTGGGGCGGCATTCCCGCCGGACCGCCCGCTCCTGAATGTCAGCCAGGCCGCCCCGGCAGAAGCCCCGCCCGAAGGGCTGCGCCAAGCGCTGGCCGATGCCGCGCTGAACGACGTCTCCGCTCATCTCTATGGACCGGTGCTGGGCAATGACCCGCTGCGCCGGGCGCTGGCGGGCCAGATCTCCGCCCATTACCGGGCCGACGTCCAGCCGGCGCAGGTCGGCATCACCTCCGGCTGCAACCAGGCCTTTGCCGCCGCCATCGCGTCGCTTTGCGGCGAAGGCGATGAGGTGATCATCCCTGTGCCCTGGTACTTCAATCATAAAATGTGGCTGGACATGGCGGGCGTCACCGCCGTTCCGCTGCACGTCGGCGAAGGCATGCTGCCGGACCCGGCCGCCGCCGAGGCCCTGATCACGGAGCGCACCCGCGCCATCGTGCTGGTCACTCCCAACAACCCCTGCGGAGTCGAATACCCGGCGGGCCTGGTGCAGGCCTTCTTCAGCCTCGCCCGCGCCCGCGGCCTGGCGCTGATCGTGGACGAAACCTACCGCGACTTCGACAGCCGCGAGGGTGCGCCGCACGGGCTGTTCCGGATGCCGGAGTGGGACCAGACCCTGATCCACCTCTATTCCTTCTCCAAGGCCTACCGGCTGACCGGCCACCGCGTCGGTGCCATCGCCGCCTCGACGGACCGCCTGTTCGAAATGGAGAAGTTTCTGGACACGGTCACGATCTGCCCCTCGCAGCTGGGCCAGGCCGGCGCGCTGTGGGGCATCGAAAACCTGCAGGAGTGGCTTGGCGGCGAACGCCAGGAAATCCTCGACCGCCGCCTCGCGATCGAGGAAGGCTTTCCGGTGCTGGCGGCGAAAGGCTGGAAACTGCTCGGCTGCGGCGCCTATTTCGCCTATGTCGAACACCCTTTCGATCAGCCGTCGGAGGAGATCGCCCGCAAACTGGTGGCAGAGGCTTCCGTCCTGATGCTGCCGGGCTCCATGTTCATGCCCGCCGGCGACCCGGACGGCGCCCGCCAGTTCCGCATTGCCTTTGCCAATGTGGACCGCGCAGGCATCCGGACGCTGTTTGACCGGCTCGCCGCCTTTAATCCCTGATCATCCAGCAGTTTGATCCGCAATCATCTTGCCCCTCTGCGGGCAGCCGCGTATTCAGTCAGCGGCATTTCCCGCTGCCCGCATATAGGGGCAGCAGAACAATAAAGAGGGCATCATGGCCGCAGGCATGAAACACCTATCCAAAACCTTTGTCTGGATCCTGATGGGGATGCTGATCGTCGGCCTTGCCGGATTTGGCGCGGTGAACTTCACCAGCTCGTCCTCCTCGATCGCCACAGTCGGCGATGAGGAAGTCAGCATCGGCAACTATGTGCGCGAGTTGCAGCGCGAACAGCGCGCGATGCAGGCGCAGACCGGCCAAGCCGTTTCCTTGGCGCAGATGACCGCCTTCGGCCTCGACCGCGTGGTTCTGGGCCGCCTGATCTCGCTGGCAGCGCTCGATCACGAGGCCAAGGGGCTGGGCCTGTCGCTGGGCGATGAAAACCTGATCGAAGAGCTCGCCGCCATTGACGCCTTCCAAGGCGTGAACGGCCAGTTCGACCGCGAAGCCTACAGTTTTGCCCTGCGCAATGCGGGCCTGTCGGAAAAGGAATTCGAAGAGGACCTGCGCCGCGAGGCCGCCCGCACCATCGTGCAGAATGCGGTCCTGTCCGGCACCAAGATGCCTGAAACCCTGACGGAAACCCTGACCGGTTTCATCGGCGCCCGCCGCAGCTTCTCCTATGTGCAGATCAATGCCGCGGATATCGCGCTGACCGCCGAAGCGCCCTCCGACGCGGATCTGAAGGCCTTCTACGAGGCAAACCAGGACCAGTTCATGCTGCCGGAAACCAAGGTCATCACCTATGCCGCCCTGCGCCCCTCCATGCTGCTGGACGAGATCGAGGTGGACGAGGTCCAGCTGCAGCGCCTGTTCGAGGACCGTTCGGACCAGTACCAGGTGCCGGAACGCCGCTTGGTCGAACGGCTGGTGTTTCCCGATGACGAGGCCGCTGCCAGCGCCAAGGCGCAGCTGGAAACCGGCGGCGCCACCTTTGAAAGCTTGGTTGAGGGCCGCGGCCTCAGCCTGCAGGACATTGACATGGGCGACGTGACCATGGGCGATCTGGGTGCGGCCGGTACTGAAGTCTTCGCCGCTGAGGTCGGCACCGTGGCCGGGCCTCTGCCCTCCAACCTTGGCCCGGCGCTGTACCGCGTGAACGGCCGCCTGGAGGCGCAGATCACCACCTTTGAGCAGGCCGAGCCGGAACTGCGCGAAGAGCTTGCCTCCGACCGCGCCCGCCGCCTGGTCGAAACCCAGTCTGAGGACATCGACGACATGCTGGCCGGCGGCGCCACGCTGGAGGAGCTGGCAACCGAAAGCGGGCTGGAGCTGGCCCAGATCAACTGGACCGAAGAAAGCAGCGACGATATCGCCGCTTACGAGGCCTTCCGTACCGCTGCCGCCGCCGTCACCGCCGACGATTTCCCGGAGGTGGGCTTCCTGGAGGACGGCAGCCTGTTTGCCCTGCGCCTGGACGACACCCTGCCGGAGCGCCCGGAACCTTTTGCAGATGCCAAGGACAAGGTCTTGGCTGCCTGGCAGGCCGACCGCCTGGCCGGCGCACTGACAGCGCTCGGCGAAGATCTGCTGGCCAAGGCTGAGGCCGCGGGCAGCTTTGCGGAGGATGCCGAGGTGAAAACCGAAAGCGGCCTGACCCGCACCGCCTATATCGACACCGTGCCGGCCGGTCTGGTCGCCGGGGTGTTCGAAATGGAGGTTGGGGATTTCCGGCTGGTGCAGGACGCGGACTCTGCCGTGGTTGTCCGTCTCGACGCCATTCTGCCGCCGGAGCAAAGCGACGACATGACCCTGCTCACCCAGGCGCTGCAGGCGCAGCTGGACCAGTCGCTGGCCCAGGAGCTGTTTCAGGCCTATGTGCAGGACGTCCAGATCCGCGCCGAACCCCGTGTAGACCAGCAGGCGCTGAATGCAGCGCAGGCAAACTTCCAGTAACCAAGGCACCCGACCCATGGCCCTGACCCCCGATTTCGACACGTTCGCCAAGGCCTATGAAGCCGGCGAGAACCAGGTCGTCTACACCCGCCTTGCCGCCGACCTCGATACGCCGGTGTCGCTGATGCTCAAGCTGACCGGCGCCCAAAAGGACGCCTTCATGCTGGAATCGGTGACCGGCGGCGAGGTGCGCGGGCGCTATTCGATCATCGGCATGAAACCGGATCTGGTCTGGCGCTGCCATGGGGAGCAATCCGCCTTGAACCGCTCGGCCCGATTTGATGCGGATGACTTCACCGCGCAGGACGGCAACCCGATGGACAATCTGCGGGCGCTGATTGCCGAAAGCAAGATAGCCCTGCCCGATGATCTTCCTCAGGCCGCGGCCGGTCTCTTCGGCTACCTCGGCTATGACATGATCCGCCTGGTCGAACACCTTCCGGACGTCAACCCGGACCCGCTGGGACTGCCCGATGCGCTGATGCTGCGCCCCTCGGTCATCGCCGTTCTCGACGGGGTCAAGGGCGAGGTGACCGTGGTGTCCCCTGCCTGGGCCAGCGACGGCCAGACCGCCAAGGCGGCCTATGCCCAGGCCGCGGAGCGGGTGATGGACGCGGTGCGCGACCTGGAACGCGCCATGCCCGCCGAAAGCCGCGACCTCGGCGACGCGGACGAAGTTGCCCCGCCGCAGTCGAACTTCACCAAGGAGGGCTATATGGCCGCGGTGGAGAAGGCCAAGGATTACATCCGCGCAGGCGACATCTTCCAGGTGGTGCCGGCACAGCGCTGGACCCAGGAATTCCGCCAGCCGCCTTTCGCGCTCTACCGCTCGCTGCGGCGCACCAACCCGTCGCCCTTCATGTTCTACTTCAACTTCGGCGGCTTCCAGGTGGTGGGCGCCTCCCCTGAAATCCTGGTCCGCGTCTTCGGGCAGGAGGTCACCATTCGCCCGATCGCAGGCACCCGCCCGCGCGGCGCCACCCCGGAAGAGGACAAGGCGCTGGAGGCCGATCTGCTGGCGGACAAGAAGGAGCTGGCAGAGCACCTGATGCTGCTGGACCTGGGCCGCAACGACACCGGCCGGGTGTCCAAGATCGGCACCGTGCGCCCAACCGAGAAATTCATCATCGAACGCTACAGCCATGTGATGCACATCGTCTCCAACGTCGTTGGAGAGCTGGCAGACGACAAGGACGCGCTGGACGCCTTCTTTGCCGGCATGCCCGCAGGCACCGTTTCCGGTGCGCCCAAGGTCCGGGCGATGGAAATCATCGATGAGCTGGAGCCGGAAAAACGCGGCATCTACGGCGGCGGCGTCGGCTATTTCTCGGCCGGCGGCGACATGGACATGTGCATTGCGCTGCGCACCGCCATCGTCAAGGACCAGAACCTCTATATCCAGGCCGGCGGCGGCGTTGTTTACGACAGCGACCCTGAGGCAGAGTATATGGAGACGGTGCACAAATCCAACGCCATCCGCCGCGCCGCCGCCGACGCGGCCCGGTTCACCGGCAACGGCAACCGCTAGCCTTGAAAGGGCCGTCCCCCGGCCTTCTGCTTTGCCGAAATACTCCAGCCGGAGACTGCGGCGCCCGCATATCGGGCGCCGTTTTTACTTGCCCGGCAGCAGCGACACCAGGCTGGCGGACACCGGCGCCAGCGCAACCCGTGCGGCGCGGTCCTGCAAGCCCCACAGCAGCAGTGCCGAAATCGTGTCCGGCCGCAGCCGCCCCAGCATGATCACCGCGCCCTCCTGTCCGGCCCGGAACGCCGCTTGATCCAGGAACCGCCGGATCGCCCGCTGGTCCTGGCCCGCGCCGTCGAAATCGCGGAACACCACGCCTGCCGGCACGCCATCGCGCAGCGCCAGCTTCTGCACGGTGTTGAGGCCGCTGTCCTGCGTCACCAGCCCGTAGCCGGCAGCGGCCGCATACGCTGCCACCTGATCCGCCAGCGCCCGGTTGCCCTGCACGCCGGTCTCCACCCCTTCCAGGATCGCCACCGCTTCCGGCAATTGCCCGCGCCAGACTTCAAAGGCGGTCTCCGCATCCTGCGGCGAGGCCTCGCGCGGCAGGTCGGCCAGCATCAGCACCTCGAACCCGGCTGCCCGGCGCGCCGCCATCTTTTCAGCGGCCTGCGGATCCTCGGGGTCGATGGCAAAGGTCAGGGGATAGGGGAAATCCTCCAGCGCTTCAGAGCCAACAGCGCCAGCGCCGTCAATCAACACGATCGACATCAGAGGCCGGTCTTCCGGGTTGAAGAACGGTTCCGCATAGGCCGTGAAGGGGGAAACTCCCGGCAGCCCGGCGCCAAGGCCCTCCGCCTCGTCCCGTTCGGTAAGCGGCACCACCGGCGTGCCGATTCCGGGTGACAGCGGCGCAGCTTCCTCCGCTTGCACGGACAGCTCCGGTTCAATGTCTTCAACGGTTTCGATGCCGGGTTCCCCGGCGGCCGCCTCAGGTGCTGCGCCGATCACCGGCAGAGTCGTCGCCAGCGGCGCGCTGCCGATCTCCGGGGCCTGCACCGCCGCGGCGGATGGTGCCCCTGCAACCCTGGGCGCAGCGGCCTGCTCCAGCGGTTCCGCCGCGCCAGCTGGTTCTGCGGCATCCTCAGGCTCCTCGCGCGCCCCGGATTCTTTCGCGGGTTCCGGCGCAGGCTCCGTTGCCGCGACCACTGCGCTTTCGCTGCCCGGCGCAGCAGGCACCGCGGGCTGGACAGCTTGCGGCTGGTGCCGCTCCGTCACCGCGGCAGTGCCCGGTGCCGATGCGGGGGTGAGGCTTCCGGCCCCGGCGACTTCCGCCGCCAGTCCAACCTTGGGTTTGCCTGCCGGGGAGGTATCCGCGCCTGCCAGCGCTCTCAGATCATCATCCGCGCTTGTCGTTTCGGGCGCCTCCGGCTGCACTTCGGCGAGGTCGGCATCCGGCCCCTGGGCGCTGGCAGGCGCCTCCACCGCCTTGCTGCCCCCATTCGGCATTGATGGGGCGTCGCCCGGATCGTGCGCAGCGGGTTCCGGTGCCTTGCCTGTGCTGTCCGCCGCCGGCTCCGGCGCCATCTCCTGCACCGCTCCGGTGTCCGGAAGCGGCACCGACAAAGAAAGCATCGCCAGCCCGCCCGCGGCCAGCAATGCCCCGACACTCACGCCGCCCAGAAATCCCCGCATGCCCGTTTTGCCTCTCAATCTTTCTGCCGTGCTGCGCCGTCCCGGCCTGCCTGCGCGCCCCTTGTGCCGGTTCGCCCCTGCATTCGCCTATCCTGCCCTTGACGCTGCCCCGTATCCCTGAACAAGTATGTTGCGACCACTATACTGCGGCGCGCACCCCGCCCGCCACCCTTAAAAGAGCCCGCAAGATGCTGCTGCTGATCGATAACTACGATTCCTTCACCTACAACCTCGTCCACTACCTCGGCGAGCTTGGCGCCGAAATGGAAGTGCACCGCAACGACGCCATCAACGTGCAGGAAGCAATGGCGATGAAGCCCGCAGGCATCCTGCTGTCGCCGGGGCCCTGCGACCCGGATCAGGCAGGCATCTGCCTTGCCCTGACCGAGGCGGCGGCGGAGACCCGCACGCCGCTGATGGGCGTCTGCCTCGGCCACCAAACCATCGGTCAGGCCTTCGGCGGCAAGGTGGTGCGCTGCCACGAGATCGTGCACGGCAAGATGGGCATGATGCATCACAAGGACATCGGCGTTTTCAAAGGCTTGCCATCGCCTTTTGAGGCAACCCGCTACCACTCCCTGGTGGTGGAGCGTGAAACCCTGCCCGAATGCCTGGAAATCACCGCTGAGCTGGAAGACGGCACCATCATGGGCCTGCAGCACAAGGAGCTGCCGATCCACGGCGTCCAGTTCCACCCGGAATCGATTGCCTCGGCGCACGGCCACGCGCTCTTGAAGAACTTCCTCGACGTGATGCAGGTGCCGGCATGAGCGACCAGCTGAAGCCGCTGATCGGCGCCGCCGCCGAGCGTTCCCTGACCCGTGAAGAAGCCGAGAAGGCCTTCACCCTGCTGTTCGAGGGCGAAGCCACCCCAAGCCAGATCGGCGGCCTGCTGATGGCGATGCGCACCCGCGGCGAGAGCGTCGACGAATACGCCGCAGCCGCCGCCGTGATGCGCGCCAAATGCCACCCGGTGAAGGCGCCTGCCGGCGCCATGGACATCGTCGGCACCGGCGGCGACGGCAAGAACACCCTCAACATCTCCACCGCCACCGCCTTTGTTGCAGCGGGCGCCGGCGTTGTGGTCGCCAAGCACGGCAACCGCAACCTCAGCTCGAAGTCCGGCACTGCCGACATGCAGTCCCAGATGGGCATCAACGTGATGGTTGGCCCGCAAGTTGTTGAAAAGGCAATCAATGAGGCCGGGATCGGTTTCATGATGGCGCCGATGCACCACCCGGCGGTGGCGCATGTTATGCCGACCCGGCAGGAACTGGGCACCCGCACCATCTTCAATATCCTCGGCCCCCTGACCAATCCGGCCGGCGTCAAGCGGCAGCTGACCGGCGCCTTCAGCCGCGAGATGATCCGTCCGATGGCGGAAACCCTCAAGGCCCTCGGCTCCGAGCGCGCCTGGCTGGTCCACGGCTCCGACGGCACCGACGAGCTGACCATCACCGGCGTCAGCTGGGTCTCGGCGCTGGAGGAGGACGGCGAAATCCGCGAGGTTGAACTGCACCCGGAGGACGCAGGCTTGCCGGTGCATTCCTTCGACAAGATTGTCGGCGGCACCCCGGAGGAAAACGCCATGGCCTTCCGCGTGCTCCTGCAGGGCACCCCCTCGGCCTACCGCGACGCGGTGCTGCTGAATGCCGCCGCCGCGCTGGTTGTTGCGGGCAAGGCTGCCGATCTCAGGGATGGCGTCGCCCGCGCTGCGGAATCGATCGACAGCGGCGCGGCCAAGGCCAAGGTCGAGGCGCTGGCCCGGATCACCTCAGCCGCATGACCGACCTGCCGCCGGGGCTGGGCACATGGTCCAGCCTGCCTTTTTTCAACGACCGCTGGCCCGGTATCTCTGCTGCAATCGCAGCAGATGGCCGGGTCATCCTGCCGCCCGCGCACCTGCGGTTTGCGGCGCTGGAACTGACCCAGCCTGAGGATACAAGGGTGGTGATCCTCGGCCAGGACCCCTATCCGACACCCGGCCACGCCCACGGGCTGGCCTTCTCGGCGGAACCGCATGTGCGCCCGTTTCCCCGCTCCTTGTCCAATATTTACAAGGAGCTGCAGGAGGATCTTGGCGTAACCCCTGCAAGCGCCGACCTGCGCCCCTGGGCGCGTCAGGGCGTGCTTTTGCTGAACACCGCCCTGTCGGTCCCGGCAGGCGAAGCCAACGGCCACAAGCACCTCGGCTGGCACCATCTGGTGCACCAGGTGCTGGCGCTGACCTCGGAAACCCCAACGGCATATATTCTCTGGGGAAATGCCGCGCAAAAGCTTGAAAAACATATCAAACCGGGCGATCACCTGATCCTGAAAACCGCCCACCCCTCGCCCTTGTCGGCGCGGCGCGGTTTCTTCGGGTCCCGGCCCTTTTCAAAAGTGAACAATTGGCTCGCCGCCCGCGGTGAAACTGCCATAGACTGGAACGCAGGAACGGAGACGCCGGTATGACCGAAAACGTGCTCGACAAGATCAAGGCCTACAAGCTTGAAGAAGTGGCCGCAGACAAGGCCGCCAAACCGCTGGAAGCGGTCGAAGCCGAGGCGCGCGAGGCCTCCCCGGTGCGCGGCTTTGCCGAAAGCCTGATGCAGGCCAGCCGTACCGGTTACGGCCTGATTGCCGAGATCAAGAAAGCCAGCCCCTCCAAGGGTTTGATCCGCCCCGATTTCGAACCGGCGGAACTGGCCAAGGCCTATGAGGACGGCGGCGCCACCTGCCTGTCGGTGCTGACCGACACTCCCAGCTTCCAGGGCGCCAAGGAATTCCTCACCCAGGCCCGCGAGGCATGCTCCCTGCCCGCATTGCGCAAGGACTTTATGTATGACACCTACCAGGTGGCTGAAGCCCGCGCGCTTGGCGCCGACTGCATCCTGATCATTCTCGCCTCCGTCTCCGACGCCCAGGCGCAGGAACTGGAGCAAAGCGCCTTTGAATGGGGCATGGACGTGCTGCTGGAGGTGCATGACGCCGAAGAGCTTGAGCGCGCCTGCAATCTGAAATCGCCGCTGATGGGCATCAATAACCGCAATCTCAAGACGTTTGAGACGACGCTGGACACCACCCGGACCCTGTCCCGCATGGTGCCCGCTGACCGCACCATCGTCTGCGAAAGCGGTCTCTTCACGCCCGCGGATCTCAGCGACATGGCCCGCTACGGCGCCCGCACCTTCCTGATCGGCGAGAGCCTGATGCGCCAGGACGACGTTGCCGGCGCCACCCGCGCGCTGCTCGCCAACCCGCTGATGCCGGGCATGATGTAAGGGAGGATCCCATGAGCCTCACGCATTTTGACACCAAGGGCGACGCCCATATGGTCGATGTCTCGGACAAGGCGGTGACCTCGCGCATCGCCACCGCCGAAGGCCACATCACCATGGCGCAGGAAACCTATGATATTATTGCCGAAGGCCGCGCCAAAAAGGGTGATGTGCTGTCGGTGGCCCGCCTGGCCGGCATCATGGGCGCCAAGAAGACGCCGGACCTGATCCCGCTCTGCCACCCGCTGCCTGTGACTAAGGTCGCGGTGGAGCTGACGCTTGATCCGGACCTGCCGGGCGTGCGGATTGAGGCAACCGTCAAGACCACCGGCCAGACCGGGGTCGAGATGGAAGCGCTCACCGCCGTTTCCACCGCCGCGCTCACCGTCTATGACATGGCCAAGGCAGTGGACAAGGCGATGCAGATCGGCGGCATCCGCGTCACACTGAAAGATGGCGGGAAATCAGGCAGGTATGAGGCGTAAATGATCCCCGTCAGCGAAGCCCGCGCGCATCTTCTGGCGCTTGTCAGCCAGCTGGAAACCGAGGAAGTGCCGCTGGACCAGGCCGCAGGCCGGGTGCTTGCCAGCGATGTGCAGGCCCGCCGCGACCAGCCGCCGTTCTCCGCCTCCGCCATGGACGGCTATGCGGTCAACGCCGCCGAGGTTGAGCTGCACGCCATGTTCAAGGTGATCGGCGAGGCCGCGGCCGGCCACGCTTTCGCTGGCCGTGTGGGCGCAGGCCAGGCGGTGCGGATCTTCACCGGCGCCCCGGTTCCGGAAGGCGCAAGTTTCGTTGTCATTCAAGAGGATGTGACCCGCAACGGCGACCTCATCACCATCACGGATGAGCCCGGCAGCAACCACAATATCCGCCCCCGCGGCGGTGATTTCACCGATGGCCAGACCGTCAGCGCACCTAAGCTGCTGACGCCTGCGGACATCGCCCTGCTGGCCGCGATGAACATTCCCTCGGTCCCCGTCACCCGCCGCCCGGAGGTCGCGCTGATCTCCACCGGCGACGAGCTGGTGATGCCCGGCGGCACGCCGGGGCCGGACCAGATCATCGCCTCCAACACCTTCGGTCTCAAGGCGATGCTCGAGGATCTGGGCGCCCGCGCCCGCATCCTGCCGATCGCCAGCGACACCGAAAGCTCCCTGCGCACCGCGTTTGAGCTGGCTGAGGGCGCTGATCTGGTTGTCACCATCGGCGGCGCCTCGGTCGGCGATCACGATCTGGTCGGCAAGGTGGCGCAGGACCTCGGGATGGAGCGCAGCTTCTACAAGGTTGCCATGCGCCCCGGCAAACCGCTGATGGCAGGCCGCATGGGCAGTGCTGCAATGGTCGGCCTGCCCGGCAACCCGGTTTCCGCCATGGTCTGCGGCCATGTGTTCCTGGCGCCGGTGGTCCGCACCATGCTGGGCCTGCCGGCGGAGGCCCAGCAGCTGCGCACAGCCGCCCTGGCGGCCCCCCTTCCGGAAAACGGCCCGCGGGAGCATTACATGCGGGCGCAGGTCGAAAACGGGCGGCTGACCGCCTTTGAAAATCAGGACAGCTCGCTGCTCACCATTCTGGCGGGCGCCAACGCCCTGCTGGTGCGCCCACCAAGCGACGGCGCCCGCCCAGCCGGCGAAACTGTGCAATACCTGCCGATCTGATCCCTCCTCTTCTTTGCACAAATACTCTTGCCCCATTGCCCGGCAGGCGGCTTTGCCACCGTAAGGGAAGCACGCGCCCTTGGCGCGTCCTCCTGCCTTTCCAGCAATACAGCCATGTTGACACAAAACGTGAACATGCGTAGAACAAAAGAAAACACGAGGCACGGAGGGAGCGGCGATGCTCACAAAGAAGCAACTTCAACTGCTGGAATTCATTCACAAACGCCTGCAGCGCGATGGCGTGCCCCCCAGTTTTGACGAAATGAAGACCGAACTCGACCTCAGGTCGAAATCCGGCATTCACCGGCTGATCACGGCGCTGGAGGAGCGCGGCTTCATCCGCCGCCTGCCGCACCGCGCCCGCGCGATCGAAATCATCCGTCTGCCCGAAAGCCTTGGCGGCACCGGCGAGCCGCAGGGCTTCGCCCCCAAGGTGATCGAGGGCGGCCAGGCGAAAACCACGGCGCCGGCCCCGGCATCAGCAGACCCGCTGCGCCAGGCTGCGGTCGAACTGCCGGTGATGGGCCGCATCGCCGCCGGTGTCCCGATCGAGGCGATCAGCCAGGTTTCGCACCAGGTCTCGGTGCCCGGCGGCATGATCGCTCCTTCCGGCCAGCACTACGCATTGGAGGTCAAGGGCGACTCGATGATCGAGGCCGGCATCAACGACGGCGACATTGTGGTGATCCGCGAAACCTCGGCGGCGGACAATGGCGATATCGTGGTGGCGCTGGTCGAGGGCCAGGAGGCAACGCTGAAGCGTTATTTCCGCGAGGGGTCGATGATCGCGCTGGAGGCCGCCAACCCGGTTTATGAAACCCGCCGCTACCCCGAGGATATGGTGGAGGTCCAGGGCCGCCTGGTCGGGCTTATCCGCACTTACTGACCTCCCGCGCCGGTCAGCAGCTGCCGCAGGCGGCGGATTTCCCGCCCCTCCGGCTGCCAGCCAGTCCAGGGGCGCTCGCCCGCCGCATCCCGCGCTGTCAAAAGTTTGCCTTTACGGGTCAGGGCCAGGCTGCCGGTCTGCCGCATCACCTCCGGTGTCAGCAGCAGGCAGCTGCTCGAGCCCGGCACGGTGGAAATAACGATATCCCTGTCTTTGCAACCGGTTACAGCCGAAAGTTTGCGCTTGCCCGGCGCATGTATAATGCGGAATCCGTCGCCCTGCCAGACCGGCAGGCCGTCCACTTCGGCGGCCCAGCGGGACGCGGAAACGGGCTGAGAGGCAGGATCGCCGTCATTCTCCAGCCAGATCTCCGCGGTGAAGCCCTGCCCCTTGGCCCGTGACAAAGCGCGGCCTTCCGCCTCTATCACCCCGACAAGCCCTCCGGACTCGGCGATCAGGATGTCCGGCCGCTCCGCCATGGTCCACATCCAAAGCGCCGCCGCGGCAGGCAGCAGCCCTGCCAGCCGCAGGCGTCCCTGCCAGACCACCGCAAAGACAAAACCGCCGGCCAGCAGCGGCAGCACCCAAGGCCCCGGCGCCGCCACATGGGAAACCGCGCCGTCAAAGCCGGAGACACTTCGGGCCACCCACAGGATCCAGTCCATACCCCATTGCATCAGCGCAAGGCCGATCCACTGCAGCCCGAATGGCGCCAGGCACAGCGCCAGCACCGCGGCGGGAATCACCACCGTGCCCATCACTGGAACTGACAGCAGGTTCGCCAGCAAACCGTAATGCGGGATGGTGTTGAAATGCGCCGCCGCAAAGGGGGCCGTTGCGGCCCCGGCCACGGCGGAGGAGATCACCAGAGCCGCAACGGGCCGCAGCCAACGCGGCCCCAGCGGCACCTCCCCGTCCCTGATCGCGGCAAACACCGCCACCAGCGCGGCGGTGGCGGCAAAGCTCATCTGAAAGCCGGGGCTCAGCAGGCTTTCGGGACGCCTCAGCAGCACGATCAGCGCCGCCACCGCCACTGCGCGCAGGGTGATCGCCCGCCTGTTCAGCAGAACAGCGCCAAACATCACCGCCACCATGACAAAGGCGCGCTCTGTCGCCACATTGCCACCCGACAGCAGCAGATAACCAGCCCCGGCTGCCAGCGCCGCCGCGGCGGCCAGTTTCTTGACCGGCCAGCGCAGCGCAATCCACGGCACCAGGCACATCAGGCTGCGCAACGCAGCAAACACAAACCCCGTGAGCAGCCCCATGTGCAGGCCGGAAATTGCCAGCAGATGCGCCAGGTTGCTTTTCCGCAGCGCGGTCAGTGTCTCCTCGCCGACGCCGCTGCGGTCGCCGGCTGTGACGGCAGCGGCAAACCCGCCGGTCTCCCCAGGTATTTGCTGTTGCAGATATTGCGCCAGCCTGCGGCGCAGCTGCTCAACCGGCACCTCGCTGCCCGGCGCTTCCGCCAGCAGCACCGGCACCCTTGTATAGCCCAAACCTCCAAGCTGCTTGAACCAGGCGTGGCGGCGGAAATCGAAGCCGCCGGGCTCCGCCGGGCCCTGCGGCGGCAGCAGATGCGCGGTGGTCATAACCCGCGCGCCGGGCGGCGGTATGTCTGTCTGCCCCTTCAAGGAAACCCTGACCCGCGCAGGCGTGTTCAACGGCGGTACCCGGTCCAACCTGACCTGATCAAGGGTCAGCCGCAGCGCATCCGTGGGCGACCGGTCCACTGCCGCCACCCGCCCCTCAACCGGGCCGTAATAGCGGAAATCCAGAACCGGGGCCGCCACCAGATGCGTCCGCGCATAAGCTAGGCAAATCCCTGCCGCCAGAAGTGCAGGCGTCCAAAGCAGAAAGGCCAATGGGCGCCGCAGAAGCGCGCCCGCGCAAAACAAAAGAGAAACGCAACCCAGACCCGCGACCGCTGCGGCGTTTGGTTCGGCTTTCAGGCTGAAATAGGCCCCGATCCCCGCGCCCAGAAACACCGGCACCCAGGGAAACAAGCTGCCGCGCTGTGCTTGCAGAACGTCGCTGATGGCAGTGCCAAGGCGCATGCTTGCCCCCCGCCTTCTGGCCCGGTAGACAGGCGGAAACACTACGCCTCACATGGTTTCCAAAAGGTAAATCCTGCACATGACCCAACCGGTTGTCACCCGTTTCGCGCCCTCTCCCACCGGCTATCTGCACATCGGCGGCGCCCGCACTGCGCTGTTCAACTGGCTTTACGCCCGCGGCCGCGGCGGCAAATTCCTGCTCCGGATCGAGGACACCGACCGCGAACGCTCCACGCCGGAGGCCACCGCCGCCATCTTGAAGGGCATGGAATGGCTGGGCCTTGACCATGACGGCGAAGTGATCAGCCAGTTCGAGCGCGCAGACCGCCACGCAGAAGTCGCGAAACAGCTACTGGCCGAAGGCAAGGCTTATAAGTGCTTTGCCACCCAGGAGGAAATCGCCGCCTTCCGCGAGCAGGCCAAGGCCGAGGGCAAATCCACCCTCTACCGCTCTCCTTGGCGCGACGCCGATGAAGCCAGCCACCCGGACGCGCCTTACGTGATCCGCATCAAGGCGCCGCAGGACGGCGCCACCGTGATCAAGGACGAGGTCCAGGGCGATGTGACCATCCGCAACGACCAGCTTGATGACATGATCCTGCTGCGCTCCGACGGCACCCCGGTCTACATGCTGGCGGTGGTGGTCGACGACCACGACATGGGCGTGACCCATGTGATCCGCGGCGACGACCACCTGAACAACGCCGCCCGCCAGATGATGATCTACCAGGCGATGGGCTGGGACGTGCCGGTCTGGGCCCATATCCCGCTGATCCACGGCGCCGACGGCAAGAAGCTCTCCAAGCGACACGGCGCGCTTGGCGCGCAGGAATACCAGGCGATGGGTTATCCGGCCGCAGGCATGCGCAACTATCTGGCGCGTCTTGGCTGGTCGCATGGCGATGACGAGTTTTTTACGGACAGCCAGGCCAAAGAGTGGTTTAATCTCGCTGGCATCGGCAAAAGCCCGGCCCGGTTCGACACCAAGAAGCTGGAGAATCTCTGCGGCCAGCACATTGCTGTTAGCGATGATGCCGCACTGCGGCAGGAAATCAGCGCCTATCTGGCAGCTGCCGGGGAACCCGCCCTGACTGACGCGCAGTCACAAGGGCTGGAACGTGCGATGTATTGCCTCAAGGACCGGGCGCGCACTTTTCCTGAACTGCTTGAAAAAGCGCATTTTATCCTTGCTTCACGGCCTCTTGAACGGGATGAGAAGGCAGAAAAGGCCCTGTCTTCTGTATCCGATGGTATACTGGAAGAATTGACGCCGCAGCTGCAAAATGCTAGCTGGGTCCGTGACGATCTGGAGGCGCTTCTGAACGCATTTGCAGAAGCCCATGATACCAAGTTCGGCAAGCTTGCAGGCCCCTTGCGGGCAGTGCTGGCCGGCCGGGCGGTAACGCCTTCGGTGTTCGACATGATGCTGATTCTGGGCCGCGAGGAAACTCTCGCCCGGCTCAAGGACGCAACAGGCTGACTGCGGTTCTGACACCCGGGCGCGCCTGTTTTTGAGACGACAACCCCTGCGCGGTTCCGCGCAGGCGCTGCCCCGCATGAGGCCGCCCGAACGGGGCAGCCTTCGTGCCCGCAACAGGAAGGGACATCTATGACCGAGACACAGAAATCTGCCAAGCTCAGCCTCAATGGCGAAACCTACGAGCTGCCCATTTTCTCACCGACGGCCGGGCCAGATGTTCTCGACATCCGCAAGCTTTACGCGCAGGCAGGCGTGTTCACCTATGACCCGGGGTTCACCTCCACTGCCAGCTGCGACAGCACCATCACCTTCATCGACGGCGACAAGGGCGAGCTGCTGCACCGCGGCTACCCGATCGACCAGCTGGCGGCGAAGTCGCATTACCTGGAAGTCTGCTACCTGCTGCTGTACGGCGAACTGCCGACCGCGGCACAGCTGGAGGACTTCGAGACCCGCGTGACCCGCCACACCATGGTGCATGAACAGATGCACAACTTCTTCCGCGGGTTCCGCCGCGACGCGCACCCGATGGCGACCCTGGTGGGTGTTGTCGGCGCGATGTCGGCCTTCTACCACGACTCGCTGGACGTGACCGACCCCTGGCAGCGCGAAGTTGCCGCGGTGCGCCTGATCGCCAAGCTGCCGACCATCGCGGCAATGGCCTACAAGTACTCGGTCGGCCAGCCGTTCGTGTATCCGCGCAACGACCTGGATTACGCCGCCAACTTCCTGCACATGTGCTTCTCGGTCCCGGCCGAGGAATACCACGTGAACCCGATCCTCAGCCGGGCGATGGACCGCATCCTGACCCTGCACGCGGATCACGAACAGAACGCATCGACCTCCACCGTGCGCCTGGCGTCCTCCTCCGGCGCCAACCCGTTTGCCTGTATCGCGGCCGGCATCGCCTGCCTCTGGGGTCCGGCCCACGGCGGCGCCAACCAGGCCTGCCTGGAGATGCTCAAGGAAATCGGCACCGTCGACCGCATTCCGGAGTTCATCGCCCGCGCCAAGGACAAGAACGACCCGTTCCGCCTGATGGGCTTTGGCCACCGCGTGTACAAGAACACCGACCCGCGCGCCAAAGTGCTCAAGCAGTCCGCGGACGAGGTTCTGGAACTGCTGGGCGTCGACGACAACCCGCTGCTGCAGGTCGCCAAGGAGCTGGAGCAGACTGCCCTCAATGACCCCTACTTCATTGAGAAGAAGCTGTTCCCGAACGTCGACTTCTACTCCGGCATCATCCTGGAGGCGATGGGCTTCCCGACCTCGATGTTCACCCCGATCTTCGCGCTGTCGCGCACTGTCGGCTGGATTTCGCAGTGGAAAGAGATGATCGCCGATCCGCAGAACAAGATCGGCCGCCCGCGCCAGCTGTACCTTGGCGAGACACTGCGCGACTACGTGGACATCGAAAGCCGCTAAGCGCCCGCCGTAAAGCAAAAAACGCCCCGCACATTGCGGGGCGTTTTTCTGTTTGGGAGCGTACTGTTTGGGCCAGGGTTCGGGGCGGCCCGGAAGCGCTGCGGCGGCGCTTCCAGGGACCTGGGCAAAACAGGCGGCCTCTCCCGGGCGTCAGCGCCCCTCGAATTTCGCAGGGCGTTTTTCCATGAACGCGGTCACCCCTTCCAGGAAATCGCGTGTCTTGCCGCATTCCCCCTGCAGATGCGCCTCGACCGAGAGCTGCTCGGCCAGGGTGCGGCCGTAGCTTTCGCGCAGCGCGGATTTGGTGGCGGCAAATGCTTTGCTGGGGCCGCTGGCCAGATAGGCCGCGCGCTGGCGCCAATGGGCCTCGAACTCCGCGTCCGGCACCGCCTCCCAGATCATGCCCCAGTCGCTGGCCTGCTGCGCGCTGATGCGGTCGGCAAACAGCGCCGCGCCCATCGATTTGGCTAGGCCGATCTGGCGCGGCAGGAACCAGGTGCCGCCGGCATCCGGGATCAGGCCGATCCTGGTGAAGGCCTGCATGAAGAACGCGCTTTCGCAGGCGATCACCACATCTGCTGCCAGCGCTAGGTTGGCCCCGGCCCCGGCTGCAGCGCCGTTGACCGCTGCCACCACCGGCACCGGGCAGTCATAGATCGCCTGCAGCATCGGCAGGTATTCGTCGCGCAGGGTGCGTTCCAGGTCCAGCGCGCCGCCGCCGCTGCCCGCGTCGCTCAGGTCCTGACCGGAGCAGAAGGCATCGCCTGCGCCAGTCAGCACCACGGCCCGCGCCTCGCGCGCGGCCAGCCCCATGGCATGGGTGATTTCCGAACGCATCTGGCTGGTCAGCGCGTTCTTGCGCGCTTCCCGGTTCAGCGTGACGACTGCCAGCCCGTCCTCTATCGAAAACAGGATTTCTTTGTATTCCATCGGATTGCCCCAACTAAAGTCCAATTGGCCGGCAGGATTGTTTAAACCCCGCAGCCGGTTGGCAGGCATGGTGACGCAAAGCGGGCTGGCCGGAAAGACAGACCCGGCGTCAATCCTCGAGGATTTTCCGCAGCCGTTCCTGCTCTTCTTCGCTCAAGCGCTGTTCGGCCGCCTTGGGCTTTCTGGCCCGGCCGCGGACATAGAAGATGCCGATGACCAGTGCTGCCAGCAGCATCAGCGGCCCTGCCGCCCACAGCAGCCAGTTGGCGCCGCTGGTGGTCGGGCGCAGCAGCACGTACTCGCCGTAGCGGTCGACGATGAAATCCATCGCTTCCCGGTCGCTGTCGCCGGCCACCAGCCGCTCCCGCAGCAGGACACGCAGGTCGCGGGCCAGTTCGGCGTTGGATTCATCAATGCTTTCGTTGCGGCAGACCAGGCAGCGCAGGTCCTTGGACAGCTCCCGCGCACGGCCCTCAAGCACCGGGTCGGCCAGCACCTCATCCGGCTCCACCGCCAGCGCAGGCGCCGGAACCACCAAGGAGACAGCCAGCACGCCGGCCAGGGCAAGGATCAGATAACGCAGCAGTTTCATTCCGCAGGCACTCCCGCCGATGGAGTCTTCCGCGCGCCCGCCGCGACCCGGAAGCGCCGGTCGCTAAGGCTCAGCAGGCCGCCCAGCGACATCAGGATGCAGCCGGCCCAGATCCAGTTGGCAAAGGGTTTGATATAGGTGCGCATGGTCCAGCTGCCGTCCGCCTGCTCGTCTCCCAGCACCACGTAAAGGTCGCGGGTCACGCGGTAGTCGATGGCCGCCTCGGTGGTCGGCATCCGGCTGACCGGATAGTCGCGTTTTTCCGGGAACATCACCGCCTCCGGGCGGCCGTTGCGGGTGACTTCGACCCGGCCCTTGGTGGTGAAATAGTTCGGCCCCTGCTCGCGGCTCACGTCCGTCAGCACCAGGGTGAAGGCACCGACCTCAAACGGCGCGCCGATGCGGGCCACGCGGATATCCTCCTGCTCCCAGGCAGTCAGGCCCGCAATGGCAAAGATGGTGATGCCCAGGCCGCCATGGGCCACGGCCTTGCCCCAGTCCGCCCGCGGCAGCCGCAGCATGCGGCCAAGGCGGTTTTCGCGGCCGCTGCGCAGCCACAGGTCGGCCAGCGCGCCGAAGACCATCCAGGAGCCGAGGAACAGCCCCACCGGACCCAGCGCGGAACGGCCGGTCTGCATCGCCCAGGCCAAGACGCCCAGCGACACCGCCAGCAGGAACATGTAGCGCAGCTGCCAGGCCACCCGGCCGATCCGGCCGCGCTTCCACGGCAGCATGGCGCCAACCGGCATGATCAGACCCAGCACCACCATGAACGGCGTGAAGGCAGAGTTGAAGAACGGCGGGCCGACGCTCAGCTTGCGGGCAAAGACCATCTCCGCGACGATCGGCCAGACGGTGCCGAAGAACACCACGAAGCAGCTCACGGCCAGCAGGATGTTGTTCACCACCAGCGCGGTTTCGCGGCTCACCATGCCGAACAGCCCCTTGGCCTCCATCGCCTGGGCACGGGCGGCAAACAGGGTCAGCGCGCCGCCGGTGAAGAAGGCGAGGATGAACAGGATGAACACGCCGCGTTCCGGGTCGTTGGCAAAGGCGTGCACGCTGGTGATGATGCCGGAGCGCACGATGAATGTGCCGATCAGCGAGAAGCCGAACGCCAGGATCGCCAGCAGAATGGTCCAGCTCTTCAGCGCCTCGCGCTTCTCCACCACGATGGCGGAGTGCAGCAGAGCGGCGGCCAGCAGCCAGGGCATGAAAGAAGCGTTTTCAACCGGGTCCCAGAACCAGAAGCCGCCCCAGCCAAGTTCGTAATAAGCCCACCAGGACCCCAGCGCGATGCCGATGGTCAGGAACACCCAGGCCGCCAGCGTCCAGGGCCGCACCCAGCGGCCCCAGGCGGCGTCGATGCGGCCTTCGATCAGGGCGGCGACGGCAAAGGAGAATGCCATCGAAAGCCCCACATAGCCGAGGTAGAGGAACGGCGGGTGGAACGCCAGCCCCGGGTCCTGCAGCAGCGGGTTCAGGTCCTGGCCGTCAAACGGCGGCACCATCAGCCGCAGGAACGGGTTGGAGGTGAACAGGATAAAGGCAAAGAAGGCCACCCCGATCGACGCCTGCACCGCCAGCACGCGGGCCTTGAGCGTCGGCGGCAGGCCTCCGCCAAAGACCGAGGCCATGGCGCCGAACAGGCTGACGATCAGCACCCACAGCAGCATCGAGCCCTCGTGGTTCCCCCAGGTGCCGGAGATCTTGTAGAGCATCGGCTTGGCCGAATGGCTGTTGAGCGTCACCAGCTTCAGCGAGAAATCCGAGGTGATGAACGCCCACATCAGCGCGCCAAAGGAAAAGGCGGTGAACAGGAATTGCGCCTGCGCCGCCGGCTCTGCCACGGCCATCCAGCCGGGCCAGCGTTTATGGGCGCCGATCAAGGGGATAACGGCCTGCACGATGGCGATCATGAAGGCGAGGATAAGGGCGAAGTGGCCAAGCTCTGTAATCATGGGTTTTCCTATACGCCTGTCTGCCGGGGGGGCCAATGGCAAACGCCGCGCCACGCCGCCGCAGAGGGCAAATTGTGATCAGCTGCGTCGGGTTTTCCAGGCCTCCAGCGCAGGATTGGCATCGGCAGCGGTGGTTTCCAACCGGGCAGCCGCATCGGTGCCGGTGCTGGCTGCTGCCGGTGAGTCTGACCGCAGGCGGTTGAGCACCGCAATCTCCTTCGCCACCTGAGGCACCCGCGCGATACTGGCCGCCAGCCCTTTCTGGAACTCCTGGCTTTTCACCTGGTGGCGGGCGCCGAAGTAGAAGGAGACGATGACGCCCAGGAGCCACCACAACGGTTCCGGCACCAGCGCCAGCCCCTGCATCCGGGCGGCGAACCAGACCGGATCGCTGAGGGCTGCAGCCAGCAGCGCCAGGGTTCCCAGAGCCAGCATCGGCCGCGGCAACCGGTTCACCCCGTCCATGAACCGGTCGAACCGGCTCTTGCCGCCATATTGGAATTCCGCCGCCAGCTGGCTCAGCGCGGCGGACTGCATCTGATGCGCCCGCGCCGCGCCGGCCTCTGTGTTCTCGCGGAACACTTCAACGGTCTCCCGCAAGACATTGCGCGGGCTTCCGAAAATCAATCCCAAGACATTTGCAATCAGCCCCATGCCGCGGTCCTCCGCTGAAATGCCTGGCGGCTCAGATGGTACTGGGCGGAGATGAACTCCTCGGCCCGGGTGATCCAGCCGCCCTTGGTGCCGCCGCGGGTGCGGGCGTATTTGCGGCTGGCCGCGCGGCGGTCCGCGAGGCGGAAGTAATAGTTGCGGCGGGCAATGCCATAAGCGTCGCGCAAGGCGCCTGCATCCACCGCTGCGGCCTGATGCGCGGCGCCGGCGGTCTGCGGGCCGATGGCGCCGTCCACCGCAACACCAAATCCCATTTCCTTCAGCAGCCGCTGCAGGATTCGCACCGCGTTGCTGCCCGCGTTCACATACATGTCGAAGACTGTCGCCTGCAGGCATGCGGGAAGGCGGCCGATGCCGGGAGCCTCGAAATAGTGGCGGACGAAAAGGTCCGTTGCCTGTGCCCGGCTCAGCGCCTTCACATCCGCAACCCCGACCTGCCCGTCGCCGGTCAGGTCCAGGCCCAGCCGCCGCAGGGTGCCGATGGTTACCCCGTGTTTGGTGGCGCCGCCCGGGTCATCCGGATCATTCACAAAGCCGCCTTCGCGCGCCACGATCTGTTCCGCAATTTCCGTTACTGTCTGCATGTCACCTCACCACTTCCAACCAAAACAGGATGCCGCAAAGGCGCTAATATCCCCTGACACCACCGTGCGCCGGCTGCGCAACACCCTGGTTCTGTGTGCTGGTGAGCCCCGAGGCGATGAGCCCGGCAGGACGCCAGCCCTGCGGGACCATCTGTTTTAAGTCGTGAAAGAGATCAGGTCTCGGGTTCCTGATAAACCCCCTGCTCCTTCAGTGCGTCCATGACTTCCTTGGGCATATAGGTTTCGTCATGTTTCGCCAGGATTTCAGTGGCTTCGAACACTCCGTTCACGTAGCTGCCAGTGCCGACCATGCCCTGGTTCTCTTCAAACAGGTCGGGCAGAACGCCGGTATAGGCCACCTGCACCGTGGCGCCGCCGTCGGTGACGGCAAAGCGCACGGTCTCGCCCTGGCCGCGTTGCAAGGTGCCCTCTGCGACCAGCCCGCCGATGCGGAACACCTCGGACGGTTTCGGCGGTGCCTCGGCCACCTGGCTGGGCGAGCGGAAATAGTTGATCCCGTCCCGCATGGCATAGCCGATCAGGGCGGTGGCTACGATCAGGGCCACCGCGGCTACCGCGATGACCTGGATACGGCGCTGTTTCTTCAGGTTCTTCATGGTGTCCTCATATCAGGCCCAGGCCAGCGCCGCCCCCGTTTACGGGAACAGCGGCGCCATCATCAGGCCCTCGGTTTCTTCCTCACCTAACATCAGGTTGGCGTTCTGCAAGGCCTGGCCGCTGCTTCCTTTTGTCAGGTTATCCAGTGCCGCAAAGACGATGGCGCGGCCTTCGATCCGGTCCTGCGCGACGCCGATATGGCAGAAGTTGGAGCCGCGCACGTGGTGGGTGCTCGGCGCTTCGCCAAAGGGCAGCAGCTCGATGAAGGGCTCATCGGCATAGGCCTTGGCAAAGGTGTCATGAATCGCCCTTGCATCGCCCTTCACATAAACGGTCGCCAGGATGCCGCGGTTGGCGGGCAGCAGGTGCGGGGTGAACTGCACCTTGACCGGCCGGCCTGCGAGTTTGCTGAACTCCTGGTCGAATTCGCCCAGGTGCCGGTGGGTGCCGCCGATGGCATAAGCGTTGTAGCCTTCGCTCAGCTCCGCATGCAGCAGGTTTTCCTTGAGCGACCGGCCGGCGCCGGAGACGGCGCATTTCAGGTCCAGGATGATCTCGTCCAGGTCGATGACGCCAGCCGCGATCAGCGGCCGCAGGGCAAACTGGCCGGTGGCGGCGTTGCACCCCGTTCCGGCAACCAGGCGCGCGGCCTTGATCTCTTCCCGGTAGAACTCGGTCAGGCCATAGACGGCCTCTTCCTGCTGCTCCAGCGCGGCGTGCTTGTTGCCGTACCATTTCTCGTACTCCGCCGGGTCGCGCAGCCGGAAGTCCGCCGACAGATCAACGACCTTCAGGTCTTTGGGCAGCGCCGCGATCACTTCCTGGCTGGTCTTGTGCGGCAGCGCGCAGAAGCAGAGGTCGATACCCGCAAAGTCGATCTCGTCGATCTTGCACAGCACCGGCAGCTCCATGTGGCGCAGGTGCGGGAAAACTTCGGCCATGGTCATGCCGGCCTTGCGGTCGGCGGACAGCGCCGCGATGTCGATGTTCGGATGCTGGGCGATCAGCCGCACCAGTTCGGCGCCGGTGTAGCCGGAAGCGCCAAGAATAGCCACTTTATGGGTCATGTCAGACCTCGTCTTTCGATGTGATATGCCGGTTCCGCAGCCATCTGCGGAGAGAAATAGGGAAAACTGCGCCTGCGCACTTTGACCTGGAACAAGGTTCCGGACGGATGCGGTCAGGCTGCCTGAAAGGTGATTTCCCGTCGGAGAAACTGGGTCGCGCGGTCGCTGACACGGCCCGGGTTTCCGGTGGTGAAGAACCCGCCCGCGCCGTTGCCGTACATGTCCGGGTGGCGGGTCAGATAGTCCGCCAGGCTGTCGGCCACCAGGCTGCCCTGGCTGAACACCTTGACCTCCGGCCCCAGCGCCTCCTGGAAGGTCTGCTCCATCAGCGGGTAATGGGTGCAGCCGAGGATCGCGGCCTCCGGATGCGGCATCTTGCGTTTCAGCGCATCGACGTGGGAGCGCACCAGCGCCTCGGCCAGGATCATGTCGCCGTCCTCGATCGCGTCGACGACGCCGCCGCAGGCCTGCGCCTCGACATCGACGCCGATGGCGCGGAACGCCAGCTCCCGCTGGAAGGCGCGGCTGGCGACGGTGGCCGGGGTGGCAAACAGGGCCACATGCTGCACCGCAACCTCGCGCGGCGGCGAGTTGTCGCCCCACTGCCGCTCGGTCAGCGCCTCGATCAGCGGCACAAACACGCCCAGAACCCGCTTGCCCTGGGGCAGCCCGCCCTCCTGCATCCGGCGCAGAGCGGCGGCAGAGGCGGTGTTGCAGGCGAGGATCACCAGATCGCAGCCCTTGTCCCACATGTCCTGCACCGCTGCCTTGGTCAGCTGGTACACATCCTCGGCATCGCGCACGCCGTAAGGCGCGCGGGCGTTGTCGCCGTAATACAGGAAATTCACATCCGGCAGCCGCTGCTGCGCGGCGTTCAGGACGGTCAGCCCGCCCAGGCCTGAATCAAAGATGCCTACAGCCATTCCGATTTCTCACGCGCGGTGTTTCTCTTCGAACTCAAACCCGTAACCGTAGGATTTGAGAGGTACTGGAGAAAGCTCATACGTCGCTTTGCGCAGGAAATCCATCATTGCTTTTGTGTCTTTTGCCAGCGGCGCCAGAACGTCGCGGCCTATGGGCTCGCCGATCACCACCCGGACCGGCGTATCGACACGCTTGCGGAATTCCTGGATCAACAGCCCCATGCGCAGGGTCGCGTGCAGGTGGCTGGCGATCTGGAACAGGCGCGAGGTGTGCCCGTCAAAGAACACCGGCACCACCACCGCATCGGATTTGGCGATCATCCGGGCGGTGAAACCGCGCCAGCCAGGGTCCATCGGGTGGCCCAGCGGGTGCGCCGCGGTGGACACCGTGCCGCCCGGGAAGATGCCGATGGCGCCGCCCTGCGCCAGATAGCCGAGGGCGTCCTTGCGGGTCTGAAGGTTGGTCTGCACGGCCTCGCGGGTTTCGGCGAAATCAACCGGCAAGATCATCTTGTTCAGGTCCTCGGCGCGGCGGAACACCTGGTTCGCCAGGATGCGGAAATCGCCGCGGGTCTCGGCCAGGATATGCCCCATCATCAGCCCGTCGAGGATGCCGTAGGGGTGGTTGGCAATCAGGATGACCGGCTTGTCCCGCGGGATATTGCTCAGCGCGCCGCCGGCCACGTCCAGCGTCAGCCCGTAGCGCTCTGCCATGACCGACCAGAAGCTGCGGCCAGCCGCCACCTCTTGCTCATAGCCTGCGGCGCGGCGGATCAGCTTCAGCCGCCCGGTGGAGTTCTCCATCAGCCGGATCACCGCGCGGCCTGCGCGGGTGGAGGCCGAATGGGCATAGGAAATATCACGGGCGAGGCGGTGTTGCGCGTGCATCTTGGGGGGAGACTCCGACTGGCATTCACCGGCGGTATAAGGCCGGGAGCGCAGTGTGCAAGACGGCTGTAACAGCCGCGTGACAGGCCGGTTCCCGGCAGACGGCCGACCTGTTCTGGCAGTTCAGGCTGCGGCAGTCCGCTTGCCGCCCATCAGCGGCAGGCCCGCCAGCCCGGCACCGCGCCACAGGACATAGGTCAGGATCGGCTGCGCGCTGGTATTCATCGCATGCGGCTGCCAGCCGCCGTGCAGGCGCGTGGCGCTGGCGCCCAGCCAGCTTTCATCCCCTTCGGTCAGGAACTGCGCGCCGCCGCCCAGCACCACGTACAGTTCCTCGGCCTCGTGGCTGTGCCAGTCGTATTTTAACCCGGCGCCCCAATAGGCGATATAGCCGCGCAGCTGGGTGGTGCGGAAATGGCCGGTTGGTCCGAACAGCTCGAAATAGCCGTAGTTCTGCAGGAAATGCGCCCCCACCTCTGCCTCGGTGTAGGTCTGCGTCCAATGCGCCTGGCCCGCCGCGCTGCGCAGCGCGTCAATCAGGGGTTGGGTCTCGGGCGTGCCCGGCTGGCTGAACCCCGCCACCTGGTCTTGCGCAGGCATCGCCGCGGGTGCCAGCGCGGCGGGCTCCAGATCGCTGGGCCAGGGCGCGAACTCCTGCAAGGCGGGCAGTTTTGTGTGCAGGTCGCGGGCAGCCTGCAAGGCCTGTGAGAGGGACATCGGGCGGCTCCTTTCCGGTGCAGCAAGGACATGCAATCCGGGCAAAGCCTAGCGTCGGCACGCCAAAGCGCGCGCCGCAATCGCTGAAAAATGCGCTGAAAACGACCGCTGCAGCAGAAATCTGCAGACTGCGGCGCAAAATGCTGGCCGCCGCACCCCGGCCGGCCAGAAGCAGCGGAACGGCAAACGCCGCGCGTCAGCGCGGCGCCGGGCCCAACTGTCTTGGGCCTTTCTTCGAAAGGATCAAGGCGGGCGGGAGTACCCGCCCTGCCCCGGTATTACTCTGCAGTGTTATTCTGCGGCCTGCTTGACCGGCACGCCGCCCTGGCGCAGTGCGGCCAGCAGCTCCTCGCGGCGCTTGGCGGCCTTCTGCTCGTTGGCCAGCTTGACCGGGCCGAATCCGCGGATCTGCAGCGGCAGCTCTGCCAGCGCCATCAGCGGCTCCATGATCGCCGGGCTGGCCTTGGGCAGCCACTCCTGCATGTCGGCCTCATACTGCTTGATCAGCGCGCGCTCCATCTTGCGCTCGTCGGTGTAGCCGAAGACGTCCAGCGGCGTGCCGCGCAGGGACTTCAGCTTGGCCAGCAGGCGGAACCAGCGCTCCATGCCCGCGCCGAACTTGCGCTTCTTCGGGCGGCCGTCAGGGTCGGTGCCTGTCATCATCGGCGGCGCCAGGTGGTACGAAAGCTTGAGGTCGCCCTCGAACTCCGCCTCCGCCTTGGCGCGGCTGTCGAGCAGCAGCCGGGCTACTTCGTATTCGTCCTTGTAAGCCAGGAGCTTATGGTAGCCCTTCGCCACCGCCTCCTTCAGCGCGGGATCGCTGATGCCGTCCAACAGCTTGCCATAGCGCTTGGCCAGGCCCTTGCCCTGGTAGGCGACCAGGTGATCGGCGCGGAAGGCGATTTTTTCCTCCAGCGTCTTCGGCGCTGCCGCGGCCTTGGGCTGGATCAGCCTGGCGGCCTCTTCCGGGTGCAGCACCGCCCAGCGGCCGATGTCGAAGGCGCGCTTGTTGCGTTCCACCGCGGCGCCGTTCATCTCGATTGCCTGTTCGATCGCCTCGTGGCTGACCGGGACCAGCCCCTTCTGCCAGGCGCCGCCGAACACCATCATGTTCGAGAAAATCGAGTCGCCCATGGTGGCGCGGGCCAGCTCGGACGCATCGAACAGGTCCAGCCGGTCGCGCAGACGCGCCTGCAGCGCCACTTCCAGACGGTCGACCGGCACCTTGAACTCGGTGTTCTTGGTGAATTCGCCGGTGATGATCTCGTGGCTGTTCACAACCGCGCCGGTTTGGCCGGAGGTGGTCAGGCCCAGGGTCTTGGCGCCGGCGCTGACCACCAGGTCGCCGCCGATCAGCGCATGCGCCTCGCCGGTGGCGACGCGGATCGCCGAGATGTCCTCGGGGTTGTTGGCAATCCGGCAGTGGATATGCACCGCGCCGCCCTTCTGGGCGAGGCCGGCCATTTCCATCAGCCCGGCGCCCTTGCCGTCGATCTGCGCCGCTTGCGCCAGCACCGCGCCGATGGTCACCACGCCGGTGCCGCCGACGCCGGTGATCACCACATTGTGGGTGCCGCTGATCTGCGGCAGCACCGGCTTGGGCAGATGCGGCAGGTCGATGTCGGCGGTTGCTTCCTTGCGGATCTTGGCGCCTTCGACGGTCACGAAGGACGGGCAGAAGCCGTTGAGGCAGGAGAAGTCCTTGTTACAGGACGACTGGTCGATGGCGCGCTTGCGCCCCAGTTCGGTGTCCTTGGGCACGATGGAGACGCAGTTCGACTGCACCCCGCAATCGCCGCAGCCCTCGCAAACGTCGGTGTTGATGAACACCCGCTGGTCCGGATCCGGGAACTGGCCTTTCTTGCGGCGGCGGCGCTTCTCGGCGGCGCAGGTTTGGATGTAGATGATGGCGGAGACGCCTTCGACCTGTTCGAACTCGCGCTGGATCTTCATCATCTCGGCGCGTTCATGCATCCGCATGCCGGCCGGGAACAGGGCGGCGTCCACGTCCTCCTTCTCGTCATAGACCACGGCCATGGTCTTGACGCCCATCGCCTTCAGCTCATGCGCGATCTGCTGCGCGGTGAGGCCGCCCTCGGCCTGCTGGCCGCCGGTCATCGCCACCGCGTCATTGTAGAGGATCTTGTAGGTGATGTTGGTGCCCTCGGCGAGCGCGGCGCGGATCGCCTGCACGCCGGAGTGGTTGTAGGTGCCGTCGCCCAGGTTCTGGAACACATGCTTGCGCTTGGAGAACGGTGCCTCGCCGACCCAGTTAACGCCCTCGCCGCCCATATGGGTGAAGCCGGTGGTTTCGCGGTCCATCCACTGCACCATGAAGTGGCAGCCGATGCCGGCATAGGCGCGGGAGCCGTCCGGCAGGCGGGTGGAGGAATTGTGCGGGCAGCCGGAGCAGAAATACGGCAGGCGGGTGGCGATTTCCTCGGCGTTGTCGGCGCGGCGGGCTTCGCCGAGCGCCTCCATCCCGGCGCGGATCGCCTCGGTCTCGCGGCCCTCCTCGATCAGGATTTCGCCCAGCTTCTCGGCGATCATGATCGGGTCCAGCGCATAGCGGGTCGGGAACAGCTCCTCGCGGTGCATGCTGCCGGCGCCGCCCTTGTACCAGCCATAGACGCGGCGGCCCTGGCGGTCGTCAAAGATCGCTTCCTTGATCTGGATCTCGATCAGCTTGCGCTTTTCCTCGACCACGACGATCAGGTCCAAGTCCTGGGCCCAGTCGTGGAAGCCCTTCATGTCCATCGGCCAGGTCTGGCCTACCTTGTAGGTGGTGATGCCCAGACGCTCGGCCATGTTTTCGTCGATGTTCAGCAGCTTCAGCGCGTGCACCAGGTCGAGCCAGTTCTTGCCCGCGGCGACAAAACCGATCTTGGCGCCGGGCTTGCCCCACATGCGCTTGTCCATCTTGTTGGCATGGCTGAACGCCTCTGCCGCAAAGCGCTTGTAGTCGATGATGCGGTTTTCCTGGCGGAAGCGGTCGTCATCCAGGCGGATGTTCAGCCCGTCGGCCGGCATGTCGAATTCCGGGGTGACCAGCTGCATGCGTTCGGGGCGGGCATCGACAACCGAGGTCACCTCGATGGTGTCCTTCATGGTCTTGAGGCCGACCCAGAGGCCGGAGAACCGGCTGAGCGCGTAGCCGTAGATGCCGTAGTCCAGGATCTCCTGCACGCCGGCCGGGCTGACGATCGGCAGGTAGCAGTCCAAGAGCGACCATTCCGACTGGTGCAGCACGGTGGAGCTTTCGCCGGTGTGGTCGTCGCCCATCGCCAGCAGCACGCCGCCGTGCTTGGAGGAGCCGGCCATGTTGGCATGGCGGATCGCATCGCCGGAGCGGTCGACGCCCGGACCCTTGCCGTACCACAGGCCGAAGACGCCGTCGTATTTGCCTTCGCCGCGGACCTCGGCCTGCTGCGCGCCCCAGAGCGCGGTGACGGCCAGATCCTCGTTCAACCCGTACTGAAAGGTGACGTCAGCCTCTTTCAGCTGCTTTTCGGCGCGGGACATCTGCAGGTCCACTGCCCCCAGGGGCGAACCGCGGTAACCGGTAACAAGCCCGGCGGTATTGAGACCCGCCGCCATGTCGCGGTGCTTCTGCATCAGCATCAGCCGCACCAGCGCCTGGGTGCCGTTCAGCAGAACCGGCGATTTAGTCAGGTCGTATTTGTCGTTCAGCGAGATTTTCGGCGTGCTCATCGTGGCCTCCTCAACCGGGATTAGCTTGCACTTTCTGGCCGCAATAATAGGTCATAAATGCTGACCTGAATAGCCGCATTTTTTTCGATTTTGCTCGCTTGCGCCGCGAAAACTGATACATAACTAAGATTTCATACAGTCGGCCCCGAACGGACAGAAAGTAACGCATATGGATTGGGATAAGCTCAGAATATTTCACGCAGTGGCCGATGCGGGCAGCCTGACCCATGCGGGCGACAAGCTGAATCTGTCGCAGTCGGCGGTCAGCCGCCAGATCCGGGCGCTCGAGGAAAGCCTCAATGCGACGCTTTTCCACCGCCATGCGCGCGGACTGATTCTTACGGAGCAGGGCGAGCTGCTGTTTGACGCCACCCAATCCATGTCCGCGCGGCTGGAGGCGGCCTCTGCCCGCATCCGCGACAGCGAAGAGGAAGTGTTCGGCGAACTGCGTGTGACCACCACCGTGGGCTTTGGCACCCTGTGGCTGGCACCGCGGCTGACCAAACTGTATGAGCAGTACCCCAACCTCAAGATCGACCTGATGCTGGAGGAACGGGTGCTGGACCTGCCGATGCGCGAGGCCGATGTGGCGATCCGCATGAAGGAGCCGAGCCAGGCCGATCTGGTGCGCAAGCGGCTGATGACCGTGCGCATGGGGCTCTATGCAACACCTTCTTATCTTGAGAAGCACGGCAACCTGGAAACCTCCGCCGACATTTCCAATCACCGTCTGATCTGCCAGAACCAGCGCTCCGCGCAGGTCGGCTCCGCTGCGGTGCTGGGCAAGAAGCTGATGGCGCAGGACCCGGGATCGCTGCTGACGGTCAACAACTACTTCGGGGTGCTGCAGGGGGTGTTGCACAATCTGGGCATCGGCATTCTGCCGGATTATGTGACGGAAGAGTTCCCGCAACTGGTCGAGGTGCTGCCGGACGAGGACCAGAACGAGGTTCCGGTCTATCTCGCCTACCCCGAGGAGCTGCGCCACTCCCAGCGCGTGGGCGCCTTCCGCGACTTCGTGCAGAGCGAAATCATGGCCCACCGCAAACACATGAAGGAACTCGGCAAGCTCTGAGTTTTCGGCTTCATAGTGTGCAGCCCGCCGCCTTCCGGCGGCTGCGCCGCAGGCCCGGCGCGCGGCAGGGGATTGCGCACTGCGCGAGCCATGCAAAAACCGCATAGCAGCATTGATGGTCTTTTAGCGTTAATCCTCTTGAAGGGTCAGGCCCGGAGCCCTAAATGATCCTCATGAAGGCGGCGGCGCTGCCCCCCTTCATACCTCCCTGTTGGACTTCGGCCGAGCTTAGTGCTCGGCCTTTTTTTTGGCCGGACGGCAACCTTTGGGGCAACGTCCGATGCTGCATCCTGCACTGAAAACACGATTTTCTTTGACCTGAATACAACTCGCCGGTTCAATTGGCCCAGGGATTTTCCCTGTCTGGCCTGTTTTTTTGGTGCGCGAGGTTAATATGAAGTCCTTTTTCCACCGCTTTGCCCGCATTTTCGGCATCGTTTTGACGGTTGTCCTTCTTGGAACCGCCTGGCAGGCGCCTGCAAGGGCGCAGACTACTGAGGCACCTGCCCTGCCCGACCCGCTGACCGAGGAGGCCATACACGAGATGGTTGCCCGGATGTCCGACGATCAGGTCCGGGCACTGCTGCTGGAGCGGCTGGATGCGGTGGCAGCCCGTCAGGAGGCTGAGGCGCAGCCTGCGACGCTGACAGGGCGGGCCGTGCAGCTGTGGACCGCCTTCACGCTGCCGGTCACGGATGCGGTGCGCAAGTTGCCGGTGCTGCCGGAGGGCCAGTCCCGCGCCATTGGCAATTTTGTTCAGAAACACGGCGGACTGGGCGGCGTGCTGACGATGTTCGGTCTGATAGCCCTGACGCTCGCCATTGGCCTGGCGGCGGAATACGCCGTGCGCCAGCTGATCGCCCGCTGGCGCAACCTTGAAGTGGTCAGCGGCGATGCGGACACGCTGGCCGGCGCGCTGAGCTTTCTGGGCCGCCGTTTTCTGCGCGAGATGGTCGGCCTTGTGGTGTTTTATGTGGTGATCCGCGCGGTGGGCCGGACATTGCTGGACGCGCAGATGCTGCAATTTGCGGCGCCGATGGTCACCTATCTGATCTGGCTGCCGCGGGTTGGCGCGGCGGCGTCCCGCTTCATCATGGCGCCGGAGCGGCCGGACCGGCGGCTGGTCAACGCCAGCGACCGCTGGGCCGATTTCCTGCATTTGCACACCATCGGCCTTATCTTTCTTGCCGGCCTGGCCATCTTCTCGGTCAGATTCAACACGGCCAACGGCGTGCCGCCGGAATCGATCCGCCTGGCCTATTGGCTGGACAGCCTGGTTTATGTCTACATCATCTGGATCGCCTGGACCGCGCGCGAGGGCCTGACCGACATGATGCGCGGCACCGATCCGGACCGCACCCGCTATGACGAGGTGGCGGCCCATTACTATCCCTATTTCGCGATGGCAGTGGCGGCGCTGACCTGGGTTGCGGTCGGCACGCTTGTCGGCCTCGGCAAGGTGGCGCAGCTGATCCACGGCGCCCATTACATCACCATGTTCTGGCTGCTGGCCGCGCCGGCCCTGGACACGGCGATCCGCGGGCTGGTCAAGCATCTGGTGCCGCCGATGTCCGGCGAGGGGCAGCTGGCAGCGGAGGCTTACAAGTCCACCAAGCGCAGCTACATCCGGATCGGCCGCGTGCTGGTGGCCGGGATCGTGCTGATGATCATTTCCAACGCCTGGGATGTGGACCTGATGGCCATTGCCTCCGGAGCTGAGGGCATTGCAGGCAATATCATCGGCTGCCTGATGACCATCGCGGTGGGCTATGTGGTTTACGAGGGCGTGTCGCTATGGATCAACCGGCGGCTTGCCAAGGAGCAGACCTCCGGCGAAGAGGGCGAGGTTGGCGGCGAAGGCGGCGGCGCTGGCGGCTCGCGGCTGGCGACGGTGCTGCCGCTCTTGCTGGTCACCGCGCAGATCGCCATCGTGGTGATCTTCGGACTGCTGGCGGTCGGCGCGCTGGGCATCGACATCACGCCGCTTCTGGCCGGTGCCGGGATTCTGGGCCTCGCCATCGGCTTCGGCGCGCAAAAGCTGGTGTCGGACGTGGTCTCCGGCATCTTCTTCCTGGTCGACGATGCCTTCCGGGTCGGCGAATATGTCGAGGTCGAAGGCACCCGCGGCACGGTCGAGAAGATCTCGATCCGCTCGATGCAGCTGCGCCACCACCGCGGGCCGATCAACACCATTCCCTACGGCGAGATCCCCAAGCTGACCAACTACAGCCGCGACTGGGTGATCATGAAGCTGCGCTTCACGGTGCCGTTTGATACCGACCCCAACAAGGTGAAGAAGATCTTCAAGAAGATCGGCGCCTCGATGCTGGAGGATGAGCTTTACAAGGACGACTTCCTGCAGCCGTTCAAGAGCCAGGGCGTCTTTGACTTCGACGATGTCGGCATGATCATCCGGGGCAAGTTCATGGCCAAGCCGGGCACCCAGTTCACCATCCGTAAGGAGATCTACAACCGGGTGAAGGCGGCCTTTGCCGAAAACGGCATCGACTTTGCCCGCCGCGAGGTCCGGGTGGCGATTCCGGGGCTGGAGGATACCGACCAGCTGAACGACACCGAAAAGGCCGCCATCGCCGCCGCCGCCGGCAGCGCCGCGCAGCAGCAGGCAGCCGAAGAGGCCGAAGACGGTGCCGGGCAGAAGAAGTAACTGCCTGTGCCGTGCCATCAGGTCCGCCGCCCTGGCGGCGGGTGTGGCGGTGCTTGCCTCTGCCGCGCTGGCCGCTGGGCCCGAGCAAACCGAGCGGCACCTCGGCCATATCGAGACGGCGCAGAAGGCTGAGGGCTATGGCTTCCGCAACGGCTCCGTCGTGGTTGCGCCGGTGCCGTTTTCCAGCCCAATGATCGGCTCCGGTCTGGCGCTGGGCGCCGGGTATCTGTTCAAGACCAGCCCCGATGCCAATACCTCGGTGATCGGATTGGGCGGGCTCAGGTCCGACAATGGCAGCCAGGCGGCGGCTGGTATGGTCAGCCTCGCCTTGCCCGGCAACCGCTGGCAGATCAAGGCGCTCGCGGCGCGGGCAGATGCGGCTTATGACCTGTATACAGGAGTGGGCGTACTGCCGGTCCGCCAGGACGGGTCACTGGTGCGGATCAATGCCGCCTACGGGTTTACGCCAGATCTGTCGGCCGGGATCGTGCTGCGCTATCTGGAAACGGAGGTCATGCCGGATGCCGGCCTGCTGCCGTCCGAGCTGCAGCCCGATGCCAGCCTGGAGATCGGCACCTTCGGCCTCAGCCTGGACTGGGACCGCCGCGATGACAGCGACTATCCGACCCGGGGTACCCGGCTCACCGCCTTTGCCACCCGCTCCCATGCGCTGGGCGGGCTTAGCCGCCGGTACGACAGGGGCTATGCCATTCTCGACGGCTATCGCCCGCTGGGGCGCCGCGGCGTCCTGGCCCTGCGCGGCACCATCTGCGCCGCCTCCGCCAGCACGCCGTTCTTCGACCAATGCTCGATCGGCGCCACCGACAACATGCGCGGCTTCAACAGCACCCAGTTCATCGGCCCGCGGTCCGCCTCACTGCAGGCCGAGTACCGCAGACGGTTCAGCAAGCGCTTGGGCGGCGTGGTCTTCGCAGGCACCGGCTGGACCGGGGCGGAGTTCGGCGATTTGACGCAGGGCGGCAGCCACAGCGCCGCCGGTGCCGGCATCCGCTACCGGGTGTCCAAGAAGTTTCCGGTCGATTTCTCCATTGATCTCAGCCGCAACAACCAGCAGGAAACCCAGCTTTATGTCTATGTCGGGCAGCGGTTCTGACCCTGCGGCCACTCTGCGTGCATCCGTTTGCGCAACCCCTCTTTCCCAATGGCAAAGCTTGCTCTAAAAGGCGCGCAATCGCAGCCATTGGGGACGTTTACGGATGCAGGAACCCGCCATCACGCCTGAACTGATCGCAAACCACGGGCTGAAGCCCGATGAGTACGATCTGATCCTCGAAATTATCGGGCGGGAGCCGACCTTCACCGAGCTGGGCATCTTCTCGGCGATGTGGAACGAGCACTGCTCCTACAAGTCCTCCAAGAAATGGCTGCGCACCCTGCCGACCGACGGCCCGCAGGTGATCTGCGGCCCCGGCGAGAACGCGGGCATCGTGGACATCGGCGACGGCGATGCCGTTGTGTTCAAGATGGAAAGCCACAACCACCCCTCCTACATCGAGCCCTACCAGGGCGCGGCAACCGGGGTTGGCGGCATCTTGCGCGACGTCTTCACCATGGGCGCGCGCCCCATCGCCTCGATGAACTCGCTGTCCTTCGGCGAGCCGTCGCACCACAAGACCCGCCAGCTGGTCAACGGCGTGGTCGAGGGCATCGGCGGCTACGGCAACTGCTTCGGCGTGCCTTGCGCGGGCGGCGAAGTGCGCTTCCACCCCGCCTACAACGGCAACTGCCTGGTGAACGCCTTTGCCGCGGGCCTCGCGCGCACTGACGCGATCTTCTACTCCGCCGCATCCGGCGTAGGCATGCCGGTTGTGTACCTAGGCGCCAAGACCGGCCGGGACGGCGTTGGCGGCGCCACGATGGCGTCGGCAGAATTCGACGACACCATCGAGGAAAAGCGCCCCACCGTTCAGGTTGGCGACCCCTTCACCGAAAAGCGCCTGATGGAAGCCACGCTGGAGCTGATGCAGACCGGCGCGGTGATCTCGATCCAGGACATGGGCGCGGCGGGCCTCACCTGCTCTGCCGTGGAAATGGGCGACAAGGGCAAGCTGGGCGTGCGCCTGGACCTGGAAAAGGTGCCGCAGCGCGAAGAGAATATGACCGCCTACGAGATGATGCTGTCGGAATCCCAGGAGCGGATGCTGATGGTGCTGAAGCCGGAGCTGGAAGCCGAGGCGCGCGCGGTGTTCGAGAAATGGGACCTGGATTTTGCCATCGTCGGTGAGACCATTGCCGAGGACCGCTTCCTGATCATGCACAACGGCGAAGTGAAAGCCGATCTAGTGCTGTCGAAACTGTCCTCCACCGCGCCGGAATACGACCGCCCGTGGGTGGAAACCCCGGCAGCGGAGCCGCTGACCGACGCGGATGTGCCGACCATTGACCCGATCGACGGGCTTAAGGCGCTGCTGTCCTCGCCGAACTATGCCGGCAAGCAGTGGGTCTATGAGCAGTACGACACCACCGTGATGGGCGACACCCAGCGCCGTCCGGGCGCAGGCTCCGGCATTGTCCGGGTGCACGGCACCGACAAGAAGCTGGCCTTCACCTCCGACGTGACCCCGCGCTACGTCAAGGCAAACCCGTTTGAGGGCGGCAAGCAGGCAGTGGCCGAGGCCTACCGCAACCTGACCGCCGTGGGCGCCAAGCCGCTGGCCACCACCGACAACCTGAACTTCGGCAACCCCGAAAAGCCGGAAATCATGGGCCAGTTCGTCGGCGCCATCAAGGGCATCGGCGAGGCGGTTGCCGCGCTCGACATGCCGATCGTCTCCGGCAACGTGTCGCTCTACAACGAAACCGACGGCAAGGGCATCCTGCCGACCCCGACCATCGGCGCCGTGGGCCTGATTGCCGCGGGCGAGGAGCCGATCATCGGCGAGGCGCGCGACGGCCATGTGGCGCTGCTGGTGGGTGAAACCACCGGCCACCTGGGCCAGTCGGCGCTGCTGGCAGAGGTCTTCAACCGCGAGGACGGCGACGCCCCGGCGGTGGACCTGGAAGCCGAGAAGCGCAACGGCGAATTCATCCGCGCAAACCGCGAGCTGATCAAGGCCTGCACCGACCTCGGCGACGGCGGCCTGGCGCTGGCCGCGTTCGAGATGGCCGAAGAGGCCGGCGTCGGCGTGCAAATCGACGCAGGCGACACCCAGACCGTGTTTGGCGAGGACCAGGCGCGCTACCTGATCGCCTGCAACTTCGACCAGGCCGAGGCGCTGATGCTGGCCGCAGGCCAGGCCGGCGTCCCGGTCGCCACTGTCGGAAAATTCGGCGGCGACATGGTGAAGATCGGTGGCTCCGAGGCGCCGCTGGCAGAGCTGAAGGACATCTTCCGCTCCAGCTTTGCCGCTGCCGTGGCTTGACCAACAGCGCAAAGCGTTGAGACTAAACGGGCGGGATGGCGCAGCTGTCCCGCCCTTTCCTTTGACCGGAAACCGGCCGATGACTTTTCCTGAGCTGACAGAGGATTGCAGCCGCTGCGCGGGCCTTTGCTGCGTGGCCTATCCGTTTGAGGCGCATGAGGATTTCGGCCTCTTGAAGGCGGCAGACACGCCCTGCCCCAACCTCGCCCCCGATTTCCGCTGCTCCATTCATTCCGATCTTGCCAAATGCGGCTTTGGCGGCTGTGTGGCCTATTCCTGCGCCGGCGCCGGCCAGCGGGTGACGCAAAACCTGTTCGAGGGCGAGACCTGGCACGACGACCCGGATCTGCTGACCCATATGACTTATGCCCTGCGGGTGCTGCGGCCGATCCACGAGGCGCTGTTGGTGCTGCAGGAAGCCGCCGCGCTGCCGCTGCCCCAGGACCTGCGAAACCGCTGCGCGGAGCTGACCGCGGCGCTGTGCCCCGACGCCCCGTCCTCGATCTGGGATTTCGAGGAAGACAGCGTGCAGGAGGCCCTGGCGGCAGTGCCGGATTTTGTCGAGGCCATCGCGCCTTTTGCGCCGGACAGCCGGTAATCCTGCTTGCACAGCCCCAGCCGCCCACCTACATTTTTGGCAAACAAGACAAAGGACTTCTCCGGATGCCCATGCAAGCCCACGAAATCGAAGAACTGCTGCGCGAAAGCTTCCCCGACGCCGAAATCCAGGTGGCTGGCACCGACGGCGTGCACATGTCGGCGATGGTTGTCGACGAAAGCTTCCGCGGCAAAAACCGCGTCCAGCAGCAGCGCGCCGTCTATGCCGCGCTGAAAGGCAAGATGGACGGCCCCGACGGCGAATTGCACGCGCTGGCGCTGACTACCAAGGCGCCGGAATAACCCGCTGCACCGGCTGCTTGAGTTTGCGGCAGAACAAGTTTCTCCTGCTGCGGCCCTTTTAATGCTGCCCATTGTAACGTATCTCGCACTCAAAGACTTCCTGCCGGTCCATCCACGGCGGCACGACGAAAAGGACCTGAGTAAATGACCGACGCAAAGACCCGCATCGACGAAACTGTCAAAGCCAATGACGTGGTGCTCTACATGAAAGGCACCAAGGAAATGCCGCAGTGCGGCTTCTCCTCGCGCGTGGCCGCGGTGCTGAACTACATCGGCGTGGACTACACCGACGTGAACGTGCTGGCGGATGAGGAAATCCGTTCGGGCATCAAGGAATACTCCGACTGGCCGACCATTCCGCAGCTTTACGTCAAGGGCGAGTTCGTCGGCGGCTGCGACATCATCACCGAGATGGCCCTGTCGTCGGAGCTGGACACGCTGTTCGAGGACAACGGCATTTCCTTCAACAAGGAAGCCGCCGACAAGATCCGCGAAGCCAACGCCTGACCCCAGGCGCCATCCGCGGCAACAAAAAAAAAGGCGCCCCAGCGGCGCCTTTTCCTTTTTCTGCAGCGACTTGCGGGACTTCCCTCAGCTTGCCGCCTGTTCCTCGACCTGCTGGGCCAGCGCCTCGGTGCGGGCGGCCAGCTCGGCCAGGCTTTCCGTGACCTGCGGAGGCACCACAGGGATTTCGATGCGTTCGGG
Organism: Leisingera sp. McT4-56; assembly: GCF_020514995.1. Classification (NCBI taxonomy): domain Bacteria; kingdom Pseudomonadati; phylum Pseudomonadota; class Alphaproteobacteria; order Rhodobacterales; family Roseobacteraceae; genus Leisingera; species Leisingera sp. McT4-56. Next base: position 41,148 of record NZ_JAJALF010000001.1, on the reverse strand, counting down.
CTCCGGCGCCGGGGCGTTTTTCAGCGCTTCCAGTTCCTGCATGCGTTCGGCCAGTTCGGCCTCCACTTCCTTGATCCGGTCCTCGACCGCGGCGGTCTTGTCCGCCAGCATCAGGCCGGCCATCAACAGCATCCGCGCCTCAGGCATGCGGCCGATCTGGTCCGACAGCACTTGTGCCTCGTCGTCCAGCATCTTGGCGGCGGAATGCAGGTAGTCTTCCTCGCCTTCCTGGCAGGAGACCTCAAAGCCGCGGCCGCCGATATGAATGGTCACTTCGGGCATCAGACTTCCTCTCCTTCCGGCAGGTTGCGGGCATTGGCCAGCAGCGGCTCCAGCTTGGCCAGGACGGCGTTGACCTGGGCCTGATCGCTGGCCTGGGCCGCGCGCAGGCCCTGAATTTCAGCTTCCATGGAGGCGTTGATCAGCCCGGCGTCGCCAAGGCTCTGGGCATTGGCCTCGCGCAGCGCCGTGTTGGAGGCGCGCAGCTCCTCGTTGGCCATACGCAGCTCCTGTAGCTCTGCATCGAGCTGCACCAGGGCATCATTCTGGCGCGCAAGCTCTGCGGCGGTGTCCTGCATCCCCGGCGAACCGGCGCCGTCGCCGCTGTCCGCTGCGGCCAGCTGCGCTTTCAGGGTGTCGTTGGCGGCCTGCGCTTCGGCAAGCTGATCCTCCAGCGCCTCCCGGGCATTGGCCGCATTGTTGGCCGCCACTTCCAGCTCGCCCTTGAGGCGTGCCACTTCGGCCCGCAGCGCCTGCTTTTCAGCCGGGTCGCCGGCCTCGTTGCGCAGCAGCTCCAGTTCCGCCTGCATCGCGGCGACGTCTTCATCGCTGGCAGTGCCTGCGGGGGCGCTGCTTTCCGCTTCCTTGAGACGCGCGTGCAGCACCTTCACCCGCTCTTCCAGCTGGGCATTGGCGGTGCGCTCCTCGTCAAGCGCCTGTTCCAGCTCCGCATTTGCAGCACCTGCCGCGGCCGACTCTGCAGCCTTGGCGGCTTCTGCAGCCGCGTCCTCCGCCCGGGCCTTGTCCGCTGCGCGCGCCTCCTGCAGCGCCGCAGTGCCGGCGCTGATCCGTTCCAGCGCGGCCTGAATGCGGCCTTGCAATTCTTCAATTTGGTTCATGCCTGTTCCTCACCCGCACCCTGCCGTTCCGTTATCTGCCCGCCGCCCGCCCGAATCGTGCAGACGCCGCCGGCATGGGCCAGTTCTTCCCTTTCAGGGATAAAACACCCCCCTTTGCGTTTCAACCACTTGCCACGCCTACTTCGTGCTGATTGACGGCGATCGGCGCAACCACGCTTGATCTTTGGCTCATCGCTGTTATTGAGCGCAGCAATTGCCTGTAACGCCAAAGGAACAATCCCAGTGGACCTGACAGCCCTGCGCACCGCCAACCCTGAGCATTGGAACAAGGCCGCCGCCATCCGCGCGCTCGCCCTCGACGCCGTTGCCGCCGCCAACTCCGGGCATACCGGCATGCCGATCGGCATGGCCGATGTGGCTACCGTGCTGTTCGAAAAACACCTCAAATTCGACGCATCCAATCCGGCCTGGCCGGACCGCGACCGGTTCATCCTGTCGGCGGGCCACGGCTCGATGCTGATCTACTCGCTGCTCTACCTGACCGGCGACAAGCAGGTCACCCTGGATCAGATCAAGAACTTCCGCCAGACCGGCGCGATCACCGCGGGCCACCCGGAGAACTTCCTGATCGACGCGGTCGAAGTCACCACCGGCCCGCTGGGCCAGGGCATCTCCAACGCTGTCGGCTTCGCCATGGCAGAGGAAATGCAGCGCGCCCATTACGGCAAGAAGGTTGTCGATCACTACACTTATGTGATCGCCGGCGACGGTTGCCTGATGGAAGGCATCAGCCAGGAAGCGATCGGCCTGGCCGGCCGCCACCAACTGGGCAAACTGATTGTCTTCTGGGACAACAACAACATCACCATTGACGGCACCGTTGATCTGTCCGACCGCACCAACCAGGTGCAGCGCTTCAAGGCGTCGGGCTGGCAGGTGCTGGAAATCGACGGCCACGACCCCAAGGCCATCGACGAGGCCATCACCGCGGCGAAGAAATCGAAGAAGCCGTCGATGATCGCCTGCAAGACCCACATCGCCCTAGGCCACGCAGCGCAGGACACCTCCAAAGGCCACGGCGCGCTGACCGACAAGGACCAGCTGCAGGCGGCCAAGGACGCCTACGGCTGGACCGGCGGCGCGTTCGAGGTTCCGGCAGAGATCAAATCCCAATGGGAAGAGATCGGCGCCCGCGGCAAGTCCGAGCGCGAAGCCTGGGAAGCCCGCTTTGCCGAGCTGTCGCAGCAGAAGCAGGACCGTTTCAACCGCGCCTACAACCTGGACGCGCCCAAGAAGCTCTCCGCCGCCATCAAGGCGCTGAAAAAGCAGGTGAGCGAGGAGCAGCCCAAGGTCGCGACCCGCAAGTCGTCGGAAATGGCGCTGGCCGTCATCAACCCCTTGATGCCCGAAACCGTAGGCGGCTCCGCTGACCTCACCGGCTCCAACAACACCAAGACCGGCGACCTGGGCGTGTTTGACACCGACAACCGCAAGGGCCGCTATGTCTACTGGGGTATCCGCGAGCACGGCATGGCCGCGGCGATGAACGGCATGGCGCTGCACGGCGGCATGCGCCCCTACGGCGGCACCTTCTTCTGCTTCACCGACTATGCCCGCCCGGCGATGCGCCTGGCCGCGCTGTCGAAGATCCCGACCGTGTTCGTGATGACCCACGACTCGATCGGCGTCGGCGAAGACGGCCCGACCCACCAGCCGGTGGAGCATCTGGCGATCTGCCGCGCCACCCCGAACACCTATGTGTTCCGTCCCGCTGACACCGTGGAAACCGCCGAGGCCTGGGAAATCGCCCTCACCGCCAAGGAAACCCCGTCGGTGATGACGCTCACCCGTCAGAACCTGCCGACCGTCCGGACCGAGCACAAGCTGACCAACATGGTCGAAAAAGGCGCCTATGTTCTGGCCGAGGCCGAGAGCAAGCGCCAGGTCATCCTGATCGCCACCGGCTCCGAGGTCTCTGTCGCGATGGATGCCAAGGCCAAGCTGGAAGCCGAAGGCATCGGCACCCGCGTCGTCTCCATGCCCTGCATGGAGCTGTTTGCAGCACAGGACGAAGCCTACCGCCGCAAGGTCCTGCCCGCAGGCCCCGTCCGCGTCGGCATCGAGGCCGCTGTCCGCGACGGCGGCTGGGACCGCTGGCTCTTGGGCGAGCGCGGCCAGGAGAAGAAAGCCGGTTTCGTCGGCATGGACCGCTTCGGCGCCTCTGCGCCTGCAGGCGAGCTGTTCGAACGCTTCGGCATCACCGCCGAGGGCACCGTGGCAAAGGTGAAAGAGCTGCTGGGCTGAACCCGCCGTTCAAACAAACACAAAGGGCACCCAACCGGGTGCCCTTTTCGTTTCAGTTGCTACGCGGGACAAGCGGACGTACGAACCATTCTGCTCGGATTCGCAGCCGCGCGGCTCTTGCCGATAGTTTGCAAGCTGCCCTTTTCAGCGGGGTCCATTTCGCGATCGCCTATACGGACGTTTGTCCGAAAATTCCTAATCTGACCTTCTCGGCACCTTCGACATTTCCCGAATAACCAACTGTAGATTATGCTGAATTTCTGGCGGTGAAGGGTCTATTTCTGCGGCACGCTCAAACGCTTTCCTGGCGCCTGCCAGATCGCCTTGCTGGTACCGGGTATTGCCTAGACCATATGCCCAAATCCAATTTCCGGGCCAACGAGTCCCTCCATTGACATACACTTTTGCCGCAGCCCGGGTGTGGCCCAGTTGTTCCAGCGCCGCTGCTGCCCTTAGAATTTCCCACTGATTATCTGTCACTGGCAATTGGCTTGGCGGCAAAACGGCCATCGCCCAGTAATCCCCCCGCTTCCATGTTCGCATGAACAGACGAAGGCCCATCGTCATTTGCTGGTGTTCACCTGAGTGGAGGGTGATTTGGCCGCTGTTCAAATCATAGCCAACGACAACCGCATAGTGCCATCTCGGCGCCCATTTCAAGCCGAGGTTTTGGAAGATGATAACGGGGTTTCCCGCGGCAACCTCCTCGAGCACCTCTTCCAAAGTGGAAAGGCGCACAGCAAGCATTGCATGCCTGCGGGCGGCCCCAGCCATATCAGCGAGATAGGTTCCTTTCGCACCAGGCGTAAAGGATTGAGCGGCGACCTCGGCCTGGGTGACATTGAGCCCCGACCATTGAAAGACCATTGCCAGCGATGCTGGTCCGCAATGGAATTCGTTTTGTTTGATAAGCGGAACCCCGGCCACCATCGCACGCTGCGGGGCATCAATTCGGGGTGGTATTTGCCCCTGTGGCTGCGAGCAAGCAACCAGTAGAACTGGCAAAAGGGCGGTAAGCCAAACAGGACAACGAAGACCGCGAGTGAAGATCAGCGGCCGGCGCACCGCGTAAAGGGAAACGCTTTCGTCAGGCACAAAAGATCCGTTACAAGCAAGATGATGAACACGGTTAGCAGTGCGCCTACAACCCCGTTGCCGCCGGCGGTGTCGCTTTCCATTTGTGCAATTACCGACGCAATTTCCTCATTCGATAGCGCCGCAAGACGCGTTTCGGCTTCATTCGGGTCTACCCCCCTCGCGACAAGTTCGTCATGAACTTCTTGTTTCTTGAGTTCACTCAACAAAAAATCGCGGTCGGCATGTGCCGCATATCTTGAAATTACCTCTCCTGTACTGAGCATCTCTGCCTGCGCCATCGTGCTCATTTGCATCGACAGCAGCATTTGCACGGCCGAAAACGTCACCAGGCTACCCCGCACTATTCGCTGAAAGCACATCCTTTGGCATCCTCCTCGTTACGACGTCGTTTGGGCCACCCCTTAGGCAAGCACCTCAATGCTCATTGTTTAGTAGCAGGCAACTGAATGCAACCGTCCGAAATCTTCTCTGAAATCTTGGATGCACGCAAATTTCGGATGCAGGTAAAAAGGGTGATGGACTGCGTAGAACGCCTGGTGCCCTTTTTAAGAAGGCCAAGGTATCGCTGAAGTGCCCGCTCTGGTCAGGAATTGTCATTCAGCCAGTTCGGCACACGCTGGTTCAGCCCCCGGCTTTTTCGCCCGCAACAGCCGCGATCACCTTGGTCGCCAGCGGGATCAGCATCAGCCCCAGCGCGACGCCGAACACCCCGTCCATCGCCGCCTTGGCGGTCCACTCGGCAAAGCCGGTCCAGCCCTCAGGCACCGCATGGCCCACGGCATAGGCCCAGTCGTGGATCAGATGGCCCAGCCAGCCAAAGCCCAGCACTTCCAGTCCGTGGATGATGATGGAGCCGCCCACCCACAGCATCGCTGCGGTACCGACCACCGACAGGATTTTCATCAGCACCGGCATGAACTTGACCAGCCCGCGCCCCAGCCCGCGCCCCACCGGTGTCGGTGCATTCTGCGCCAGGTAGAGGCCCACATCGTCCATCTTAACGATCAGCGCGACAGAGCCGTAGACCGCCAGCGTGACGCCGATCGCCACCACCGCCAGGGTCGCTGCCTGCATCCACACCGTCGGCGCCTCGATGGCGGCAAGCGCGATGGTCATGATCTCCGCCGACAGGATGAAATCGGTCTTGATCGCACCCCTGACCTTCTGCTCCTCCAGGTGGCCGGGGTCCTTGATGCTCATGTCCTCGTCGATGGCGTGGCTGGCGTGGGGGAACAGCACGTGAAAGACCTTCTCTGCCCCCTCGAAACACAGATACCCGCCGCCCAGCATCAACAGCGGGGTGATAAGCCAAGGGGCGAAATTCGCCAGCAGCATCGCCACCGGCATCAAGAGGATCAGCTTGTTGAACAGCGATCCGCGGGTGATGCGCCAGATGATCGGCAGCTCGCGGGCAGGTGCGAACCCCTGCAGGTACTTGGGCGTCACTGCCGCATCATCGATGATCACGCCCGCGGTCTTAGCGCCGGCCTTGCCCGCCGCCGCCGCCACGTCATCGACCGAAGCCGCCGCCACCTTGGCAATTCCGGCCACGTCATCCAGCAGCGCCAGCAATCCGCTCATGCCAATTTCCTCAATCCCTGTTCGCGTCTGAGTGGCAATCTGCCCGCTTCCGCGCCGCAGCACAAGCGTTAGCGCCACCGCGCCGGAGGCGCGGATTTCCGTTACCGCCACCGGCTGAAACCGTTACCGCCACCATGCGCTTTTTGCGCTAACAGTTTCATTTAATGACGCTTTTACCCCTTTAGACCACAGGGCCTCCGGTCTATATGGCGGCCAAAGGTTTTGCTCGCTTGGAGACGTACTCATGACCATCAAAGTCGGGATCAACGGTTTTGGCCGCATCGGCCGCTGCACCCTGTCGCACATCGCCGCCTCGGGCCGCGACGACATCGAAGTGATCAAGGTGAACGCCACCGGCCCGCTGGAAACCGCGGCGCATCTGATCAAGTACGACTCCGTGCATGGCCGTTTCCCGGGTGAAGTGACCATCGGCGACGGCACCATGAACCTGGGCCGCGGCGACATGCAGATGTTCTCCACCTACGACATGAACGAGCTGGACTGGTCGGGCTGCGACGTGGTTCTGGAATGCACCGGCAAGTTCAACGATGGCGAGAAGGCCAAGGCGCACCTGGAGCGCGGCGCCAAGAAGGTGCTGCTGTCCGCCCCCGGCAAGAACGTCGACAAGACCATCGTGTTCGGTGTCAACGACGACCAGCTGGAAGCCGGCGACACCATGATCTCCAACGGTTCCTGCACCACCAACTGCCTGGCGCCGCTGGCCAAGGTGCTGGACGAGGCGTTCGGCATCGAGCACGGCATCATGACCACCATCCACGCCTACACCGGCGACCAGCCGACCCTGGACCGCCGCCACAAGGACCTGTACCGCGCCCGCGCCGCTGCCATGTCGATGATCCCGACATCGACCGGCGCCGCCAAGGCCCTGGGCGAAGTGCTGCCGAACCTGAAAGGCCGCCTGGACGGCTCTGCCATCCGCGTGCCGACCCCGAATGTTTCCGCCGTGGACCTGACCTTCCGCGCCGGCCGCGACGTGACCGCCGAGCAGGTCAACGCCGCCGTCAAGGAAGCCGCCGAAGGCCCGATGAAGGGCGTGCTGGGCTATGAGCCGGCGCCGCTGGTCTCCACCGATTTCAACCACACCCCGGAAAGCTCCATCTTCGCGCCGGACCAGACCCGCGTGGTCGAGGACCGCATGGTGCGCGTGCTGGCCTGGTACGACAACGAATGGGGCTTCTCGGTGCGTATGGCCGATGTGGCCGTGGCCATGGGCAAGCTGGGCTAAACGCCCTCACCCCCTTGAGAATTCACGCCCGCTCAGGTTATCTGGGCGGGCGTTTTCCTTTGCGGCGGAGCTTTCATGACCAACCGGATTGCACTCTATTTGGGACTGTTCCTGATTGCCGCTGCCGTCATCGACATTGCCCTGGCGGGCGACCGCCACATGATTTTCCTTGGCAAGAAACTGTTTGCCCTGATCGACTGGCTGGCGTTCTGGCGCTGACCCGCCCTTCCCCGGCCGCCGCTTCGGCGGGCTCCCGGCCCCTTCTCTGAAATTTTCCGGCGGCGCCAGCCGCCGCCTGCGCGCGCAGCGCGCCACCGAAAGCACAAAGCCGGGCGTCAGCCCGGCTTTGCCTGTGTCCGTCAGTGCGAAGGCGGGTGTCAGCCGGACTTGCCCAGCCGGTGCAGCAGCTTGTCCTTGACCAGCGGCGTCACGAATTTCGACACGTCGCCGTCCAGCCGGGCGATTTCCTTGACCAGCTTGGAGGCAATCGCCTGATGCCGCGCCTCGGCCATCAGGAACACCGTCTCGACCGAGCTGTCCAGGGCCCGGTTCATGCCGACCATCTGGAATTCATACTCGAAATCGGCCACCGCCCGCAGGCCGCGCACGATAATCTGGGCGCCGACATCATGGGCGCAGTCGATCAACAGGTTTTCGAACGGATGCGCCACGATTTCAGTGCCGGTCTCATCGCTCAGCTTGGCGCATTCCGCTTCGATCATCGCCACCCGCTCCTCGAGGCCGAACAGCGGCCCCTTGTCACGGTTGATCGCCACGCCGATGACCAGCTTGTCCACCAGCGCGCTGGCGCGGCGGATGATGTCGATGTGCCCGATTGTGATCGGGTCGAAGGTGCCGGGATACAGACCCACGCGCATGGGCGGCCTCCTGCCTTGTCAGAAATTTCTGCACACGCAAACATATTTGCTGCCGCCAATGCAAGGGGGCAGAAATACGGACGCCGCGCCTGCGGCTCAGTGCCCCATGATCATGTCTTGCAGCGCGTCTTTCTCCATCGCCACCTGCGCCAGCTGCGCCTTCACCGCGTCGCCCAGCGTCACGATCCCGACCAGCTTGCCGTCTTCGACCACCGGCATGTGGCGGAAGCGCCCGTCTGTCATTTGCTTCAGAACCTCGCCGACATTGGACTGGTTGGTGCAGGTGACCAGTTTCCGCGTCATGTAGCTGCTGACCGGCTGATCCAGGCAGGTGGCCCCTTCCTTAGACAATTCCCTTACAATGTCGCGCTCTGACAGGATGCCATCCGGCGTTTCGCCATCTGCGGAAATAACCACGGTGCCAAAACGGTTGTCCGACATCACTTTTGCCGCCTCGGCCACGCTTGCATCCGGCTTGACTGTCACCACACCGGAGCTGGCCTTGGACTTCAAAATGACCTGAACAAGCATACAGCAAACCTCCGAAATTTTATTGCGTTACAGCAAGGTTTGCCGCAACGCAGCTTCAAGTCAAGGCTTCCAGCCGGGCCACCTCGTCGCGGATGCCTTTCGACAGCGCCTGGGCAAAGCGGTTCAGCCGCTCGCTGCGCTGGTCGCCCTGGTGCCGCACTAGGTGGAAACTGCGCGTCAGGCTGACCTTGTCGGTCAGGATCTTGCGCAGCATCCGGTGGGCCGGCAGGCTGAAATCATGCGCCACGCAGATCGCGGTGCCCTGTGCTGCCATCTTGATCTGCACCGAGACGGAGTTGGACGCCAGCGCCACCCGCTCGACGCCGATATCGTTCAAATAGTCCAGTTCCTTGTCGAAAATCATGTCGGGAATATAGCCGATCATCTTGTGGCCCTTCAGGTCCTCCAGCGTCTCGATCTCCGGGTGTTCTTTCAGGTAATGGCGCGAGGCGACAAGGTGCAGCTTATAGTCGCAGATCTTTTGCACCAGCAGTTTGCCCGCGGTCGGCGCACTGACCGTGACCGCCATATCCGCTTCGCGGCGGCTGAGGTTGATCACCCGCGGCAGCGCCACGATCTGGATGTCAAGATCCGGATTCTCCTCGGCGATCTGGGCGCAGACCTGCGGCAATATGTAGTTGGCGCTGCCGTCCGGGGCGCCGATGCGGATCTGCCCGGACATAGTGTCGCTGGGGCCGCTCAGCGCTTCGGTCCCTGCCCGCATCGCCTGTTCGGCCGCCTCGGCATGCACCAGCAGCCGGTCGCCGGCCGCGCTCAGCGCATAGCCTTGCGGCGATTTCACGAACAGCGGCGTCTCCAGCGCCGCCTCGAACCGGGCAATACGGCGGCCGACGGTTGCAGGATCCATTTTCAGGATACGGCCCGCGCCGGACAGGCTCGCCTCCCGGGCCACCGCCAAAAACACTTTCATATCATCCCACTGCGGATCCATTGGCCCCGGGTCCTCCGTTTTCCTGCGAACGCCGCGTTAACCTTTTGCGTTCCTGCAAAGCCTCTTTGAAATGTTTCCTCTTTTCCGACGTTTTTTGCAAGCCTACGATAAGGGCAAGATGAACAGAGGAGGATCCGATGAAAGAACTCGGCCACTTTATCAACGGCAAACTGGTTTCCGGCACCTCGGGCCGCTTTGACGATGTTTTCAACCCCGCAACCGGCGAAGTGCAGTACCAGTGCCCGATGGCCAGCGCTGCCGAGACCACCGATGCGATCGAAAAGGCCGCCGCGGCGCAGCCCGCATGGGGCGCAACCAACCCGCAGAAGCGCGCCCGCGTGATGATGGCGATGGTTGGCCTGATGAACCGCGACATGGACAAGCTGGCCGAGGCGCTGTCGCGCGAGCACGGCAAGACCATCCCGGACGCCAAGGGCGACCTGCAGCGCGGCCTGGAAGTGATCGAATACTGCGTCGGCGCGCCGCAGATGCTGAAGGGTGAATTCACCGACAGCGCAGGCCCCGGCATCGACATGTACTCCATGCGCCAGCCGCTGGGTGTTGTCGGCTCGATCATGCCCTTCAACTTCCCCGCCATGATGCCGCTGTGGCACGTCGGCCCGGCGCTGGCCTGCGGCAACGCCGTGGTGCTGAAGCCCTCCGAGCGCGACCCCTCCGTGCCGCTGATGCTGGCCGAGCTGTTCATCGAGGCAGGCCTGCCCGAAGGCGTGTTCCAGGTCGTGAACGGCGACAAGGAAGCTGTCGACACCATTCTGGACAGCGAAATCATCCAGGGCGTGTCCTTCGTCGGCTCCACCCCGATTGCGCAGTACATCTACTCCCGCGCCACCGCCAACGGCAAGCGCGCCCAGTGCTTCGGCGGCGCCAAGAACCACATGATCATCATGCCCGACGCCGATCTGGACCAGGCCGCTGACGCGCTGGTCGGCGCAGGCTTCGGCGCGGCCGGCGAACGCTGCATGGCGATCTCGGTTGCGGTGCCGGTCGGTGAGGAAACCGCCGACAAGCTGATCGAGAAGCTGATCCCGCGCATCGAAACCCTGAAAGTCGGCCCCTACACCGCCGGCGATGACGTGGACCTGGGCCCGGTTGTGACCGCGGCCGCCAAGGAGCGCATCCTGGGCCTGATCCAGTCCGGCGTCGACCAGGGCGCCAAGCTGGTGGTCGACAACCGCGACTTCAAACTGCAGGGCTACGAGGACGGCTTCTTTGTCGGTGCCCACCTGTTCGACCATGTCACCACCGACATGGACATCTACAAGCAGGAGATCTTCGGTCCGGTGCTTTCCACTGTGCGTGCAGGCACTTACGAGGAAGCCCTGAAGCTGGCGATGGATCACGAGTACGGCAACGGCACCGCGATCTTCACCCGCGATGGCGACACCGCGCGCGACTTCGCATCCCGCGTCAACATCGGCATGGTGGGCATCAACGTGCCGATCCCGGTGCCGCTGGCCTACCACACCTTCGGCGGCTGGAAGAAGTCGATGTTCGGCGACCTGAACCAGCACGGCCCGGACAGCTTCAAGTTCTACACCCGCACCAAGACCGTGACCTCCCGCTGGCCCTCGGGCATCAAGGAAGGTGGCGAGTTCAACTTCAAGGCAATGGACTAACCTACTGCTCCTTAACAGTAAAAGGCCCCGGGAATCCCGGGGCCTTTTTCATTTCCTGCCGTTCTCCGTTCGGTCGGCAGCACCGCCGCTAGCAGGCTGTCCAGCCAGATCCGGCGGTTTTCCGGGTGATTCATGCGTTGTTCGAACTGCCGGTACGGCGCCGCAACCGGCAGCTTCGGATTGACCGGATTGCCGTTTGGGCCGCTGGCAAGGCCAACTTCAGGTTCCTGGCAACAGGGAACGCCAGCGGCTTGTGACTCGCTGCCGCCAAAAGCGGCCTGCGCCCTGGGGGTGCGCTGCGGCCATTTCCGCAGAGCGCCGGCGCAAAAGGACCGGGAATGATGGCGATCCTGCAATGGCACCGGATTTTTGCCGGAAAAGCGGCGGTGGAAGCCGGTTTTTGCTTGTTCCGCGGCGTAACTCGTCTATCCGGTCTGCAACAGACAGACAAACGGCAGGCGCATGAGCAAGACTTCCGAACCGAACCAGCCGCTGGCGGCGGCACGACCCGCGCGCGACTGGGTCAAGATCCTGGCCCAATACCGCGATCCCAGCCCACTGCGCAGCAGCTTTGAGCTGGCGGTGACTGTTGTGCCGTTCCTGCTGCTCTGGGCGCTGGCCTGGTGGTCGCTGTCGGTCAGCTACTGGCTGACGCTGGCCATTTCGGTGCTGATCGCCGCCTTCCTGTTGCGCCTGTTCACCATCCAGCACGATTGCGGCCACGGGTCCTTCTTCAACAACCGCCATGTCAGCGACTGGGTGGGCCGCATCATCGGGGTGCTCACCCTGACCCCCTATGACGTCTGGCGCCGCACCCATTCGATCCACCACAGCACCCACGGCAACCTCGGCAAGCGCGGCATGGGCGACATCCACACGATGACCGTGGCCGAATACCGCGCCGAAAGCCGCTGGGGCCGTCTGATGTACCGGCTCTACCGCCACCCTGTCACCCTGTTCGGCATCGGCCCCGGCTACCTGTTCTTTCTGCAGAACCGCATCCCCTACGGTTTGACGGGGCAGATGCGTTACTGGGTCAGCGCCATGGGCACCAATGCCTCGATCCTCGCGGCGCTGGGGCTGATCTGGTATTTCGGCGGGCTGATGCCTTTGCTGCTGATTTTCCTGCCTGCCACGCTGATCGCCGCCACCGCGGGCCTGTGGCTGTTCTATGTCCAGCACCAGTTCGAGAACACCCAGTGGCAGCAGGACAGCGAATGGCAGCTGCATGACGCCGCCCTGCACGGCAGCTCGCACTACGTGCTGCCGCCGGTGCTGCAATGGCTCAGCGCCAATATCGGCATCCACCACGTGCACCACCTCTACAGCCGCATCCCCTTTTACCGGCTGCCGGAGGTGCTGCGCGACCATGCCGAGCTGGCCGAGGGCAACCGGATGACCATCCGCGAAAGCCTGGCCAATGCCCGCCTGCACCTGTGGGACGAGGACAGCAAGCGTCTTTTGTCCTTTGCCCAGGCCCGCAACCTGCCGGCCTGATGCGCGATCGATACCGGGGCGGCGGCGTTCCGCCGCCCGGCGCAACACAAGCTTGTGAGGCGGTGAAATTCCGCTATGCCGCCCCTAGGAAAACCCGCAGCGATGATTATCTTGCGGAGGAGTTTTCGAGCAGCACGGTAGAGGCAACATGACCAAACTCCGCATCACCCGCCGCGCAACCCTGATGGGCCTTGGCGCCACGCTGGCCACCCCGGCCCTCCTGCGCGCGCAATCCACCGACGCCTTCCCGCAGAACGAACCCGCCATCCGCGACGAGGTGCCGGTTCAGCGCAACCTGTCCGCCTTCACCCAGCAGAACTGGCAGGACCATTTCGAGACCCTGGGCGTCGGCTGCCTGCTGGCCGACATCAGCTCCCGCGCGCTGCATTACTGGGGGCCGGACGGCGAAACCTACAGGCTGTTCCCGTCTTCGGTGCCGATGACCGAGGATCTGACCAAGCGCGGCCACACCGAGGTCGTGCGCAAGAAAGAAAACCCCAGCTGGACGCCGACCGCCTCCATGCGCGAGCGCGACCCGACGCTGCCGGTGACAATCGAAGGCGGCGTGCCGAACAACCCTCTGGGCACCCGCGCCATGTATCTGGATTGGCCTGCCTATCTGGTGCACGGCACCCATGACACCCGCAAGATCGGGCGCCAAAGCTCCTCCGGATGCATCGGCCTGTACAACCAGCACGTCGAGGAACTGTACGAGCTGGTGCAGATCGGCACCCAGGTGCGGCTGCTGTAACCGCGGCCTGCCAGGCGGTCAGATCCCACTGCAAACGGCATAGGGCGCGGCAGATGCCGCGCCCTTTTGCTTGTTGCAGTTGGCCTTACGCCAGGCCGATGTGGTCCGGCTTTTGGCCTGCGTCATAGCGCTCCAGGGCTTTTTCCATCAGCGCCTCGAAGCTGCGGGTGAAGCTTTCGGTGTCATAGAGCGGGCCGGACTGGATGCCGTCCTTCAGGCGGGTTTTCACCTCTGCCAGATAGGCCGGATCGCGGGCCAGCTTCAGGGCCTGCGCCTCATACTGTTGCGGCGTCGCGGCTGTCAGGTCATCCAGTCCGACGGCATGCAGCAGGCTGGCCGCAACCCGGGCGGCAAACTGCTTGCCGGCTTTCGTGACCACCGGCACCCCTGCCCACAAGGCGTCGCTTGCGGTTGTATGGGCGTTGACATTGAACGTGTCGAGGAAGAGATCGGCGTGGCGCAACCGCGCCAGATGCTCTGCCTGCGGAAGCGTATCGGCAAACACGATCCGTTCCGCCGCGATACCGCGCTGCTCCGCTTCCTTGGCGATGGCCGCGCGCACGGTCTCCTGGTTGGCATAGAACCACAGCACGCTGCCCGGCACACTGTGCAGCAGGTTCATCCAGATATTGAATTCCGCCGGAGACACCTTGTATGGCCCGTTGAAGGAGCAGAAGACAAACGCATCCTCCGGCAAGCCGAGTTCGGCGCGCGACGGAACATGGCTGGCTGCCTGACGGGTGTTGTCATTCACCTGGTAGCAGTCAGGCATATAGATGATCTTTTCGGTGTAGTGCTTCCTCAGGTTGGCCGGAATGGTGACCTGATCGGCCACCATGTAATCCATTGCCTGGATCCCGGTTGTTCCGGGATAGCCAAGATAGGCAACCTGCACCGGCGCCAGCCGGGACTGGAATACATTGACCTTGTTGCCCCTGGTGTAGCCCTTCAGGTCGATGGCGATATCCAGTTCGTCGGCGCGGGCGGTCTCGACGATTTCGGCATAAGTCTTGTCCGCAACATGGCGGTAAACATCGGCAGCTCTCTCCGCCCGCAGGCGGCCTGCCTCGTGGGTCGCCTTGCCGTAGTCGTACAGGATCACCTCGAACCGGCCGCGGTCGTGCAGCTCGAACAGGCGGCCGATCAGGAACATGGTCGCGTGATCGTGGAAATCGCTGGAAAAGTAGCCGAGCCTGATTTTACCGAGCTGCCTCTGGGGCCGGACGAAGGGCTCATCTTGAAGAGAGGCTTTTGCCGCTCTTGCAACCTTTACCGAGCAGCTTTTCTGAAACGCAGGGTCATCGGTTACGGGCAGCATCGCAAACGGGTCCACGTTGCTCGCTGAATTCTTGATGACCTTCAGGGTCTTGCTGAGGTTCTTGAAGGCAGACCAGTCCGCGTGCCGGAGCTTCAGGAAAATCATCCGCACCAAAGCGATGGCATTTTTCGGATCCGTCTGGGCAGCCAGCTCAAAAAAACCGATCGCCTCCTGTTCTCGGTTCAGCCGCATCAGGTAGGTCCCGATGTTGCACTGGTACTGGGCGTTGCCCGGGTCGAGCTTCAGGGCTTCCAAATGGGACAGGATAGCCATTTCGGGCCGCATCATCAGCTCAAGCGTTTCGCCCAGCATGAAATGCAGTTCAGCGTTCCGAGGCTCGATCTGAATGGCCTGCTGCACCAGCGGCACCGCGGCCTGCAGTTCGCGGCTGATGATCAGCTTGCGCGCCTCGGCAATCAGCCGTTTGACCTGCCCGGCCGCATCGTCTTGGGAAATGCCCGACTGCCCCGGCTGTACATCCAGCGCGACCCTCGCGTGCGGGCTTGCCGGGTTGGGATCTTCGAAATTGCTGGAGACGATGCCGTTGGGGGCGCCGCCGCCCTGGGCCAAGAAATGTTGTGCGCCTGTTCTGGACACGTGAACAGCTCCTTTGTGGAATGCTTCCGCCAGGCTTTGCCTGCGTATTGGGTCTTTGCCCCCGACACTCGGCGAATTTTCTTAAGATTTCCCTCACCCCGCTGCCGCGCTGGCCCGGCATCCGGCGCGGCATTGCTGCACGGCGGCTTTGCATTTGCGCAGCTTGCCTCAGCGTCCGCCGGCCGCTATTAAATAAACAACTGTTCAATTCATCTGAGCGACGGGAGGAGCTGCGCATGGATTTCGCACTGACAGAGGAACAGCAGGCCATTTTCGATATGGCCCATGCATTCGGCCAGGAAAACATCGCACCGCATTCCCGCGAATGGGAAAAGGCAGGCACCATCCCCAAATCCCTGTGGCCGCAACTGGCAGAGCTCGGCTTTGGCGGGCTTTACGTGTCAGAGGAATACGGCGGTTCCGGCCTCACGCGCCTGGACGCCACGCTGGTCTTCGAAGCGCTGGCCATGGCCGACCCCGCCGTCGGCTCCTTCCTGTCGATCCACAACATGTGCGGCGGCATGATCGACAAGTTCGGCTCCAAGGAGACCAAGCAGAAATGGCTGCCAGCGCTTTGCACCATGGAGAAGATCTTCTCCTACTGCCTGACCGAACCCGGCTCCGGCTCCGACGCCGCGGCGCTGAAAACCCGCGCCGAGCGCAGCAATGAGGGCTACATCCTGAACGGAACCAAGGCGTTCATCTCCGGCGGCTCCTACTCCGACGCCTATGTCGTGATGTGCCGCACCGGCGAGGACGGCCCCAAGGGGATCTCCACCGTGGTGGTCGAGGATGGCAACCCGGGCCTCTCCTTCGGCGCGCTGGAGGATAAGATGGGCTGGAAGGCGCAGCCCACCTCGCAGGTACAGTTCGACGATTGCGCGATCCCTTCGGACAACCTGATCGGCGAGGAGGGCAAGGGCTTTTCCTACGCGATGGCGGGCCTCGACGGCGGCCGCCTGAA
This sequence comes from Leisingera sp. McT4-56, assembly GCF_020514995.1. Lineage (NCBI taxonomy): Bacteria > Pseudomonadati > Pseudomonadota > Alphaproteobacteria > Rhodobacterales > Roseobacteraceae > Leisingera > Leisingera sp. McT4-56. The sequence goes on along the minus strand of NZ_JAJALF010000001.1, from coordinate 24,715 downwards.
TATCTCCGCAGGTGCTCTGGGCGGCGCCCAGGCGGCGCTGAACCAGACCGTTCAATACATGTCCGAGCGCAAGGCCTTCGGCAAATCCATCAACCAGTTCCAGGCGCTGCAGTTCCGGCTGGCGGAATATGAAACCCGCCTGCAGGCCGCCCGCACCTTCCTGCGCCAGGCCGCGTGGAAGCTGGACACCGGCGCCCATGACGCCACCAAGTTCTGCGCCATGGCCAAGCTGATGGTCACCGACACCGCCTTTGACGTGGCCAACGGCTGCCTGCAGCTGCACGGCGGCTACGGCTACCTGGCCGACTACGGCGTCGAGAAGATCGTGCGCGACCTGCGGGTGCACCAGATCCTGGAAGGCACCAACGAGATCATGCGCCTGATTGTCGCGCGCCAGCTGATTGCGGAGTAACCTGCAATCGGCAGACTGCACGCGGCGCAAATATTGATGGAGCACGCCCGATGAGTGATATCCATATCCGCAAGTCCGGCCACGCCGGCCGCATCACCTTCACCCGTCCCAAGGCGCTGAACGCGATGAGCTACGGCATGTGCATGGCGATCGACGCCGCCATGCGCGAATGGGCCGGCGATGACACCGTCAAGCTGGTGGTGATCGACGCCGAGGGCGACAAGGCCTTTTGCGCGGGCGGCGACATTGCCGAGCTTTATGACACCGGCACCAAGGGCGACTATTCCTATGGCCGCACCTTCTGGCGCGACGAGTACCGGCTGAACGCGCGGATCTTCGAATACAAGAAGCCGGTGATCAGCTTCATGCAGGGCTTCACCATGGGCGGCGGCGTCGGAATCGGCTGCCACGGAACCCACCGTGTGGTCGGCGAAAGCAGCCAGATCGCCATGCCGGAAGTCGGCATCGGCCTGGTGCCGGATGTGGGAGGCTCGCTGATGCTGGCGCTGGCGCCGGATCGCCTGGGCGAATACCTCGGCATGACGGCCGCGCGGATGGGAGCCGACGATGCCATCCTTGCAGGCTTTGCCGATTATTTCATCCCGCAGGAGGGCTGGCCCGCGCTGATCGCCGCGCTGGAGGAGACCGGCAGCGCCAAGCTGGTGGAGGACGCCGCCAATCCCGCGCCGGAAGGCAAGCTGCGCACGGTCCACGAAGACACCGCCAGGCATTTCGGCAAGGACAGCCTGGAAGACATCCTTGCAGGGCTTGAAGCGGATGACAGCGAATTTGCCGCTGCTGCGCTAAAATCGCTGAAGCGCAACTCGCCGTTGTCAATGGCTTGCACGCTGGAGATGCTGCGCCGCCTGCGCGCCGATGGCCCCGCCATCCGCCGGGCGCTGGACCTGGAATACCGCTACACCTTCCGGGCCATGGAAAAGAGCGATTTCCTGGAGGGCATCCGGGCCCAGATCATTGACAAAGACCGCAATCCGCAATGGCAATATGCAGGCCAGCCGGTGCCGGCACAGGCGGTTGACGACTTGCTGGCGCCGCTCGGCGCCGATGCGCTGACATTTGAGGAGGAACTCGCATGAAGATCGGATTTATCGGGCTGGGCAACATGGGCGGGCCGATGGCCGCCAACCTGGCCAAGGCCGGCCATGAGGTCACCGGTTTCGACATGGCTGATGTCAGCATCGAAGGCGTCAAAATGGCGGCCTCCGGCGCGGAAGCCGCGGCAGGCGCCGATGCGGTGATCACCATGCTGCCCAATGGCGCCATCCTGCGCCTTGTCGCGGCAGAGGTGATCCCGGCCATGGCCAAGGGCGCCGCGCTGATCGACTGCTCCACTGTCGATGTGGACTCCGCCCGCGCGGTCGCGGAACAGGCCGAGGCCGCAGGCCTCCTCTCCGTCGACGCGCCGGTCTCCGGCGGCATCGGCGGCGCTGCCGGCGGCACGCTCACCTTCATGGCCGGCGGCTCGGCTGAGGCGTTTGCAGCGGCGGAACCGCTGTTTGATATCATGGGTCAGAAGGCCGTGCATTGCGGCGGAGCCGGCGCCGGCCAGGCCGCCAAGATCTGCAACAACATGATCCTCGGCGTCACCATGATCGCCACCTGCGAGGCCTTTGCCCTGGCCGACAAGCTGGGCCTGGACCGGCAGAAGATGTTCGACGTGGTCTCCACCTCCTCCGGCTACAGCTGGACCATGAACGCCTATTGCCCGGCCCCCGGCGTCGGCCCGCAATCGCCCGCCGACAACAACTACCAGCCCGGCTTTGCGGCGGAGCTGATGCTCAAGGACCTGGGCCTCAGCCAGCAGGCGGCTGAGAGCGCCGATGCCGACACCCCGATGGGCGAACTGGCAATGGCGCTTTACAAGAAGTTCGTCGAGGAGGAAGACGGCAAGGGCAAGGATTTCTCTGCCATGCTGCCCCGTTTCGAAAAACGCAGCCGCGAAGGCTGACAGGCGCTTCTGCGCCTCTGGAGCCAGACCCCCCTTTCAACAATCAGCCGGCCCTGCAACGGGCCGGTTTTTTTCATCTGCGGCCCTTTCAGAAGAATACCGTGAAGCTTCCGGCAATCTCCCGGATTTTGGCGCCTGCCCGCCACATTTCCGTCAAGGTTCAGGGTCATTTGGTAGGGCGAACGATAACATTTTAATAAATACTCTCAGGGCTGCCGGAATGGCCACCGCAACCGAACTGAACATCGACACCACCGCCACCGCCACCCAGATGGCGGAGGAGATCTTTGGCGATGGCGTCACCGTCACCAGCGCGACCTACAGCGGCGACAACCTGTCCTCCGGCATCTACACCGGTGCCGACACCACCACTCCCGGCGTGGCGCCCGCGGATTCCGGTGTCATCCTGTCAACCGGATACGCCCGCGATTTCACCAACAGCGACGGATCCTCAAATACCAATGTCCGCGGAAACACCAGCACCAATACAAGCGGTGTGAACCGGGACACCGATTTCGACGCGCTGGCAGGCGCTAACACCTACGACGCCTCGTTCCTCGAAATCGAGTTCATCCCCGATGGCGACACCATGACCATCGACTTCGTGCTGTCGTCCGAGGAATACCCCGAATTCGCCAACTCCCAGTACAACGACGTGGTCGGTGTCTGGGTGAACGGGGTCGAAGCTCAGGTGTCGATCGGCGACGGCACAGCCTCGATCGGCAACATCAATGACGGCACCGAAAACATCTACGTGGACAATACTGGCGACCAGTACAACACGGAGATGGATGGCTTCACCATCACCCTGACCTTTGTCGCCCCGGTGAACGCGGGCGAGGTGAACACCCTCAAGATCGGCATCGCAGATACTGCTGACAGCAGCTATGACAGCAACCTGCTGATCGCCGGCGGGTCTGTTCAAACTGCGGTCGTCGCCCAGGACGACCAGGAAGACATCGCCGTAAACAAGACCCGGGTGATTGATGTCCTTGAAAATGACAGCACCACCGCCGGCACGCTGACCATCACCCACATCAACGACCAGGCCGTTTCGGCCGGCGATACCGTCACACTGACAACAGGCCAGCAGATCACCCTGAACGCCGACGGCACCCTGACCGTTGTCACCGACGGAGACCTGGAAACCGTCTACTTCAACTACACCGCAGACAACGGCGAGGGGAACTCCGACACCGGTCTGGTGGAAATCACCCAGACCGTGCCCTGTTTCCTGCGCGGCACGATGATCCGGGTGCCCGGCGGCGAAGTCCCGGTCGAGGACCTGCGCCCCGGCATGGAGGTGATGACCTACGACAACGGCCCGCAGGTGCTGCAATGGATTGGCTCCCGCCGCACCGTCTGCACCCCGGACACCGCCCCGGTCCGCTTTGCCGCCGGCAGCTGCGGCAACAGCCGCGACCTCCTGGTCTCGCCGCAGCACCGGATGCTGGTCTCCGGCTTCCAGGCGGAGCTGTTGTTCGGCGAGGACGAAGTGCTGGTCAAGGCAAAGGACCTGGTCAATGACATGACCATCCGCCCGGCGCTGGACCTGGCAGAGGCCGAATACTTCCACCTGCTGTTCGGCAGCCACCAGATTCTCTGGGCCGACGGCGCCCTCAGCGAAAGCTACCAGCCCGGTCCGGAAACCGCGGCCGGCTTTGACGCCGGCACACAGGCGGAAATCCGCGAATTATTCCCGGAAATTTGCGCCGAAACCGGCCGCGGCTACGGCAATGCCGCCCGCCGCGCCCTGCGCAGCTTCGAAGCGCGGGTTCTTGCCGCTGCCTGAACCGCAACTGGCGGCCCGCCGCCGCACTTTTTCCGCTCTCTTGGATTTGGCGTACAGCCCGTTATGTGAAGAGCAGCGAAAAAAGGATTCCCTGTAAATGGTACGCCGTCACCTTGTTCCGTTCACCGTTCTTGCCGCGGCTTGCGCGCTGGCGATTCCGCTGGCTGCGGGCAATGGCGGCAATGAAGAGGCGCGCCTGCAATGCCCCCAGGGGCTGGCGGTGAAAGCCTCCCATTGTGTACCGCCCGGCGTGACCAAGAAATTCTACCGCCGCGGCGATCACATCCTGGACGACTACACCTGGATCGGCCAGCCGGGCCAATGGGCACCCGACCCCTACGGCAGCTATGTCCAGGCCGGCGGCTACGTCTATCAGGTGAACCGGGAAACCCAGAAGGTTCTGCGCCTGATCGGCGCGGCAGGCGACCTGCCGTACTGACGCCTTGCGCGGCGGGCGGTCAGGACCGGGCCATCGCCTCCATCACCTGCCGCGTCTCCTCATCCGCCGGAAACAGCATCTCGATCCTGAGCTCGGACATCATCAGATCGCCGGTGCCGCCGAACTGGGTGATGGTCGAGAAGAACGACAGCACCTGCCCGCCCATCCGGTAGCGCGCCGGGATCACCGCCGGCAGCGCGGCCTCCGGCACCGCCGCGTGCCCCGCTGCATGCTCCTGCAGCCGTGCCACTGCCCGCTCCAGCACTGGATCGGCGCCGAAATGCGCAAGCTCGGTGCGCAGCCGCGCCAGGCTGTGCCGTTCCACTTCCTCCAGATTGTCCAGCGCCGCGCGCAGCGCTGCATTGTCCAGCAGCGCATCGATCAGGCTGCTGCCCTTGGTGACACCGGCGGCGCCCAGCATCAGTTGCGCCGCCTGGTTCACCTCCAGCAGCTGCCAGTGCCGGTCGATCATCATCGCAGGATAGGGCGCGTGGCGCTCCAGCATCCGCTCTGCCGCCTGCCGGAGCGGCGCCAGCTCCGCATCGTCCAGCGCCCGGCTCACGTAGGCCGGCGCAAGCCCTGCAGCCGTCAGCAGCTGGTTGCGGGCCGCCCCTGGCAGCTGCAGTTCATCACTGAGCCGCAGCACCATGCCGCGGCTGGGATGAGAGCGGCCGCTTTCCAGAAACGACAGGTGCCGGGCTGAGACCCCGGCCTCCAGCGCCAGCTGCATCTGGCTCATCCGCCGCAGCCCGCGCCATTTCTTCAGAACCGCGCCAAATGCTTCTGCCATGCTGTGCCTCCATTTTGCGCAGCTTAGGCCGATACACCCGGAAATTCACTTACCTCCCAGGTAATTGTTATACCTCCCTGCCCCGCCGCATCCTGCAGGCGGCACAACACAGGAGCCTTCCAATGACCCACGCCGCCGCAACCCGCATGCTCAAGACCGTCTCGATCCTCTCCGCCGCCTTCGGCCTCGCGATGGTGCTGGCACTGGCCACGCCGCTGGGCGCGGCACTTGGCCTGTTCATCGACCTTGCCTTCCTGCCCGTGGACGGCGCCCAGGCGCTCACCCCCGGGCCGGCCGCGCTGATGACCGCCATCAGCGGCGGGCTGATGTGCGGCTTCTGCGTTCTGATCTATCTGGTGGCAGACCATGTCTACAGCACCGATCCGGCCCTTGGCCGCCGCCTTCTGATTCCGGCGCTGCTCGCCTGGTACATCCTCGACAGCCTCGGCTCCCTTGCTGCCGGTGCTTGGTTCAACGTGGTAATGAACACGCCTTTCCTGCTGCTGTTTCTGGCGCCGCTGATGCTGGCCCGCCCCGCCGCCGCGCAAACCGCATAAGAAAAGGGGGCGCACCCGCCCCCTGTTCACCTTTGCAGAAATACTCCGGGGTGAATTGGCCAAAGGCCAAGAGGGGCAGCGCCCCTCCCACCTCAAACGCTACCCTTATTCCGCCGCCACCTTCCGCGCCGCCAGAATGTCCTTCAGATAGCGCCCGGTATGGCTGCGCGGCTCATCGGCCACCGCTTCCGGCGTGCCGGCCGCAACAATCTCGCCGCCGCCGTCGCCGCCCTCCGGGCCGATGTCGATGATCCAGTCGGCGGTCTTGACCACATCCAGATTGTGCTCGATCACCACCACCGAGTTGCCCTGCTCCACCAGTTCGTGCAGCACTTCCAAGAGCTTCTTCACGTCCTCGAAATGCAGGCCGGTGGTCGGCTCATCCAGAATATACAGCGTCCGCCCGGTGGAGCGTTTCGACAGCTCCTTGGATAGTTTCACCCGCTGCGCCTCGCCGCCCGACAGCGTCGTCGCCTGCTGGCCAACCTTGATATAGCCCAGGCCCACCCGCATCAGGGCGTCCATCTTGTCACGGATCGCCGGCACTGCGGAAAAGAACTGCTGTGCGTCCTCCACCGTCATGTCCAGCACGTCGGCAATGCTCTTGCCCTTGAACTTGATCTCCAGCGTCTCGCGGTTGTAGCGCGCGCCTTTACAGGTCTCGCAGGTCACATAGACGTCGGGCAGGAAATGCATCTCGATCTTGATGACGCCGTCGCCCTGGCAGGCCTCGCAGCGGCCGCCCTTGACGTTAAAGGAGAACCGTCCGGGCTTGTAGCCGCGCGCCTTGGCCTCCGGCAGTCCGGCAAACCAGTCGCGGATCGGGGTGAAGGCGCCGGTGTAGGTTGCCGGGTTCGACCGCGGCGTGCGCCCGATCGGGCGCTGGTCGATGTCGATCACCTTGTCCAGATGCTCCAGCCCCTTGATGCTCTCGCACGGCGCAGGCGTCTGGCGCGCGCCGTTCAGGCGCATCGAGGCGGTCTTGAACAGCGTCTCGATGGTCAGCGTCGACTTGCCGCCGCCGGACACGCCGGTCACGCAGACGAACTTGCCCAGCGGGAATTCGGCCGTCACCTCTTTCAGGTTGTTGCCGGTGGCCTTGACCACCTTGATCTTCTTCTTGTTGCCCTTGCGCCGCTTCGTGGGCACTGCGATTTCCCGCGTACCTGCGAGATACTGGCCGGTGATCGAACCCGCATCAGAGGCAATCATCTGCGGCGTGCCGTGGCTCACCACTTCGCCGCCATGCACCCCGGCGCCGGGGCCGATATCAAAGACATAATCCGCCTGACGGATCATGTCCTCGTCATGCTCCACCACGATCACCGTGTTGCCCTGGTCGCGCAGGTTCTTCAGGGTGCCGATCAGCCGATCGTTGTCGCGCTGGTGCAACCCGATCGACGGCTCGTCCAGAACGTAAAGAACCCCGGTCAGGCCGGAGCCGATCTGGCTCGCCAGACGGATCCGCTGGCTTTCGCCGCCGGACAGGGTTCCGGAGGACCGGGACAGCGTAAGGTATTCAAGACCCACGTTATTCAGGAAGCCAAGACGCTCGCGGATCTCCTTGACGATGGCGCGGGCAATCTCCTGCTTCTGCTGGCTCAGGTGGTTCGGCACATCCTCGATCCAGGCCAGCGCCTCACGGATCGACAGCTGCACCACCTGGCCCACATGCACGCCGGCAATCTTCACCGCCAGCGCCTCGTCGCGCAGCCGGTAGCCCTCGCAGTGATGGCAATGGCGGTTGTTCTGGTAGCGCTCGAACTCCTCGCGGATCCAGTTGGAATCGGTCTCGCGGTAACGCCGCTCCATGTTCGGAATGACGCCCTCGAATGTGCGCTCCACTTGGTAGACCCGCCCGCCCTCGTCATAGCGGAACATGATTTCTTCTTCGCCGGACCCATACAGGAACACCTTCTGCACCTTCTCAGGCAGGTCCTTCCAGACGGTGTTCTTGTCGAACTCGTAGTGCCGCGCGATGGCTTCGATGGTCTGAAGGAAGTAGGGCGACTTGCCTTTGCGCCAGGGCGCCAGCGCGCCGTCATAAACCTTCAGGCTCTGGTCCGGCACCACCAGGCGTTCGTCAAAGAACAGTTCAACCCCCAGCCCGTCGCATTCCGGACAGGCCCCGAACGGCGCGTTGAAGGAAAACAGCCGCGGCTCGATCTCAGGGATGGTGAAGCCGCTGACCGGGCAGGCAAAATTTTCGCTGAAGGTGATCCGCTCCGGCTCGCCCTCCTTGGGCGCGGTTTCCAGAATGGCAATGCCGTCGGCGAGGTCCAGCGCGGTGCGCAAGCTGTCGGCCAGCCGCGTCTCCATGCCCTCGCGCACCACCAGACGGTCGACCACCACGTCGATGTCATGGCGGAACTTCTTGTCCAGCACCGGCGGCTCGTCCAACTCATAGAACGCGCCGTCCACCTTCACCCGCTGGAAGCCCTGCTTGCGAAGCTCCAGGAATTCCTTCTTGTACTCGCCCTTGCGGTCGCGGACGATCGGCGCCAGCAGGTAACCGCGGGTGCCCTCCTCCATCTCCATGATCCGGTCGACCATGTCCTGCACCTGCTGCGCCTCGATCGGCAGCCCGGTGGCCGGGGAATAGGGCGTGCCGGCGCGGGCAAACAAAAGGCGCAGATAGTCATAGATCTCCGTCACCGTGCCAACGGTGGAACGCGGGTTCTTCGAGGTGGTCTTCTGCTCAATCGAGATTGCCGGGGAAAGACCGCTGATATGGTCCACATCCGGTTTTTCCATCATGTCGAGGAACTGGCGCGCATAGGCGCTGAGAGATTCTACATAGCGGCGCTGGCCCTCGGCATAGATGGTATCGAACGCCAGCGAGGACTTGCCCGAACCCGAAAGGCCGGTGATCACCACCAGTTCATCGCGCGGAATATCCACGTCGATGCTCTTCAGATTGTGCTCGCGCGCGCCGCGCACTTCGATGGATTTCAGCTCAGCCATAATGCCCCCGTACCCGCGCCGCCGAACCCTTGGCGGACGCCCGCCCTACAGATAGGGAATGCTGTGGAAAACGCCAAGGGCAAAATGAGAACATTGCGCGAACAGGATGAAGTTTGCTGACAGCAGCTGGCAGCAGGCGGAAAACGCGTGTTTGTCTGCCCGAAATCCGGCGCGATTCCCCCCCCGCCGCGCTCCGCGCGGCGCCCGGCCCAACGGAAGACGGTCCCCAAAGGGGCCGGTGACAGGCGGGAGCGGCGCCTAGGCCCAGGCCCTCCGCCGCGTGGCCAGAAGCTGGTGCACCAGAATGCCCGCCAGGAACAGCACGCAGACCACCAGCATCATGCCGCCGTAGCCCGCCACCCCCAGCGAGCCCAGCAGCAGCGGCGTGCCGATCACATTGCCGGCATTGCCTGCCTGCGACATGGCGCCGTTCGACTCGGCCTGGTCCGCCGCGGTGGTATTCAACTGCGGCACCGAGGCAAAGCTGCCGCTCTGCACCAGGCCAAAGGCTGCGGCCAGCGCAAAGCAGGCCAGCCAGTCCCCCGGCATTGCCCACAGCCACAGGCTCGCCGCGGCGCAAAGCGCAAACCCCAGCTGGATCAGCTGCACCGCCGGCATCACCCGCAGCAGGGCCACACCGATCACCATCGACGAGGCGATGGAGATCAGCGGAAACGCCCCCATCACAAAGGCCCGCTGCCCCTCCGGCACATGCGGCGGCAGCACCGTCAGCAGCGCCACAAAGCAGGTGGTATAGAACAGCCAGCCCGCGGCCGGCGCCAGCTTGAACGGCGAGCGGTAGATGTGCAGATGCAGCGCCGGCAGGTTGGCCAGCTGCGGCATCGGCTGGCGCGGCGGCACCGGCAGGTCCCGCATCGCCCAGTGCAGCAGCACCGCCAGCGCCGCCATCAGCACCGCATGAGCGGCAAACAGCGCCAGCAACCCGCGGGACGCCACCAGCGGCAGGCCCAGCCAATTGAGCAGCGCAAAGGCAACGCCAAAAAACGTGCTCCATACCGTCAGCGCCGTGCCCCGCTGGCGGTCACTGGCCAAAAGCGCCATCAGCGTCGGGCCGGCCACCACGATGCCCAGATGCGACAGGCCTTCCGCCACGCGGGTAACCAGGAACAGCCCGTAGGGCAGATGCAGCACCTGCAGCGCCGACATCGCGGCGCCGGTCCACAGCGCCCAGACCAGCGCGCGCCGGTAGCCGAAGGCAGAGACAAACAGCCCGGCCACCGCGCCCATCACGATGCCCAGCACGCCGGTCATCGACACACTCAGGCTCAGCGCCGCGCCGGCCTCGGGGTAAAGTGCGCCAAGCTGTTCAAAGACAACCGAAACCTTGCCGTATTGCGCCGCCGCGCCAAGGCCGGCAGCCCAGACCGCCAGGATCGCGCCCCAGCGGGTTTTACCGGATGCCATCATGACCGCTGCCTCTGAGTGTTCTTGTTCTGCCTCTGGTTACCCCGGCGCGTGCCGGGAGGCCAGAGCGCAGCGTGAACTAATAGCACATCCCGCAGCCCGGTCCGCGCCCCGCCGCCGGTTCGGCGCGCAAAAAAGGCGGTCCGTTACAGGCCGCCTTTCCAAACTCCGGCTTTGCCGGGGCTGCTTACATATGGATCACCCGGCCGTAGGCGTCGAGCACCGATTCATGCATCATCTCGCTCAGCGTCGGATGCGGGAAGACGGTGTTCATCAGGTCTTCCTCGGTGGTCTCCAGCTGGCGGCCCACCACATAGCCCTGGATCATCTCGGTCACCTCGGCGCCAACCATGTGGGCGCCCAGCAGCTCGCCGGTCTTGGCGTCGAAGACGGTTTTCACCATGCCCTCGGCCTCACCCAGCGCAATCGCCTTGCCGTTGCCGATGAAGGGGAAGCGGCCGACCTTGATCTCGTAGCCCAGTTCCTTGGCCTTGGCCTCGGTATAGCCGACGGAGGCGACCTGCGGCTGGCAGTAGGTGCAGCCGGCAATGCTCTCCGGCTTCACCGGGTGCGCGTGCTTGCCCGCGATCAGTTCGGCCACCATGACGCCCTCGTGGGACGCCTTGTGCGCCAGCCAGGGCGCGCCGGCGATGTCGCCGATGGCATAGAGGCCATCGACGCCGGTGCGGCAGAATTCGTCAGTGATCACATGGGTGCGGTCGACCTTGACGCCCAGCTCTTCCAGCCCCAGGCCCTCGACGTTGCCGACGATCCCCACGGCGGAAATCACGGTGTCGAACTCCTGTTTCTCCACCTTGCCGCCCACTTCGATATGGGCCGTCACCTTGCCCTTGCCGCGGTCCAGCTGCTTGACCATGGCTTTCTCCATGATCTTCATGCCCTGTTTGACAAAGGCCTTCTTGGCAAAGGCGGAGATTTCCGCGTCCTCGACCGGCAGCACCCGGTCCATCACCTCAACCACCGTGGTGTCAGCACCCAGCGTGTTGTAGAAGCTGGCAAATTCGATGCCGATGGCGCCGGAGCCGATCACCAGCAGCTTTTTCGGCATCCGCACCGGCTGCAGCGCGTGCTTGTAGGTCCAGACCAGATCGCCGTCCGCTTCCAACCCCGGCAGCTCGCGGGCGCGGGCGCCGGTGGCCAGAACGATATTCTTGGCGGTCAGCTCCTCGGTGCCCTTTTCGGTCTTGACCGAAACTTTGCCCTTGGCCGGGATCGAGGCTTCGCCCATCACCACGGTGATCTTGTTCTTCTTCATCAGGTGGCCGATGCCGGAGGACAGCTGTTTCGCCACCCCGCGCGAGCGTTTCACCACCGCGTCCAGGTCATAGCCGATGTTTTCAGCCTTCAGGCCGAAATCCTTGGCGCGCTCCATCAGGTGGAACACTTCCGACGACCGCAGCAGCGCCTTGGTCGGAATGCAGCCCCAGTTCAGGCAGATGCCGCCCAGATGCTCGCGCTCGACCACACAGGTCTTCAGACCCAGTTGCGCGGCACGGATGGCCGCAACATAGCCCCCCGGGCCTGCGCCGATTACGATCACGTCATAAGATTGTGCGGCCATGGTGCTCCCTCGCCCTCGAACAGGTTCCAAAAACTAGTTTACCGTTAAACTATATTTTTCCGCACTGCAATAATCCTCTGCTGCGGCATAGCGGCCATGCGTTTTCCGGCAGGTTTCCGCTTGGCAGCGCGGGCACTTCCGGGCCAGCATAGGCCGGAACCCATCCGCAATCCACCGCGCAGGACAGGACCCGCATGACAAAAACCCTGATCGACCTCGCCAAGGCCCTCCTGAACGCCACACTGATCCTGCTGGCGGTCTGCCTGTTCCTGGGGTGGAAGCTGATGGACGCCGCCGGGGGCGTCACTGCCAATGCGGGGGCCATCGCGGACCGTGTGACGCCGCTGCGCACCGCTGTGGCCGGACTGCAGGAAGAAACGGCCAGCCTCCGCGCGGCCCTTCAGGATGGAACAGGCACCGCACCCGCTGCCCGGCTGGAACAGCTGGAGCACCGTCTGGCGCAGATCCAGGACAGCCTGTCGGAGATGCGCGGCCTGCCGCAGCAGGCCGCGGCTGAGGCGGCCCGCGCAGGCGCGGCCGAGCTTGCCGCCCGCCTGATCAGCGCCGTGCCGGGGCTGAAGGACGGCGGCGCGGCCTGCACGCCACCCGGCAGCTGATCCGGTGCAAGCCCGTTCAGGCCCGTGCCCTGCCGCTTGGCAAAAGAAAACGCCGCGCCCGGGTCAGGCACGGCGTTTCAAACTTCTGTCTGCGCCGGTGTCAGCCGGCCGCTTGCATCTGCCGCACGGTCTCACCGTAACCGCCTGCTGTCACATAGTCGATCTCGGGCCCGGTGCTGCTGCGGTGCAGCGCCTCGTTGCGGTAGGGGAAGCGGCCGAACTGGCGGATCACTTCGCGGTGGGCGCGGGCGTGCAGCAGGTTGCTGCCGCCGGTCTCCGGCATCCGCTCCATCATCAGCCGGATGCAACGTTCCTGGTCGCACAGGTTTTCCGAATGCATCAGCGGCAGGTAGAAGAACTGCCGCGCAGGCTCGTTGATTTTCAAGTCCCAGTTTCTGTTGATTGCCACCTTGGCGGCCGACATTGCTGCCCGGTCAGAGGCAAATGCCTTGCCGTTGCCGCGGAACATGTTGCGCGGGAACTGGTCCATCAGGATGATGTACGCCAGCGTGCCGCTCGGGTAGGTCAGCCAGAAGGAGAACTTGCCCTCGCAGGCCTCCTCCCAGGTCTTTTGGAACTTCGCGCGGATCTCCTCATCCAGCGCCTCATCCTGCAGATACCACCCTTTCTCGCCCACTTCGTCGAGCCAGAATGCAAGTATCTCTTTGGGACCAGCCATCGGTCGTAACTCCAAGTTTCTCCTGACCCTATCTTCAGGCCATTTTACATTACCTTTACAAGTAACCTTGGGTCACAAATTGCGACAGACAACCCCAATGGGTGAAATATTCCTCACAATTCTGGCTAGTTAGCGCAATCAGCCCGGTTCCTGGGCAGTTTCTTGCTCTTCCAGCTCGGCTTCGATGGCGTATTCCTGGGCGAATTCCACCGCCACCGGCGACACCGCCGGCGACATCACCGCATAGCTGCCGGTCTCGCCCACCGGGATCGACGCCCGCTGCGTCGCGCGGTAGGCGGCATAGGCGGCCATCGCAAGCATCAGCGCGCCAATGAAGGTGAAGAAGCCCGCCGGGCCGAACACCGCATCCTCCATCAGCCAGCCGGTGATCAGCGGCCCGGCAATGGCGCCCAGGCCGTTGATGAAGATCAGCCCGCCGGAAGCCGCCGCCATGTCGTCATGCTCCAGGTAGTCGTTGGTATAGGCGATCAGCAGCGAGTAAAGCGGGTTCGACAACCCGCCGATGAAAAAGGCCGCGACCAGCAGCATCTTGAATTCGACACCGAACAGGAAGCCGATGACCGCTCCGGCGCCGCCCGCCAGCGCGGCACCCAGGATCAGCACCCGGCGGTCCATGCGGTCCGACAGCCAGCCCAGCGGGTACTGCAGGATCATCGCGCCGACATAGAAGGTGGAGACAAACACCGACAGCTGCCACAGGGTCAGCCCGGCGGCGGAACCGTAAACCGCGCTCATGCCGAACTGGGCCGAGAATACGCCGCCCAGAAGGAACATGCCGACACAGCCCAGCGGCGAGGTTTCAAACAGCTTGCGCAGGGTCATAGGCTTGGTGGTGTCAAAGGCCGGCGTGGGCGAGATCGACAGCAGGATCGGCCCGAAGGAAACGGACACCAGGATCGACGCGATGATAAAGGCCTCGTAACCGGCCGGGTCGCCGATCTGGATCATCATCTGGGCAGCGATGATGCCGATGGTCTGCACGATCATATAGAGCGACAGCGCCTTGCCGCGGTTGGTGTTGTCGGCGGCGTTGTTCAGCCAGCTTTCGGCGGTCACATACACGCCCGAGAAGCAGAAGCCGATGATCATCCGCCCCAGCGCCCAGGCAACGGTGTTGGGCAGCAGCGGATACAGGATCATCACCGCAGAGATGAAGGAGGCTAGCGCCGCGAACACTCGCACATGGCCGACCCGGCGGATCATCTCCGGCGCCAGCCGCGAGCCGCCCAGGAAGCCCACGAAATAGGCCGCCATCACGATCGACATCTGGAAGGTGGAAAAGCCCTCAAGCTCGCCGCGCACACCCAGCATGGTGCCCTGCAGGCCGTTGCCCACCATCAGCAAGCAAACCCCCAAGAGCAGCGCCCATGCGCTCGACAGCACCTGCAGCATTTCATGCCTCCTTCGAAAGCAAAGCAGCCCTCCACAACGGGACGGGCTGCCAACACCTTTGATTGTTATGTCCGGGCGATCAAGCCCGCCGGGCCGGTATCGCCGATTCCGGTTTCAGTTTCATGACCCCGGTGCGCGCACGCGGGGCCTTCAGTTGCGGCGCTTGTCTACGATTTCCTGCCGCATTTCTGAGATGTATTCGCCTATGCCGGGATCAAAAGCGACGCATCGCCATAGGAGAAGAACCGGTAGCCGTTCTCAACCGCATGGGCATAGATCCTGCGGATCTCCTCCTGCCCCATCAGCGCCGAAACCAGCATCAGGAGGGTGGATTTCGGCAGGTGGAAATTGGTCATCAGCGCATCCGCCACCTGGAAGGCAAAACCCGGATAGATGAAGATATCGGTATCGCCTTCCCAGGCGTGGATCTGCCCGTCCTTGGCCGCGCTCTCAATCAGCCGCAGCGCCGTGGTGCCGACCGGGATCACCCTCCCGCCGGCCGCCTTGGTCGCCGCGATCTCCGACGCTGCCTCTGCGCTGACCTTGCCCCATTCCGCATGCATCCGGTGGGTGGTCACATCCTCCACCTTGACCGGCAGGAAGGTGCCCGCCCCCACATGCAGGGTGACATAGGAAATCTCCACCCCGCGCGCCTTCAGCGCGTCCAGCAGCGGCGCATCGAAATGAAGGGAGGCCGTCGGCGCCGCCACCGCGCCCGAATTTTTCGCCCAGACGGTCTGGTAGTCGGTCTTGTCCTGTTCATCCGCAGCGCGCTTTGCAGCAATATAGGGCGGCAGCGGCATTGCCCCCGCCTCTGCCAGCGCGGCGTCGAAATCGGTGCCGCTCAGGTTGAAGCGCAGATGCCCCTGGCCGTCCTCGATGGCTTCCAGCCTGGCGGTCAGATCCTCGGAGAAGATGATCTCCTCGCCGCTCTTGATTTTCTTCAGCGGCTTCAGCAGCGCCGCCCAGCTGCCATCGGCACGCGGCTCCAGCAGGGTGGCCTCGATCCTGGCCGACACCGGTCCTTGGGCGCTGTCGCGGTGGCGCTGCCCGCTGAGCCGCGCCGGGATCACCTTGGTGTCGTTCAGAACCAGCCGGTCGCCGGGCTGCAGCCAGTGGACCAGGTCGGTCACCTGCCCGTCATGCAGATCCCCGCCCGCGGCCACCAGCAGCCGGGCCGAGCTGCGCGGGTTGGCAGGCCGGGTGGCAATCAGATCGTCGGGCAGGTCGAAGTCGAAATCACTCAGTTTCATGGCAGGCGCTATAGGATGTGCGGCAGGGGAAATCTATGGCGTTTTGCATCTTTTGCCAGCGCTACTTGCCGGCGCTGAGCGGCTCCTGCACCTGCGGCTCCTGGTCCTGCGGCTGCGGCGCCTGCGCTGCCGCCCCGCTGCCGGCGCTGAACGCGGGCTGCTGGCCCGGAACCTGCGGCGCCGGCCCGCGGAAGATTTCCCGCAGGAACCCCGGTGCCAGCCCCGCCAGCGGGTTGACGGAGACAGAGGGGTCGGCAGCGGTTCCGCGCAGGGTGAAGGTGAAGCCGAACAGCCCCTCGCCGTCGCGCGGCGACAGCACCCGGCCGATGGCGTTCAGCAGGTAGACCGGCGAAATCACCCCGCGCATGTCCAGGCGGCTGGACCGCAGATCGTAATTGCCGTCCAGCGACAGCCCCATCGACGGCCCCACCGCGCTGCTTTCATGCAGGATCAGATGCGAGGCCCCCAGCCGGAACCGCCCGTCCATGCTGGTGAACAGGATGCCCTGTCCGGTCATCTCATCGAGCAGGCCGACCAGGCTGATCGCGTTCAGGATTGCCGCCATCGACGGCGCATTGCGGACCCGGATGTTGCGCACCGCGACCTTGCCGTCATACTCGCCCGGCGTGCCCGCCGGAATCAGTGTCATGTCGAACGAGCCGCCGCGCCCGTGCTCGAAGATCCCTGCAGAACGGAACACCCCGCCCGCATCGCTGGCCCGGATCCGCGCCGCGGTGCCGCCGTCATGCGGCACCACCGTTCCGGCCACCGGCGTCTGGCCGTTCAGCCTGCCGGTGAACTCGCCGTTCATGCCACCCTGGGTCGAGAACCGGCCCTGGAAATTCTGCAATCCGATGCTTTCGGTGACCTGCAGGTTCTGCAGCCGCAGGCTGACCGGCACCGCCCCGCCGCCGCTGCTGCTGCCGCCTGACGGCCCGTCGGTGGCAAACGGCGACCGGAACAGATCCAGCCTGCCGCCCGTCACCTCGATCCCCGGCGGGGCGTTGCCGCGGCCGCGGAAGGTCACCGCGCCCTGGAACCAGTCACCCGCCCGCGCGGACGAAAACACCGCCTGATCGAGCCCGCCGCCGGGCCGGGTGGCCACCCGGCCGCTGGCCTCCAGCCCCGGCGCCGCCAGCTCCAGCCGTTCCACAGTGGCGCTCTCTCCCAGCACCGCCGACAGCGACAGTCTGCCCCTGGCAGCCTCTGCCTTGCGCCAGCCGATTTCCGGGATCCGCAGGCCGACCCCCGCCAGATCCGACTCCAGCTCCAGCCGCGGCGGCGCCCCCGGCGCCAGTTCCACCGCATAGCGCCCCTGCCCCTTGCCGGAAACGGAGCCGCGCGGCAGGCCGATGTTGAAGGCCTCCACCGTTTCCGCCGTCAGCGCGATGCGGCCCTCGGCGCGGCTGTCCTTGGGGGCATCCTTGCCGATCTGCTGCTGCCAGCTGGCGCTCAGCGGCACCCCCGACAGGCTGCCGTCGCCGCTGATGCGGACATGGCCCTGATCACCCTCGACCGCCAGCACCGGCGCCTTTGCCACATGGCCCGGCACCAGCTTGGCAGTCTCCGCCGCCCGCACCGTGCCGCGGTAAT
The DNA here is from genome assembly GCF_020514995.1 of Leisingera sp. McT4-56. NCBI lineage: Bacteria > Pseudomonadati > Pseudomonadota > Alphaproteobacteria > Rhodobacterales > Roseobacteraceae > Leisingera > Leisingera sp. McT4-56. The sequence continues at coordinate 7,230 of NZ_JAJALF010000001.1, read as the reverse complement.
GGTACTGGATCTCCTCCACCTGCACATCTTTCTTCAGCGGCAGCGCCAGCGTGCCCTCCGCCTCCACGAGCCCCGCAGCCAGATCCACCGGCAGCCCGGCCTTGTCCATCACCTGCAAGGGCTCCCGGTTCAGCAGCGACAGCGCCGCGGTGGCAGAGCCGCGCGCCTTGATCCGGGCAATCCCCGGCGTGCCTTCCTTGGCCGACACGTCGGGGATGATGAAGGAGGTGCCCGCCACATCCACCGCGCCGCCCTGCTCCGGCAGCACCGTGCCCCTCGACGCCGTCACCACAAAGCGCGTGCCGTAAAGGCTCAGCTGCCCGGCTCCGCCGCGCACCGGCGGCATGAATTTCTGAAACAGCACCTCGGCGTTGTCGAACCCCAGGTCCAGGCTGACAAACGGCTTGCCCGGGCCGCGGCCGCGCATGTGGAAGCCGACGTCGCGAATCCGCCCGGACCGCAGGTTGTCCCGCACCCATTCCCGCGGCTTGGGCGCCAGCACCGCAGGCCACAGCTCCTTGACCCGCGCCGCGCTGACCGTGTCGACGCTGCCGTTCAGATCGTAGTTCCAGCCTTCCTGACCGGCCCCGACGGTGCCGTCGAAATGAATGCGGCTTTCACCGTCGCGGACCAGCATCTCGCCCAGCCGCAGCCGGAAGGGCCGCAGCCGCAGATCGAAATCCGCATCCACCGCGGGAAACCTGACCGGGGTTTCGAACATCCGCCGCGGGTTCAGCGACAGATCGGAGAACCGCAGCTGCCCCGCCAGCCCGGTAAGCTGGCCGTTCTCGATGCCGGCCAGGCTGGCCTGCCCCTGCATCACCCCCGAGCCCCAGCCGCTTTCGATGCTCAGCTCGGAGAACGCCAGCATCTGCCGCGCGGGATCATAGGTGAAATAGCTGCGTGCGCCGCTGATCGGCACCGGGCGGGTCTGCGCCTCCGGCTGGATCACCCCCTCGCCGATGCGCAGGCTGGCCTGCACCGGCAGCACCGCGCCATCCGCCCCGACCGCGCCGCGCAGGGAGCCGGAGATCGGCGCCTGCAGCACCCCGAGCCAGCCAAGCGCCGGGCTCTGCACCGCAATATCCTCGCTGGCAATGTCAGAGACCAGCACCCCGAACTCCGCCTCCGGGCTGCCGATCTCGGAGCGGTAGCTGGCCTCCACCGTGCCAACGTCGCCGCGCCCGCTCAGCACCGAGAACGCGCCGGACAGCGACACCGCGGCGCCGTCGCGCTGCAGCCGGATGCGGCCGCCGTCCAGGGTCCAGCCGCGGCCCAGCCGGTCATCAGTATAGGACAGCGTCAGCGCGTTGGTCTCCACGCCCGTCAGCGCCGCCAGCACCGGCTTTTCCAGCTGGCTGTCCCATTGCTCGATCAGCTGCACCAGGCTTTCCGCGCGCCGGGCCGGCAGCCCGCCGCTGGCAAAGCTCAGCGCCAATGAGCCGTCCTTGTTGCGCCGGAGCGCCGCAAACAGCCCGCTGAGGGTGATCTGCTTGGGCTGGATCCGGCCGCGCAGCAAGGGCCGCATCGCCAGGCTGGCCTGGGCATCGGCCAGCTGCGCAAACACCGCGCCGTCCGGGTGCCGCAGCACCACGTCCCGCAGGCTTACCCGCGGCCGCCAGCCCCTGTTGACCACCAGGTGGATGGCGCCGAATTCGATCTGCAGCCCGTTCAGGTGGCGCTCGATGCGGGTCTCCACCCGGCTGCGCAGCCAGTCCGGCGCGTCCAGCCGGGTGCCGATCCCGAAGTAGACCGCGCCCGCGCCCAGAAACGACAGCAGCGCCAGCAGCCAGGCCAAACGGCGCAGCAGCCGCAAGCGGCTCCGCCGCCGCGGCCCGGACGGCACCACCCCGGCCCCGGCTCCGGCATCGGTGTCCGGCCCGGGCACCGGCCCGGCCACAGGCACCGCCTCGGCGGCGGCGCGGTTATTCTCGCCGGCGGGTTTGATCTCGGCTTTCCCTTCGCTGTTCATGGGTTATGGTCGCCGCGCAGTGATTTGCGCAACAGACAGGAGACAGGCCAATGCTCGACGTTTCAGATCCCGCCCCTTCCTTTACCCTGCCCCGCGGCGGCGGCGGAGAGGTCACGTTGTCCAGCCTCCGGGGCGCGCCCGTGGTGCTGTTCTTCTACCCCCGGGATAATACCCCCGGCTGCACCAAAGAATCCATCGCCTTTTCAGAGGCTTTGCAGTCCTTCGCCGATGCCGGCGCTCACGTTTTCGGGATTTCCAAGGACAGCCTCAAGAAGCATGAGAATTTCACCGCCAAATACGGGCTGACAACGCCGCTCCTGTCGGATGCGGACAGCACCGTTTGCGAGGATTACGGCGTCTGGAAGGAGAAAAGCATGTACGGCAAGAAGCACTGGGGCATCGAACGGTCCACTTTCCTGATCGGTGCCGATGGCAACATTGCCCGCGTCTGGCGCAAGGTGAAGGTGGACGGCCACGCCCAGGAGGTTCTGGACGCCGTCCGCGCCCTGTAGCCAAAGCGCTCCCGCCAGCCCTGCCCGCGCCCTGGCCGCGCCCTGACGGGCGCAGCCGCAGCTGTTGGGCCCGGCGCCGCCCTTGGGGGCGGCGCGCAGCGCGCGGAACGCCCGGCTGCGGACCCAAGGCAGCCAGGGCGATCAGACCGCTGATCCCCCGCAGGCGCGGGAGCATCCCGGTTTCCGCTCTGGACTCCGCCGCTTAAATCAGGTGAACCCGGCACCGCTGCCCGCCGCAACAGGAGACCCGCATGACCGATCAGCCGCTTTCGCTTGCCGCACGCGCCGCCGAGGTGCTGACCACCGCCGACGGCCGTGCCAAGACGGCCCTGTCGCGCCGCCATGCCGCTGCGTGGTTCGCCAGCCGCAACGGCGAGGCGCCGGAGATCCCCATCGGCACCGCCAGCCCGCCGATGCATCCGGCCCGGCCGGAAAAGCCGGAACTCCTGAACCCGCGCGACGTGCCCAAGCGCAAGCCGGGATCGGAGGCAGGCCGCATCGCGCTCCTTCATGCTGTGGCCCATATCGAGCTTAATGCCGTCGACCTGCACTGGGACATCATCGCGCGGTTTTCCCATGTGCCGATGCCGCTCGGATTTTTCGACGACTGGGTCAAGGCGGTAGATGAGGAATCCAAGCATTTCAACCTGATGTGCGACTGCCTTGAAGCGCTAGGCAGCCACTACGGCGCCCTTCCGGCCCATGCCGGCATGTGGCGCGCCGCCGAGGACACGGCAGACGACCTGATGGGCCGCCTCGCTGTCGTGCCGATGGTGCTGGAGGCCCGCGGCCTCGACGTGACCCCCGGCATGATCGGTATCTTCCGCAAGGCAAACCTGACCCAGGCGGTGGAGGCGCTGGAGCTGATCTATGCCGAGGAAGTCAGCCACGTCGCCTATGGCTCAAAATGGTTCAACTTCCTCTGCGGGCGCGGCAACCTGGACCCCAAAGAAGAGTTCCACGCGCTGGTGCGCAAGTATTTCCGCGGCGCGCTGAAGCCGCCCTTCAACGAGGAAAAGCGCGCCGACGCCGGCCTGCCGCCGGATTTCTACTGGCCGCTGGCCGATCAGGTGAAGCCGCTGCCGGGCTGGTGAACCCGGCGGGCCTCTGCCACGCCCGCAGCCTTTACCTGAGGCCCTTGGCGGCGTAGACTGGGAAGTCCCGGAAAACGGGTGCCCCATGTTCGAGAACGACTTTCCACTGCTGAGCACCGCCAGCCTTGTTGCCCTGATCATGCACAAGGCCGGATCCGGTCCGGTCACGCTGGAGAGCTGCGAAACCGCCCTTGCCGCCCTGTTCCAGCAAGCCAATGAAACCCCCGGCCTGCCGCCGGAGGAGCTGCGCGAGCGGCTGGCGGGCCATCTGGCGGATCTGCAGACCGCCCGCATTCTGGAACCGGCGCCGGACGGCGGCTGGCAGCTGACCCGCCGCGGCCGCCGGGCGCTGGAGCAGCACCCGGAAGGGCTCGACCAGACCGACCTTGCCCGCTACCCGGAATTTGCCGCCCATCTGCGCGACACCGCCCACAAGCCCTGCGGCATGGACCCGCGCGGCGCGCATTTTGACGAGGGCTACCTTGCCTGCCTGAACGGCCTGCCCTTCACCGCCAACCCCTATGCCTTCGACAACGCCGACCACCAGGCCTGGGAAAACGGCTGGACCGAAGCACAGGAGGAACGGGAGCAGGAACCGCCGCGCTGACCCGGCTCCTTCCGGCATTGCAGGCCGCTGGCTGAATAGCTGAAGCCGCCTCTGGCAGCGGCTCAGCCGTCCATGTCCACCCAGATATGAGCAACCGTCTCCGCAGGTGTGCCATCCGGCTGCTTGTCCCGCCCATTGTACTTGGTGAATTCCCCAAATCCTCGCAGGTTTGCCGCCCGGATGTGACCGAAAGCCTCCTGCGAGAAGAAGATTGGCAGCCCGCCGCTGGCCTTATGGCACCACACGGGCAGATGCGACAGGAACCGCGCCCGCCCCAGCGAGTCGAACATTCGTTTTTGAAACGACGGCGTGGCATCCCCGCGCAGCTGGCCGTACTGTTTGTCCTGATCCAGCAGGAACACCGTGCGGCCGCAGACAAAGTGGAAATAGTCCTGGCTCGATATGCGCTGCCCCTTGGTGTTGTACATCATGCAGGGGATGAACTGATGCGCACCATCAGGGTCCGCCGCCAGGATTGCCTGTTTCAAAGAAGCACTGATCACCGGATTGCCCGAAATCGACAGGCAGTCCGGAAGAAATTCAGGCACGCTGTCCCGCGCCAGCCGGACGTTTCCAAACAGCTCCGGACAACCGCTCATGTCCGATGGGCGGCAAACCATCGCTTTCTCAGGTGTCCCCGGCAGCTCCAAAAGATGGGCATCAGTTCTGAAGCCCGCGCGTTTTCGGCTGTAGCTGTAAACATCCGGTTCAAACGTCACCGGAAAGTCCTGCGCATCTCCCAGATCCGGCGCAAACATGAAAATCGTGCGGCAGTTATCCGGTTTTTGCATCTGTTCACTGACGGAAGGAAGCGACGGCATAGGAAGTACTTTCTTGGAAATACCATAACTTGCTATCAACCACGTCCTGGCCGCACAACTCTCCCGCCTTCTGCCGGTCTGGCCCCGGCCTCTGCCGGAAGCCTCAGCCCCGGGAGCCTGGCCGCAGAAACCGACGCGCGCCGCTCGGCAATTTCCCGCCGATCCCCTGCCCCAGACCGCCGCGGCCCGCTGCAATGGGTCAACAGGCTTGCCCAACCGGCCCACCCTGTCTATTGACTTCGGCCAAGGTCCCGGACCCGCCCCGCGGCGGCGCAACGGGACTGCACGACGAGACTGGACAAGGACCGGACATTGCGCACACGGCTCGCGATCAGAATTCACAGTTTTCTCGAACGCCGCTTCCCGGAGCGGCGGGTGTTCCTGAAATCCGACACCGACACCCGTTTCATCCGGCTGCGCTCCGAAACCCAGCTTGTGGCCGTGGCCGGCATCACCCTGTTCACCGCCTGGGCCATCGTCGCCACCGCCATCGTGCTGATGGACAGCATCGGCTCCGGCAATTTCCGCGAGCTGGCCAAGCGCGACCAGCAGACCTACCGCGAACGGCTGAACGCGATTTCCGATGAACGCGACGCCCGCGCCGAAGAGGCGCTGGCCGCGCAGGAGCGCTTCAACGCCGCGCTGGCGCAGATCTCGGCGATGCAGTCGGAGCTGCTGGCCTCCGAAACCCGCCGCCGCGAGCTGGAAACCGGCATCGAGGTGATCCAGACCACCCTGCGCGACACCATGAGCCAGCGCGACGCCGCCCGCGGCGAGCTGGCGCAGCTCAAGGAAGAGACCGGCGGCGGCACCGGCGCCCATGCCGCGATGGCCAGCGCCGAGGCGCAGATGGACCTGCTGGCAAACGTGCTGGCGGACACCGCCACCGAACGCGACCAAGTCCTGGCCGACGCCCGGGGCGCGCTGCAGCAGCGCGACGAGCTGGAGCTGGAACTGCAGCTGATGGATGAACGCAACAGCCAGATCTTCCGCCAGTTGGAGGAAGCGGTGGCTGTCTCCGTAACCCCGCTCGACAAGATGTTCCGCAGCGCCGGCATGCCGCCCGACCGCATCCTCGAACAGGTGCGGCGCGGCTACAACGGCCAGGGCGGCCCGCTCGAGCCGCTGGCGATGTCCACCCGCGGCGAGGAGCCCGCACCGGAAGAGCTGCGCGCCAACGCCATCCTGGCCAAGCTCGACCAGCTGAACCTCTACCGGCTGGCCGCCGAACAGGCGCCCTTCGCCACCCCGGTGAACCTCGGCCACGTGCGCCAGACCTCCGGCTACGGCTACCGCCGCGACCCGAAAACCGGCGGCCGCCGCCTGCACAAGGGGTCAGATTTCGCCGGCAGCACCGGCACCGATATCTTTGCCACCGCCGACGGCGTCGTCACCCATGCCGGCTGGCAATCCGGCTACGGCAAGATGGTCACCATCCGCCATGCCTTCGGCATCGAAACCAGATACGCCCATAACTCCAAGATCCGCGTGACCAAGGGCCAAAGGGTCTCGCGCGGGGATCACATTGCTGATATGGGTAACACCGGACGGTCCACCGGGACCCACCTCCATTACGAGGTCAGGGTCAACGGGCAAGCTGTTAACCCCATGATCTACATCAAGGCTGCGAGAAATGTTTTCTAAGAGCAAAATCAACGAGCCCGGGCCGAAGCAGGCCGACGCAACCCCGGCACCCGCGGCGGCCCCGGCTGCTGCGCCTGCGGCCAGCGACTACACCTCCAGCATGCCCAAGGCCAAGCCCGCCGCATCGCTGCTGAGCTCGGACCTGCACATCACCGGCAACGTCAAGACCACCGGCGACATCCAGGTCGAAGGCACGGTTGAGGGCGACATCCGCGCGCATCTGCTGACCGTTGGCGAAACCGCCACCATCAAGGGTGAAATCACCGCCGATGACGTGGTGATCAACGGCCGCATCGTCGGCCGCGTGCGCGGCCTCAAGGTGCGCCTGACCTCCACCGCGCGGGTCGAGGGCGACATCATCCACAAGACCATCGCGATCGAAAGCGGCGCCCATTTCGAAGGCTCCGTGCAGCGCCAGGACGACCCGCTGAACCCGGGCGGCCGCAAATCCGCTCCGGCAGCCGCCCCGGCTGCAGCGCCGGCCCCGGCGCCGTCGGCTGCGGTCCAGGCCGCCACCAAGGCACACAAGGCAGAAGGCTGAGCCGCCAGCCGGCAGGCCTTCAAAACGGCCGGGTCTGAC